>DATGMP010000020.1:0-62719 GCA_035293565.1 Alphaproteobacteria bacterium | reverse complement strand
CGGTCAAATGGAACCGCCTCAGCCTCCAGCTGCCGCCAAGCCGGCTCAGGCCGCACTTCGTCAAAGCGACCGTGCGCGTCCACCAATACCCCGATGGCACGATCGCCGTTTTCCTCGGCCCGCATCGCCTCGCCGACTACGGCGCCCGCGGCCGCATCATCGAGACAATCGGGCAAGCCGCGTGACACGCTTCCACGCCGGCAATTCTTTCTCCGGGGGGCATGCCCCCCGGAGAAAGAAGCAAAAACGAAGCGGACAGATCATGAGCTACAAAAACCGGACATCTTTACAAGCTAGCGACAGGTCAGGATCCAAATGTCGTAAAAGTCCTTCATCCGGCTGTTGGCACGCCCGAGCGCGACCATGGCTTGGAACTTCTCGGCAATGACTGTTTCGGGGGCGTAGGCGCGCAGCCGCGGCGCCGGAAGGTCGATCAGCGCAGGATAGTCGATCGTCTCGAGACCCGGTTCCACGGAATCCCCGAAGCCGATGTCGACGACGATCGCGACGCGCGCGCCAGAGAGCAAGGCTGTACCACGCAGACGAACGCCGCCATATTCGAGAGCTCCTCGCGAATCAGCCCGACCTGCAATGCATCGAGATCAAAGGCGACGCCATCGTCGGCGGCGATCGCCAGCACTTCGCGAAAGATGCGGAGAATGCGCTGCTCGCTGGCATCGCCAAATCCCAGGAGATCAAGGTCGCGCGTGCCGCGTGCCGTCTCGGGCAGCCAAGTAGTGAGCAGCATCGCGCCCTTCAGGACGAAGCGGTCTGCGTGCGGCGAGCGGCTTAGCCGGTAGAGCAGCCTCTCGTGAACGAAGCGCGTCAGGAGGACGTCGAACGGTTGGTTGGTCTGCCGCGCGAGATTGAGCAGGCGTGCCCGTACGGACGCGGCGATGTTTGTCGGCGGCTTAGCCATCGGCGGTGAACGCTTCGAGGTAGGGGCGAAGTGCGTTCCAGACACCGCCCCGCATCGCGCATGCCGAAATTTCGGATGGCGTGGCCTTTCGCTGGAGCAGCGCTTCTTTTAGAGCGGGGACGGCGACGTCGATTCCGATAGAGCGGCGGTGACGGAAGACATCGGCGATAGTTTTCGCCACACCAAAGATTGGTACCGGAACTCCTTCGATGTCGTGCATCTCGACGCCATCGCGCAGAAACTTATCGGCAAACCGGACGATGCGCAGCGGCGGGTAGTCGATCTGGGGCTTCCAGCCCTTGGGACCGATGGCGATCCACACCCGTCGCGGCATCTGGTCGGTGATACCGTGGAAAGTGAGGGCCGAGACGAGGCAGATGACGCCCTTGGGCACGCGCTTGGCGGCCTCGGCAAGGCTATGATTGCCTTCAGGGGCGGCGTCGGCGAGCTGATAGAGTCCACGCCCGAGCTTGGTGACAAAGCCTTCCCGTTCGAGCCGGGAGACGGTTGCCGCAGTGACGCCGGCTCGGCGGATTTCGGCCAGGCGGGCGATGCCATGCTCGCGTAGGAACGCGGTGAGCTGCGCCCGCTGAGTGCGGGTCCCCTCTGATACAGTTCCTCGGGCCACTTGAGCTTTCATCCGAGGAAATGTATCATATATCGGGCTGTTACCAAAGGGTCGTATGTCGATTCGATACCAGGGAATGTGGAGGTGCGCGCCTTGGGAATCGACTGCGCGGGCTCGCATCCGAGTTCCCGCCGGACAAATTCAAGGGCAAGCGTGCCCTACCGGCTCTACGCTGTCTTGAATCTTGGCGGCCGCGTGTCACCCTCGGCATCTGCTGGGTTCGCGGCGCACGGGCGTCCTTTTCCTTGTCGCAATTTGTCGCAATGAGTTTGGTCAACGATATTCCCGGCCGGTACGTGTCGGGATATGCCAGGTCAAGGTTTCTGCGGGTTTCAAGAAAACGCCAGCATTATCAATGGCTTGGGATAATCCTTCTAAGCTGAGGGTTGCAGGTTCAAGTCCTGCCGGGGTCGCCAGCGGCGAACATCCGATCGAGACTCGCCAACTTGCGTTTTTGCGCACCGCAACACGAAATTTTTGACTGAAAACGCAAGGTTATGCCCTGCACGCATAGCAGCCGCGCTGCGGTGCACTATCAAGTTCTTCGCGGTTGCGATATCAAGGGAATCGATATGGCACCTTCCCCGCCATATCCGACGCCTCCTCACTTGAGGCGTTTCCTCCCTAAACTCCGGGCCGCCTTTGGCGGCCCGTTTTCTTTTCTTCATATACGAGGAGCGCACCGCGCTCAAGACATTTTGGCGCACCCGCGCAATGTGCTCTTCTCTTGACTGGGCGCGCGTTCGGCCAGGCGTCAAGCGTGAGCCCGGAGCAAGGTCCGTTTCTCGCGATAGAATTCGTAAGCGCGTTCGGGTCCATCCAGAATTTCGATGATCCGGGTCGCGTTCGCGACCGTCGCCTGGGCTGCGGCGGCGGCTTCCGTCTGGCCGTTCAATTTCCCGAGAACGGCCAGGGTCTCGTCGACGCCGTGGCGCACAGCGGCCATGCTTGAGCTGATTTGCTTGGCGATGTCCGTCTCCATGCCCAGCCTGGGGGCGACCCGGCCACATTTGCGCATTGCCCGAGCGGCTGATTCCGCCGCAATGACGGCTTCGCGTCCGACGGCGCCGTGGCCGTGGTTGCGATCCTCCCAAGCGCTGGAGAGAGCTTGAGACGCGGCGGTCATGACCTGGCCTTTGACCATTGCCCTCAATTCGAGCCGCATCTGCGTCACCGCCCCGGGGTCGACATCCTTGCTGTCGCGGATGAGGCCGTCGGCGGAATCGAGGCACTCCGCCGCGACACTCACCAACTCGGCGCAGCCTGCAATATCGATCGCGTCGCCTGCCAACGTCGTCTTGAGCACGTCCATCTGCTCGGCCGCGCGTGCGACGACGACCGTATCCCGGCTGCCCATCAAGGCGCGCCCCATCGGTGTGGGCGGGCCCAGATCCATATCGCCGCAAAGTTGGAAAATGTCGGCTGGATTCTGAGTCCAATGAGCGACGATGTGAACGAGGCAACGCAGATCGTGCTTGTTCTCGGTCGACAAGCGCTGGAGCTCGGCCAGAAGATGATCGCGCTGGACGGAGTCCAGCGATCGGAGCGGCCGGATCGGAAAAAGCTCTTTCATATCCTCGATCAAGTTTGCAACCTGGCATGCGGCGGCGGCGACTTCGGCGTGAGCGATGGTCGCCGGATTGTTCTCGAAGAGCGCGAGAGCCGCCTGATCCTTGCTCCTAGCCGCCGTTGTAACGGTCGCCAGCGCTCGGCTCGCAGCCGGCCAAAGCTCATGCCCGATCTCCGATATCAGCGCGCGGCTTGGATGCAGCGCGGCCTCGAGCCGTCGCTTGAGATCCAGGTGGTGCTTGGACTCGATATGGCCTTCCACGATTCGCCAGCAGACCTTGATCGCTGCGCGCGGAATCCAGGTTGTGCCTTCGACAACGCTGTCGCGAAGCAGGTCCTCGAAGGGCAGGCAGAACACCCTGGTGAGGCTTACTTTCCGGGGAGGCCTGAACTCGGCCAGGCGATCGCGGACCTGGCGCTTGATTTCAATGATTTCAATCGCATCGCCGTGCTGATCGAGCGATTCTATCGCTTTGAGAAAACGCTCCTCTGGCGCCGCTCGCAGCAGCGCCACCGTCTTCTGGATTGCGGTAGTGTCGGCGCTCATGCAACCTGCGCCTTCATCGCCTCGATACGGGACAACAGGTCGAAATCGAGCTCACCTGTCGACCAGTTCTCGTACATGCGGACCGCGCGCTTCCTGGAGATGCGGAGCGAACTCGCCTTGCTCGCCTCGGCCGGTTCGAGCTCCTCTTTCGGCAGCAGCGGCATGGCGCGGAAGATCGTGAAAAGAGCTGCCTCCTGAGCGTCTCGGCTCTGCTTCTTCGCCGCTTCCCATGTGCGGATAATCATGTCCCAGCCGTCGAAGAGCCAGGAGAGGCGGATCACCGCGTTTTTCAGCTTCGGGGACTCGAACTCCCAGTTTTTGAGGATATTGAGCGGCTCGCGAAGGTTCGCGTCGAACTCCTGGGCGATCCTGATTCCGCGCACGAGAGTGAGGTCGGCGACCTCGACGCAGAACCGTGCGAGCTCGACCTCGCAATGGATGTTGTCGGCCGCCCAGCGATCGAGCGAATCGCGGAACTCGCCGAGACCGAGGATCAAACGGCGCAGCCGTCCCTGCTCGGGCGAACCTTCAATGCCCAGCGGCGCCACGACACGGGAAAGAGTGCCCAGCTTTTCGTCGAGCTGCGACGGCTTCAGGCCGATCGTCCCGGCGACTTTGTAAGCGGCCTCCCGAACCATCTGGTCGGATTTGCCGTTGGCGAGACCGGCAAGCATCTCCTTGGTCAGCGTACCGCTCGCCATGATGACCTTGGCCATGAACATCAGGTTCGTCAGGTCGACATGCTTGGCGTCTTCTTCGAGCGCCCTCGCGGCGGCGTCGGCTGCGTCCGCCCCGGCCAACCCATCGCGGGCGATCACGAGCTCGGCCCGGCGGATGTCATAAGGAGACATCGCGTCATTGTCCTGGACTTCCTCCTGGAGCGCGCGATCGTGAGCGGTCAGCGTCACGGTTTCGGCGAGCGCCGACCAGGGAATCACGAAAGTTCCTTTGGCGTCGCCGATGTTCGGAAGCACGACCTCTAGCCGATCGCGATAGTCCTTGCGAATTCGCGCATAAGCGAGGGCCGGCGTCGTGAAGGAAAGCGCCACGCCGCGTTCCTCGAATGTCGCGGGGAGGAATGAGTCATGGCTCCGCATGAGGTCCGGTGGCTCCCAATCGGCTCTCGCCGGTGGCTTATATTAGACTTACCAGGGCGACCTTCAGCGTTAGCGAGCACCGATTGCGGATTGGTAAATTTTACATCCTGTTAGAAATAGCATCCCGTCTCGTGGAGAGCTCGTGGCGAACGGTCAGAGCACCAGATCTTCGGCGAGGGCAGCGCGGATCTGCGGGGACATCATCGCGAGGTGCCCATAATGGGGATGGTCGAAGCCCAGCATCACCGGGGTGTCCTCGTTAGCGAACCGCTGCTTCTGTTCCGGCGTCAGGGGAAATCGCACGAACTGGACAGAAGAGGCCTTCCCGTCGGGGCTCGTGTTCTCGCGCGTGGGATCGGGCTCGGCCCGGACGATGTCGCCGGCGATGGATAGGATCACGTGGTTTTCGATTCCGCCCAGGGACTGGAGGGCGGCGTTGCGACGAGCCGGATCCTCGATCTCGAGCATGACGGTCGCAATCAGCTCGTCGCCCTGCGGGATCAGTGGGTTGTAGGCATCGAGCTCGCCCTGAATCTGCTCTTCCCCGCCGCGCTCGACGAAGAGCATCTCGTGCACCTGATGCCACATCGTGTCGTAATTCTCGAAATAGAAGGTGGCGAAGGGGCCGACCTCGACACGCCGCTGCTTCTTGATCCCGGAAATCCGCGCCCGTTGCTCGCGCCTGGCCTTGGCATATTCGGCCATCGGGATCACGTCGGAGGGCGTGATTCGGCGGGGGCGCGCAGTCACGGCGCGGCCTCCACGAGTCCGTAAGCCAGGGCCAGCAGTTCGACCGGATGAATATAGGGTGCAGTAGCGGGCTTGCCGTCGAGCTTTTCCATGCCTTGCACGATATGCATGCCCGCGAGCGGGCACTCCGATGATAGGTACGCCTTGTCGTTATTAACGGCTTGGCGGGCGACTGGTTTGCCGACCTTTATCGCGGTCCCGAAATTCTTCTTTTTTACGCCCCAGGATCCGCCATGGCCGGAGCAGCGCTCGACCACGGCAATGTCGGGCTCGGGAATGAGACGCAGCATCTCGGCCGCCTTGGGGCCCATATTCTGGGCTCGCGCATGGCACGCGAGCTGAAGCGAGACGCCGCCGGGCAGGGGCTTCAGCCCCGGCGCCAGACCTTCCTTGCGGGCGATGTCGACGATGTATTCGCTGATGTCCGACGTGTTTTCGGACAGGAGCTTCACCTCCGGATCGTCTGGCAAGATCAGCGGCCATTCGAACTTCAGCATCAGCGCGCAGGACGGCACGAGCGCGACGATCCGATAGCCCTTGTCGACCCAAGGACGCATGTGGCGCGCGACGGTCTTCGCGCGCTCCGCGACATTCGCGATCTCGCCCTGTTCCAGCTGCGGCATGCCGCAGCATTGCGGGTGGGCGACCTCGATCTCGACACCGTTTTTGGCCAGCACTGCCTGGGCCGCGGTCCCGATCGAGGTATTGTTGTAGTTCACGAAGCAGGTGGCGTAGAGCAGAGCCTTGCGCCCCGCAGCCGGCGCAGTTTCATCCCGCTTGGGGCCCTTTGCCTTGGCCCGCGCGACGAAGGTCGGGCTCTCGAATTTCGGCAGCGCCGCGTCGCGGTCGATGCCGGCGACAGCCTCCATCACGGGGCGGGTGATGCCGTTCTTGCGGTCCGTTGCCCAATTGGCGAGCGGACTGATCGTCGATCCGAGCTTGCCATTGCGGTCGGTCGCGGCGAGCTGCCGATCGGCAAAGGGCACCTTGCCTTCCCGCGCTTCAGCCGCCCGATAGCGCAGCATCAGGTGCGGAAAATCGAGATTGAATTCGTGCGGCGGCACATAGGGGCACTTCGTCATGAAGCACATGTCGCAGAGCGTGCATGCGTCCACGACTTCCTTGTACCGATCCTTCGGCACGGCCTCGAGCTCCCCGGTCGAGGTCTCGTCGATCATGTCGAAGAGGCGCGGGAAGGAATCGCAGAGATTGAAGCAGCGCCGGCAGCCATGACAGATGTCGAAGACCCGCTCCATCTCGGCTTCGATTTTCTGCCGATCATAGAAATCGGGATTTTGCCAGTCGATCGGGTGACGGAACGGAGCGCCGCTATTGGGTTCTGCCATGGCTCGCGCCGACTCTAGATTAAGAATTGCTCTCGAACTGGTGGACCCTCTGAATCAGACCGGCAACCGCCGCGTCCCTGCGGACGGTTGCCGTTCCTAGATTCTTACGGTCCGGGTCAGGCACCGAGCGTGTCGAGAGCCTTCTGGAAACGGCCCGCATGGGACTTCTCGGCCTTGGCCAGGGTCTCGAACCAATCGGCGATCTCCTCAAAACCCTCCTGGCGGGCTGTACGGGCCATCCCCGGATACATGTCCGTGTATTCGTGGGTCTCGCCGGCGATCGCTGCGGCCAGATTGGCGTTGGTGGCGCCGATCGGCTTGCCGGTGGCGGGATCGCCGACGATCTCGAGGAATTCGAGATGGCCGTGCGCATGGCCGGTCTCGCCCTCGGCGGTCGAGCGGAACACCGCCGCGACATCGTTGTAGCCTTCGACGTCGGCCTTTTGCGCGAAATAGAGATAGCGGCGGTTCGCCTGGCTTTCGCCGGCGAAGGCGGCCTTGAGGTTCTCCTCGGTCTTCGATCCCTTCAGCGACGTCATGATATCCTCCTCAATGGGCATGCGGCCGTGATCGGCCTACAGGGCTACATATCGTCCCCGCCGTGCGCCGAGTCAACTAATTTGGAATGACTCTAAGATTGCTGCGGCCGAGCGGCTACGAAACGGAGCTTTCGTCACCGGCCACGCGGATGATGACGTCGACCCGGCGGACCACGCTGCCGTCAGGCGCTTTGGGAAGACCGCCCAGCACGACCTCGGATTCGGGTATGTCGACCAGGCGGCCGCTATCCTCGAAGTAGAAGTGATGATGTTCGTCGATATTGGTGTCGAAGTAGGAGCAGCCGGCCGAGAGCGTCAGCTCGCGCAGCAGACCCGCTTCGGTGAACTGGTTGAGCGTATTGTAGATCGTGGCGAGCGACACGTTGACCGATCGCGCGTGCGCCTCGGCATAAAGCTCGTCGGCCGTCACGTGCCTGTGCGGCGGGGCAAAAAGGATGCGCGCCAACTCCACGCGCTGCCGCGTGGGCCGGAGGCCGGCGAGCCTCAGACGCTGGACCAGCGCCGCGTTGGATCGAGCTTTGCCCATAAGTTTCCTATACATCATGCCCGGGCAAAGGGAAAACAAGATGGAGCGTCGGCGGCCGTTTCGGTCCGAACTCGGGCAGCTCGATTAATCCGTTGTTAGGGGCTCCAGGCCATTCTGGGGACGGTCCGATGACCAGAAGCCAAAACGGCTTTGGGCGGAAACGCCCGGTTAACCTAGAATAGGAGCTCCTTTCGCATGTCCCTGAACAATTCGATTCTGACCAACACCGGCGCGATGGTCGCGCTGACGAACCTGAACCTCATCAACACCAATCTGAAGATGACCGAGAACCGTGTTTCCACGGGTCTCAAGGTCGCCACTGCACAGGACAACGCTTCGGTTTTCGCGGTTGCTCAGGGCCTCCGCGGCAACATCAAGGCGTACGACGCCGTCTCGACCGCTCTGTCGGGCAGCCAAGGCGTCATCTCCGTCGCCACCTCGGCCGCGACCAGCGTGTCGAACGCGATGCAGGACATCAAGTCGAAGTTGACCCAGCTCAGCGACAGCTCGCTGACCGCCACGCAGCGCAGCTACTACAACAACGACCTCCAGTCGTTGGTGAATCAGGTCAACACGAGCTTCATCCAGGGCGCGACCTATAACGGCGTGAACCTGCTCAACAGCTCGACCAGCATCTCGGTGATCGCCGGCGTCAACGGCAATACGATCTCGTACGGCGGCACGACCGATCAGCTCTCGGTCGCGATGGGCACCTTCCTGGGCGCCATCACGACAGAGATGGCGGCGACCGACGGCTCCTCGGCGCTGGGAATGATCAACGGCACCGGCGCTTGGGATACGTTCAACAGCGCGGTCAACGCGGTGCTGGACAACCTGGGCTCGGTCAACCGCAGCCTCTCCGACCAGATCACCTTCAACCAGTCGCTGTCGGATTCGACCTCGACCGGTCTCGGTGCGTTGGTCGACGCGGACCTGGCCAAGGAGTCGGCCAACCTGACCGCGCTTCAGACCCAGCAGCAGTTGGCGACATCGACTTTGTCGATTGCCAACCAGGCGCCGCAGGCTCTGCTCTCCCTGTTCAAGTAATCGAACAGGCTCTAGCCTTCGAACCCGGGCGAGTCGTCTCGCCCGGGTTTTTTATTTTCGGGATTGCGACTGTAACATGCCGCTCAAGATCGATCTCAAGGCGGGCGAGAAGTTCATCATCAACGGCGCTGTGGTTACCGTTGGCAAGGATGGGCGCTCGCTGGTGCTGGAGACCGACGCCATGCTGCTCCGCGACCGCGACGTCATGCAGGAAGCGGAAGCGGATACGCCTGCGAAGCGAATCTACTTCCACATCATGCTGATGTATATCGATCCCGATAACCGAGCGATCTATCAGCCGGTCTATGAGAGGTTCATGGAGGATCTCGGCCGCGGCACAGGGCTTGCCGAAATTCGCACCGCGCTCGGGCATATCCGGCGGGATGTGGAGCGCGGTCTTTTTTATCGCGCGCTCAAAACCTGCAAGGCCATCATCGCCGTGGAGGCGGAGATCCTGAAGATCGCACCCGAATCCACTCCGGAATCAGAGTCTCCGGCTTGACGACAACGAGAGCGGCCGCCTCGAAAAGCCGTCGCTCCAAAGTTGAATCTTGTGGCGATCGCCTCGGAAAGGTAAGGATTTAGAAAAGTTTGGCGGTATTTGATCGCGGTCATATCGGAGGATCCGATAGTGCCGTAGCCGGCTAGGAAAGGTTTGGCTGCACTCACCTTTTCTAGTCACCGACCAACTGGGGAGGGCGTCGATGCGATCCCGTCCAAGGCGTCTTATCGGATTAGGTATAACCATAGCGGCGGCGTTCGCTGCCGAATCGGCGCTCGCTGGAAGCTTCTATATCCAGGAGCAGAACGCCGCTGGTGTCGGCCGTGCCCAAGCGGGCGACGTTGCCACGGTAGACGACGCCAGCACGGTTTTTTTCAATTCCGCGGGAATGACGGAGCTGCCGGGTCTCCAGGTATCTAGCGCGATCGATCTCATCATTCCGAGCGCCTCACTGACGGACCGCGGCTCGACCGAGCACTCCTTGGGGGCGCTTCTCGCAAATCCCGCATCGGGCGGCAATTCGCTCCCGGGGGGCGGCAACGGCGGCGATCCGGGTTCGGCCACGCCGATTGGCAGCTTCTATACGACCTATCAGATACCGGGGACCGATCTCACGGTCGGGATCGGCGTCGGCGCGCCGTTTGGTCTTGCGTCGAAATTCCAGGCCGACGGCTTTGCGCGCTATGATTCGATCGACAGCTACCTCGAGACTTTCGATTTCCAGCCCAGCATAGCCTGGAAGGCCGCTGACTGGCTGTCGATCGGGGCCGGACTCGATGAAGAATATGCTTACGTCAAGCTGCGCCAGGCATTGCCGAACCCGTTGCAGCTCGGCGGCCCCTCGGTCGCAACGGACGGAAGGCTGACGCTGAGCGGGCATGACTGGGCCACGGGCTTCCATATTGGAATCCTCGTGAAGCCCGCGCCGGGAACGAAAATCGGCTTCGCCTATCGTTACGGCATCAAACACAATGTGGATCACGGTTCGATCAGCCTGACCGGCCTATCGGGAGCGCTCGCGCCGGTCAACGGAGGCTATGTCGGAACTGCGGCCCTGGACCTTCCCGACATCTACAACCTCGGCATCTCGCAAGCCGTGACGCCTGAGCTCACTCTGCTGGGCGAGGTCGACTATTACACCTGGAGCAATTTCAACGCGATCGCGGTGCAGCTGGCCACGCCCATCGCCGGCACCACGAGCATTGTGACGCCCGAGGGCTACCGGGACAGCTGGTCCGTGTCCGTCGGCGCGGAATATCAGCTAACCGATCAACTGAAGTTGCGCGGCGGCGTCAAGTACGATGAAACGCCGACAGTCGACGCATTCCGCGACACACGCGTCCCGGATGGCAACAGGGTTTGGCTGAGCGGCGGCATCCATTACGCGCTGACGGACCAGCTGGGTCTGGACTTCAGCTATGCGCATATCTTCGTGTCGGACAGCCCGCTGAACTTCACGCGCACGATCTATCCGGCGCCGGTCACGGTGACGAGCACGATCAAGGCCGAGTCCCAGGTGACGATCGACATATTGGCGGCCGGCTTCAGCTATCGCTTCTAGCCTGTCGCGCTTGCGGGGACGTGCCGCGTCTCCTATAGACGCGGCACGTCCGTTCGAGTCCTTCATCCGGAGTTTAGGGGCCGGTCATGACGATCGTCGTCACGGGAGCTGCCGGCTTTATCGGCTATCACGTCACCCGGGCTCTGCTGGCGCGCGGCGACCGCGTTCTCGGCATCGACAATCTGAACGACTATTACGATCCCGCACTTAAAGAAGCACGTTTGAAGCTGCTCGAACCGCTCAACGGCTTCGCCTTTTCGCGGCTCGACATCGCAGATCCCGAAACGCTCTTCGCTGCCTTGGGCAAGGCCGGGCCGGTATCCGCGATCATCCATCTGGCGGCCCAGGCAGGGGTCCGGTACTCGCTCGAGAACCCTTTCGCCTACGCTCATTCCAACCTTCTCGGCCAGCTTTCGGTTCTCGAAGCGGTGAGGCATCTCGATCCGAGGCCGGCGCTCGTCTATGCGAGCTCCTCCTCGGTTTACGGCCGCAATGCGAAGACCCCGTTCGCCACGGCCGATCGGACCGACACGCCGGTTTCGCTCTACGCGGCGACCAAGAAGAGCGGCGAGCTCATCGCGGAAAGCTACGCGGCGATGTACGGCATGCGCTCGACGGGCCTCCGCTTCTTTACCGTCTACGGTCCGTGGGGACGGCCCGACATGGCGTATTACAGCTTCACCGCCGCGATTCTGGCCGGGCGGCCGATTCCGGTCTTCAATCAGGGCAGGCTCGAGCGCGATTTCACCTATATCGACGACGTCGTTGCCGGCGTTCTCGCCGCGCTGGATCGGCAGCCCGATGCCGACCGGCCGCACCGGCTCTACAATCTGGGAAACAACAAGGCCGAGCCCGTCCCGCGTTTCATTGCAGTGATCGAGCAAGCACTCGGCCGCAAGGCGACGATCCGTTACGAGCCGATGCAGCCCGGCGACGTCAAGGTCACCGCGGCCGATATAGAGGACAGCCGCCGCGATCTGGGCTTCGAGCCCAGCACGCCGATCGATGTCGGGATTCCCAAATTCGTCGCGTGGTACAAAGACTATCATGGAATCGGCTGAGCCTCGGCCGAAGCTGATCTTTCTGGTGACCGAGGATTGGTATTTCTGGGCTCATCGCCTGCCTCAGGCGCGGGCGGCGCGCGACGCCGGCTTTCGGGTCGCGGTCGCGACCCGCGTCGACCGTCACGGCGAGCGGATCCGGAGCGAGGGATTCGAGCTTCATCCGCTCGGCTGGCGCCGCGGCAGCGTCAGCCTTTTGGGCGCCGCCATGGCGGTTTTCGAAATTGCGCAGCTCTATCGGCGGCTCCGGCCCGATCTGGTTCATCATGTCTCGCAGAAGCCGATCCTCATCGGCTCGATCGCCGCTCGGCTAGCGGGGGTCCGCCGCATCGTCAACGCGTTCACCGGCTTGGGCTTTCTGTTCGCGGCGAGGGGCGTGAACGCGCGGCTGCTCAGGACCGCGATTCTTCCCGTGCTCAAGCTCGCCTCATCGAGCCGATCGGTTCGTTTCTTGGTCGAGAATCCTGATGACCGAACAACGCTGGAGCGGTTGGGGATCGGCACGGGTGGGCGCACGATTCTGATCCGTGGATCCGGCGTCGATCTCTCGCGCTATGCGGCGCTTCCCGAACCGCCGGCGGACCCCGTCATCGTCGGTTGCGCCACGCGCATGCTCCGGATCAAGGGCGTGGCCCAAGTGGTCGAGGCGTTTGCGCGCCTGCGTGCGCGGGGTTCCACGGCGCGTCTGTTGCTCGCGGGCGCGCCGGACTCGGAAAATCCGGCTGCGATCCCCGAGGCGGAGATCCGTGCTTGGGCCGCAGTCCCGGATGTCGAATGGATCGGGCATGTCGAAGATGTGCGGCAGGTTTGGGCGCGGGCACATATCGCCGTGCTCGCCAGCCAGGGTGGCGAGGGCATTCCGATGAGCCTGATGGAGGCGGCGGCCTGCGGGCGTCCGCTGGTCGCGACGGACGTGCCCGGCTGCCGCGAGATCGTCAAGGACGGAGAGACAGGCCTTCTGGCGCCTCCGGGCAATGTCGAGGCGCTTGCGGACGCGATCGAGCGGCTTGTCCGCGACGCCGATCTGCGACAGCGGCTGGGTGCGGCCGCGCGGGCACGCATCGCAGCCGGGCTAGATGCCGCGACGGTAGGGCGGGAGACGCTCGCCGTCTACAATGCGCTCCTTGGCAGGCCGTGTGCCGGATGAGCGGCTTCGTGCTCACCTGTGTGGCGATCGGAATCGCGAGCCTGGCGCTGACCTACCTTGCGCGATCGATCCTGCTCCGACGCGCCATTCTGGATCTTCCGAATGCGCGCAGCAGCCACACGGTGCCGACCCCGCGAGGCGGCGGATGGGGCTTGATGCTGGCCCTTCTACCGGCCTGGATCTGGAGCACGGCGAGAGCCGGTCGTTTGAATGATCCCGCGGAGATCCTTCTGATCCTCGGCGCCGTCGCGCTCATGGCGGTGTCCTGGATCGACGATCGCCGTGGCCTGGGCCCCGCGCCACGCTTCGCCGCGCAGGCGGTTGCGGTGGGGCTGGTGATGGCCGCATTGCCCCGCGACCTCTCGCTTACCGCCGGGCTTCTTCCTCTGCCGCTGGATCGCCTCGCGGCGGGGCTCGCATGGCTGTGGTTCGTCAATCTGTTCAATTTCATGGATGGAATCGACGGTATCGCCGGCGGCAGCGCCGCCGCGATGGGGATTGGGATCATGCTGGTCTCAATGCTGCACGGTCCCCACGAGTTGCAGGCCTTTCGCGGCGCTGCGATCGCCGCCGCGAGCGTTGGCTTCCTCGTCTGGAATTGGCAGCCGGCCAAGATCTTCCTCGGCGACGTCGGCAGCGTGCCGCTGGGCTATCTCCTCGGATTCGAGCTGATGCAGCTCGCCATGGATGCCGGCCAGGTCGCTGCGCTCATCATCGCGCTCTATTATCTCGCCGACGCCACGATAACGTTGCTCCGGAGAGCCGGGCGTCGGGAGCGCATCTGGCAGGCCCATCGTGAACATTTCTATCAACGGGCGGTGAGGGGAGGACGGAGCCACGCGCAAGTCGCGGCGGCGGCACTCCTGATCCAGTTGCTGCTCGCTCTATTGGCCCTAGAGAGCGCCGATAGCGGCGGCTGGTCGATGATCTTCCCGGCAGTCATCCTCGTGGCGTTGCTGCTGCTCTGGATGGCGCGCCCCAGCAAAGGCGCCGCGTGAGCCGGATTCTGGTGACCGGAGCCGATGGCTTCGTCGGGGCCGGGCTGCTGCCCCGCTTACGACGGGACGGACATGAGATCCGGGCCAACGAACGGCGGTCGGGTGGTGTCGCGCTCGGACCAACTGCCGATTGGTCGCGCGCCCTCGAGGGTGCCGATGCGGTGATTCATCTAGCCGCGCGGGTCCATGTCACTCGTGAAGATTCGCACGATCCGCTCTCCGCCTTTCGGTGCGCCAACGCCGAGGGCACGGCGCGGCTCGCGGCCCAGGCTGAGGCTGCCGGCGTGCGCCGCTTCGTGCTCATGAGCTCAGTGAAAGCCGCAGCCGAAACGAGCCCGGGCCGCAAGCTGGTCGAGAGCGATCCGGCCGAGCCCCGCACGCCCTACGGCATCTCCAAGCGGGAAGCGGAGTTGGCGCTCGCGGCCTCGGCGCGGCGCATGGAGACGGTCGTGTTGAGGCCGCCGCTGGTCTATGGCCCCGGCGTCGGCGCGAATTTCCGCGCACTGCTGCGTTTGGTCGATTCCGGGCTGCCGCTGCCGCTGGCATCGGTTCGTAATGCGCGGAGCCTGATCGCGCGCGACAATCTGGTTGACGCCATCGCGATCGCCCTCGTCGCGCCTAGCGTGGTCGGAGGCACATTCTACCTTGCCGACGGTTGGTCGCTTTCGACGCCGGATCTCGTCCGCGCTCTGGCCGCAGCGCTCGCCCGTCCGGTGCGGCTAATCGGTTTTCCCACCCCGGTCCTGAAGGCGTCGGCGCGACTCATCGGCAAGGGCGAGGCAGCGGAAAGCCTATTGGGCTCGCTGGAGATCGATGACGGCGTGTTCCGCGCGATGACGGGCTGGGTGCCGCCGCTGAACCAGGCCGATGCATTCCGCCTGGTTGCGGATTGGTGGCGGAACTTTCTCGTCTGAACGAAATCGGCGGCCCCATCTGGAGCCGCCGTCTCGTCTTGCGCGAAGTTGAGACTATCCGCGCTTGCGCCGGCGCACCGCACCGACTCCGGCGATGCCCGCGCCCATCAGCGCAAGCGAAGCCGGCTCGGGCACGGTGTCGGGAAGCGCGCCGGCCGCGAAGAAGGCCGACAGGTCGGGCGAGCTGCACGACGCCCCGAGGCACGCGTCCAGCTGGAAGAGCTCTTCGATCGAGAGCACATCGGCACTGTGGGTCAGCGCCTCGGTGACGTCGAACCCATTGCCCTTGGCGAGCGGCGAGATGATGATCTCGGGGATCGTGTAGGCCGAGGTGTCGCCCCCTTCACTCTCGTCGAACCAGATCTCGATCATGCCGTTATCCTTGTAGGCCTGGGAGGCCATGATCTCGGGAATGATCTGCGATAGGAAATTGTCGCCGAGGGCAACGGCCTCCTGGTCGGTATTGTGGGTATATGTGACGCCGTCGTACGTGAAGTTCGTATTCAGCGACGAATGCATGTCGTTATACTGGTTGGGTGTGATGAAGTTGTATTTGCCGACTGTATTGTTCGTAAGATCGGTCGCGAGCTGCGAGAGCTGCAAGGTCGGGTGCGTATCGCTATCCGTGAAGAACGCAGCAGGGTTGTGCTTGGCCGCATAATTGTATTGCGAAGTGCCATAATACGGATTGCTGGCGACAGCCAAGCCGCTCGGCGCCGTTCCGCCGGTTCCCGAAGCACTCGTCAGCCCAGTCGGAGAGGCAGAGTATTGGACGTCTTCCTGGTAGTTGTTCCAGGTGATGCCTTTCGAGGACAACAGGCCCGTCACGCTGGGTGAGGAGATGATGTTGTGAGCCCCAGCGGAAGGGTCTGCATCCGTGGCGACGCCGAAATTCGACGCGGCGTTCTCCCAGATGTAGTTGGGCTCGGACGGGTGCACGCCGGGAGCTGCGTTCAGCATGTTCGATGCCCAGGATGTCTGCGCGGCGTTCGGATTGCCCGGCGTCATCAGGCTGTTCAAATATGGCGCAGCCGAATTGCCGAGCAGCTGCTGAATGGCGGTATAGGTCGACGGCTGGGTTAAATCGTGATTCTCCATCGCGACGATGAAGACATCGCCGATCTGTGTCGCTTTGGCGCTGGGGACGATCACGGCCGCGCCGACGAGGGCGACGGCGGCGGTGCTCAGGCGAAGTGCTGAAATGGATTTCGAGACTAGGGTCGAGGACAGCCGGCTAGATTGCGTCGGCATCGGATTTCCTTTCTTTGTGATGTAGGAACGCCGCGATTCGTCGCCGCAGCGCATTCGGTTCGTGCAATCCGCCACAGGCAAGACTCATGCCACCCGAGGGAATTCGCGGGGTCCAGGGGGTGGACACAGTTACATTGTAAAGTTTTATGACAGCATAACGTAGAACGCGTTATGAACAGTGTAGATTAGAGATTGATCATATTGTTTAACGGCATAAAGTACATTATGAAATATTTAAATAAATGAGTTAAATAGACAGGAATAATTCTCAGAGAATGGCGTGGTCTCGGCAAGCTATCGATCAAGAAGCGCGGAGGGTTTGGCCGGCTAATCGGGTGCAGATCGATAACTGCCGACTTGTGCAACAGAGGTCGCGCAATCGTTTCCGCGACGGTCTGACCGGCTTGACAGGAATTCAGCGCGTTCCCGTATTGTGATCGCCAGAAGGAGTGGAAGAGTCCGCCGATGTTTCCCAGCCTGTTTTTCGGCCTGAGATCGGCCCGAGTTCCGGTCAGCCTCAAGGAATATTTGATGCTGATGGAGGCGTTGGACGCACGCGCTGCCGGTTGGAGCGTGGAGGACTTCTATTACGTTTCGCGAGCTGCGCTGGTGAAGGACGAGCGCTATCTCGATCGCTTCGACCGCGTCTTCGGGCAGGTGTTCAAAGGCATCGAGCCCCCAGCCGGGGCGGCGGGCGAGGCAGTCGAAGCGCGCGAACTTCCCGACGAGTGGCTCCGTAAGCTGGCCGAGAAGTTGCTGAGCGACGAGGAGAAGCGACAGATCGAGGCGATGGGCGGCTGGGAGAAGCTGATGGAGACCTTGCGCCAGCGCCTGGCCGAGCAGAAGGGCCGCCACGAGGGGGGATCGAAATGGATCGGAACCGCCGGCACCTCGCCGTTCGGCGCCTACGGCTACAATCCAGAAGGTGTTCGGATCGGGCAAGCCGAGAGCCGCAACCGAAGCGCCGTCAAGGTCTGGGACAAGCGCGAGTTCAAGAATCTGGACGACGATGTCGAGCTCGGCACGCGCAACATCAAGGTCGTGTTGCGGCGGCTTCGCAAATTCGCGCGAACGGGCGCGCTCGACGAGCTCGACCTGCCGGGGACGGTGCGCTCGACCGCGCACAATGCCGGCTGGCTGGACCTCAAGCTGCAGGCCGAACGTCACAACGCCGTCAAGGTGCTGCTTTTCCTCGATATCGGCGGCTCGATGGACGACCATGTGCGGGTCTGTGCCGAGCTCTTCTCGGCCGTCCGCACCGAGTTCAAGCATCTCGAGCAATTCTACTTCCATAATTGTCTCTATGAGAGCGTGTGGAAGGACAATCGCCGCCGCCACACCGAACGCATTCCGACGATGGAGATCCTCCACAAGTACGGAAAGGACTACCGCGTGGTCGTGGTGGGCGACGCCGCCATGAGCCCCTACGAAGTGCTGCAGCCTGGCGGCAGCGTCGAACGTTGGAACGAGGAATCGGGCGAGGTGTGGCTTACCCGTCTTGCGGAGACTTTCGAACGTATCGCCTGGATCAACCCCACACCCGAGCGCGCCTGGGGCTATACCCAATCCACCACGATCATACGCAGGGCAATGGGCGACCGGATGTATCCGCTCACGCTGGCCGGGCTGGAAGCGGCGATGAAGGCGCTCAGTCGATAATCACGCCTCCACCGCGCGTCCTTTTGCATCCAACGGACCGCTCCATGTCGTTGGTCGCGGTGTGAGAGCGGAGCCGCGGAGGAAATGGCCCTTATTGTCGGATGGACCATCGACCATGCCGAAGGTGGCGTGCGAGCGGAAGCCGAGCAGGCTCAGAAGCTCCTCGCTTGCGCGCTCGTAGACCGCTGGGGAGAGCGATAGGGCGTAGTTCTCCGACTGGCGATAGTAGGGCTTGGCGTAATAGGCCAGGATGCCGCGGCGAGGGCGATCGGTGTTGTTGGCGCCGGCGCAATGCACGGTGAGTCCGCCGAAGATGATCGCGCTGCCGGCCGGCGCGGCGATCGGTTCGACAAGCCTCTCGAGCTGCTCCTGGCTCCAGGGCGCCAGGTCGGGGCCCCATTTGTCGCTGCCCTTGATGACGCGCGTAGCGCCGTTCTCCGGCATGAAGTCGTCCAGTGTCCAGAGCAGCTGGACCACCACCGGCACCCGGAAGTCAGCGATCTGGTCGCGATGGACATACTGGGCAAGACCCGGCGATTGGACGATGTGCGCGGTCAGGCTCGACAGGAGGAAGTCGTTCCCCACGACATGCCGCGCCGCCGCGAGTGCCAGCGGATGCAGCGCCAAGTCGCGGAACACAGCACCCTTGTTGATCAAATTGAAGATACGCCGATTCTGCCCGATTTCGTTGAAGGTTTCGCCCCGTGCCGCCTCTCCGGCAGCCTGCGCGTCAAGTCGATCGCGAAGCCGTTCGAGCATCTCGGGGTCGATCGCTTCCTCTATGACGGCATAACCATTCTCTGAGAGCTGGCTGCTCATCGCCGCTTCCACGCGCGGACTTAGCGGCATGGCATTCTCCCCTCAATCGACCGCGCGCGGCTTTTGGCCGGGCATCTTCAGCGTCGCGCCTGCCGCGGCTTCCTTCTTGGACATCAGCTCGGAGACCAACTCGGCGATCTCCTGCGTATTCTTGAGCGTCAGCTCGCGCTGCGGGTAGGGCATCTCGATGCGGTTGTCGCGGAACCGCTCCCAGATGCCGAGCAGCACTTTGCTGCGAACATTGGCTGTTCCGTTGCGCGGATCGCGAATCCAGAAGCGAAGCTCGAGGTTGATCGCGTTGTCGCCGAAGCCCGTGATCAAGCAGTTGGGCTCGGGAAGTTCGAGCACCCGATCGGCGCCTTTGGCGGACTCGATGGCAAGCCGCATGGCGAGCGGAACGTCGCAAGAATAGCCGATACCGAATGGCACATGCAGTCGGACGAGGTCGTCCGAATAGCTCCAGTTCGTCACCCGCTGCGTGATCAGATCCTCGTTCGGGATCAGATATTCAGTGCCGTCGCGCGTGGTCACCGAAACGAAGCGGGCGTTGAGCTTGGTGATCCACCCATAGGTGTGGTCGATCTGGATCACGTCGCCCGGCTTGATCGACTGATCCAGGAGCAGGATGACGCCGCTCACGAGGTTGGAGACGACCTTTTGCAGCCCGAAGCCGACGCCCACGCCGATGGCGCCGGAGAAGACGGCGAAGCCGGTGAGGTCGATTCCAACCGAGTTCAGCGCCGCCGCGACCGCAAAGGTAAGCAGCGCGATTTTGCTGAGCTTCAGAACCAGCACCTGCATGGCAGGCGCCATGCGCTGGAGGCCTCTGAGGCGCCGCTCCAGCAGCCGGGAGATTGCGTTGGCCGCCCAGATCAGCACGACGAGCAGCACCGCCGCCTTGAGCACGACCAGGATGCTCAGATGGAAGTGCCCGACATCGATCGCCATTGAATCAAGCAGCGCGGTCAGGGGACTGAGGAGGCCCAATATGTTCAGCGCCGCCAGAACCCAGGCGATGACCGCGATCGCCGCGGTGAGCCCGGAATCGCGCAGCAGCAGGGCGCTCGCCCGAATAACGATCCAGGCGAGCGTCAGGGTTTCGGCAAGGCGGATCAACCGGGTGGACAGCGCAACCTGCTCGAAGGCGAGCCGCCCTATCCAGAGGGCCACGAGGAAGACGATCCAAGGCGCGACTCTCGCGAAAGCCCATGCCGCTTGAGAGACGAGCCCGGGTGGAATGCTGCGCGTCCGCGCATCCAGCGCGCGCGACAGAAGCGGTCCCAGAAGCCTGAGACCCAAAAGGGCCACTAGCAGGAACCCGGCTTGTTGAAGGGCTGCGCTGTCGGCGATCGTGCGCTGAGCCCAGTCATAGGCGCTTTGGCCGGCACCCCGCAGCCATTCGGTGGACCAGAACTCCAAGATGCCTCCCTCAAGGCTTGGTTTCACGCCACGCGCGGATTGTTCCTTCCGGTCTATGAACGCACTTCGGAGGAATTCGGGTCAAGAGATGGCTTGCCGCGAGCCGAAGGCCCCTCTTTGAGTCTCTCTTGGTGGTACGCCGCGTCCGGCGCATAAGAAGCAGAATTTCGACGAGAGCAAATCCACATGCCTGCGATCACCCTCTATCACGCGCCCGGCGCCTGCTCGCGCGTTACTTTGAACGCGCTCGAGGAGATCGGGCTCGACTATGAGGATCAGCCGCTCGATCTGGGGAAATTCCAGCAGCGAAGCCCCGACTACCTCGCCGTGAACCCGATGGGACGGGTACCGGCGCTGAAGATCGGTGATCGGCTGCTGACCGAGAATGCGGCGATCCTTCACTATCTGCATCAATCGAACCCTGGGGCCGAGCTCTTGCCGAGGGAAAGCGCTCTACCGGTCAATCAGGCGTTGCAGGATCTGGTCTGGTGCGCGAGCACTCTGCACCCGATCCTGCGTCAGGTGCGCGCGCCGCAGCGCTATACGGCGGTCAATCTCGAGGCCGTCAGGGCGCGCGGAATCGAGCTGATGACACCGATCCTGGGCGTCGTCGCCGATCGGCTTTCCAATGGGCGCTGGTGGTACGACGGATCCTGGTCGATCCTCGACGTCTATCTCTATTGGATCTACGCGACCGTCGCCGGAGCCGGGCTCGAACTTTCGCCTTGGCCCGCGCTGGCCGACCACGGAGCCCGCGTTCGCGGGCGCGCATCGTTTCAACGGGCGCTCGCGCGCGAGCAGGCGGCCATGACCCGCACCGGCATGCAGCTACCGCCGGGGATGACCCTATAGCACGCTCCCCGACAACAGGCCCGGGCCGGGCGGCAAGCAGCTTTTGCTACTGAAGATTGCTGGCTTCCGGCAGCAACCAGCTCAATTTCAATATTCCGCGAATCCTGTTCCGATCTAATGGATGGGGCGAATGCTTTTACTTGCCTCGGAGCGCTGTCGACTTTGAATTCTGGAATTTGATTCCAACACTTGGGGCGGATCTGTAAAGAATTTTTACAACGATAAGATCTTGGTCAAACTAAGATATTGGAATCGACTATGATCTTACTTTGGCACAAAAATTGCTTAACCATGAATTAGAGCGCGGTGATTGGCACTGACCCAGACGAGGGAGGCCGTAATGCAGCGCGTGCATTCGATTTCATTGGGTTGCGCCATCGTTGCATCGGCCTCGGGCGCCGTCGCGACGGAGGCCGGAGCAGGCCAGCTGATCGTTATTCCGGGCGCTCAAAACCAGGTCGAGGCCGACGTTCTTGGCGGACTATTCAACGCGCCCGTGGGCGGGCAGCTTACGCCGATACCGAATGCCGGCCTCACCTTCCTCAAGGCCTTCAGTCAAACGAAGGGGCCGCCGGTGACGATAAATCAGACGGTGACGACCTCGCTCACCGGCCAGGCGAACCCGACATTCAAGCAGCTCCCGAACTTTGCGACCGGTACGTTTATAGCCGCACCGAAGGGGGGCGGGCAGCGAGGCTACAATTTTCTGGGACCACCGGTAATCATGACCGGCGGCCCCATTATTCCATTCAGGAATCCGCAGGGCTACGGACAGCCCAAGAGCAATATCAACGCAGCCGGAAGCTCTCAGTATATTATTTCCAACACCGGCTCGTACTACGGGGCTTCCGGGCAGTTCAATATCGACGGCAAGAAATACACGGCCGCCGGCGCGGCGAACACGATGCCGTTTGGGATCGGACCGGCAGGTACCGCCGCCGGCTCCGCCTATGATCCCTATTCAGTCACGCCGGGGAATGTCTACGGCTATTCGCCGCAGATCGACGTGCATCTCGATCCCGCCGCCGGCGAAACCGGCGGGGTGCACGTGTTCGCCGTTGATACCAACTCGGCTTCCGATATCGACAGCTTCGACCAGGATGGCGAACCGGTATCCGAAGATCTCTGGACGCTCGACGTCACCGAAGACAAATCCGGCAACCCGGTGGTCGATTTCGAAATGAATCCCGCCAATCCGGCGGACAGCGAGATCCAGTTCGCGCTGCCGTACCTGCAATCGGTCGATCCGACCGATTGTCTATCGGATTCCAACTGCGAGGCCGATAATACCCTGAAGGTCGACAACGCGATCGATGAGAGCGAAGACGCCGCGATCGAAGCCGCGTTTCTCGACAATGCCGGCGACGACGTCCTCAACAACTTTTCCCTGTTCGGCACCTACGACAACAACGGCGTGATCACCGACGACGCCACCTACACGCCCGCTTGCGTGATCGACGGCTGCACTATCGAGTATGGCGACGGCGTCGATGCCGGCCTGGACGTGCCGGAGCCGGGCACCCTGACTCTGCTTGGCGCCGCGCTTGCCGGTTTGGCGACGGTCCGCGGGCGTGCCTTCAGGGTATTGCGTCGTTAGTTCCGGATCGCGTAACCGCCGCCGATCAGGAGGGTTTCGCCGGTGATGAAGCTTGCCTCTTCCGAGCAGAAGAAGAGCATCGCACCGACGAGATCCTCGGGGCGGCCCTCGCGCTTGATGAGCTGCAGCTCGTTCACGATCTTGTTCTTATAGAACTCGGGCAAATCGGCCTTGTTGGAGTCGGTATTCATCAGCCCTGGCGCAAGCGCGTAGACGCGGATGCCGTCGGCGGCGAGATCCTGCGCCAGCCCGACCGTGAGCCCTCGCACCGCGAGCTTCGAGATGCCGTAGGCCGTCGTCGCGGGCTCCGCGGCGGAGGAGGACATGTTGATGATCACCCCGCCGCCGCGCGCCGCCATCGAGGCGCGGCAGGCCTTCGAACAGATCACGAGGCCCAGGACATTGACCTCCAGCATTCGCCGCCATTTGTCGAGCGTGAGCTTGGTGACCGGCTGGCCGTAAGTGAAATTGTGAAGCGCGGCGTTATTGATCAGGATGTCGACGCCGCCGAACCGTTCGACCGCGCGCGCCACGGCGGCATCGACCGAGCTTTCATCGGCAACATCGCAGCAAACCGCAAGCGCCTTCCCGCCCGACCGCGTGATACCGGCCGCTGCGGCTTCGGCCGCCGGCATGTCGATTTCGGCCAGCACCACCGCGGCGCCCTCGGCTGCCAATGCCTTGGCGAAAACCTCTCCAATCCCGCGCCCGCCGCCGGTGATGAACGCCGTCTTCCCCCTGAATCGCATTCGCTTCTCCGGTTCCATTGTGGTTGCAATGTTATCAGGGGGCGGAAATTCTCTCCAGCGCCGAGATGCGCCCGAGGAGCCGATGGCCGCCTATTTGATCATCCGCGTCAAAGTCACCGATTGGGATCGCTACCGCGAATATATGGCGCGGACGCCGGCCGTTCTCGCCAAATATAGCGGGCGATTCATCGCGAGGGGCGGGGAGAGCGTGACGCTGGAAGGGCCCGAGGAGACCCGCCGGCTGGCGTTGGTCGAGTTTCCTTCGCTCGAACAGGCGCGGGCTTTCTATGCCTCCCCCGACTATCAAGCCGCCAAGTCGTTCCGAGACGGTGCGTGCGAGGCCGAGTTCGTGGCACTCGACGGATTGCCCTGACGACCTTGTTGCTCTCGAACCTGCCCGCAATGTCGCGCCAGCAACCTCCATTGACGGCGATTCTGGACAATGATATATAAAGATATCCTTATGTATGGATATTAGGATGAACTTCGCTCAATTGCTCGACGCGCTGCGCGGACTGGCCGAGCCGACCAGGCTTAGGCTGGTCGCGCTGCTGGCCGAAAGCGATCTCACCGTCACCGACCTGGTTGAGATCCTCGGCCAAAGCCAGCCGCGTTTGTCGCGGCATCTGAAGCTGCTGTGTGAAGCCGGCCTCGTGGAGCGGGCGCCCGAGGGTGTGCATGTCTGGTTCCGACTTGCGGCCGGGGCAGGGGCAGGCGGCGCGGCTCGGGACTTGCTCGAACGGGTCGGCGGTGACGATCCCGTGCTCGCCCTGGATCGGCAGCGCCTTGCAACCATCCGGAAGAGCCGCGCCATCTCGGCTGAAACCTATTTCCGCCGCCATGCGGCCGAGTGGGACGCGATCCGCTCGCTCCACATCCCCGAGGGCGAAGTCGAGCGCGCCATCCGCAAGCTGCTGCCCCGCCGCCAGGTCGGTGATCTGTTGGATCTGGGGACCGGCACCGGCCGGATGCTGCAGCTCTGCGCGCCTTATGCCGAGCGTCTGGTGGGCGTCGACCGCTCGCGCGAAATGTTGAGCGTCGCTCGGGCCAATTTGGATGGACCCGAATACCGGAATTGCGCGCTCCGCAGGGCTTCGATCGATCAGCTTCCGTTCCCCGACAAGAGTTTCGACGTCGCCATCTGCCACATGGTCTTGCATTTCCTGCCGGACCCGGGGACGGCGATCCTCGAGGCGGCGCGCGTGCTCAAGCCCCGCGGGCGGCTCATCTTGGTCGATTTCGCGCCCCATGATTCGAGCGTGCTTGGGCCTGAGCACGCGCATCGCTGGCCGGGCTTCACGGACAAGGCGGTCGCCGGATGGCTGGAGGAAGCCGGGCTTGTCGCCGGGTCGGCGGTGGCCTTGCCCGGCGGGCCGCTCACCGTCAAACTTTGGCGCGGCGAGCGCCCGGAACCGGGCGCCGAACGCGTTGCGGCCACCCCGGAAGCCAATCTCGAGCTCTTCTCATGACCGAGCCTGCAATCGTCAGCCTGCCCCATCTGGAGGCGCTCGGCCGGGGCGACATCAGGGTCAGCTTCGAGTTTTTTCCGCCTAAGACCGAGGCGATGGAGGCGCAGCTGTGGGAGGCCGTGAACAAGCTCGCCCCGGTTCGGCCGACCTTCATCTCGGTGACATACGGTGCCGGCGGCTCGACCCGGGAGCGCACCCATGCTGTGGTGTCCCGGATCCAGAACGAGTTGCACGTCCCGTCCGCGGCGCACCTGACCTGTGTCAACGCCACGCGCGACGAGATCGACCGAATCGCGGATGCCTACTGGCAGGCCGGCATCAGGCACATCGTGGCGCTGCGCGGCGATCCGCCGGGCGGTATCGGCGGCGTCTATCAGCCCACCCCCGGCGGCTACGCTTACGCCAATGAGCTGGTCGAAGGGCTGCTGAAGCTGCATCCGTTCGAGATCAGCGTGGCGGCCTATCCCGAGTGTCACCCGCAGGCTGCGAGCCCCGCCGCTGACATCGACGCGCTGAAGCGAAAGATCGATTCTGGCGCGACGCGTGCGATCACAAATTTCTTTTTTGATACCGATTGTTATTCGCGCTTCCTTGATCGGGTTAGCAAGGCGGGAATCTCAGTTCCGATCGTGCCGGGCATACTGCCGCTCATCAACTATGCGAAGGCGGCCGAGACGGTGCTTGGCGTTCCGGTTCCAAATTGGATACGGCGCGTCTTCAGTGGCTTGGACGGGGATCTCGGAACCCGCCAGCTGATGGCAACCATGATAGCGGTCGAGCAATGCCGTGCGCTGTATGGCCTCGGCGTTCGCCAGTTCCACTTCTACACGATGAACCGGGCCGAGCTGGTGCTCGGCATCTGCCACCTGTTGGGCGTGCGGGTGAAAGCATGAAACCCGCGCTCGTCATTCCCGCGAACGCGGGATTCCATCCATCCACTCACGCCAGCATTATTATGGATTCCCGGTTTCGCGGCGATAGAAAGTAAGTAGGAAAAGCAGTTGTCAAAGCTTCTTAATGCTCTTCATGAACGTGTTCTCCTCTGCGATGGCGGGACCGGAAGCCGGGTCCAGGCGATGGATCTCGATGTCGAGCGCGACTATTGGGGCCAGGAGAACTGCACCGAGGTGCTCAATCTCGCGCGGCCGGACATTGTGCGCGAAATCCATCGCGGATATCTCGAAGCCGGCTCGGATATCATTCAAACCAATAGCTTCGGTGGGTCTCCTATTACTTTAGGTGAATTCGACGGCTTGTCGGATCGGGCGGAGGAGATCAACCGCCGGGCCGGCGAGCTGGCTCGCGAGGCTATCGAGCAATATGGCGAGGGGCGGGAGCGCTTCGTGCTGGGGTCGATCGGACCAGGCACCAAGCTGCCCAGCCTCGGCCATATCGAATACGACCGGTTGGAAGATGCGCTGACCGTCCAGGGGCGAGGGCTCATCGCTGGCGGTGTCGACGGCATCCTGATCGAGACATGCCAGGACACGCTTCAGATCAAGGCCGCGGTCAACGGCGTGAAAGCGGCACGGGCCGAACTCAAATCAGACATTCCGATCTTCGTCCAGGTGACGGTTGAGACGACAGGCACGCTTCTGGTCGGCCCCGATATCGCAGCGGCCGCGACCGTGATCGAGGCGCTTGACGTGCCCCTGATGGGCCTCAATTGCGCCACCGGGCCGCAAGAGATGGCCGAACACGTCAAATTCCTGTCTGAAAACTGGGAAGGATTGATCTCCGTCCAGCCCAATGCCGGCCTGCCGGAGCTGGTCGAAGGCAAGACCAAATATCCGCTGACTCCCGAGGAGATGGCGGTCTGGCTGGAGCGTTTTATCGCCGAGGACGGCGTCAATCTGGTTGGCGGCTGCTGCGGCACGACGCCGGCCCATATCAATGCGCTGGATCAGGTGCTGCGTCGACGGGCTGGCAACAAGCTTCGGCCCGAGCCGGTCAGGCGCAGGGCGATCTGGGTGCCGTCGGTCGCCTCGCTCTATGGGCAGACCTCGCTGCGCCAAGAGAATGCCTATTTCTCGATCGGCGAGCGCTGCAACGCCAATGGCAGCAAGAAATGGCGCCAGTTGCAGGAAGCCGGCGACTGGGACGGCTGCGTCGAAATGGGACGCGAGCAGGTGAAGGAGGGCTCCAACGCCCTCGATATCTGCACCGCCTTCGTCGGCCGCGACGAGACCGCCGAGATGAACGAGGTCGTGCGCCGTATGACCGGCGCCGTGACCGCGCCGCTGGTCATCGATTCGACCGAGACTCCGGTCATTGAATCCGCCCTCAAGCTTTATGGCGGCAAGCCGATCATCAACTCGATCAACTTCGAGGATGGCGAAAAGCACGCGCATGAGCGTCTTGTTCTGGCGAAGAAATTCGGCTGTGCGGTCATCGCGCTGACGATCGATGAAGAGGGCATGGCTAAGACGGCCGAGGCCAAGCTTCGCATCGCCACACGGCTCATCGCCTTCGCCGGGGCGCACGGACTGAAGCAGTCCGATCTGCTGATCGACCCGCTCACCTTCACGATCGCCACCGGCAATGAAGACGACCGCAAGCTGGGGCTGGAGACGATCGAGGGTATCCGGCTGATCCGCGAGGCCTTCCCGGAGGTCCAGATCATCCTCGGTCTCTCGAACATCTCGTTCGGCCTCAACCCGGCCGCCCGGCACGTATTGAACTCCGTCTTCCTCGATCATGCGGTAAAAGCGGGCATGACCGGCGCGATCGTTCACGTCTCGAAGATCGCGCCGCTGCACACGATTCCCGACGACGAGGTCAAGATCGTCGAGGATCTGATCTATGATCGTCGCGCCGACGGCTACGATCCGCTGCAGGCGCTGCTCGCGAAGTTCGCCGACCGCAAGGCCGCCGAGACCGCCAAGCGCGCCCGACCGGATTCCGTCGAGGAACGGCTCAAGCTCCGCATCGTGGAGGGCGACCGCAAGGGACTTGAGGAAGAGCTGGCGCAGGCGATGAAGGCGCGACCGCCGCTCGATATCATCAATGACGTGCTGCTGGACGGCATGCGGGTGGTGGGCGAGCTGTTCGGGGCCGGCAAGATGCAGCTCCCCTTCGTACTGCAGTCGGCCGAGACCATGAAGGCATCGGTCGCTTATCTCGAGCCTTTCATGGAGCGGGTCGAGGGTCAGGAGAAGGGCACGATCGTGCTCGCGACGGTCAAAGGCGACGTCCACGACATCGGCAAGAACCTGGTCGACATCATCCTGACCAACAACGGCTATCGGGTCGTCAATCTCGGCATCAAACAGCCGATCGCGAGCATTCTGTCGGCCGCGCGTGAGCACAAGGCGGACGCGATCGGCATGTCCGGCTTGCTGGTGAAGTCGACCGTGGTCATGCGCGAAAACCTCGAAGAGCTGACCCGCGAAGGGGTCAACATTCCGATCCTGCTGGGCGGAGCGGCCCTGACCCGCAACTATGTCGAGGAGGATTGCGTCGCGGCCTATGCCTCCGGCCGGGTCGCCTACGCCCGCGACGCCTTCGATGGGCTGTCGCTGATGGACAAGGTCAAGACGGCCTCGTTCGACGACTATCTGACGGCGATCCAGAAGCGACGCGAGGGCAAGCCGTCGAACCGCAAGCGCAAGCTGGGCGAAGCGACCTCCGTCGCGCCGCCGGTCGACAAAGCCTATGCCCGCAACCGCCGCAATCGCTTGGCCCAGAATGCGCCGGTCCCGACACCGCCTTTCTGGGGCGCCCGGATCATCGAGCATGTCGAACCGCGGGCGCTCGTGCCCTACGTGAACGAGCGCTCGCTCTTCCAATTCCAGTGGGGCTTCCGCAAGGCCGGCCGGAGCCTGGAGGATTTCTTAGGCTGGGCCCGCCAGGAGCTGCGGCCTGTGATGAAGCGCATGCTCGACATTTGCGAGCAGCAGCAGATCCTGCAGCCCCAGGCGGCCTACGGCTATTGGAAGGCGGCGGGCGAGGGGGACGATCTGGTCGTCTTCGCCGAGGACGGCACGACCGAAGTCGCGCGCTTCCCGCTGCCGCGCCAGGCGCGGGAGGATGGCGAATGCATTGCCGACTTCGTCCGCGACATCGATTCGGCCGAGCGCGACGTGATCGGCTTCCAGATCGTGACCATGGGGCCGAAAGCCTCGGAAATCGCCCATGAATGGTTCGCCGAGAACCGCTATCAGGATTACCTCTACCTGCACGGCCTTGGCGTCGAAATGGCCGAGGCGATGGCCGAATTCGTCCATAAACGGATCCGCGCCGAGCTCGGCTTCGCGGAGGAGGACGCGCGGGACATCGACAAGCTCCTGTCCCAGGGCTATCGCGGCAGCCGCTATTCCTTCGGCTATCCGGCCTGCCCCAATCTCGAGGATCAGGTTCCGATCTTCCGTCTGCTTGGCGCCGAGCGGATCGGCGTCTCACTCTCCGACGAGTTCCAGATCCACCCCGAGCAATCGACCTCGGCGCTAGTGCTGCACCACCCCAAGGCGAAATACTTCACTGTGTGAGCGAGCAGGAGCCGGTCTCGAATTAACCGCCTCCTAACCCTCCTGGCTTAGCATGGCCCTTGGGGCCTTTCCGGGCCGTTTCCGGCTCAGCGGATACCATTCAAGGCCCGTCGGAGGAGACGCGCCCAATGGCATCAGCCCTCTCGCAAGCCGACGTCGCCCGCCTGCTGGCCGACCCCTCGGTTGACGTCCGTGCCGAAGTCGCGAGCAAGCTTGCGGCGGAAATCGACAGCCCCGCGCTGACGGAAAGCGAACTCCAGATCGCGCACGACATCGTGCGTCTTATGGCGCGGGACGTCGCGACCGCTGTCCGGGCCGCCCTTTCGCACTGCCTCAGGAGCGCCCGACGCCTGCCGCACGACGTGGCGCTCAAGCTGGCTCATGACGTCGATTCCGTCGCGCTGCCCATTCTTTCCGATTCGAGCGTGCTCACCGATGCCGATCTGATTGCGGTCATCCGCAATGGTTCGGAGCTGAAGCACGAGGCGATCGCGGTCCGTCGCGACGTATCGGAGGCCCTGTCGGACGCGCTCATTGCCGGCGCCGGGGAGGCTGCCGTCACCGCGCTGATGCGCAACGAGACGGCGCGGATCAGCGATCAAGGCCTCGACAAGGCTATCGACCGCTTCGGAAAGTCGGAGACTGTGACCGAGGCCATGGTGATGCGCCAATACCTGCCCGCGACGGTGGCCGAGCGGCTGGTCGCGCTGGTGTCGGACCAGCTCGCCTCATATCTCGTGATTCATCATCAACTGTCGCCGTCGCTGGCGACCGATTTGATCATGCAGAGCCGTGAGCGCGCCATCATGCAGCTGCGCGACGACTCCGCCGACATCGATTTGGGCGGGTTGGTGCGCGAGCTTCATCATAATCATCGGCTGACGCCGACGCTCGTCATTCGCTCGGTCTGCATGGGCGATGTCGACTTCTTCACCACAGCGCTGGCTGTACTTGCGGATGTGCCGGTATCCAACGCCCGTATTCTGGTCGAGGATGCAGGGGGAAAAGGTCTTTCCTCGCTTTGGAGCGAAGCGCGAATGCCGGACCGTCTGCTTTCGGCGGCCCGCGTCGCGCTCCGCGTGATCGCCAGCACCCGGCTCGATGGGGGCGATCACGACCTCGAACGCTACCGCGGGCGCGTCATCGGCCGCATCGTAACGCAATTCGAGGATTTCGACGGCGACGACCTCGACTATCTGCTCGACAAGCTGGGCGACATCATCGCTGTGACCGGCACGCCGGAGCACAGGAAAACGGCATCCGTCGTTCGTCTGGTCTGATTACCCTCCGCGCCGATAGAGAAGGGGCGGCCGAAGCCGCCCCTCCCGGAAAACCCTATCGAGACGGCTTGTCGCCGCCGCCCGGCTGACCACCGCTTTGGCGATTCTGCTGTGAACCCGGAGTCTGCTGGGACCCTGGATTCTGCTGCCGCCCCTGCTGGCCCGACTGGTGGCCGGTCTGGGTCTGCTGCCCGCCCGACTGCTGGCCGGACTGCTGCCCGGTCCGTCCCGCCTGTTTCGACGGATCATGACCCATCTGATCGGGACGCTTGCCACCCGTCTGGTTTTGATCGTTGCCCATCATTTCCTCCGCGTATTTGCCCATCGACTAACTTCGAGGACATTCAACGATATGAACAGCCAATGAGAAAGTGCAAGTAATAATAAGCATATATAGAAACTGTTATAATGAAGTTCGTCGGATTATCAATGTATAAAAGCCACATATATTAACGGATAGGCCTACAATGCGCAGTGGTTGTCGGCCCAATCGGCAGCATATTTTGTGCTCTGAGCGTGTGTTCTGTAAATTACCCAGATATACGTTCTTGGTGTGGGTTAAGTTGAATTTTTTTAGTTCCGGCCATCGTGGTCAATTCCGCCTTTGCTCGCGATATGGTGCAGCGTAGCCTCGGCTTTCGGGGCGGGAATCGGTGACGCGACTTTGGCTACGGGCGAGGATGAGCTGAGGCGTTCGGCGATGGAGCAGATCGCCGGCGATCCCGTGTTGGCGGCGGTGCTTGCGCTGTGGGAATCAAAGCGCGGGGAGAGATTCGCGCCTCATCCTTCGGAACTCGATGCCTTCGTCCTGCCTCCGATTGTTCTGCCGCGCGTCGCTCTGGTCGATGTGATCGAGGGCGGCGCACGGTTCCGCTTTCGTCTGGTCGGATCGGCGGTCGCTCTATCCAGCGGGGTCGATTATACCGGCCGATATGTCGATGAGGCGCTATCCGGGCCGGTCAAGGAGTCGGTGCTGCGCCACTACGCAGCGGTGGTCAGAGAGCGACGGCCGGCTTTTGCGGTCGCTGAATACCGCGTTCCAGGCGAGCAGAACGTGAAGAACAGTCGTCTCGCGGTTCCGCTGACTTTGACCGGGGAAACGGTCGATCGTCTGCTGTTGGCTTCCCGCGTCATCTCGGATTGGCTGCTGCAAAGCGATCTGAGGAATCTCGAACGCCAGCACGGCCACGAGGCGCGGCGCACATTCATCCTCCTTTAGATGCTCCAAGAGCTTGACATAAGGCGCAAACTCCAGCCGGATTACGGCCTATCGTCACACGGGGGAGGTTGAAATGGACAATCGGATCAACGGCGTCTCGCGCCGAACGCTGTTCCTGGCCGGGGGGCTCGGAGCGCTTGCTGCGGCGGGTCTGGCCGGTAGCGCGGCCGCCGAGGATGCTCCGGCCGCCAAGGCTGCGCCCGATTCGGAGAAGGCGAACGTCAAGCTCGTCGATGATTTTATCAAAAGCTGGTCGGCGAAGGATTTCGACGGGGACAAGGTTGCGGCCCAATATCTTGCGGATGATTGCGTCGTCCGCATGGAGGAGGACAAGCCGCCATTGATGGGGCCTGCCGCCGTCGCTGCCGCTTTCAAAAGCTTTCTCACCAACGGCACGACGCTGAAAGTGAAGATCGCACAGACCTTTGCCCATGGGCCGGTCGTGGCGAATTCCCGTGTCGACACGATGGTCGTACCGGGCAAGCCGCCGCAATCTTTTCCGGTCGCGGGCGTCTTCGTCGTGAAGAACGGCAAGATCAAGGAGTGGACGGACTATCTGGCCAAGTAAGGTCGAAAAACTTTCCACATAGCCGCTCGGCGAGTTTGCGCGCGAGGGCGGGCCGCGTCCTGCTCCCGCGCGCACGAGCGGCCGTCTCGATTGCTTGACGGCCGGCGGCAGGCTGCGCCAAATCGGCGGAGCCTGGCCGGAGGGCACAGCGAGGATGGCCATCATGCAGCAGCTCGCCGACAAGGAAGCGATTCGCGATCTCGTGATGTCCTATTGCCGGGGCGTCGACCGCCAGGATTTCGCGCTTCTTCGAACCCTCTACGCGCCGAACGCGGTCGAGGACGACCATGGCGGTCTCTATTCCGGCAGCGCCGAAGGCTATGTTGCCTGGTTGGCCGAAGTCATGCCGAGAGTCGGCATCACTTCTCACAACGTCACCAATCACCTGATCGCCTTCGACGGGCCCGCCACCGCACAGGGCGAAGTCTATTGCATCGCCTACCACCGTATGCCTGCGAGCGAAGATGGCTGGGAGGACCTGGTGCATGGCATGCGCTATCTCGACCATTACACCAAAGGACGCGACGGCATCTGGCGCTTCGCACGTCGGACGGTGACGGTCGACTGGAAGCAGATCGGACCTTGCAGCTGGGATCCCGAGCGCGATACCTCGAAGGCATTGAAGGGCAGGCATGGTCCGACGGACTCGTCCTATCGGGTGCTGTCGAATCCGTTCTTCGCGCGACGCACCCCGCAGGGAGGAACTTCGTGATCACGATATCGACCCCGATCGAGACAGTGGCGGACGGCCTGACCTTGACCGAGGGGCCGCGTTGGCACGGCGGCAGGCTCTACTTCTCGGATATGCACGCGCAGCGCATCTGCGCGGTCGACGAGGCGGGACGGCTCGAGACCGTCGTGAAGACCGACGACATGCCGTCGGGGATCGGCTTCATGCCCGATGGGGACATGCTGTTCGTGCTCATGCGCAGCCATAAGGTGATGCGCTTCAGCAGGGGCAGGATCAGTCTGCATGCCGACCTCGATCGCTTTGCCGACGCGCGCATCAACGACATGGCGGTCGGGCCAACGGGGCGGGCCTATGTCGGGCAGCTTGGATTCGAGTTCGAAGGCAACGATCCCCGTAAGACCACCACGCTCGTCGTGATCGAGCCGGACGGGGAGGCGCGTGTGGCGGCTTCGGATTTATGGGGCCCGAACGGGATCGCGCTCTCGGCTGACGGGCGGACGCTCTATACCGCCGAGGCTTCCGATAGTCGCATAACAGCTTTCGATATGGCGGCCGACGGAAGCCTCTCGAACCGCCGTACCTTCGCGGTGCCGCCGGAGCACAACGCGCCGGACGGAATTTGCTTGGACAGCCAAGGCGGCATCTGGGCGGGCCTTCCAGTCGGCGCAAAGGCCGAGGGTTTGTGGGGCCTGGGCTTCGTCCGCATGGAAGAAGGGAGCCGCGCCACCCATCGCATACCGGTGCCGAGCGGCCGGCGCGCCATCGCCTGCTGCTTCGGTGGCGACGATCGCAAGACGCTCTACCTCTGCACGGTTGATACGTTCAAAAGCGATGAAATACTGAAAACGCGCGGCGGCCGGATCGAGCGACTCAGGCTCGACTTCACCGGGGCCGGAACTCCCTAGGTCGTAACCGACGTCTCTTTTCTATCGTTAGAGCTTGCCCTCCGCGATCAGCTCGAGCGGGTCGCGCCAGTTCACGGCGCCCAGAAATCCCCCGCCGACCTCGATGCCGTCATGGATGGCATAGCCGAGCATCGCCTGTTGCGCCGGCGGCAGGGTTCGGACGATGTCGAGTGGCGCGGTTAGATAGTTGTTGTCCTCCGTGCGCAGCCAGCCTAGGCAATAGCTGAGATGCATACCGCGGCGCCATTTGTCCTGCGTCGCGTTGGTGCCACCGGCATGGATCGTCGAGCCCAGATAGAACACGGCGGATCCGGGATCCAGTTCGGCCGCCACGAGCTCGTCAGGTGTGGCTTCACGGCTGCGGTCCCAACGATGACTGCCGGGCGCGATCAGCGTCGCGCCCATTTCGGCCGTGAATTCTCCCAGCGCGACCATCGATGCGAATTCGAGGTCGGGGCAGGGACGCGGCATATGGGGCCAGATACCGTCGTCGCGATGAAGCATCTGCGTCTGGGCGCCGGGGCCCCGCTCGATGATGTCGGCGAAATTGAGCTGATAGGTCGCGCAGCTCGGCCTCAGGACGCGCTCGCACATCGCCACGAAGATTTCGCGGCACAGTATGTCGCGGCGGAAGACGGAGGACTTGCCGGAAAGGCCGGCTACATGCCGGGTCTTGTCGCCATAGAAGGTCGCAACCGCCTTGTTCATGTATTGCCTGCCCGGATCGCCATGCGTGAGATAGCCATCGATCTCGGCGTTGAAATCCGCGAGCACGCCCCGATCCAGAACGCCGTCGACGATGACGGCGCCCGCTTCGCTGAGCGCGCCGGCGATCGTGTCGGGTGACGCGGTCGCGGAAAAACGGCTGATGGTTGCAGACATGACGGTGATCCTCCTCGGTATTGTCGAAGCGCCTAGAACTTATCCAGCAACGTGAAACCGACGATTCGCGGCCGGGCATATTGATCGTTGGCGAAGCCTAGCGCGCCAAAATCGATCCCGGCCGTACGCTGGTCCTCGTTCAGCAGATTGGCGCCGTAAAGCCGCGCCTCCAAGATACCGGCCATGGTCTGGATCTTGCCCAGCGTGACCCGTGCCGAGAGATTGTGATAGTTGCCGGATTTGATCACTTCGTTGAACGGGCTGAGCGCGTCCAGCGGATGCCAGATCTTGGGACTTTGGAATCCGTAGTCGGCCCGGACGCTCAGCTCGCCGAAGGAAAACGGCTCGCAATCGTACTCGACGCCAAGATTGTAGGTGAGCTTTGAGACGTAGTTGAAATAGGCCTGGTTTGCGACGTTCACCGTATTCGTGCTGGGCGGAATGACGGTCAGAAACTGCTGGTATTCCGGGTCGGTGTAGCCGAGGCCGGCGTCGACCAGCCAGCCGGTGGCGGGGATCACGCTGATCTCGATCTCGCCGCCGGTATAGGTCGCCTTGCCGGCATTGTCCGTTTCGCTCGCGGCGCCGCTCAGGGTCTGGCGAAAGACATTGATCTGCAAATCGTCGTAAGTCGTATAGAAGACATCGGCGTTGATCCGCAGCCGACGGTCGAGAAACTCGGATTTGACGCCGATTTCATAAGACGTGTCGGTCTCGGGATTGTAACCGTTGTTGAAGCTGCGCGGGCTGAAGCCTCCGGCCTTGTAGGCGTTGGCGATCCGCGCATAGAGCATGAGATCGTCGGTCCACTGGTAGTTTGCTGAGACGGCCCAATTCACCTTGTGGAAGTTCTTGGCCAAATCCCGAACGGTCGGCGCGCCGAGCGGCACGCCGCCGAAGAAATCGCGCTGCCGCAGCGTCTTCTCGTCGAATGTATAACGCAGCCCGCCGGTGACCTCCAACTTGTCGTCCAGCATCGGGGGCGTATAGGAAGCCTGGCCGTAGGCCGCATAGGATTTCGATTCCGACCAGTAGTTCGTGACCGGCTGATCGTTGATTCCGAGCGTCCCTCCCGGCAAGACGATCGTGAAGAATTCGGGATCGGTCTCATGAACCTTTTCATCGAAGAAGAACAGCCCGCCGACATATTTGAAACGATCCCATATGCCGGACGCCTGAAGCTCTTCGGAAATCTGGTACTGGTGCTGCTCGTCGCTGCCGCAGGACGGGTTGAACGGATTCACGCCAGACGGGCAATAGGTGCGAAACGGATTGACGTAGGCGATCGTGACCTGGCCGGTCGCCGGGTTGAGCACGGGCGCCAGCAGGTTTCCTGTGCTACCCTCGATCACGGTTTCGCGCGATCCGAACGAGCGATAGGCGGTGATCGATTTCAGGCGCAGCGCGTCGCTGACATCGTAATCCATGGTCAACGACTGCCCCAGGATCTCGTTCAGCCCGGTATTGCCGCCATACATGCGGATCGTCGACAGGCGCGACGGCGAGACAACGAAAGGGTCGCCGCCGAACGCCGGAGATCGCGAATAGTAGGCGAGGGCGTCTTGGGTCACCGCCGTCAGTTGAGTCGCGGCAGGGACGTCCACCTGCCTTGTGTAGTCGAAACGATAGTCGAAGCTGAACGCGTCGCCCAGACCGCCATGGACCGCGACATAGCCGGCGTCGGAATTGATCGCGCCCGGGCTTTCATCGGCGTTTGCCAGGACGTTGCGGACATAGCCGTCCAGCTGATGATGCGAATAGGCGAGCAGGACGCTGATGCCGGAATGCCCGATTTCGCCGGTATCGACGGCGGTATGGCTGGTGAACTCGTTGTCGCTGGCGTAGCCGAGCTTCTGCTCGACATGGAAATCGCTCGAAGGCTTGCGGGTGATGATGCTGACGGCGCCGCCGGTGGTGTTGCGGCCGAACAATGTTCCTTGTGGACCTCTGAGGACTTCGATCCGGTCGATATCGACCAGATCGAACAGCGCGCTCATCTGGCGGCCATTATAGACGCCGTCGACATAGAGGGCGACCGGCGCGTCGTTGGTCAGGACGTTGTCCGCCTGCACCACGCCGCGCAGCGTCAGAACGGCGGCCGTTCCGTATCCCGAGCCGGGAAGAACGCTGAAATTGGGGACGAGATTGTTGATTCCTTCGACCGTCGTGATGTTCTGCTGTTCGATCTTCGCTGCCGAGAAGGCGGTCACCGACACCGGCGTCTGTTGCAGCTTTTCCTCAGTCCTCCGCGCCGTAACGACGATTTCCTCAAGTCCCCGCTGCGCGCCGGCCGAAGGCTGGTCGGCCGGTTGCGCCGATACGGGCTGAAGGGACACGATCACGAATAGGCTGACGGTTCCGAGAATCGCCGGATTGAGGCGATCGATCATACTTCCCCCTGTATTATGCATTTATCGATACGGGCTGTTCAGGTCTTCATCGCTTGAGGCGGGCGGCCGCACACCGAGGGGGCGAGTATCTTTGCCTTCGCGGCCGATCTGAACTTCATTTCATTTTATGAGAGCGGCCGATTTTTATGATTCCGGCATTTTCGAGTGCGGCTGGGTCGACAAATTGACTCTCGGAACCTGGTGTTCCTTAATCCTTTTTCGAAACGGCATTGGGGCGTCCGTCCGATCGACGCTCGACCGGGGCCGCGAAAGCGGGGGGAAATCGGAGAAATGGCACAGACTCATGTGAGCATAAGCGCCGAGATCCGCGCGTCGGACGTCACGGTTCAAATCCGCGATTACCTGTGGCCGACCCCCAACGAAGCCGATGTGCAGATCGAGGCCGAGCCGACTTTCGCCCTGCGTGTCTCGCCGCGGCCGGAATTCGCGGAGGGCCGCCACAAGATCAACCCCCATTCGGGCCGCTTTTCGACCTTGGGGGACCTGATCTTTCATCCGCCGGCGATGCCGATCCATGTTCGCGGCAGCGGCGGACGCATGAAGGTCGTGACCTGCAGCGTCTCGCGGCAGCGGTTCGAAACGCTAACCGGAATCGCCGACGGCTGCTGGGATTCGCCTCGGCTGCAGGCCTGCCTCGACATCCGGAGCGCCCCGATCGACGGCACATTGCTGCGCCTGGCGCGCGAGGCGGTCAGGCCGGGCTTCGCGAGCGGGATTCTCATCGAGAGCCTGGGCGTCGGCCTGCTCGTCGAGCTTTCACGGTTCTTCGACGAAGCCGCCGGCGGTTCGGGTATTGCGACCGGACGGCTGGCGCCCTGGCAATTGCATCAGCTGACCGAGTATCTGGAGGCCGTCAGCGGCCATTCCCCGACCCTCGCCGAGCTTGCGCGGCAATGCGGGATAAGCCCCGACCATCTCGGACGCGCGTTCAAACGCACCACCGGCCAGCCGATCATGCGATATGCGGAGCAGGTCCGCATACGAAAAGCCAAGACCCTGCTGAGCCAGACCGATCTGTCCATGAAGGAGATATCGTACCGGTTGGGCTTCCCCAGCCAGAGCGGCTTCTCGATCGCGTTCCGCCGGCGGGCGGGGGAGACGCCGGGGAAGTTCAGGCAGCAATTCCGCCGGAGTGTCGGCGACGACACCTAGCTGAGCCTGAAGAACGTTGGCCGGATAATGGGCCAAAAAATTACAGTTTTATTTGTCGAGGACGACGCGGGGATTAGGGGTGTCATTCCCTCAATTCTGCCCGAAGGAGAATTCACGGTGCTCGTTGCCGACGGCGGCTACACGGCGCTGCGGATCCTGGCCAGCCGACATGTCGACGTGCTGTTTACCGATATCGTGATGCCGGAGCTCGATGGCGTCGAGCTCGCCAAGCAAGCGCTGGCGATGTGCCCCAATCTAAGGGTGCTTTTCATGACCGGCTATCTCGTGCCAGATGACGCTGAGCGGATCGCGCCCCTTTTCTATAAGCCAATTCGTGTGCGCGAGATCGAATACGCGATTCGCACGGTGCTCGCGGAGCCGCCGGGGCGGATCAACTAGATAGACCCAAGGCAGCATTGGTCAGAACGGCGCCGCGCTCTTCAGAAATTCGACCTCCTCTGCGGTAGAGGCTCGTCCGAGGACCGCGTTGCGATGCGGGAAGCGACCGAATTGCTCGATAATCGCTTTGTGTCCCAAGGCATACTGATGCGGCTTGGGATCGACCAGCGTGGCGCAGAGGGCAACCGAGCGCCGCTGAGCCTCCCGGTCCTCTGCGTGCATGAAGGGCAGATAGAGGAACTGCCGTTCGGGCTCGCTAAGGTGCCGATCGAACCCAACATCGACAGAGGTTTCGGCCAGCCGGAGGGCCCTGGAATCGGTGGCGTAGGCCTCCGGCCTGCCGCGGAACATATTACGGGAGAACTGGTCGAATACGATGATGGCCGCTAACGCATGTTGCGGCGTCGCGAGCAGCTGCTCAGCCGGTGCTTCCTTCAGCTGCCGATGGAGCTCGAAAAACCGCCGCCTTATGGTCTCGTCGAGCTCAGGGTCGGCGCGAAACCAAGCGTCGGGCTCGAGTTCGTGGAACCAGAACCGGAGGACATCACGGCTCCAATGCTCTCTCAACTCGGTCATCGATCATTCCGGATACAGCCGTTCCGAACGCCATAGCGCGGATCTTCTCGAAATTCCATCTGCCTGGTGTAAGCGCCCGTTAATGACTTCGCTCTACGGTTGCGCGTTTAATGCGTTCGACTCCGGGCGGATGCGCATATGGATGACTCAGATCAGCAGACCGGCCGTGCTGCGCCGGGCCTGTCCAGCGACATTGTCGAGGCCCTCGTCAAGCACAGGAAATTCGTGCGCGGGCATGCCTCGGGCGCGCGAGCGAATCTGGCTTTTGCCGACTTCGGTGCAGCCGGCCTTGAGGGGCTCGACCTTGAAGCGCTTGTAGCGCCCGGCGCGAATTTCAGCCGCTGCGACCTGTCGGACACGTCACTGAAATTCGCTGACCTCTTCGCCGCCAATTTCGAGCATGCGAACTGCACGAACACAGATTTCCAGCGCGCCGATCTGAGGGGCGCGCGATTGCACGACGCGATTCTGGTCGGCGCCAATTTCCGTGAGGCCGATCTCAGGCCGGGCTTTCTGGTATCCTCGCCGGTCAAGGCGCCGCGAGCGCAGTTGACCTCGGCCAATTTCGATCAGGCCAAGATGCAACGGGTTGAGCTCGACAAGGCCGATCTGTCCTATTCGAGCTTTGTCGAGACCAATCTCGCGGACGCGTCCCTGGTCGACGCCAATCTGACCGGCAGCGATCTACGGGGCGCCAATCTCACTAAGGCCAAACTCAAGGGCGCCATCCTCGCCGGCGCCGATCTGTCGGGCGCCGATCTGCGGGGCGCCTTTCTCAGGGGGGCCAACCTCGTCGGGGTCAAGCTCGAATCGGCCAATTTCAAGGGCGCGGACCTCACCGACGCAGTCTTCAATACCGGCCAAAACGACCCCAAAGCGACGCTCGCCCAGATCCTGGGGATGCATGAACGTTGGGTCGGCTCGAACGGGAAGGAGGGACGGCGGGCGATTCTCAAAGGGCGAAAGCTCTGCAACGCCGACTTGCGCGGTCGGGATTTGAGCGGCGCCGATCTCTCCGGAGCCGATCTCTCCCATGCCAAGATGGATGGCATCATGCTGCGGCTCGTGGATCTTTCGGATGCTGTGCTTCGGCATGCCAAGCTCACCGAAGCCGACCTGACCGGCGCCGATTTCACGGGCGCGAGCTTGCCCTTCGCCTGTTTGCGCCACGCCCGATTGGGACCCGCTGAGCTTTTCGATGCGGAAGGAAAATCCAGCGGCCAATTTCGTTATACGGCCTTCAATGGCGCTAATCTGCGGCATGCCGACTTTGCGAAAGCATTTCTGAAGGACGTCATCTTCGACGGAGCAGTCCTCGTTGACGCCTCTTTCGCCGGCGCTCGGATCTCCGGCTGCTCTTTCCGGGATGTGAAGACCGACCCGGCCGGACTACGCGAGCTCAGGCGCTCAAAGGTCGCCTAACGCCGGGAACTTCCGGGAACTTCCGGGAACTTGCTAACCGTTAGCTAGCTATCTATCTTACCCGACCGTCCCGATTCTCTTCCCGCAGCCTTCGAGACTCCGCTATGCGCCTTCGCCCGTGCCTGTCCGCCCTGCTCCTGCTGGGAATTGCCGGCTGCACGGTTGGTCCGGATTTCAATCCGCCTACCGCCGACACCCCGCCCAAATGGAGCGGCACCGGACCAAAGCCCGATCAGACGTCCGAGAGCAAGGTTACCTCGGATGCCGCCGCCGACGATCGGTGGTGGAACGGATTTCGCGATCCGGAGCTGACCTCGCTCATCGACCGCGCGCGCGACGCCAATCTCGATCTCCGGCAGGCGGCGCTCAGGATTGCCGAAGCTCGTGCGGCGCGGGAGGTGGCGGGAGCCCGCGATCTGCCGACGGTTTCGCTCGACAGTAACTACACGCGGACGAAAATCTCACGAAACGGCGCCATCAGCTTGTTCGGCTTCCCGGGCGGCTCGGGCGGCACCGTAGGAACGGGCGCCGGCGGGGCCCTCCCGTCCAACGGCTTCAACATCCCGCCTTTCGATCTCTTCCAGAGCGGGTTCGACGCAAATTGGGAGATCGACCTCTTCGGGCGGACCCGCCGCGCGGTGGAATCCGCGACCGCCCAGACCGAGGCGGCGGCTGAGAACCGCAATGACGCTCTGGTGTCCGTCGCCGCCGAAGTGGCACGCAACTATGTCCAGCTGCGCGGCACGCAGAGCCTGATCGCGATCACCCAGCAGAATCTGGATGCTCAGCGAAAGGCCTATGATCTGACGAAGGCCCAGGCGCAGGGCGGCGAGACGAGCAATCTCGACGTCGAGGCGGCCTTGGCCGAAGTCGCCACGACCGAGGCGCGGCTTCCGGCGCTGGAAGACCAGAAGACCCGCACCATCAATGCGCTGTCGAAGCTCGTCGGGCGGGAGCCGGGGGCGCTTGCCGTCGAGCTTTCCGCCGCCAAGCCGATTCCGCCTGTACCGGCGATCGTGGCAATCGGCATGCCGTCCGAGCTTGCGCACCGCCGCCCGGACATCCGCAAGGCCGAGGCCGATCTGCACGCCGCCACGGCCAATATCGGCGTGTCGGTCGCGGACCTTTACCCGCGCCTGTCGCTCGAAGGCTCGCTGGGGATCCAGGCGGTGCGCTTCAACGAGCTCGGCGATTGGGCGAGCCGCTTCTACAATTTCGGACCCAACCTCTCGATCCCGGTCTTCAACGGCACGACCTACGCCAATATCCATCTGGAGGAGGCGCGCCAGCAGGAGGCCGCCCTCGCTTATGAGAACACCGTCCTCGGCGCGCTGCACGAGGTGGAGAACGCGGTTTCCGCCTACACGGCCGAGCAGGTGAGGATGCACGCGCTGGAACGCGCGGCGGGGGCTAACGAGCGTTCGCTGTCGCTGGCCCAGCAGCGCTACCGGGCGGGCCTTTCGAACTTCCTCGATGTGCTCGACGCCGAGCGCCGCCTCTTCGCGTCGCAGACCGACGTCGCCAACAGCCAGATCGCGATCGCGACCGACCTCGTAGCCGTCTACAAGGCATTGGGCGGAGGTTGGGCAGATTATGCTTCCCAAGCCGGCGTCAATGCCGGCGATGCCCCCATGGCCCAGCCGGTGGCGGCGAAGCCGTAGGGGGTGCTCTTTGCATTCCAGACACTACCTGCTAAATCCGCCCTGACGGTTCCGCGAAAGCGGATCAAAAGGGAATGCGGCGCCGCTGCCATCAAGCAGCGCAAGCCGCGGCTGCCCTCGCAACTGTAAGCGGAGAGCGGCCGGTCATTTCCGAGCCACTGGGGCTAGATGGCCCCGGGAAGGCCCGACCGGTTGCTGAGACCCGCCAGCCAGGAGACCTGCCGTCGAAAGCGCGCGTCGCAGCTTCCGGGCGAGGTGTACCGGTGGCGCGGGAAGACCGTTTTGCGATGTCGCCACGGGGTTGGGCCGCCGTCTTCACGGATGGGCTCGCATGTGGCTTCGGCTGTCCGCCCCGTCCCCTAAACCAGGATGGAGGCGAAGATGACATCGCATGTATCGACTTTTCTCTATGGAACGGCTTTGGGAGTTCTCGCGGCCGGCGGGGCGCTGGCGCAGGACTCCGCATCGCAGAACGCGCGGCTCGAGGAAATCGTGGTGACCGCCAGCCGCGTGCCTCAAGACGCGCGGACGGTCGGCAGCTCGGTCTCGGTGATCACCGGGCAAGAGATCAGCCAACTCCAGGAGCGTTTCGTGTTGGACGCGCTGACCACCACGCCCGGACTCGATGCGGCGATGAATGGCGGGCCGGGCGGTGTCGGCAGCGTCTTTATTCGCGGAGCCGATTCGTATCAGACAATGGTTCTGATCGACGGCGTGCCGGTCGACGACCCGTCGGGACCGCAAAGCGCCTATAATTTCGGGCGGCTCCTTGCGACCGACATCGACCGAATCGAGATCTTGCGTGGACCGCAATCGACTCTTTACGGCGGTGACGCGATCGGCGGGGTGATCAACATCATTACCGACCACGGACGACCTGGCTTCAACGCTTCCGGTCTCATGGAATTCGGCAGTTTTGCCTCGCACACCTTTTCCGGAAGCGTCTCGGGCGGGACCGAGCAGGCGACCGGCTACATCAACGTCTCGCAATACAATACGGACGGATTCCCCGCCGCCGACGAGCGCTTCGGCAATCATGTGAAAGACGGGCTGGAAGAGACGCAAGCGACCGCGGGCGGTCATCTGGCGCCGACCGAATGGCTGGCGCTCGATCTCGCGCTGAGAAGCGCGGACAGCGAGGGCGGCTACCCTAACAGCTTTGGTCCGAACGGCATGCCGGCCGACGAGCCCAACGAGGCGCGAAATCGCGAGCGATCCGGTCGGCTCGCCTTAAGCACGAATTTAATCGACGGCGCCTTCACGCAAAGCTTGGCTTTCATGGATTCGATCATTCACCGCAACCAGATCGACTTTGAGTTTGGCTCCGACACATTCAGCGGCGAACGGCGTAAGGCGGAATATCTGGCGACCGGCAAGCCGCTCGACTGGCTGAGCTTGCTGGGCGGACTCTCATGGCAGCAGGATCGCGCGCACAGCGTCTTCGATAGCGAGCGCACGGCGGTCACGCGCGCGCTTTTCGGCGAGCTCCAAGCGCACCCGATTTCCGGCCTCTATCTGACGGCCGGCGGACGGATCGACGATCATTCGGCGTTCGGTCCGTTCCGGACTTACCGGGTCACCGGCGCGTACCTGATCGACGAGACCGGGACCAAGCTTCACGCGGCGGTCGGGACGGGATTCCGCGCGCCAAGCCTCTTCGAGCTCTATGACGGCTTCTCGGGCAATTCTTTCCTCAAGCCCGAGACCAGCCGCGGTTGGGAATTCGGAGTCGACCAGACGATCTTCGACGGCGTCACGCTCAAGGCGACCTATTTCAACCAGCGGATCGAAAATCGGATCGATTTCGACGAGGCGACCTTCGTCTATTTCAATGAAGGCCATACGAAAGCCCAAGGCGTCGAGATGGAAGTCGACGTTCAGCCCCTGCAATCGCTGACCCTTCGCGCGGTCTATACCTATGATCTCGAAAACGCACTCGACAGCGGCGTTCAGATCGTGCGGCGTCCGCGGAATTCGGCATCGCTCATCGCAGCGTGGCAAGCGACCGATCCGCTGCTGCTCACATTGAAGGTGCACGCCGTCGGCAGCCGGCGGGATGCCGATCACGCGCTCGCCGGTTATGTCACGGCCGATATCGGAGCCGAATATCAGCTGCTACCCTATCTCACATTGCAGGGGCGGATCGAAAATATCAGCGATACGCATTATGAGGAGGTGTTCGGCTACGGCACCGAGGGCCGTGCGGTCTTCGGTGGCGTGACGATGAAATACTGATTTCCAAATCCGGAGAGCCGCGATGGTCAAGCTCAATCGCATCTACACCAAGACCGGAGACAAGGGAGAAACCGGCCTCGGCGACGGGCAGCGCGTTCGCAAGGACGGGTTGCGCGTCATGGTGATGGGGACGGTCGACGAAGCCAACGCGGTGATCGGCCTGGCGCGGCTGGAAACGGCGCGCCTGGTCGAGACCGAGCCGGATGCCATGCTTGCCAGAATCCAGAACGATCTTTTCGATCTCGGCGCCGACATCTGCATGCCTCCGAAGGCGGGAGCGGAGGAGCAGGGCGCGCTCCGCATCACGGCGGGCCAGGTCGAGCGGCTCGAGCGAGAGATTGACGCGCTGAACGCCGCGCTCGAACCCCTGAGGTCTTTCGTGCTGCCTGGTGGGGCGGCGGCGGCAGCGCATCTCCATCTCGCTCGCGCCGTCGTACGTCGGGCTGAACGCGAGGGCTGGTCGCTAGCGGCAGCTGAGACGGTCGGTGCCGACGCGCTCCATTATCTCAACCGGTTGAGCGACCATCTCTTCGTGCTGGCACGGTGGATCAACGCCAAGACCGGGGCGGGCGACGTCCTCTGGAAACCGGGCGCCAGCCGCTAACTTACTCAGCCGACGCCAACTGTCCCGGGGCTGGACTTCTGGGCGGCGGGCGCAGCAGCAGGGCCAGCGGGATGATCGCGATGCAGAGTCCGCCCAGCAACCAGAAGACATTGATATACGCGATCATGCCCGCCTGTTGCGTGATCGACAGGTTGAGCATCCGTATCGCCGCCGCTCCCGACATGTTCGGCATGGTCGGCAGGTGCCGGAAGGGCGTCATGAATTCGGCGAGATGGCCGTGATTGATTTGAGTGAGCTCGGCCAGCTGTGACGAGGCGATCGACACGCCGATCGCGCTGCCGATGTTGCGCATCAGATTGTAAAGGCCGCTGCCCTCGGTTCTGAGTTCGGTCGGCAGTGTGGCGAATGCCAAGGTCGACAGCGGCACGTTGATGAAGCCGTTGCCGGCGCCTTGGAGCAGGCCGGCGACGATGATGTCCATCGGGCTCACCGCGAGCGACCAGCTGGAGGTCATGTACATGGAGATGCCGGCGATCACGAGCCCGAACGCGATGAGCGCTCGGCTGCCGACGCGATTGTTGAGTCGCCCGACGATAAGGATCGCGATGATCGTGGATACGCCGCGCGGCGCCATCACGAGCCCTGAAGTCAGCACCGGGTAATTGAATTCGGTCTGCAGCATCTGTGGCGTCAACGCCATCGATCCGTAATAGACGACGAAGATCGCCGCCATGATGATGATCGAGATCACATAGGTCCGATCCCTGAAGAGGCGCGGATCGAAGAATGGCTTGACGGTCGTCGCACTGTGAACGGCGAACATATAGAACGCAAAGACCGCGAGCGCGATTTCGGTCAGGATCTCAGGCGATTGGAACCAACCCTTCTGCTCGCCGCGATCGAGGAAGAGCTGCAGGCTGGCGACGCCGAGGCTGAGGAACGCGAAGCCGAACCAATCCAGCTTGCGGCCGAGCGCGCGCGTCGTCTCTGGCACGAAGGCCAGAATGCCGATCACCGTCGCGATGCCGATCGGCACGTTGATATAGAAGCACCACCGCCATGAATATTCGTCGGTGAGATAGCCGCCGATCGTGGGTCCCAGGATCGGGCCCAGCATTACGCCGATGCTGAATATCCCCATCGCCTTTGCAGACATGCTGCGCGGGAAAGCATCCAGCAAAATGGCCTGCGAGAGCGGGACGATCGATGCGCCAAACGCACCTTGCAGGATTCGGAAGAAGACGATCTGCGGCAGCGTCACGGCGAGTCCGCAGAGCGCGGAGGCCACTGTGAAACCCGTCAAGATGACGACGAAATAGCGCGTCCGTCCAAAACGCGACGCGAGCCATCCCGTCACCGGCGTCGCGATCGCGGCGGCCACGATATAGGAGGTGAGGACCCAAGCGACCTGGTCGGGCGTGGCGCCCAGGCTGCCCTCCATGTGCGGCAACGCGACATTGGCGATCGTCGTGTCGAGGATCTGCATGAGCGTCGCCGTCATCGTGAAGAACACGATCATGGCGCGCTTCGGCTCGGTGGTGGCCGGTCGAGCGAGATCGACGACGTTCATGGAGAGAGGCTCGCGAACACGCTACTTGCTGTCGGAGCCGCCTCTCAGAAAGGCCGGCATGTTGTGATAAATGCCGGTATCGATGTCGACATCGACCGAAAGCCCCGCTCGTAGCGGCGGATCGCCGGGCTGAATTTCAGGAATCAGCTTCACAGGCAGACGTTGGACGATCTTCACCCAATTGCCGGTGGCGTTCTCCGCCGGCAGCACCGAGAGCTCGGAGCCGGTCGCGGGGCTGAAGCTCTGGACGCGTCCATGGAACTCGTGGCCCGGATAGGCATCGACCGTGAAGGTCGCCTCTTGCCCGTCGCGCACATAGGTGAGGTCGGTTTCGCGGAGATTGGCCTCGATCCAGGTGTCGCCGGTGATGATCTCGGGAAAGAGAGCCTGTCCGGGCGCGACATATTCGCCGGGACGGATCGAGACTGTGCCGACGCGCCCGTCGCGCGCGGCGCGGACCGTGGCATGGTCGAAATTGTACTTGGCCATGTCGCGGGCAGCGAGCGCCGAAAGATAGGAGGGCAGCTTCTCGGTCGGCGTCTCGATGTTGCCGCTCAGTTGCGCCAAACTCGACCGGATCTGCTGCTCCAGGCTGAAGACGCGGTCCTCGGCGGCGCGAAGATCGCGCTCTGCCTTGTCATAATTGCTCTGGGCCACGGCGCCGGATTTGACGAGCCCCGCCTGCCGATCGAACTCGCGCTGATAATAGGCGAGGTCGGACTTCGCCTGTGCCAAATCCTGATCCCGGCTTCTCACCGTGGCGCGCAGCGCGTCGATGTCCTGGACCGTCCGAGCGAGATCGGCCTCCGCCGATGCAAGCTTCAGCTGGTACGGCACTGGATCGAGTTGAACCAGAACATCGCCGGCCTTGACTTGCTGGTTGTCGATTACCGGCACTTCGACGACCAGGCCGGAGACGTCCGACGTGACCGACAGAATCCGGGATTTGATATAGGCGTCGTCCGTCGACACGTAGCGCCCGCTGAAAAGATAGTAGATGCCACCCGCGGCGATCAGGACGATTGGTCCGGCCATCAGCAGCGTCCGGCGCCAATTCATCCGGCGCGCCTTGGCGCCGGGCACGAGATTCGTGACCGGAGCCGGGGCTGCCGTGGAAGTGCGTTCGATCGGAGCGTGAGTCATTGGGTCTCCAGTAATCTTACCAATCGCGTCTTAATCGTGGCGAGCGCATCGGCGAGGTCTGCGCGCTCCTTGGGGCCCAGATCGGCCAGCATGTCTTCCTGCAATTCCTGCCCGATCGGGCCGACTTCCTCCAGGATCGCCTCGGCTTTGCCGGTAAGCGAGACGAGCTTGACGCGCCGGTCCCGCGGGTCGGGGCGGCGCGTCACCCAAGCGGCCGCTTCTAGCCGGTCGATCAGCCGCGCGATAGTCGCCGTCTCCACCTCGAGCACGTCGGCCAGCGCAGCCTGAGTCATCGGACCGCAGCGCCGCATGTTGCCCAGCGCCTGCCATTGCGCGCGCGTGAGGCCGATGCCGCCCAACCTGCGGTCGATCAACTTGCGAAGCAATCGACCGACGTCGCCCATGAGCCAGCCGATCGAGCTATTGCCGGTCGTGTTCATGGCCTGAAGATAGATAGCTAGCTAATCGTTAGCAAGCACCCGAATATGCCGCAGTTGTATGAATGAAAAGTTTGAAACTACTTTCGCGTCAGGTTGTTGTTGTTCGTGACGCAAGAAACCTGCCGTGGTTCCTGTCGAGCTGGAACCGCCTCGAAGTGTCTCCCGCGCGTCCAAGGAATACGCATGGCTTCACGTGAAATCGGACCCAGCGACCCGAGGGAATCCGGCGCGCAGGATGCAGCCGGACCTCGAAGGCGGGCTGCGACGCCTCTCGACGAGACCTATGCCCTGATCGTCGCCGAGATTCCCAGACTCCGGCGATATGCCCGATTTTTGGTTCGTGACCAGGAGCTGGCCGACGATCTTGTCCAGGAATGCCTGACGCGCGCGGTCGCAAAGCTGGATACCTGGGAAATTGGCAGCAATATGCGCGCCTGGCTGTTCGTGATCTTACATAATGCATACATTAGCCATTGGCGGCGTGTGAAACGCAGCCCGACGACGGTCGAGATGTCGCCGAGCGATCCTGCCCTCGCCGTGGTTGGCTCCCAGGAGCAGCATCTGGGCATGATCGATGTTCAGACCGCTTTCAATAAGTTAGGTGAGGATCACAAGCAGATACTCCTGATGGTCGGTGTGGAAGGTCTGCGCTATGAAGATGCTGCTGCTGTGCTCGACCTACCCGTCGGCACGGTCCGCTCGCGCCTGTTCCGGGCGCGTTCCGCCCTGCGGCAACTGTTGGACGGAACTGAACCCGTGCGCGATGGGAACGGCAAATGAAAGGGAAGTCCGAGCAGCCGACCAATGACGATCTCGAGGCCTATATAGACGGCCGCCTCGAGCCGGCCCGGATGGCTGCAATCGAAGCCTTGCTCGCACGCGACGTCAAGTTGGCCGAGATGGTGCGGGCGATGCGCTTCCAGGATGAAGCGCTGCGATGCCTCGGCATGGATATATTGAGCGAGCCGGTTCCCGAACGGCTCCGCGTGGTGGTGGAACGGCGCAAGGCCGAGGAAACCACCGGCAAGCCGAGGCGGCTTCTCGTGCCCACGGCGCCACGGCGACTGGCCTGATCGTCGCCGACCCGGCGATCGCTTCCGGGGGCTCTCGATTGAGACGTCTTCCCTCTACCTCGGAACGTTGTCTGCAAAGCTCGGGTTGTTTCACAAGTCGAGAACAACCCGGTGATCAGACGCCGGGTAGTGGAGGAACCGATGGGAATATCAACAATTCTGCTGATAATCCTGATTTTGCTGCTGATCGGCGCGGTACCTGCTTGGCCGTACAGCACAGGTTGGGGTTATTACCCCAGTGGCATTATCGGAATTCTGCTGATCGTCGTCATCGTTATGGCGTTGATGGGACGAATATGAAGACGGAGGTCGAGACGCGCGGGCGCATCATTTCGCCCGTGCGTCGGCGACCGGGGCAGGCCAGGACATGATGGGCACAGAGGTGACGCTGTTCTTGGGGGAACCGTCGATCAGCTTGTCGCTGTAAACGAGATAGACAAGCGTATTCCGTTTCTCATCGAGGAATCTGACGACGCGCAGGCGCTTGAAAAGAACCGAGCGCCTTTCGCTGAAGACCTGTTCGCCCGGATCCAGTTTTCCCTTGATCGTGATGGGGCCGACCTGGCGGCAGGCAATAGCGGCGTCGGAGGTGTCCTCCGCCAGCCCCAATCCGCCTTTGACACCACCGGTGCGCGCTCCTGACACGTAACAGGCCACGCCATCGACTTTGGGATCGTCGAAAGCCTCCACGACGATCTTGTTGTCGGGTCCGAGCATTTTGAAGGTCGTGTTGACGCTGCCGATCTCCTCGCCGGCGGCACGGTTGGCCAATGCGCCTGCGAGCGCTAGGGCGACCAAGGAGAGAATGCGAATCTTCATGATGGGGCCGGGGTCCTTCGATTTGCTTCGCGCGCCCTCTGGCGACGTATCAGTGCGGCGTTGAGCTCGCCGCCGAATATGAAGATGATTCCGCTGATATAGAAAAACAACAGCGTGACGATCACGCCCCCCAGGCTGCCATAGGTCACGGTATAGTCCTGGCGATCGAAATACAGCGTGAGCACGCTGGCCGCGAGAATCCACAGGACCGTCGTTGCCACCGCACCGGGCAAGATTTGTCTGACGGTCAGAGTAACGTTGGGCAGAAAGCGATGTAGGCCGATCACGCTGGCCAGGATCATCAAGATCGAAAGACCATAGCGGCCGACGTGCCAGAGCGTCTGATCCTCCGGCACAACCGGTAGGAAGCGCGCCGCGAGGCGCCAGATCAATGGCCCCAAGATGATCGCGGCCGAAGCCAGCATGATGATCACCGAACCCACGACTACAAGGATGAAATCTTGCAGCTTGCGCCACCAGAAGGGGCGGGTTTCGGTGACATCGTAGGACAGATTGACCGCGAGCCTGAGCGTCGATACGCCCGAGCCGGCCGAATACAGCGATAGGGCAAGACCTAGGGTCAGCACGCTGCTGCTGCGGTTCTCTATGACATGTTCGATCGCGGGTTGGAGCGTCGCCATGACCTGCGGCGGGGCGAACATGCCGAGCGTGGAAATGAACTCCTGGCCGATTTCCGTCTCGCCAAGGAACCCGGCGAGTGAAATCAGGAACATGAGGAACGGGAGCAGGGCCAGCATCGCCGTGAAGGCGATGTAGCCGCTGATCTCCAGCCCGAACCGGTCGATCATTCCCTGGAACGCGGCGATAATGGCATGCCACCCCGACTTGTGGGCGGTGGCTCCGGTCTCGACGGCGGCGGGTCCGGCGGCCGCTTTGCGCGCGGACCGAATATCGGTCTGGGAGGGACGCGGAACGTTCGTTGCGCGCGTCATGGGGCGCGACGGGAAATGCGGGAATTTCCCTGCCTGGCTCGCTGAAGGGGGATTACGGCTATTAACACGTCTCAAACCAGGAAATGGGAAAAGGTTGAAGTTCCAGGGGGCCGAATCGGCCGTTTGTGAAGAAACATGGCCTTTCTGCGAGTGCTCCACTATTTAATATTCGCCCGCTCATTCGAGGACTGATCTTGACCGACGTCCGGGAAGAGACAAGGAACCTATCGGACAAGCGCCCTGCCGGCGCGGAGCGGGTGGCGTTCGATGAGCCGGCGGCGGAGGATATTCGCCGCGGCTTGGATGCAGCCGAATTCGAGCCCTACTTCCAACCGATCGTCTCCTTGGCCGATGGGCGTGTGGTGGGTTTCGAAGCGCTGGCTCGCTGGCAGAGCGCGGAACGCGGCCTTGTTCCACCGATCGAGTTCGTTGGCCTCGCCGAGGCGAGCGGCCTCATTCGCGAGATCGACAACACCATCCTGGAACGCGCCTGGCGGGTGCTCGACGAAGCTTTGGCGGCCTGCCCTCATCCCGAGATCAACGCGGTCCTGAGCGTCAATCTCTCGGCCGAGCATTTTCTGGATTCGGCGATCGTCGACCGGATCGGGAGGCTGATCGAGGAGGGGCGGGGCCGCTCGTCGCGCCTTCAGATCGAAATTACCGAAACGCTGCTGATCAACAACACCGAAGCGGCCGAGCAGATCTTGGGCCGGCTCAAAGCGCTGGGCGTGGCGATTGCGCTCGACGATTTCGGCACCGGCTACTCGAGTCTCGTGTACCTTCACCAGTTCCCCATCGATTGCCTGAAGGTCGACCGCTCCTTCTCGCACTCGATCGTTCGCTCAGACCGAAGCCGGGCGATCGTCCGTTCGATCATCACGCTTGCCCAATCGATGGGCTTGAGGAGCGTCGCGGAAGGTATCGAGGAGGCCGACGTTGCCGACGAGCTGATGTCCCTGGGCTGCCAGTACGGCCAGGGCACCCGCTTCGGGCCTCCAGTGCCGGCAACCGGCCTGCCCGAGCTTTTGGAACGTGCCCGGGTGATGGTCAGCTAATCTTCCAGCCGCGCCAGGATCACATCGACATGGCGCGTGTAGAAGCCGTAGTCGAACAATGAATCCAGGTGCGCGGGCGCGAGCCTTCGCGATACTTCCGGATCGGCCGCCAGAAGCGACTTGAAGTCGATCCGTTCGGCCCAGACCCGCATCGCGATCCGTTGAACCGTCGCGTAGGCCTCCTCGCGGCTCATTCCGGCCTGTGTCAAGGCGAGCAGCACGCGCTGCGAGAAGACCAGCCCGTGCAGCGAATCCAGGTTGCGACGCATCGCTTCCGGATAGATGAGCAGCTTGTCGATCAGCCCTTCCAGCCGGACCAACGCGAAATCGAGCGCGACCGTCGCGTCGGGCCCGATCACCCGCTCGACCGAGGAGTGGGAGATGTCGCGCTCGTGCCAAAGGGTGACGTTCTCAAGGGCCGGCGTGACCGCGCCCCGGATCAGCCGTGCCAGTCCGCAGAGATTCTCCGATAGCACCGGGTTCCGCTTGTGCGGCATGGCGGACGAGCCCTTCTGGCCGGCCGAGAAATACTCCTCTGCCTCCAGCACTTCGCTGCGCTGCAGATGGCGAATTTCCGTCGCGAGATTTTCCACCGACGCTGCGACGACTCCCAGTGTGGCGAAGAACTGTGCATGACGGTCGCGCGGGATGACCTGCGTCGAGACCGGCTCCGGCATGAGGCCGAGCTTGGCCGCGACATGGAGCTCGACCTGGGGGTCGATGGTGGCGTAGGTGCCGACCGGGCCCGAAATGGCGCAAGTCGCGATCTCCGCGCGGGCCGCTATCATCCGCGACCGGGCGCGCTTGAAGGCTGCCCAATGGCCGGCAAGCTTGAGTCCGAAAGTTGTGGGCTCGGCATGGATGCCGTGGCTGCGGCCGATGGTGAGCGTGTGGGCGTGCTCATGGGCTCGCCGGCGGATCGCCAGGATCACGCGGTCCAGGTCGGCGATCAGCAGATCGGCGGCCTGCGAGAGCTGCACTGCGAAGGCGGTGTCCAGCACGTCGGAGGAGGTCATGCCCTGATGCAGGAAGCGCGCCTCCGGTCCGACATGCTCGCCGACGTTGGTGAGGAAGGCGATCACGTCGTGACGGGTCTCGCGCTCGATTTCATCGATCCGCGCGGGGTCGAATTTGCCCCGCGCCCAGATGGCCTCCGCGGCTTCCTTGGGAATGATGCCCAGTTCCGCCATCTTATCGCAGGCATGAGCCTCGATCTCGAACCAGATACGATAACGGTTCTCGGGCTCCCAGATACGGGTCATCTCGGGGCGGCTATAGCGCGGGATCATGCTTTATCCGTTGGGTCGTCGCGCCTTGTTTTGATCCCGCGAAAGCGGGCATCCATCTGGTCGCAGGCGCAAGTGGATGAATGGATTCCCGCTTTCGCGGAAATGACGAAGTAAGATCTACTTTCGCCTAGCGTCTTGCGTCTATCCGGACTTCGGCTTGAGTTTCAAAGAAGCGGAATTCATGCAGTAGCGGAGCCCAGTAGGGGCGGGTCCGTCCTCGAAAACGTGGCCGAGATGGGAGCCGCAGCGTCCGCAAAGCGCCTCGGTGCGCACCATGCCGTGGCTCCGGTCGGCCTCGGTCGCGACCGCGTCGTCGGCTAGCGGCCGAAAGAAACTCGGCCAGCCAGAGCCCGACTCGTATTTCGTGTCGGAGCTGAACAATTCTTGTCCGCAGGCGGCGCAGAGGTAAGTGCCCGGCTCCTTGGTCTGCCAATACCGGCCGGTGAAGGCGGGCTCAGTGCCCTTCTCCCGCAACACATGATACTCTTCCGGCGAGAGCAGCTTGCGCCACTCTTCGTCTGTGCGCTGAATCTTCTCGCTCATGCGGCAAAACATAGGATCGCTGCAGGCCGCTGTATAGGGCCCTTGGGCGTCGGGGCCTAAAAGTTCGTCAGCCGCTCGAGATCCGTGGAGCAGACGCCCCAGACGGTATCGCTGCACACCGGATGGGCGCGGTTCACCCAGGCGCGCATCGTGACCCAGCCATCTGCCGCGAGCAGCGGCATCTGATCGCTTTTCGTGATCGTGGTGTTGATGGCGCAATAGAGTCGTCCATCCTTGGGAACGACCCCGTCGAATGCATTGCCGATCAGGAAGACCTGGTCATCGACGCGGCCGATGAGCGCTGAACGGTTGACGCCAGGCAATATGTCGGACGCCTTCGCGGGGGTCAGGGGGTTGCCGGCCGGCGGGGCCAGCCCGTTGCGAATGTCGGCCGTCCATTCGCCGGTCTCGTATTCGACCACCAGCCGGTCGCCGGCATGGACAAGGACTCCTGTATTCTGCCAAGCGGATTGAGCCTTGCAGGTGAACTCGACCGGCCCGGCGGTTTTCACGGCGCAACCGGCCGTCATCAGCCAGGCGGCTGCCAGAATCGGAATGACTGGTTTCATGCGCGGATCCGGTCCGAAGTTCTCACTTCGGCATGATCGGCGCCTGGTCCTTAGGAGGTCGTTAATGATACGCGGGGACCGGACTATAAACCGCAATTGTCTGTTATGCTATTGTTAACAACAATATATACTTGTTATTAGTAGGTTTGACCAGCTCAGCTCCGCCTATGGCTCGAGTTCACTCTGCTCGAAGCCGTCGGTCGCGAGAATGGCGATATGTGATTCTTCAAGGCGTCCGGCCATGGGAATGCGGTTGAGATCATACCTTCAGAACACACCCTAAGTCATAGCCGTTCCAACGGATTTAACTCGTATTGCCGATAGCCGCGGGAGGTGGAGATTCGGGGATATTGGTCGAGCTTGGTCCAGGATCCGTGGCGCTGGGTCCAACCTGCTTCTCTTCGGTCTCCGGGGACAAAATTTCGACTGAATGCGTGGGATTTGCTATTTTAATTCCAAGTTCTTGGAATCGTTTTTTCATCCTTCGATTGAACTCTCGCTGAACGCCCCAACGCGCAGTATCCGTGCAGGAGATTTGGCCCAGAAGCGTGACCACGGAACCTTCGATCTTGTCGACGCCCCAAAGCTCGAGATCGCCCCGAATGCCCGCCTTGAAATTCTCGTCCTGGCGCAATTCCGCGCCGATCTGCTTCAAGACCCGGCCGACGCGATCGGTGTCCTCCGTATAGGCGATGCTGACCGAGATCGCCGCATTGCCGATGCCGCGGTTGGCGTTGTTGACCGTCGAGACTGCGCTGAACGGGATGATATGGACCGACCCGTCGCCCGCTCTCAGCCGAATGGTTCGGATCGAAAGATTTTCGACAGTGCCAGAAAGCCCTGCCGCCGTGATCCAGTCGCCGACCTGCATCGCATTCTCGAGCAGCAGAAAGATTCCCGTAATGAGGTCCTGCACCAGCTTCTGGGAGCCGAAACCGATGGCGACGCCGATGATTCCGGCGCCTGCCAGGAGCGGAGCGATGTTGACCCCGATCTCGCTGAGCGCCGTCAGTCCGACGACCGCGAGGATCGCGATCAGCAACGTCGTACGCAGCATGGGCAGCAGCGTCCTGAGCCGTACGACGCGCGCGATCTGCGCCTGTTGGTTCAGCTTTTCGATGTGCCGATCCACCGCCGCGTTGATGCTTTCCCAGATAGCGATCGCGATCAGAGAGGCGATGGCGACGGTGATTGCTGCCGATAGCAGCCTCCGGCCGGCGTGACCGGGGTTAAACCAGGACAGCGCGTCGAGCCCCCAGACCTGGAGCAGAGCGACGACCAATCCGAGCCAGATGACGGTCGAAACCGTGCCGCGCAGCAGCGGGTAATAGCGGTTGGCGCGCGCTTCGAGGTTGGGATAGAGCAGCTTGACGTCACGGTTCACCCGGAAGATCCGGTCGAGCAGCCCGAGCAGCACGATGGCGGCCAGCCGGACCGCCACAAAGACGGCAATCGTCACCGCCAGGAAATGGAGCAGCCGCTGGAAGCCGTCTCTAACCTGGACCGCCCAAATGACCCAGGAGGCGAGGATCAGGAAGATTGCGAGGTAATGCCAAAGGTCGGAGAGCCGCTGACGGATCATCGCGATGGCGCCGGTGGCTTCGGGTGGGCCGGCGATATAGCCCGCGACGGCGCGCCGGCATTGCAGCACGATGATAACCAGGAAGAGATGAAGGATGAGAGCGACGATCTTAATGAGGGCTTCGTGTGCTGCCGACTGGAGGCCCAGGATCCGGGCGATGCCGGCCAGCGCCACCCCGAAAACGCCGACCACGACCAGCCGCCGCATCCAGACCTCGACATAAGCCGCGGTTTCGTCGCTGACGTGAACGAGCGCCAGGTTTCGGCATCCCGGCGACACAAAAAATCGAACCAGGCACATCGCGGCGCGGCAAAGCGCGTACGCATTGACCATGGCCAGGATAATGAGCCGCGTGCTGGTCGTGCTTGGGACGCCGCCGATCACGAGATTTCCGACGGCCGCGAACGCGCCTATCGGCAAGAGGTCGAGAATCAGCCGCGCGAGTCCATAGGGCAGGCGCACGAGCAGCTTCCACGCGGCCACGATGCGCCGACGGCCGCGGCTGCCGTTCTCCGGCTCTCCGTTATTGTCCCCCGGAGCAGTGGCGGCCAGATAGCGGATAGGCCGCGCCACCAGCCGGCCCACGAACCACTCGACCAGTAGCGCCGAGGTCATGACGACCGCTAGCTTCCAGACGGCTTCGATCAACCCAGCCCTCGTGCCGGGGTTGGTCTCGATGTGGTTCAGCCAGTGCCAGAGCTGTGGGAAATCGGTGATCGCGCGGGCCATCGCGCCGAAATCCCCGACCACGTCCGTCAACCGGTCCGAGACGTCGTTCAGGAGCTGAATTCCGAGGCCGTTGGGCTTGAGCTGAATTGGCGCGGCAGCGGACTTGGCGGCTTCCGCCGGAGCCGCGGGCGCCGCCTTGGCGATGGTCTGTAGTGTTTCGATCAGCTGGGCGCGCTTCTTGTCATCGGTCAGCACGTCGAGCGCCCGTTGCGCCTCATCCTGCGTGATTTTGGCCGTTTGCGGCGGCTGAGGGCTCGTGGCCGGCGCCGGCGCGAGTACGGATTGCAAGCTTTGGGCCCCAGCCGGAAGCGGCTCGAACGCCAAAAGAATGAGCAGGAGGAACGACAAAATCGACTTTGTCATGAGACGGAAATATGTCCGGTTGAATATGGCGGGCCGAAGGCGGGAGACGCCACCCGCGACAGCCGGCGATGATATACAGGCTCGAGCGGGATTACACCGGGCCTGTCCTCGCCGGAATGCCCCGAGAGGTCGATTGTTCCCGATCAGTCGGCGTGGATCCGGGCGAGAGCCTCGATATCGGGCGCGTCGACGATCTGTGCCGCCGTCTGATAGTCGAATCCTGCGCGACCCAGGACCGCGAGATCGCGCTGACGATTTTCGGCCCTTCCCGTTGTTCGAAACGGTCCCAGACGGCGACGCCGCGCCAGAATGATCGCGGCGCCTAAATCCGCCGCGGCGGACTCACCTTCGCTCAAAGCCGCGTCGATCGTGTTGTTGTCCAAGCCCTTGGACGCGAGTCGGCCGCGAATTGCCTGCGATGAGCCGCCGCGACGCCTCAGCGCCCGGAGTTGGACCCCGGCATAATGGGCGTCGTCTATTGCGCCGCGGGCTATGAAGCGGGCGACGATCGCGTCGACTGCCGACATGAGCGGGGCCGGGTCGTCGCCATAGTGCCTCGCCGATCGAAGAACCTTGCGGGCGAGGACACGCCTCAGATTCCCAGCCGACGTGGAAAAACGGGCAAGATAGGCAATCGCCGAGGTCTCGAGGGCTTCTCTGGACATCCTTTTGGGGGGGCGGGGATTCTGCATGGGCGAACGGTGCCCTTGTGCGCGATGATTGCCAAGGGCGGCCGATTGCCCCTGGAGTTTCGCCCCCATATACAGGGGCATGGACGCCCAGCCTCTTCCCGAGTCTGCCCTCATGGACGACGCCCGTCCGACGCTGGCCCCCCGGCTCATCGGACGCATCAATTGGATCGGCTTCCGGACCTTGTTCTTCAAGGAAGTCCGGCGCTTCGTCAAAGTCTACATGCAAACGATCGCCGCGCCCGTGGTGACGACGCTCCTCTTTTACGCCGTGTTTGCCGTGGCGATGGGGACCGGCGGGACACGGCCGCCGATCGGTGGCGTTCCTTACCTGCAGTTCCTGGCGCCCGGCCTGATCATGATGGCGATGACCCAGAACGCCTTCGCCAATACCTCTTCCTCGATGATGATCTCCAAGGTTCAGGGAAACATCGTCGACCTTCTTATGACCCCGATTTCGCCCGCCGAGCTCGGCGTCGCTTTCATTTTGGGTGGCATGGCGCGAGGGCTTCTGGTCGGCCTCGTCACTGCGGCGACCATCACCTGTTTTCAGCCGCTCGCGATCACCAGCTTCGGCGCGGTTCTGGTATTCGGCATACTGGCGACGATGATGCTGTCTCTGCTGGGGATCATCGGTGCGATCTGGGCGGACAAATTCGACCACATCGCGGCGGTCACCAACTTCATCGTGGCGCCGATGACCTTCCTCTCTGGCACCTTCTACTCCGTCAACAGCTTTCCACCGGCACTGAAGACGGCGACCCATTTCAACCCTTTCTTTTATATGATCGACGGCTTTCGCTACGGCTTCATCGGCCATGCGGATGCCCCGCTCTGGCAGGGATTTTGGGTCCTGTTCGCGATGAACGCCTTCTTGTGGGTGGTGATGTTGCGGATGCTGGTAAGCGGCTACAAGCTCAAATCCTGAGCCCGGAAGATTGGTTTGAAAGGCTTGCGGACCCCAATTTGCGCAGCACTGCAATGCGCTAGTGCGCACGCTTAATCACTTGTCCCAAAGGCGGGTTCCCTGTATGCAGCACGTTTTTAGGGGGAACCCGTGATCTCGGCGGTCATGCCCGTCTACGCTCGGGCAGATGTTCAATTCGAACGGGGCGAAGGCGCCTATCTCTTCGACACTGACGGCCGCCGCTATCTCGATTTCGCGAGCGGCATAGCCGTTACCGCGCTCGGCCATTGCCATCCTAAGCTGATTGCCGCGCTCGAGGCGCAGGCGCACAAGATTTGGCACAGCTCCAATCTGTTTCGCGTGCCGGGCCAGGAGGCGCTCGCCAAACGCCTGACAGAGCTCACTTTTGCCGACACCGTTTTTTTCACCAACTCGGGCGTCGAGGCCTGGGAATGCGGCGTCAAGGTCGTCCGCCGGCATTTCTATGCCAAGGGCCAGCCTGAGCGAAATCGGATCATCGTCGTCGAGGGCGCTTTCCACGGTCGGACCATGGCCGCCATCTCTGCGGCCAAATCCGAGAAGATGGTGAAGGGTTTCGCGCCCTTGCTGGACGGCTTCGACCAGGTCGCCTTCGGCAACTTGAACGAGCTCCGCGCTGCTATCACGCCACAGACGGCCGCGATCAATATCGAGCCGATTCTGGGCGAGGGCGGCATCAAGGCGGCGTCGCTGGACTATCTGAGAGCGCTGCGTCAGATCGCCGATGAATTCGGCCTCTTGCTCTATTTCGACGAAATTCAGACCGGCATGGGGCGAACCGGCAAGCTATTCGCTCATGAATGGGCTGGCATCGCGCCGGATGTCATGGCCGTCGCCAAGGCGATCGGCGGCGGCTTCCCGCTGGGTGCCTGCCTGGCTACGGAAAATGCCGCCTCCGGCATGGTGGCCGGAACCCACGGCTCCACTTACGGCGGCAATCCGCTCGCCATGGCGGTCGCGGTTGCGGCGCTCGAAGTGATTGCGGCGCCCGAGTTCCTGGGCCGCGTGAACATTGCCGCCGAGGGCCTGCAGGCTCGTTTGCGGAGACTCGTCGAGTCCTATCCGTCGGTCTTCACCGAGCTGCGAGGAAAGGGGCTCATGCTCGGGCTTCGCTGCGCCGATGCCATCGCCAACGGCGACATGGTCAACGCGCTCCGGGCGCGGGGACTGATCACGGTCGCGGCGGCGGAAAACGTCATACGCTTGCTGCCGCCGCTCATCATCGGGGAGACGGAGATCGCCGAGGCTGCCGAGAAGATCGAACGGGCCGCCGCGGAGCTCGCCGCTAATCCTCCCAAGGCGCAGGCGTAGCTCCCATGGCCGCGCCTCGTCATTTTCTCGATATCGACCGGATTCCGGCAAAGACGCTGAAGGCGCTTCTCGTGCGAGCGGCCGAGATGAAGCGCGCTCATGCGGAAGGCGCAAACGGCGCCAAACCGCTCAAGGGTAAGACCCTGGCAATGATCTTCGAGAAGCCGTCGACCCGCACGCGCGTATCTTTCGAAGTCGGGATGCGCCAGCTGGGCGGCGACGTCGTAACCTTGAACTCGAGCGACATGCAGCTCGGCCGCGGCGAAACGATCGAGGATACCGCGCGGGTTATGTCCCGGTACGTCGACGCGATCATGCTGAGGACCACCGATTCGACCAAGCTCGAGCGCTTGGCCGACACCGCCACCGTTCCAGTGATCAACGGTTTGAGCGATCGGTCCCATCCTTGCCAGGTGCTGGCGGACATTCTCACTCTTCAAGAAAAGCGCGGCAGCGTATCCGGAGCGGTCGTCGCCTGGATCGGCGATTGCAACAATGTCGCGCGCAGCTGGATACATGCCGCCGAGCGCTTCGGTTTCGTGTTGCGGATTGCGTGCCCCGACGGGCTTCGTGGTTCGAATAGCGTTCCTGCCGAGGCCCCGGGCGTCACCATGACTTCCGATCCGATCGAGGCGGTGAAGGACGCCGATTGCGTGGTGACGGATGTTTGGGTTTCGATGAACGATCGCGATGCCGACGAGCGTCGCCGTCTGCTCGAACCTTATCGCGTGGATGCCGAGCTCTTGTCTCGGGCCAAGCCAGACGTCATTTTTCTCCATTGCCTGCCGGCACGGCGGGGCGAGGAGGTGACCGACGAGGTCATCGACGGCCCGCACTCGGCCGTTTGGGACGAGGCCGAGAATCGTCTCCACGCTCAAAAGGCGATATTGGAGTGGTGCTTGGCTCCGGGCTGACCGAGTGTTCCATGCGACGGGCGGGTTACCGCCGTTTCACCGAGGTTACGAGGGGAGTCCGGTATGATCGGGTCCTCGAGCGAATCCGTCGGCGAGCTGACGATGGATGTCCTCCAGCCTTTTCAGCTCGAAGAAGCCAATCTGCGCGGCCGCGCGGCTCGGCTCGGCCCTACGCTGACGGAGATGCTGTCGCGCCATGACTATCCGCCAAAGGTCGAGCAGCTTCTGGCGGAGGTGACGATCGTCGCAGTCGTGTTGGCGGGGCTGCTCAAATATGACGGCGTCTTCACGCTGCAGGCCAAGGGTGACGGCCCGGTATCGCTTGTCGTGGCGGACGTGACCACGGCCGGCGAAATCAGAGCTTATGCGCGCTTCGACCGAGAGCAGGTGCCCGCCCCGGGTGATCCGGCCGATGTGCGCCGGCTCTTGGGCCGGGGATATCTCGCCTTCACCGTCGACCAGGGTGAGCATTCCGAGCGCTATCAGGGCATCGTCGAGCTCGCGGGCGAGAGTCTCGCGGATTGTCTTGCGCATTATTTCCGACAGTCGGAGCAGCTCCTGACGTCGGTCAAGCTCGCAGCGCGCCGCCATCCGGAGGGGTGGCGGGCAGGGGCGATCCTCCTGCAGCGGCTCCCCGACGACGACGCGGCGCGCATTGGTAAGAGCCATGCGGAGGACGCGGAGGACTGGAACCGTGCAAATCTGTTGATGGCGACGGCCGCCGAGGTCGAGCTGCTCGATCGGACATTGCACTTGAACAATCTGCTGTTTCGCTTGTTTCACCAGGAGCGGATCCGGGTCTTTGCGCCCATGGCCGTCAAGCGCGGATGCCGCTGTTCGGAAGCGCGGGTGCGACGGGTCTTGCGGTCGCTCGATCGCACAGAGCTCGATGATATGAAACTCGATGGAGAGGTTGTCGTTACATGCGAGTTCTGTTCGACAAGCTATCGGTTCGACGATTGCGCGATCGATCTTCTGTTCGCGGAAGGGGACGGGGCTTCCTAGCCTCGATCGTCGTCACGGCATCCCTGGCGGTTGCCGGCTGCACAGCCACGCCGGAGCCACAGCCCGGCCTTGATCTCAATTTCGCGCAATACGGGCCGCTGCCGCTCAGGGTGGCGCATATCGATGTCATCGAGACCTTTCAGCCGATGAGCGCGCCGCCCCATGTGGAACTGCAATTCACGGTGCCGCCGGACCAGGCGATCCGCCGCTGGGTCGCGGATCGGCTGAGAGCCGAAGGCGGCTCGGCCAATCTGACGATCGACATCACCAATGCCGACGTTCTGGA
>DATGMP010000019.1:0-5584 GCA_035293565.1 Alphaproteobacteria bacterium | reverse complement strand
CGTATCCCGGCGGTCTCCTGCTCCAGCACGATGATCTGGCGCACCGCCTTGGCGATGCGCGCGAAGGCGAGCGCCACGTCGACATCGTGGAAGGGCTCCTGCAGCATCTGCGACAGCAGCAATCCGCGGGCGTAGCGATCGAGCCTTTCGGCGATCCCCATGCCGTAGCGCCTGAGCCACCCCAGGCTTTCCAGCTGATCGGCCCGCATGCCCTCCTCGATGCCGTCGAGCGGGCCCTTGCGTTCCCGTGCGGGCGCAGCTTCGCCGGCGGGCTTGTCGAGAGGCCGATCCTCCCGGGCAGGTCCGTCGGGGCTGGTGTCTTGGGCGAAGCCGTTCATGCCTCGTCATCATGAACAAACAAAGAACAAATGTCAAGGGGATTCTTCCTGCGGATCGAAATTCCGATGTCCGATGCAATCGGACGCTGTATAGTCGCGTCAATCGTACTAAGCTTGCGTCAGTTTGATGCGCGGAGGAAAAGGGATGTCGTCTTTACTTGGCTTTTTGGGTTCAATAACGAGTACACCCGTATGTGCCAAGAAGAGCACAAATCGTGCTGGAATCCTGTTGGCCGCGTTCGCGGTCGCTATCGGGGGGCAGGCGCGCGCCGACGATTGTACGCTGAAGCAATTCGTCGAATTGCCAACGGTTCCCAACGCGTATGGCAGCCCGGTCGTCTCGGTCCAGATCAACGATCAGCCACGCAAGATGCTGCTCGCGACCGGCGCGCCTTGGAGCACACTGTCCGCGGCCGCCACGGCGGGACTCAAATCTTACACTATGACGACCGGATTCGAAAACGCATGGACCGGCAAGCGTCTCGACAAAGTTCTGAGGGGATCGCTGCAGCTAGGTCAGCAGCAGATCGAGGATTTCGAGTTCCTGGCTATGCCCGCAGGTTCCGGCGGCATAGACGGAGAGTTGGGCGAGAACCTGTTGCGCGAGACGGACGTCGAGTTCGATCCGGTCGCCCAAAAAGTCTCGTTCTTCTCGAAAGACCATTGTCGGGGATCGGTCTTCCATTGGGCCCATCAGGACGAGGAGGTGGTCGATCTCCGAATCGAGCCTCCATACCATCAGATCACGGTCCCCTTGACGCTCGATGACCATGCGATACGAGCCGGCATCGATACCGCCAGCGTGGATACCGTGCTCAGTTTGCGCGCGGCCAAGCGCCTGTTCGACCTGACTCCCGACAGCCCGGGCATGATCCGAAGCGGGACGTCACACCGAAGGGACCAGGAAGCCCCCGTGCTGCGCTATCGATTCACGTCGCTCAAGATGGGCGATATCGAGTTCAAGAATCCGACGCTCACGCTGGTCGATCGGCCCCGGGAATTACCTGATTTGGTCCTCGGCATGCATGAGCTGCGCAGTTTGCATCTCTATTTCGCGAATGAAGAGCACAAGCTGTATGTCACAACGGCCGCCGGCGACATTGCCGCCCGAGGTGCGCCGGCCGGCGGGGCGGCAGCCCCGGCCGATCATCCTGCGGGTCCGCTCGAACGGGTCAACGCCCAAGATCGTTATCGCAACGCCCAAATCGCGATGAAGAAGCGCGACTTTCAATCGGCCGCGGCCGATCTCGACCAGGCGATCGCGATCGATCCAACCTACGCCGCGGCCTATGCGATGCGTGCCGCGGTCTATGTGGCGACCGGCGATCGGGATCGCGCGATGCAGGCACTGGACAAGGCGATTGCTCAGGACCCGAATCTGGCCGTAGCCTATTACGAGCGCGCCATTCTCCATCAGCGCGCCGGCGACTATGCGCGTGCTTTCACCGACGCGGACCAAGCCGTCCGCCTGCAGCCGAAATCTCCCCAGGCGTTGAACAATCGCTGTTGGCTTGGTGCGGTCATAGGCCGATTGGAGAGCGCGATCGCCGATTGCAACGCCGCCGCCGCTCTTGCGCCGAACAACCCAGGAATTCTGGACAGCCGAGGCTTCGTTCATCTGAAGGCCGGGCAGTTCGACGACGCTATCAAGGATTACGACGCCGCACTCGCGATCAGACCCAAGATGGCGGTCGCGCTCTACGGCCGGGGCCTCGCGAAACGCGGGAAAGGCGACATGACCGGCGGCAACGCCGACATCACCGCGGCGGAGCAGGCCATGCCCGGCGTGGCGGATCGGTTCGGGAAGTGAATCAGCGGCCGTAGGGGTATGGGGGAGGCGGCGGCCCGTAGCCGTAGCCCCCTCCGCCGCAGGTCAGCTGACCGTCCCAATTCTCGACGCCGCCGCCGCGGCAGCGATCGAGGTCGAGCGCGGATCGGTTCCAGGTTTGGCTGTCGGCGCGCAGGCAGTCGGCCGTCAGCATGCCGCGATGGACCTCGACATTCCTGCAGGTCTCCAGATAGGAGCCTTCCGGCGGCCCCGAAGGGGCGACGACGCATCCGGTCGCCGCCGCGAAGACCAGCAACGCCGCGGCGGCGTGCGGGCCGTGCCTGTTCCCGAATGGACGAATCATCCCCGCGCTCCCTTTCGTTGCGGCCGAAAGCCGTTGATCGGAGCCTATCATGCCTTCGATCGTGGCCGCATCAGGGCGCGATCGGGCGACTCTGCGCTCGCGGGTCGCTCGGGAAGGGGTTGTATCTTCGCGCGGCCGCGGCCATACAGAGGCCATCGCTGCCGCCTGCCTTTCCTTCGCGTTGCGGGCGAACATCGGGAGAGTTTCATGGCCATGAAGCCGAATTACAACCAGCAGCGTGCCGAGCGGAATCGCCAGAAGCGCGCCAAGGCGGAGGAAAAGGAGCGCGAACGGGCGGCGCAGGTCGCCAAGCGCCGCGCCCAGCTCGCGGAGCCGGACCAAACGAATCCCGACGATACGAACGGCGAGCGCTGACGCGCCGGTCATCGACAGCATCTTTCCCGGAGGGGCAATGGCCCGGATCGTCAAGAAGCCCAGGACCGACGGCTTCGTCCTGTTCGACGTGACCTATCAGGACGGCAGCCAGACCTCCAACCGCAAGGTCGCCATGGCCGAGCTGGCGGGGCTGGACGGCGATGCGCCCGCAAAGGCGATCATCGAGGCGCAGGATCGAACCATCGCCGAGGCTTCCGGCCGTCCGCGCGGGCCGATCAAGACGATCAAGCGGTCGGCGGTCCGGAAATAGCCGCCAAAAAATCGCTGGCCGTTGAAAATGGCGGCGTCGCCCCCTATCTGTTTGCACTGAAGTTTCTAGAGGGTCGGCCCGTCGAAACCCGTTCGTTCGATCGAGCGGCTGACTTGGTTCTCCCGATCGAAATTTGACCAGCCGGCCATCCGGTCGGCTGCAACAATTGGGAGAAAGCGGATATGGCTTCAGGTACGGTCAAGTGGTTCAACGCGACGAAGGGCTACGGTTTCATCCAACCCGATGACGGTTCCAAGGACGTCTTCGTCCATATTTCGGCGGTCGAGCGCGCCGGTTTGCGCTCGCTGGTCGACGGGCAGAAGGTGACGTTCGCGATCGAGCAGGGCAATAACGGCAAGAGCTCGGCCATCGATCTCAAGACCGCATAGAAATCGATGATCGGCGCCCCGCTTCAAAGGGGCGCCGGTCGCATTCGACGGCATTGCAAGACCGGCGCGGGCCATTCCAGCGGCCCGTTTCGCGTCATGGACTCCGTTCCGGAAAGACCATCATGGCTTCGAATCAGCAGAACGGGCCCAGGTTCCAGATAGACGACTTTGTCTATTTTTCGCCGCAGAACGCAGCGTCACGCGGGGGCCAGCCCGCCGAACGCTTCGTCGTCGTCGGCATCCTGCCGCCCGACCGGGCGGGCAGCTATCAATACCGCATCCGCCCCACCGCCAGCGGCCCCCACCGCGTCGCCACCGAGCTCGAGCTGCGGCGATAATCAGGTGCCGCAGAAGGTCTGTTGGACCACTTCGTGCGGCTGCGGCGGGTCGGCGTAGCGGGCGAAATCCGGCTGATCGTCGAAGGGACGGGCGAGCACGCCCAATAGCGTCTCGAGTGGCGTGAAGTCGCCGCGCGTCTGCGCGGCCTGGATCACTTCTTCGACGCGGTGGTTGCGCGGAATGAAGGCGGGATTGACGGCGCGCATGGCGGCGCGGCGCGCCTCGGCATCGCCGCCTTCCTCGGCGATGCGACGGTGCCAGGCGTCGGCCCAGGCGTCGAAGTCGGCGGGATCGTCGAACAGGCCGCGTACCGGCGCGCTGTCGTCGATCGCATCGGCCAGCCGGCGGAAGGTCAGCGTGAAGTCGGCATGGTTGCGCGCCATCCGATCCAGCAGATCCTGCGCCAGCTCCATGTCGCCGTCGCGCGCCTCGTTCAGCCCGAGCTTGCGGCGCAGGTGGGCCGCGATGGCGGCATCGAAATGCTCGGGGAACGCGTCCAGCGATTCCTGCGCCGCGGCGATCGCCGAATCCTGGTCCGGCCCCAGCAGCGACAGCAGCGCGCCCGCCAGCCGCGACAGATTCCAATGCGCGATGTGCGGCTGGTTGCCATAGGCATAGCGCCCTTGGCTGTCGATCGAGCTGTAGACGGTCGCCGGATGAAAATCGTCCATGAAGGCGCAGGGGCCGTAATCGATCGTCTCGCCGGCGATCGACATGTTGTCGGTATTCATCACGCCGTGGATGAAGCCGATCGCGAGCCACTCAGCCACCAGCGCCGCGACGCGCGCCGTCACCGCGCCGAGCAGCGCGCAATAGGGCTGCGCGCTGGCCGCCGCTTCCGGATAATGCCGGGCGATCACATAGTCGGCGAGGATGCGCACGCCCTCCGCGTCGCCGCGATTTGCGAAATATTCGAAGGTGCCGATGCGCACATGGCTCTCAGCGACCCGCGTCACGATCGCGCCCGGCAGCGGCCCTTCGCGCAGCACGGCCTCGCCGGTGGTCACCGCCGCGAGCGCGCGGGTGGTCGGAACGCCGAGCGCCGCCATCGCCTCGCTGACGATATATTCGCGCAGCACCGGCCCCAGCACCGCCCGGCCGTCGCCGCCGCGCGAGAAGGGCGTGCGGCCCGCGCCCTTCAGCTGGATGTCGCGGCGCACGCCGTCGCGCCCCATTACCTCGCCCAGCAGGATGGCGCGCCCGTCGCCCAGCTGCGGCACCCAATTGCCGAACTGATGCCCGGCATAGGCCATCGCCAGCGGCTCCGCCCCGGCCGGCACCAGATTGCCCGCCAGCATCGCCACACCCTGCGGGCTCGCCAGCATCGCGGGCTCCGCGCCCAGCAGCCGCGCCAGCCCGTGATTGAGCTTCACCAGCCCGGGCGCCCCCACCGGCACCGGCGCCATCGGCACGAAAAATCGCGACGGCAGCCGCGCATAGGAATTGTCGAACGCGAACGGCGCGAAGGCCGACGCGGCGGCGGCGAGAGGTGTGGGGGTGTCGGGCATCGATCCGATAAGGTGGGGCCAAGAGGGCGCGGGGGCAATGGCGGCGAGCCCTCGAGCTTTATTGTCCATGCTGCCGCGCGTTTAGGCCTCTGTCATGTCCTCCTCCAATGAAAGACTTCAAGGGTGGATCCGCCGCTGAGACGTACGGATTTCCTTGGGTTCTTTCTCTTTTCGGGCTCGGGTGGCGTCACCGCGAGCGAGTTTGTCCATCGGGGACCAGAGCGCCTGGTCC
>DATGMP010000018.1:0-20750 GCA_035293565.1 Alphaproteobacteria bacterium | reverse complement strand
GGCTGCCGCCACCGGACGGATCGATCTTGCCTCGGTCGTGCTGTTTCTCCTCATCTTCTTCTGGACGCCGCCGCATTTCTGGGCGCTCTCGCTCTATCGCGCCGGCGACTATGCCCGCGCGGGCGTGCCGATGATGCCGGTGACGCGCGGGCCCGAAACCACCAAGCGGCAGATGCTCGCCTATACGCTGCTGCTGCTGCCGCTTGCCGCCGCGCCCTATTTCCTGGGTATCGCCGGCCCCCTCTATCTGGCCGGCGCGCTTCTGCTGGGCGGCCTCTTCGTGGCCGCGGCCTTGGCGGTCCTTCGCGACCGGACCGACCGCTCGGCTCGCCGCATGTTCGGCTATTCGATCCTTTACCTGTTCCTGCTGTTCGCGCTCTTGATGCTGGATTCGACGCATGGTCCGCTCGCGCGGCTGGGCGTGTGAGGCGGCAATGCTGAAACCGACTCCGATCGAGCTCAATCCCGAGGCGCAAAAGCGCCGGCGGGCGCGCAACTGGGCGCTCTTCGCGCTGCTCATGGCCTTCGTCGTGATCGTCTATATCGTCTCGATCGTGCGGATGAGCGGCGGGTGACTCCGAGCGGCCGTAATCGCCTCCTGTTCGGAGGCCTTCTCGGCGTTGCCCTCGGGATGGTCGCGCTATCCTTCGCCGCCGTGCCTCTCTATCGCGTGTTCTGCCAGGTCACTGGCTATGGCGGCACAACTCGGCGCGCGAGCGCCGGAGCGGACCGGGTGCTCGATCGCACGATGGAGATCCGCTTCAACGCCGACGTGAACAGCGAGCTGCCCTGGAGCTTTCGCCCCGAACGACGGAGCGTCACTGTCAAGGTGGGCGAGACCACGCTCGCGACCTTTCACGCCCAGAACCTGTCGGGCGAAACCATCACCGGCAGCGCCGTCTTCAATGTGACGCCCGACAAGGCCGGCAAGTATTTCGTCAAGATCCAATGCTTCTGCTTCACGCAGCAGGTCCTGCGCCCGCAGGAATCGGCTGACCTGCCGGTCTCCTTCTATGTCGACCCGGCGATCGCCCAGGACCGCAATCTCGACGACGTGTCGACGATCACACTGTCCTATACCTTCTACCGCGCGCCGAGCCAGTCGGCGGCTACGGATTCCCGGACCGTTGAACCTGCGGCGAAATCGCCCGCAGCCGCGGCTTCCGGGGCCGCCGCGCTTGCCCCCCCGTCCCGGGTCGAATAGTCTCCGCGGCAATTTCGAGAATCTCCAGTTCATTCGAGGCGGATATGGCGGAATCAGTGACCGAGGTGTCGTTGGAAGGCGGGCCGCATCAGCCCTACCACCTCGTCAAGCCGAGCCCCTGGCCGATCGTCGCAGCGCTTGCCGGCGGGTCCATGGCGGTGGGTGCGCTGATCTTCCTCCACGGCCTGTCGCTAGGATCGCTCAAGATCGCGCAGGGCGTGCCCTGGTTCCTGATCGCGGGTTTCCTCTTCGTGCTGGCCGTCATGTTCGTCTGGTGGCGCGACGTCATCCATGAATCGGTTGTCGAGCGGGCGCACTCGGCGGTCGTGAAGATCGGCTTGCGCTACGGCATGTCGCTCTTCATCGCGTCGGAGGTGATGTTCTTCGTCGCGTTCTTCTGGGCCTTCTTCAGCTCCGCGCTCTACCCGAACGCGGGAATCAACGGAGTCTGGCCGCCGCCCGGCATCACGCCGGTCGATCCTTTCCATTTCCCCTTCCTGATGACGATGGTCCTGCTCCTGTCGGGCTGCACCGCCACCTGGGCGCACCATGCGCTCCGTGAAGGGCATAATGACGAGGCCAAGCGCGCGCTGTGGTGCACGATCGGGCTCGGCATCTTCTTCACGATGTGCCAGCTCTACGAATACACCCATGCTGAATTCGGCTTCCGCCAGGGCATCTTCGGATCGACCTTCTACATGGCGACCGGGTTCCACGGGTTCCACGTCATCGTTGGCACGATCTTCCTCTCGGTCTGCCTCTGGCGCGTCTACACGTACTTGGCCGGCCGTCCGCAATTCACGCCGAACAGCCATTTCGGCTTCGAAGCGGCCGCCTGGTACTGGCACTTCGTCGACGTGGTCTGGCTGTTCCTCTTTATCGCGATCTATTTCTGGGGTGGCATGCCGCACGGCACGCCGATCCAGCCTGCTTCCGCCGCTCCAGCAGGCTGAGGCGGACCCCGGCTGGGCGCCGCTCCTCCGAGCGGCGCTTTTGTGCCGTTGCCCGCGCTGCGGTCTGGGCCGCGTCTTCTCGGGATTTCTCACCACCGCCGAACGGTGCGGGAGCTGCGGCCTCGCGCTCGCCGCGATGGACAGCGGGGACGGCCCGGCTGTCTTCCTGATCTTCATCCTGGGATTCGCCGTCGTGCCGCCGGCGATCTGGGCGTCGAATGTCGTCGACTTGCCCTATTGGCTGCAGAGCCTTTTCTGGGGCGTCGTGATACTGGGCCTGACAGTCGGCATGCTTCGGCCTGCCAAGGCTCTCGTCCTGGCGCTCAACCACCGGCATCGCCGAGACCGGCCGGCCTAGATGGCATTCCGTCCTCGGCCATGGCCGACTGCCATCGCGGTTATCGGCGTCGCGATCCTCATTTCCCTCGGCACCTGGCAGCTTCACCGTAAGGCGTGGAAGGAGGAGCTGCTGGCCGCCATCGCGGCGCGGAGCGACGCCGCGCCGGTGCCGCTTCCGGCCAAGATCGACGACCCCGGCCAATGGTCGTTCCGCCGCGTCCGGGTCGATGGTCGCTTCGACAATGCTCACGCTCTGTGGCTTTACGGCCGGACCCGCGATGGCAAAGCGGGGATTCATTTGCTGGTGCCGCTGCTGCGCGAGGACGAGCCGGCGGTCCTGATCGATCGCGGCTTCGTCCCGTTCGCGGAAGGCAACCGGCTCGAGCGCTTCGCCTCGACCGACGCGTCGGTTGAGATCGAAGGCATCGTCCGCCTGCCGGAATCGGGCGGCTGGTTCACGCCGGCGGACCGGCCCGACGACAACATCTGGTACCGGGTCCAGCCGGACGCGATGGGCGCAAAACTCGGGTTGCAGCTGCTGCCGGTCTATGTCGCCGCGGCCCCGTCCGAAGAGCCTGGCTGGCCCGCCGGCACCGGCGGGACGGAGCGTGCGGGAATCCGCAACGAGCATCTGAATTACGCCATTTTCTGGTACACGATGGCGGCGGCGCTCGCCGTCATCTATCTGCTGTCGTCATGGAGCCGGTCTCGATGATTTCCTATATCAGCACCCGCGGCCGGTCGGGCGAGCAAGGCTTCGAGGATGTGCTGCTGAAAGGTCTGGCGCCCGATGGCGGCCTGTTCGTGCCGGCCTCCTTCCCGTCCCTTTCGGACGGGCAATTGGCGGGCTTGTCCGGCAAGCCCTATGTCGACGCGGCGACAGAGATCATGGTGCCTTTCCTGGGCGGCGCAATCGGCGATTCGGAGTTTCGGGCCCTCTGCGCCGAGGCCTATGGCCGCTTCACGCATCAAGCGGTGACGCCCTTGGTCCAGCTCGACGAGCGCCTCTGGATCCTGGAGCTCTTCCATGGGCCGACGCTGGCCTTCAAGGATGTGGCGCTGCAGCTTCTGGGCCTGCTGTTCGATCATGTGCTCGCCAAGCGCGCGCAGCGGATCACCGTCGTCGGCGCCACGTCGGGCGACACGGGCTCGGCGGCCATCGAGGCCTGCCGCGATCGCGAGGCGGTCGATATCTTCATCCTCTATCCCGCCGGACGCACTTCGGATGTTCAGCGTCGCCAGATGACGACGGTGCCGAGCGAGAACGTGCATGCGGTCGCAATCGAAGGGACCTTCGACGATTGCCAGGCGCTGGTGAAGGCGATGTTCGCCGACGCGCCCTTCCGCGACGATCACGCGCTGGCGGCGGTCAATTCGATCAACTGGGCGCGGATCATGGCCCAGATCGTCTATTACTTTGTCGCAGCCGCCGCGCTTGGGTCGCCTCGCCGCAAGGTCGCCTTCGCCGTGCCGACCGGCAATTTCGGCGACATCTATGCGGGCTATGTGGCCGGCCGCATGGGACTGCCGATCGAGAAGCTGATCGTCGGCACGAACCGGAACGATATCCTCACCCGGTTCTTCGCGACTGCCGAGATGCGCAAGACGACGGTCGTGCCGACGCACAGCCCGTCGATGGACATTCAGGTATCGAGCAATTTCGAACGGTTGCTGTTCGACCTGCTCGACCGCGATGCGGCCGTCGTCACCCGGACCATGGACGCATTCCAATCGAGCGGCGCCTTCACTGTCCCGCCCGCGGCATTCACGGCGGCAACCGCGTCATTTACCGCCCATGCGGTTGACGACCGGGCGACCGAGGAGACGATCCGCGACGCCTTCCGCGCCGCCGGCTACACGCTGGATCCGCACAGCGCGGTGGGCGTCGCGGCGGCGCGACGGGCCGGGCTCGACCCGAAAATTCCAATCGTCGTTCTCGCCACCGCCCACCCCGCCAAATTCCCCGAGGTCGTCACCGGCGTGACGGGGGTTCATCCGGCGCTGCCGCCGCATATGGCAGATCTGTTCGAGCGGGCTGAGCGTCTGGTCACGCTGCCGAACGACCTCAAGACCGTGCAACGCTACGTCCACCAGTGGGCACGGGTCGGCAAGGCTCGGAACTAGGAACCGGGTTGGACCTACTCCACCAGCCGCTTCCACCAGCCGCGGCGGGGTTGGGCCGGCGGCTGGTTTACGACCTCATAGTCGCGGTTGGGCGGCGGCGCGGGCGGCTCACCGCTTTCGGGCCCTTCGGCGCCGTTGAAGGTCTCGGCGGCTCGCGGAGCCTCGGCCGGTTCCGGCGCTTCGACGGGTGGCGGCAACGGCTCTTCGGCCGGCTCCGGCTCCGTGGGCGCGATCAGGTCGACCGACTCGACCAACTCGCGCGGCTCGGCTGCCACCGGCTCCGGAATCGAGGCCGGTGAGGGGACTACCGCCAACGCGGCCTCGGTCTCCGTGAGACCGTGTTCCTCGGCAAAGGCGACTTCCTCGGCGGCCTCGGGCAAGGCAGGCATGTCCGACCTGCCCTCCTCGCCGCGCCGCGATCGGTTGCGCCCGCCCCGTCGGCCGCGTCGGCGACGACGACCGCCCTCCGCGCCTTCCGCGCCCTCGCGCGCCGGGCCGAACTCGAACGATCTCGTCGCGCCGTCCTCGTCGGACTCTGCGCTCTCCGACTCGGGCTGAGGCGCTGCGCCTTCCGCGGGGACCTGAGCGCCGGCGCCCTCATGATGCCCCTCTTCCCCCCGGCCGCGACGACGGCGGCGCCGGCGGCGGCGGCGCTCTCCGCCCTCGCGCTCTTCCGATCGTCCGTCGCCGTGAATTTCGGCCCGCTCTTCGGCCTCGGCGTCGTCTTCCTCTTCCTCGACATCGATCGGCCCGACCACGATTGCCGCCTGGCTTACGGGGGTTGGAAGCTCCGCGCCGGGCGGCTTCATGCGCACGCGCTCGATGCGGTGTTCGGGCGGAATCAGCCCATCATCGGCGAGGACCTTCACCGAGAAGCCGTAGCGCAGCTCGATCTCGGTCAGCATCCCGCGCTTCTGGTTCAGGATATAGAGCGCGATCTTGCCCGCCACCGTGACGGCGAGCTCGGCGGCGCGATGCTTGATGCCCTCTTCCTCGATCGCGCGCAGCACCAGCAGCGCGGCGGATTCGATGGAGCGCACGAGACCGGTGCCCATGCAATGCGGGCAGACATGGAAGTTGGTCTCGATGAGGCTCGGATGAAGCCGCTGGCGCGACAGCTCCAAGAGCCCGAAAGGCGAGATGCGCCCGACCTGGATCCGTGCCCGGTCGTTCTTCATCGCCTCCTTCAGCCGCCGCTCGACTTGGGAGTCGTGGCGCGGATCGTCCATGTCGATGAAGTCGATGACGATGAGTCCGCCCAGGTCGCGCAGACGAAGCTGGCGGGCGATCTCGTCGGCCGCCTCGAGATTGGTTTTGAGGGCGGTCTCCTCGATGCCGCGCTCGCGGGTCGAGCGGCCCGAATTGACGTCGATCGAGACCAGCGCCTCGGTTTGGTTGATGACGATGTATCCGCCGGATTTCAGATGCGCGACCGGGTTGTGGATCAGGTCGATCTGGTTCTCGACCTGATATCGGAAGAACAGCGGGATCGACGGATCGCGATAGGGCTGCACGCGCTTGGCATGGCTCGGCATGAGCATGCGCATGAAGTCCTTGGCCTGGCGGTATGCCTCCTCACCGGCGATCTCGATCATATCGATGTCGCGCGAATAGAGGTCGCGGATCGCCCGCTTCACCAGATTGCCTTCCTCGTAAATCAGGGCCGGAGCGGTCGATTCGAGGGTCAGCGTACGGATGTTCTCCCAGAGACGGAGCAGATATTCGAGGTCGCGCTTGATCTCGGCCTTGGAGCGCTCCAGCCCGGCGGTGCGGAGGATGACGGACATGCCCTCCGGCACTTCCAGATCGGAGATCAGATCCTTCATCCGCTTGCGATCGGCCGGGTTCGCGATCTTGCGGCTGACGCCGCCACCGCGCGAGGTATTCGGCATCAGAACGCAGTAGCGGCCGGGAAGTGAGAGATAGGTGGTGACGGCCGCGCCCTTGTTGCCGCGCTCTTCCTTGGAGACCTGCACCAGCATGATCTGCCGACGCTTGATCACCTCCTGGATCTTGTAGCGCGGCAGCTGCGCGCGGCGGCGGCGCTGCTGCTCCTCGACCTCGTCGCCGCCAAGGACCTCCACCGAGGAGGCCTGCTCCCGAGCCGCTTCGCTCTCCGGCGCGTGGTGCCGCTCGGCCGGCTCGGGCTCCTCGTGCGACTCAACCGGCTCACCCTCGCCCGTTAGAGCGTCGCTTGCGTCGGCTTCGATGACCTCGGAGAGCATCGGCACCGGCGCGGCCAGGGCGGTCAGCGATTCCGGTCCGGTTTCGGGCGGTTCCGGCGTCGGCTCCGCGGCGTGTTCGTCCGACGCCTGTTCCGCTTGGGGGAAATGATCCTGCGGCCCGCTTTCGCCGGGCGGCAGGACCTCTGATGAGATCGACTGAGCGAACGGCTGATCGGCCGTCAGCGCCTCCGGAAGCTCGGAGACGTCGATCTCGACCTCGGTCTCCTCGGCCGGATGTCCTTCGGCGGGGGAATCCTCCCCGGCCCGAGGCTCGCTCTGCCGCCGTCCTTTCTGTCGCGGCCGATACTCCTCCTCTTCCTCGAAAGCCTGCCGGTCGCCGACCGGAATTCGGTAATAGTCCGGATGAATTTCGGGGAAAGGCAGGAAACCGTGCCGATTGCCGCCGTAATCGACGAACGCTGCTTGAAGCGAAGGCTCCACGCGCGTCACTTTGGCAAGATAAATGTTGCTCTTGATCTGGCGCCGGGTGGCGATCTCGAAATCGAATTCTTCCAGGCGTGTGCCGTCGACGACTGCGACCCTCGTCTCCTCAGGATGGGTCGCGTCGATCAACATTCTTTTCGTCATAACGAATTCCTTGTGAGGGCTTGGCGGACACCGTTCCCGAGCGACAATCGGGAAGAGGCGTCCGTTCGCCCTCTGCTAAGCAGCGATGCGCATCCGACTCGATGCCCGACGAACGGCGCTCAAAAAGCGGCCAGGGCGGGCGCGGCGTCGGAAGCCGGCCGAAAGCCGGTTCCCGCTGCAATGAATAAAAAACTCTTTGGAGGTGACGCTGCACTGGCCGGCTCCGCCGCCGTCTGCCCCCTCAAGGGGTAGCCGGCAAATGAGGGAGATTCCTCGGCCGCCGCGGCACGCTCCGTGTCGCGATGGCACCATAAACCCTGCCGGGGTTGCGCTCAATCTTTCATTTCGCCACGCCCGATTGACCGGGGACAAAGCCGGAATACAGGTTTAGCGCGACAAAGTGAGACAAGATCTGATATAATGGAACAAGTGCATTGATATATATGGATTTTCTGGTCGATCGTGACATTCAGCGGGGCCTTCATCGGATCGCTTCTCGCCGTCGCCGCCTGGGGCGGCGCGTGCGCGGCCGCGCCCTCCGTGTTGTCCGTCCAATTCGCGCCGTTGGCGAATGGGACCGAGATCGTGTTGACCCTTGCGAATCCAACCGCATTCCAGGCGGAGGTGGCCGGGGCAGCCGGTTCCGGCCAGATCGAAGTGACTGTCGAGGCGACCGGCGTCGCGCTGGGCGCCACGGCCGGACGCGGTTTCGGCGCCGTTTCGAGCTTTCGCGAGTCCTCCGCCGAATCCGGGCGCACACGCTATGTCTTCGACCTCGCTCAGCCGATGACGATCGCCGCCACGCATCTCGTGCCCGGCCGTGCAGGCGGCCCGGTCCGTGCGGTCATCGATCTGGCGCCGGCCGAGCCCATCGCCATGGCCGCGATGATCGGCCAGGTGGTGAATCCGACGCCCGTCGCAGAGCCTCTACGGCCAAAGGAAAAGCTGCCGATCCCAGCCGCAAAGCCGGTTGCAAAACGAGTCGAGCGCGCCCCGGCCTCCCGGGTTGCGCAGGCGCCGCCGATCGCCCCGGCCGCGAAACATACGATCGTGATCGATCCCGGCCATGGCGGGATCGATCCGGGGGCTGACAGCATCGCCGGCTATCCGGAGAAGGAGATCACGCTCGCAACGGCCCGCGCCCTCAGACGCGCGCTCGAGGATACCGGGCGCTATCGGGTCGTGCTCACGCGCGACAGCGATATCTATCTGAAGCTGCCCGAGCGCGTGCGCCGGGCACGCGCCGCTCATGGCGATCTTTTCATATCGCTCCATGCCGATTCGCTGGGTGGCGGCCCCCTGGAGCCCGCGGCCCTGCGCGGCCACGCGCGGGGCGCTTCGATCTACACGCTGTCCGAAACGGCGACGGATGCTGAAAGCGAGCGCCTGGCGCAGCATGAAAATCGGGCCGATTCGCTGGGCGGCGTCGACCTCAGCGACAAGAGCGACGATGTGGCGGGCATCCTCGTCGATCTGGCCGTGCGCGAGACGGTGAATGACGGCAACCGTTTCGCGGGCCTGGTGGTCAAATCCTTCCGCAACGAGCACATCGACCTGTTTCCGCGCATGCCCCACCGTTCGGCCGGGTTCGCCGTCTTGAAGGCGCCGGATATCCCCTCGGTGCTGGTCGAGATGGGCTACCTTTCCGACATCAGCGAAGCCCGCGGTCTCGCCGACCCCGCCTACCGCGCCCGCATCGCGACCGCGCTCACCGAAGCCGTCGACCGCTATTTCGCGCTGACCGAGGCGGCTCGCTAAGCACTTTCCGCTTGCGGGGCCACCGCCAAGCGCACACAATTCAACACAACCATGACCTGCATTCGGTGGCGGTATGCATGGGCAGGCTCGAGCTCGAGCGCGTTGCGTCGCTCGATGCGGTCACCGGCGCTACGCAAATGGAGGAGATGCGGCTTTGAAGCCGCCGGGCGGGGTTGATTGATGAATCGCTTCGTTTTCGACGGGATAACGTTCCCCGCCGTCGCGATTTCTGAAGGCGGCGAGGCATGAAATTTCTGCCGCTCATCTGGTCGGGCATTTGGCAGAGGCCTTGGCGAACGGTTCTGATCCTTCTGCAGGTTAGCGTCGCGTTCGCCTTGTTCGGCGTCTTGCAAGGCATGAAGACGGGCGTCGACGAGGCAGTCGCACGGACGCGCGCCGACGTGCTTTTCGTGGCGCCGGACGCTTGGGGCGGATCGCCGCTGCCCGTCGCGTACGCCGATCGACTTCGGTCGATCCCCGGGGTCAAGGCGGTGACCTTCGCCGATGGGGTGGGCGGAACCTATCAGAAGCCCGATCAGCCGCTATACGTCCTAGCGATCGACGTCAGCGACACGTGGCTGACCATGGCTCCGGAGGTCATCAAAATTCTTCCGGGAGATCTGGAAGCTCTTCGAAGAACGCGAACCGGTGTCCTGATAAGCGCGGATATCGCCAGGAAATACGGGTGGCATGTCGGCGATCGAATCCCGCTGACGTCGAGCACGCTGCAAGACAATGGAAGCGGAACCTGGGTCTTCGATATTGTCGGTACTTTCACCGCCCATGAGCTCGGAGCCGGCGGCTACATCGTGGGCAACTACGCTTATCTCGACGAAGCGCGCAATCTCAACAAGGGCACCGTCAGAAATTTCTACGCTGTCGTTGCCGACCCGAAGCAGGCGGCCGCGACCGCGGACACCATTGATCGGATCTTTGCCAATTCGGCGACGGGAACGAAGACCGCATCGTTTCGCGAGAACGCCGAACAGCAAATCCGACCCTTCGGGTCAAAGCCAAACTCGAAGCCGAGTTCACCAAGGAGAACATGAAGCAGCTGATCGGCATATTGGACTTCGTCAGCTATTTCGTCGGCGCGATCATGGCGATTGCCGGTACTTTAGGAGCGGCAAATTCGCTCTATGCTGTCGTCGATGGTCGTCGTCGCGAGATGGCGACTCTGCGGGCCATCGGATTCAGCACGGGGCCGATCATTGCGTCGATCCTGTCCGAATCCATAGTAATCGCGCTTGTGGGCGCAGTTCTGGGCGGCGGGCTTGCCTGGTTGCTGTTCAACGGCTTCAGCGCCAGCCCGTTCGGGTTCAGCTTCCACCTCGCGGTCACGCTGCCGGTGCTGGCCCTCGGCGCGGTGTGGGCGCTTGCGATGGGTCTCGTCGGCGGTTTGCTGCCGGCGCTAAGAGCGGCGCGAATCCCGGTAGCGGCGGCGCTTCGTGCCACTTGATTGCGAGGTCAAGTTGATTGCGAGGTCAAGGGCCCGGGCCCGTTCGCCGGCTTGATGTAACAGCGGCTTGGGAGTCGTCAGCGGAAGCCGGATGCGAAAACATGTCAAGGCGTGATGGAGAAGTGAGGATTCCGAGGCGAACGGCCGAGTCCCGAGCGATGGTCGCCGACACTCAACGGGCGATGAGCATCACGCCAGTCCTCAATCGCCTTACAATGAACGACATGGACGAAGTGCGGCGGCTCTTCGGCGAGCTCACCGGGCGGACCATGGATGACGGTTTTCGCCTGATTCCTCCCTTCTACACGACGTGCGGCAAGCATATTTCCATAGGCCGCAACGTGTTCATCAACCAGAATTGTACGTTCTACGACTTGGCGGAGATCAGCATCGGCGATGACGTTTTGATCGGCCCCAACGTCAACATCATCACGGACGGGCATCCTGTCGCGCCGTCGCAGCGGCGGTCTTATGTCGTCGCCAAGCCCATCGCGATTGGAAGAGGCGTCTGGATTGCGGCGGGTGCAACCATCATCGGCGGCACAAGGGTGGGTGAGAACGCCGTCGTTTCGGCGGGTTCGGTCGTCACCAAGGATGTTCCCGCAAACACTCTTGTCGGCGGGAATCCGGCCCGGGTGATCCGGTCCATCGCCGGCGAGTGAGCGTCCGCCGCCGGACGGGAATATCGAACCGGACAGCCCCTTGCCCCTTCTTCGGAATGCTCCGAAAATCGGCATCGTCTCACGTTCGAAGGGCAAGCAAGAGTACCGATCGATGGGGAAGTTCCGCGGCCTGTTGGTCGCGATGTTGGTCTGGGCCTCCGGCCTTGGGCAAGCCGCCGCCGGCGGGCTGCCAGCAGTCGAGATCTTCGGCAAGCTGCCGGCGATCGAAAGCCCGAAATTGTCGCCCGGCGGCACGATGCTGGCCTATCTCTCTTCGGTCGACGGGCGGCGATGCCTTGTGATCCATCATCTCGACAGCAGCCGGCCGAGCCACGGAATCTGCCCGGGGGCATTCGAGGTTCGCTGGTTCGCTTGGAAAACGGACGAAAGGCTGATCCTAGAAGCCTATGCCGCGAGCCGGCTCGCCGGCAGCGATTCGGCGACCGAGGATCGGCTGGTCGCGATCGACGTGTCGGGCGCGCATTCGCGCAACCTTTCCGACGCGCGCGACCAGAGGGCGGTCGATTTCGGGCAGGATGAGGTCATCGACATGCTGTCGGAGGATCCTGCGCACATTCTGGTCGCCCTCTATCGGTCCGATGCGGATTCGCCGGATGTGGTGAAGATCAACATCGATAACGGCTCCATGCGGACGGTCATCGAGGGCCAAAACCACATCTCGCGCTGGCACACGGACGCAAAAGGCCAAGTGCGGCTCGGCATTGCCGTCGCGGACGGCATGGTCAGGACCTATTACCGGGACGATGACGATTCGGATTTCCACCTGGTGCACCAGGTGCCCGTGGCGGATGCTCTATCCTTCTCGCCGCTCGCCCTGGCCGACACGCCGGGCACCCTCTGGGTCGCCTCGTCCGAAACGACCGGGCGACAGGCCATCTATCGCTACGATGTCCGCAGCGACCGGCTTCTGGAACGCTATGCGGCACGCTCGGATGTCGATATCGACAGGCTGATCCTCGATCGCGGTCGCCCGCTCGGCTACGGTTACACCGTGGATGAGCCGACGATCGTCTATACCGATCCTTCTTCCAAACAGGATGCCGAACAGATTGCGGCCGCGCTGCCCGATTTTCGCACCACGATCGTCGACAGCACGCCGGACGGCCGTAGGCTGTTGATCTTCGCCGCCGGCGGCAATCGGCCGGGCGCCTACTATCTCCTGACCCGCAATCGTGACAAGGCCGTGCTCACCTCGCTGGGCGCGATGCGGCCGGATATCGACGCAGCCGCGTTGGCGCCCGTCTCTCCAGTCAGCTACCGCGCGCGGGATGGCCTGACGATCCACGGCTATGTCACGCTTCCGCCCGGAATGACTTTGCCCCCCGGACCGGGCGCCAAATCGATTCCGTTCGTCATCATGCCCCATGGCGGACCGACCGCGCGGGACGATCTGGGCTTCGACTATATCGCGCAGATGATCGCGAGCCGCGGCTATGGCGTGCTGCAGCCCAATTTCCGCGGCTCGACCGGCTATGGCGCGGCCTTCGAGCGCGCCGGTTTCCAGCAATGGGGCCTCGCGATGGAGGACGATCTGGCCGACGGCGTGCGGTGGCTCGTATCGCAGAAGCTCGCCGATCCGGCCCGCATCTGCATCGTCGGCTGGAGCTATGGCGGCTATGCGGCGCTGATGGGCGCGATCAAGACCCCCAATCTTTACCGTTGCGCCGCCAGCATGGCCGGCGTCACCGATCTGCGCCGTCGTCTCGACCGCGCGTCTCGATCGCGCTTGGCCGACCTCAATCTGCCTCGCTACGACAGCGATCCGGTTGCGGTGGACGCCAATTCGCCGCTGCTCCATGCCGACCGGATCCGTATCCCGGTCCTGCTCGCCCATGGCCGGCGCGATTTCACTGTGCCGGTCGAGGATACGGAGGCGATGGAAGCCGCGCTCCGGGACGCCGGAAAGCAGGTCGAGGCGATCTATTTCGACGATGACGACCATTATCTGTACCGCGAGGAGGATCGGATCGCCTATCTGAAGGCGCTCGACCGGTTCCTTGCCGACAATCTGGGACAGGGGGCGGTGCCGAAGCCCGTGCAAGGGGCGACGAATTAGCGCTCGTACCCTTTGGCCCGCGCGCGTGTTATTAGAACCGCCGTCCATCGGAGAAATATCCGGCATATGCGCGCGCTTTTGATCGGGCTTTCGGCCCTAGCCCTTCTCGCGATCGGCGGCCTGGTCGCGATTTTTGTCGTTATCCAGCATTACAGCCAAGGCCTGCCCGATTACCGGCAGCTGGCCGACTACAAGCCCGCCGTGGTGACCCGGATCCACGCCGGCGACGGGGAGCTGTTGGCCGAATTCTCGACCGAGAAGCGCATTTTCGTGCCGGTGGCCTCGATCCCGAAGCTCGTGAAGGAAGCCTTCATCGCCGCCGAGGATAAAAACTTTTACCAACATCATGGCGTCGATCCGGAAGGCATCATGCGGGCGGCATTGACCGACCTGCACAATCTGCATTCGGACAAGCGGCCGGTCGGCGCCTCGACCATCACCCAGCAGGTGGCGCGCAACTTCCTCCTCACCAACGAGGTCTCGATCAGCCGCAAGATCAAGGAGATGATCCTCGCCTACCGGATCGAGCAGGTGCTGAACAAAGATCAGATCCTCGAGCTTTATCTCAACGAGATCTATCTGGGGCTCAGCTCCTATGGCGTGGCGGCCGCGTCGCTCGATTATTTCGACAAGCCGATGGATGAGCTGACGGTCGCCGAGTGCGCCTTCCTGGCGGCGCTCCCCAAGGCGCCGGACCGGTATTATCGCGAGAAGAACCGCGATGCGGCGCTGGAACGGCGCAATTATGTGATCGGCCGGATGCTCGAGGACGGCTACATTACCCAGGCTGAAGCCGATGCGGCGACGGCCGAGCCGCTCGTGATCCATCCGGCGAAGGCGACCGAGATCGTTCCCGCCGGTCATTTCACCGAGGAAGTCCGGCGCGAGCTTCTGGCGAAATACGGCAAGGATGGACTCTATGGCGGCGGGTTGTCGGTCCGCACGACGCTCGACCCCAAGCTCCAGGCGATCGCCGTCAAGTCGCTTCGCGACGGACTCGTGAATTATGACGAGCGCCACGGCTGGCGCGGTCCGGTGACCCGCCTCACCAGCCTCGCGGGCTGGGCGCAGCAGCTGGCGAAGATGGCGCTGCCGGAAGGCGCCGAAGGCTGGAAGCTCGCGGCGGTCCTGGATGCGAAAGCGGACAATGCAAAGATCGGCTTTGCGGACGGGACGACCGCGACCTTGACCCTCGCCGACATGAAATGGACCAACCGCGCCAAGGTCACGAGCATCGTGCAGGATGGCGACGTCATCCTGACGGAATGGGCTGAGCTGCCGGCCGCTAAGGAGGCTGGACGCAAGGGCGAGAAGGCGGCGACGCCGGCGGCCCCGGCCTATCATTATGTGCTGCGGCAGGTACCGGAGGTGAACGGGGCGCTGGTCGCGCTCGATCCGCATACTGGCCGCGTGCTGGCCCTCGTCGGCGGCATGAGCTACGCGTCGAGCGAGTTCGACCGCGCGACCCAGGCCTACCGGCAGCCCGGCTCCAGCTTCAAGCCGTTCGTCTATCTGGCGGCGCTCGACAGCGGCTTCACGCCTTCGACCATCGTGCTGGACGAGCCGGTGACGATCGACCAGGGGCCGGGGCTGCCGCTCTGGCATCCCAACAATTTCGATCATGAGTTTCTGGGGCCCTTGCCGATGCGGGTCGCGCTGGAGAAGTCGCTGGATGCGGCGACCGTGAGGATCGGCGAGGCGATCGGCGTGCCCAAGGTGGTCGAGTACGCCAAGAAGTTCGGCATCGCCGACAATCTGCCGCCCTACATTTCCACCGTGATCGGCAGCGGCGAGACCACGCTGATGCGGCTTACCACCGCCTATGCCGAAATAGACAATGGCGGGAAGCAGATCATCCCGACCCTCATCGACCGCGTCCAGGATCGCGACGGCAAGACCCTGTTCCGCCACGACAACCGGCCTTGCGAGGGTTGCAACAACGTCCCCTGGACCGGCCAGGCGGTGCCCGAGATCCCCGACACGCGCCCGCAGATTCAGGATCCGCGCACGGCCTATCAGATGGTCGAGATGCTGGAGGGTGTGGTGCAGCGCGGCACCGCGCGGCGAATCTCGGAGCTCGGCCGGCCGCTCGCCGGCAAGACCGGCACGACCAACGACGCAAAGGACCTCTGGTTCATCGGCTTCTCGCCCGACCTCGTGGTCGGCACCTATGTCGGATATGACGAGCCCAAATCCTTGGGGCGGCGCGAACAGGGCGCGACGGTTGCGGCGCCTATCTTCAAGGAATTCATGGGTCTGGCGTTGGCCGACCAGCCGCCGGTGCCGTTCCGCATTCCGCCGGGCCTGAGGCTCGTCCATGTCGATGCCTATGCCGGCGAACCCGCGCCGCCCAGCGATCCCGACGGAATGTGGGAAGCCTTCCTTCCCGGCACCGAGCCGGGGGTCGACCATCCGCTGCCGCCCAACGCCGATATTCTAACTTCGACCAGCACCAACAGCGGTCAGAGCCTTCCCTCCGCGACGACGGGGACGGGCGGGATTTACTAAGATTTACGGCGCTCAGGCCGGTAGAAATTCGAATCGCATTGGGAACTGCGGGCCAGGCGGGGGCTTTTTTACACTCTAAATGGTGACTTCGATGTGGGCCGGCTCGGGAAGGCGGCGGAGGCATCGATATGACGCTGACCATGGGCGAATTCACCGAACGTGCCGACCGGTGGCGAGAACAGGCCACTCGGTTTCGGGCGCTGGCGCGGCTCCTCGGCGACGAGCGCGGCGCGGGTCCGTTGGCGGAGCTGGCGCGTGGCATCGATGAGCAGGCCCGTAGCCTGGAGGCGCTCCGGGCGGGCGTGATCGTCCAATCGTTGCGAACGGAAGTGCTGCTTGCCGAGCTGGACGTCCTGCGGGCACGGGCGCGGGCGATCTTGAGCGAGCAACGCCATCGCCACGGCGGCGTCAGCTTTACGATCGAAGATGTGCGCGAGGAATCGCGGTTGTGCGTCGAAGAGGCGGCGGCCATGCACGAGATTGCCGAGAAGAAGCTGGTGACGGAGCAGGCCTTCGCGCTCGCGCAGCTCGCGGAGGAGATATCGCGGCGCGGAAAGTGAAAATCAGCGGAAATCGTCTGCGGATAGCCAATCGCAACCGAAGGTCCTAATCTCCCCGCAAAGCCGGGGCCGAAGGTCGCCCCGAGGTTGAGGGGAGGACATCATGAAGATCACGATTGCTTGGCCGCGATTCCTCGTCGTTTCCGTTCTGGGCTCGATCGTGATGCTCGGCCTGTACATGCTGTGGCAGACCACGCCCATCGTCAGCGATCTGGCGGCCGGCTATCCGGCCCGGCCGGTCGAGGAGCAGAAGCCGCTGCTGCCGTTCCTGCTGGTCGTCTCGATCATTCAGCTCGTGGTCTTCTGCTATCTCTATCTCAGAGTCTATCCGCAGCGCAGCCTGGCGAACGCGATCTGGTGGGGCGCCTGGGGCGGCTTCTTCATGGTGCTGCCGGACGGCCAGTTCTTCGTCGGCACGCCGAATATGGGCTGGAGCCTGCTCGCCATGCAGTGGGGCGAGGGCATCGTGACGGCGATCCTCATGATGATCTTCTTCCAGCTCGTCTATCGGCCGGCGAATGAGCGCTGGGCTCCGGTTCCGACCGATTGGCGGCGCTTCCTCGTCTTCGGGATTCTGAGCGCGATCCTGGTCTTCGTGCTCGACATCGCCTTTCATCAGCATGTCGCGCAGATGATCTTCGACGAATATCCGGCGCATGACTTCCCGCAGCGGCCGGCCGAGGAAGCGGCCGGGCTGCTGCCCTGGCTCTTCCTCACCTACCTCTTCCAGCTCTCGATCTTCTGCTATCTGTTCCTCAGGGTTTACCCGCGGCGCGGCATGGGGAACGCGATCTGGTTCGGCGCCTGGCTCGGCGTCTGGGTCGTGATCCCGAATATGCAGTTCTTCGTCGGGCTCGATAAATATACCTGGCACATGCTGATCATTCAGGTCCCCGAGGGCGCAATCCTCACCATGATCATGATGGTGTTCTTCGAGTGGGCCTATCGCCCCAAGACGAGTGCGGCTTCGCTCGCCGCGGCGGAATGATCTGGGGGTAGGGAGACCGTCCACGCCCTGCCCCGTTGAAGCGTCAATGGAGGGCAGGGCCATGGCCGACATCGAATACGAGCTCGTCGAGCGCGCAGCGGTCGTCACGATAAACCGCCCCGCGCGGCGAAACGCGGTCGATCTGGACACCGCCAAAGCGCTGGCTGACGCTTTCCGCCGCTTCGACGTGGACGAAGCGGCGGACATCGCCATTTTGACCGGCGCGGGGGGACATTTCTGCGCGGGCGCCGATCTCAAGAGCTTTGCCGCCGGCGAGACGGATCGCGTCTCGGAGACCGGAGACGGTCCGATGGGTCCGACCCGCTTGCGGCTCTCCAAGCCCGTCATCGCCGCGATCGAAGGCCATGCGGTCGCCGGCGGGCTGGAGCTCGCGCTCTGGTGCGATCTCAGGGTCGTCGCCCACGACGCAGTGCTGGGCGTGTTCTGCCGGCGCTTCGGCGTGCCGCTGATCGATCTCGGCACGGTCCGGCTCCCGCGCCTGATCGGCCACAGCCGCGCAATGGACCTGATTCTGACCGGCCGGGCGGTTGATGCTCGAGAGGCCTTCGCAATCGGCCTCGCGAACCGACTGGTGCCCAAGGGACGCGCGGTTGCCGAAGCCATGGAGTTGGCGCGCCTTTTATCCTCTTTTCCGCAATCCTGCCTTCGCGGCGACCGGCTGTCGGCGATCGAGCAGTGGGGGATGAGCGAAGAAGACGCGATGCGCAACGAGATGCGGCACGGGTTGACGGTGTTGGCTTCGGGCGAAGCCGTCGCGGGCGCGCAGCGCTTCACTGGAGGCGAAGGCCGGCACGGGGCCTAAGCGGCGCGATTCACCACCAGGCGCGGACGGAATTGCGGCTGTGGCGCTTCGCGGAGCAGGAACAGAATCCGCACCAGAACGCCCACAAGAAGGATCGCATTCGCCTGGTGCATCGCGCCCAGCCACACCGGCACCTGGTTCAGCACCGTCTCGATGCCGAGACCGATCTGGAGCAGCACCACCAGGAACAGCGCGGTGCCCATGCGCTTCAACTCGGCGCCGATGGGTTTCTGCCTCAGCGACAGCGCGAGCCCGATCAGCATCAGTCCGGTGGTGATCGCCAGCACGCGATGCACGAACTGCACGCTGCCGTGATTTTCGGTGAAGTTCGTCCACCAGGGGCTGAGCGCGAAGAAATCGGGCGGCGCGATCTGGCCGCCCATCAGCGGGAAGGTGTTATAGATAAGCCCGGCGCGCAGCCCCGCCGTGAAGGCGCCCCACATCATCGTTATCGCGAGGAGCGAAAGTCCCAGGATTGCCTGGCGCCGGAGCCCGGGACGGGCGCTCTCGGGCGCCAACGGCTCGGGCCGGGGACGAAAGACATAGAACGCCGTCCAGAGGGTGAGCGCGTAGAGCGTGACGTCCATCAGCAGATGGGTGGCCAGGCGATAGTGACTGACCGAGGGGCGATCGACGAGGCCGCTCGCCACCATCAGCCAGCCGACGAGGCCTTGCAGCCCGCCGAGCGCGAACAGACCGACGAGGTAGGGGACCAGCCTACGCGACAATTGCCGCCGCGCGAGGAACCAGAGGAACGGGACAAGAAAGACGACGCCGATCGAGCGCGCGAAGAGCCGATGGGCAAACTCCCACCAGAAGATCCCCTTGTACTCGCCGAGGCTCATGCCGCTGTTGACCAGCTTATATTGCGGCGATTGCTGATAGAGGCGGAAAGCCTCTTCCCATTGATGCGCGGTCATCGGCGGCAGAATGTGCAGCGGCTGCCACCGCACCATCGACAGGCCTGATTCGGTCAGCCGCGTGATCGCGCCGACGACGGCGATCGTAAAGCACAAGGTCGCGATCGAGAGGAGCCAGATGCCGACTGCGCGCTGCCCCGGCGCGAGCCGGGCGTTGGGGAGGAGGGTGAGGTCGGGCGCCGTTTTCAGCGGCTGCGTGCTCGTCATGCCCTCACGATAGGACGCGGCGAATTTGAATCAAAGCCCGCGAGCGGCATGCAGGTGCGCGTCACCGCGTAGCACTGAGCGTCTTCATGAAGAGATCTTCAGTTGATGATGAATTCGGCTTGAGCGAGTCGCAGGTCGGCGGCGCTGATGATGCCGCGGCTCGCGACCTTCACCGAATGGAGCTTGCCCTCGATCTTGCGACTCCAGAAATCCAGGAAGCCGTGCAAGACGGGAAAGCGGGGGGCGATGTCGTAATCCTGCCAGATATAGCTCTGCAGCAGCGCCGGGTGGTCGGGGAGATGATAAAGAATCTCGGCGGTGGTCAGCCGATAGTCGCGGAGTTGAATCGCCAGATTTGCCATTCGCGCGTCCTCGTCTTGGATCTGCGCCGGCCCGGCCTTCCGTCCAGGCCCGCGAATCAATGAACCAGTTTGCGGGCCGAAATGGTTTCCGCGCAATTACATTGCTGCGGTGCAGCATAAGATTGGCAGCATGGCCTGCCGAGTGCTGCCTCGGGCCCGCTGGAATTTTAACTGAAGAATCTGCAGCTGGGTCCTTGAACTCCGCGGTGCGCTTCCGTACATAGCTGGCACTCGTCGAGGGGGAGTGCTAACAATGCCGCCTCGCGCGACACCCTATGAATTATGGGAGATAGCACATGACGTTTCGTCCATTGCATGACCGCGTGCTCGTGCGCCGCGTCGAATCCGAGGAGAAGACCAAGGGCGGGATCATTATTCCCGACACCGCCAAGGAAAAGCCGATCGAGGGCGAGGTTCTCGCCGTCGGCAACGGCAGCCGCGACGAGCAGGGCAAGGTCCATGCGCTCGATGTGAAGGTTGGCGACCGGATCCTGTTTGGCAAGTGGTCGGGCACGGAAGTGAAGATCGACGGTGAGGATCTGCTCGTGATGAAGGAAAGCGACATCATGGGCGTGATCGACGCCAAGGCGTCGAAGGCGAAGGCCGCCTGAGGCCTTCATTCAAAACAAATCATCTCGTTCATTCAGCTCAAGAAGGATTGCATAGATGGCAGCCAAGGACGTGAAGTTCAGCGTCGACGCGCGCTCGCGGATGTTGCGCGGCGTCGATGTTCTCGCCGACGCGGTCAAGGTGACGCTGGGGCCCAAGGGCCGCAATGTCGTGCTCGACAAGTCGTTCGGCGCTCCCCGGATCACCAAGGACGGCGTCACCGTCGCCAAGGAGATCGAGCTCTCCGACAAGTTCGAGAATATGGGCGCCCAGATGGTGCGCGAGGTCGCGTCCAAGACGAACGACCTGGCCGGCGACGGCACCACGACCGCCACTGTTCTTGCCCAGGCGATCGTCCGCGAAGGCGTGAAGTCGGTGGCGGCC
>DATGMP010000017.1:0-41308 GCA_035293565.1 Alphaproteobacteria bacterium | reverse complement strand
CAAAGCGGCCGCACGATCTCCTGGCCGAGCGGTGAGCCTGGCGGCACATCGAACGGATCGGCCGCGGCCTCGGTGCTCCGGACGGCTTCGGCGATTTCCGCAAGACTGATCCGACGTCGTTCCCGGGCGAGGCGATAGCCGCCCCGCGGGCCGCGGACGCCTTCGAGAATTCCGGCTCGGACGAGCTGCTGCAGCACGGGCTCGAGATACCGCCTCGGTATGCCCTGGCGGCTATTGATCTCGCGGCTCTGAACCGGCTGGGCGCCGGCATTGTACGCGATGTCCAGCACTGCCTCGATCGCGAACATCAGCTTTTTGGATAGTCGTAACATCATACCCCGATCTGTCGCGTGCCGGTCGAGCCAAACCCCCCGTCGCCTCGCGCCGTGTCCGGCAGCTCCTCCGCCGGGGTCCACAGAATGCGCGTCACTGCCGACACGATCAGTTGCGCAATCCGTGCCTTGGGCTCGATGACGAATGCCTCCTGGCCTAGGTTGATGAGGATCACCTTGATCTCGCCGCGATAATCCGCATCGATCGTTCCCGGGCTGTTGAGCACCGTAATGCCGTGCTTGGCCGCGAGGCCCGACCGCGGCCGCACCTGGGCCTCGTAGCCGACGGGCAGGGCGATCGCGATGCCAGTCGCAACCAGCGCGCGGCGCCCGGGTTCCAAGGTGATCGGCTGATCGATCGCCGCCATGAGATCGAGCCCTGCCGCGTGCGCCGTTGCATAGGCTGGGAGATCCAGGTCCTGCGCGTGCGGCAGGCGGACGATGGGGACCCCGATCGCGGTCATTGCGCGGCCTCCATGTCCAAATCGGCTGATGCGCTTCCGGTGAGATAATCGGCCGCGGCCGCGGCCAGGCGACGGCCTACTTCCCGCTTGGAAAGCCGGGGCCAGACCTCCATGCCGGCGGCCGTCACCAGCGTCACCGTATTCTCGTCGGCGCCGAACACTCGGCGCTCGTCGACCGCCGCAGAGTTGGCGACGATCCAATCGCAGCCTTTCGCCCGCAGCTTGGCCGTCGCGTTCTTCAGCAGATCCTCGGTTTCCAGTGCGAAGCCCACGACGAGGCGAGGCCGCCGGTTTCCGGCTCGCGAGAGCTGCGCCAGGATGTCGGCCGTCTCGGTCAGGCGAATCTCGGGGATTCGCGAACCCGGTCGCTTCTTGAGCTTCTGCTGTGCCGGCTCGAGCGGCCGCCAGTCGGTTACGGCGGCCGCGCAGACGGCGACATCGGTCGGTAAGGCCGATTGGCAAGCTGCCAGCATCTCTTCCGCGCTCTCGACGCGTAGGACCGATACACCCGGAGGGTCATGCTCAGCGGTGGGCCCGGTTACAAGAATCGTCTCGGCGCCCAGCCGCGCGAAGGCTTCGGCGATCGCGTGGCCTTGCTTGCCGGAAGACCGGTTGCTGATGAAGCGCACCGGATCGATCGCCTCCTGCGTGGGCCCGCTGGTTACAAGCGCCCGCCGGCCATAAAGCCGCCCGCTGGACGCCGTAAGCAGTTTCGCGATCGCCGCCACGATCTGCGGCGGCTCCGCCATTCGACCCAAGCCGAACTCGCCGCAAGCCATGGGGCCCTCCTCGGGCCCGACGACCAGCGTCCCGCGCTTTTTCAGAAGGGCCATGTTTGCTTTGGTCGCCGGATGCTCCCACATCCGGACATTCATCGCCGGCGCTACTAGGACTCGCTTGTCGGAGGCCAGGAGCACCGTCGATGCAAGATCGTCGGACAGGCCGCTCGCCATCTTCGCCAGGAGGTCGGCGGTCGCGGGCGCCACCACGATGAGATCGGCTTCCCGGGACAGCCGAATATGGCCCATCTCGGCCTCGTCTGTCAGCGAAAACAGATCGGAATAGACATTGTCCTCCGTCAGCGCGCCGACGCTGAGCGGCGTGATGAATTCGGCGCCGCCCTTGGTCAGCACGGCGCGCACCGACGCTCCCGCCTGCCTGAGCAAACGGATGAGCTCCAGAGATTTGTATGCGGCGATCCCGCCCGAAATGATGAGCAGGACCCGCTTTGATAGCAAAACCGGGCCAGGTGACGTTCCTGTCAATTGTTGGCTCATCCTTGGTTCTCCAACTGAACGCGGGGAATAGAAGTGGGGTTCCCTCAGGGAATTAAGTGGTTTGTGGAGCGGTCAAATTCTCCGCGCGCGATGAATCGCGGCGATTCCGGCCGACAGGTTCCGGTAACGAGCGAACTCCAGGCCGGCGAGCCGCATCCGCTCTATCAAGGCTTGCTGGTCGGGGAAGCGCCGGATGCTCTCGACGAGGTAGACATAGCTCTCGCGGTCGCCTGCCACGACCGCCCCCAACGTCGGGATGATCGAATCGGAATAAAGCTCGTATAGCCTTCTGAGTGGCGGCATCGCCACCCGACTGAATTCGAGGCAGAAAAAACGACCGCCCGGCTTCAGGACTCGTCTCGCTTCCGCTAGCGCCGCATCGATATGCGTCACGTTTCTGAGCCCGAAGGCGATGCTATAGACGTCGAAGCTGCAATCCGGGAAGGGCAGAGATTCGGCGTTGCCCGCCACCCAATCGAGACCCGAGAGCAAGCCTCGATCGAGCGCGCGGTCGCGCCCCTCGTTCAGCATCGTCGCGTTGATATCGCAAAGAACGGCCGGTCCGCCCCCGGCCTTGTGCCAGCCGGTCGCTATGTCGCCTGTTCCCGCGGCCACGTCGAGCAGCGCTTCGTCCGAACGGGGCGCGAGATCGGCGACATAGATGGCCTTCCAGCGCCTATGGATCCCGCCGGACATCAGATCGTTCATCAGATCGTAGCGGCCGGCGACGCGATCGAAAACGCCACGTACGAGGCGAGTCTTTTCCGACGCGGCAACCGGCCGGCTGCCGAACCAATTGGATTCGGGAGAAGTCATATTACTCATGGGCGCGGAGATTACGCCCCCTGACCGGCGCTCGCTAGGTCGGCGCGCTCGCTGAGCAGGCCTGCTATTTTGCGAGAAAGGAGGCGGTCAGCGCCACCGCTTCGGCGAGGCCGACACGTTTCGGTACGACCCCTTCGGGAAAGGCTGCGGCAAGCCGGCTCGGCATCATCGGATCGAGCAGCACGAACACGCCGGAATCGTCTGCACGCCGTATGAGACGCCCATAGGCTTGTCTCAGCCGCCGGCGCGTCAGCCGCTCGTCCCAAAGCTTGCCGCCGAAAGCCTGGCGGCGCGCCTTATGGAGTATGTCGGGGCGCGGCCAGGGGACACGGTCGAAAACGATTAGGCGGAGGGCGCGCCCGGGCACATCGACGCCGTCTCTGACAGCGTCGGTGCCGAGGAGGCAGGCGTCTTCCTCGGCCCGGAAGATCTCGACCAGCGTCGCGACGTCGAGTCCGTCGAGATGCTGGGCGAGCAACGGAAGACCGGCATCGGCCAGCGGCTCGGCGATCCGGTCATGCACGGCTTTGAGGCGCTGGACCGCCGTAAACAAGCCGAGCCCGCCGCCCCCTGCCGCCAGGAACAAGGTCCTGTAGGCTGCGGCGACCTGATCCATATCGTCCTTGCGCACGTCGGTCACGACGAGCACCTGCGTGCGCGACGCATAGTCGAAAGGCGAGGGGACTTGCGCCCGGATCGGGGGCGCCACGAGATGCCTGGTTCCGGTGATCTCGCCGGCGGCTGCCCAATCCTGTTCGACATCGCCCGTGCGGTCGGTCAGCGTCGCCGAGGTGATCATCAGCCCGTGGGCCTGACCGCCGATCGCCGCGATGAAGGGGGCCGTCGGATCGACGTAGTGGCGGTAATAGCCGAGGTCGACGTCTCTGCCGTCAATCCGCTCGATGCCGAACCAGTCGACAAATTCCGACGGGGTTTCGCCGGCGAGCGCGGCCAACATATGCCGCCAAGCCGCTAGCGTCAGCGCGCCCCGGCGAACCAGCCCGCGCGCGACGGCATCGAGCTTGCGGCGATCCTCGCTCGACAACGTATCAGCCTCGGCGTCGAGCTTTGCGGCAAGCTTTGCCGCGAGCGCTCGAACCGGCTTCTCAAGGCGCGCCAATGCCTGGTCGAGCGCGGCGGCCGTTTCGAGCAGGCCCTCGATGGCCGGCGCGGTTTCGGTTTCGAGCCCGTAGGGGCCGTCACGTCCAGACGCGCGGGCATAGACCTGCCGACGCACGAGCGCCAGGAAGGCTTCGGCATGGCCGTGCGGTTGATCGGCCGCCAGACGGTGACTCCAGCCGTCTCCGGGCAGCATGCGTGCCGCTTCGTTGATCGAATCGATGAGCGCCATGATCGGCTCGTCGCCGGCGACCAACTCCTCGATCCGTCGTTTGAGGCCGCGGGCACGACTGCGCGCCGCGGTCTCGGCGCCGATCAGCCAGCGCCTGAGCTCAGCCGATTCGAGCGCGGTCAAATGCGCCGCGAAAGCGCTGTCCGCCGCGTCGAACAGGTGGTGACCCTCGTCGAAGACGTAGCGGGTGGGAAGATTCGCGTCCTCCGTCCCGCCCAAAGCGGCCTGGATCATCACCAGCGCGTGGTTGGCGATGACGATATCGGCGCCGCGTGCCCGCCGAACGCTGCGCTCGATGAAGCAGCGCCGATAATGCTCACAGGCTCCATAGACGCACTCGCCACGGCGATCGGCCAATCCGAAGGTTCGGTTGCGGCCGTGCAGCTCTGCAAGCCATCCCGGGAAATCGCCGCCGGTCATGTCCCCGTCGCGGGTTGCCGCGACCCAGCGGGCCATCAGTCCGAGCGCGGTCGCGCCGCCGGGCTGGATGCCGGCGCCGCGCGAGGCCTCGGCGAGATTGAGCAGGCAGAGATAATTCTCCCGCCCTTTCCGGATGACGACACGCCCGGCCTTCTCGTCCGGATCGGAGAACAGCCGATCGAGCTCGGCATCGATCTGGTGCTGCAAGTTGCGGGTATAGGTCGATATCCAGACGGGCGCCCGATTACGCTCGGCCCAGAGCGTCGCGGGCGCCAGATAGCCCAGCGTCTTGCCGACCCCCGTGCCAGCCTCGGCAAGCACCGTCGCCGGCGCTTCCGTCGATTCAGGAGGCACGAAGGCGGCCGTGGCCGCGCTGGCGAAATCCGCCTGCTGCGGCCGCGGTTCCGCCGTGTGGCCCCGTTCGACGGCGATCATCTGGGCCAGTCGACGCCGGGCTTCGTTGGGCGCGACCGGCGCTTGTCCGGGCGAGCCTTCGCGGGGCTCATCCTCCGATTCCGGCAGCCGGCGCCAGACCTCGAAGGCCCGATTCGAGAAACGGTCGGCCGGAGGAGCGCCGAGAGCGGCCAAGATCGACGCGCCCCAGGACCAGCCCCCGCGGTCCATGATCGCGGCGATACCGGCTGCGTCGGATTGCCGGTCGAGACGGCCGAAAGCGATGTTTTCGAGAAGGCTTCGGGCGATCTCGATCATCGCGACGCATTCGCTCTCCGCGGTTCTGGGCTCGGGCAGGCCGGTCGCCCGCGCGAGGCCACGAACGGTGGGGAGGCAGAAACGGCCCGGGTGAACGAAGGCGAAGAGGTCGAGCAGGTCGTAGACGCCGGAGAGTTCCGTTCCCAGCCGACGGCCGGTCGCCTTCACGTGGCAGACGATCGCGCCGCCGGAGGCTCGCAGGACGGCATCCTCATGGGAGACCTCATCGATCTCTCCGTCCGGACTGAGCCAGGTTGCCCGCCGCGCGCCGACCGCGAGCGCGCCGACGCGGGGCAGAAGAATATGAGGGGGCCGGGTCTGGGCCGCGGGCTCGGTCATAATGCTGATTCCGGAGCCGCGCGGGGCGCGGCGACTCGCCGGCGAGAATAGTCGTGGCCGGTGGGCGATGCCATGGGATGGTCCTTGGACATGGCCGACATTATGGTCATCGAATGATGCAGATCATCGAAGGCGATCTGAGCGACCCGCATGTCGTGGAACTCGTTCAAATCCATCACGCTAAATCCGTGGCGGAATCGCCGCCGGGAAGCTCGCATACCCTCGATCTCTCGGATTTGCGGTCCCCCGACATCCGCTTTTGGGCGATGTGGAACGCAGCTGCCCTGGTCGGTCTCGGCGCCCTTAAGGAACTTTCGGTCGATCACGGCGAGATCAAGTCGATGCATGTGGTTGAAGCGAAGCGCGGAAGGGGCGCAGGAAGCGTGATGCTGCGGCATATCATCGGCGAGGCGCGCGCTCGCGGCATGTCGAGGCTCAGTCTCGAGACCGGCGCATTGCCCTATTTTGCCGCGGCGCGGGCGCTGTACCAAAACCATGGATTTGTTGAATGCGCTCCCTTCGGCGATTACAAGCCGGATCCCGCCAGCGTCTTCATGACGCTCGATCTAAGAGCCTAGTGGCAGGCCCCAAGTTGACCGCATGCGGGCCCGAGCCTAGAAATCGGCCCCTTTCCGCCAGTAGAGTCCAGCCATGTCCACGGCCCTCGCCGACCTAAAGCATGATGCCCTCACGGCCCGCGCCTGGCCGTTCGAGGAGGCGCGGAAGCTGGTCAAGCGCTTCGAGCAGCAGCCCCCGGCGAAGGGCTATGTGCTGTTCGAGACCGGCTACGGGCCGTCCGGCCTGCCTCATATCGGCACCTTCGGCGAGGTCGTCCGGACCTCGATGGTCCGCCACGCCTTTACGGTTCTCTCCGACATCCCGACCCGGCTTTTCTGCTTCTCTGACGACATGGACGGGCTGCGCAAAGTGCCGGACAATATCCCGAACCGGGACATGGTCCGCGAGCATCTGGGCAAGCCGCTCACCCGGATTCCCGACCCGTTCGGGACTCACGAGAGCTTCGGCCATCATAATAATGCGCGGCTGCGCGGCTTTCTCGACAGCTTCGGTTTTTCTTATGAATTCCAATCGGCGACCGAGTGGTACAAGTCGGGCCGGTTCGATCAAACGCTGCTCCAGGTCTTGGCGCATTACGACGAGGTGATGGCGCTGATGCTGCCGACCTTGGGGGAGGAGCGGCGAGAGACCTACAGCCCGTTCCTGCCGATCTCTCCGACTACCGGCCGCGTGCTGCAGGTGCCGATCATCGATCGCAATGTCGCGGCCGGCACGGTCGTCTTCCTCGACGAGGATGGGGAGAAGAAGGAGGCTCCGGTTACCGGCGGACACTGCAAACTGCAATGGAAACCGGATTGGGCCATGCGCTGGACGGCGCTCTCGGTCGATTACGAGATGTCGGGGAAAGATCTGATCCCGTCCGTGGCGCTTGCCCAGAAGATCGTCAAGGTCCTTGGCGGCACGCCGCCGGAGGGTTTCAGCTATGAGCTGTTCCTGGACGAGCACGGCCAGAAGATCTCGAAGTCGAAGGGCAACGGGCTCGCGGTCGAGGAATGGCTGCGTTATGCGCCTCCCGAAAGCCTGTCGCTCTACATGTATCAGCAGCCGCGCCGAGCGAAGCGGCTCTATTTCGACGTCATCCCGCGAGCCGTCGACGAATATGTCACCTTTGTCGAGCGCTCGCCGGGCGAGCCGCCGCAGCTGCTGCTCGAGAATCCGGCCTGGCACATCCACGCCGGCGCCGTACCGGCGCTCGACTGTCCGATCTCGTTCAACATGCTGCTCAATCTGGCGGGGGTCGCGCATGCCGAGAAGCCGGACGTCCTGTGGGGCTTCATCAGCCGATACGTGCCCGGCGCGACAGCCGCCAACCATCCATTCCTCGATCGGCTGGTCGGTTACGCGATCGCCTACTACCAGGATTTCGTGAAGCCGACGAAGCGCTTCCGGGCGCCCGACGGAACTGAGCGGGCGGCGCTGGAGGACCTCGATCGCGTGCTGGCGGCCTTGTCCAAGGAGACGAGTGCCGAGGATATACAGAATCAGGTGTATGAGGTCGGCAAACGGCATCCTTTCGTGGAGCTGCGCGACTGGTTCAAGGGCATCTATGCCGTCCTGTTCGGGCAGGAGGAGGGGCCTCGGATGGGCTCCTTCATCGCGCTTTATGGGGTCGACGAAACCAGGGCGCTGATCGCCGATGCGCTCGCGGGGCGTCTGGCCGCTCAAGGCCTGAGCCCATAATCCTGCCATCGCGGCGCCTTGGCCCTGCCGTGATCTGACGGTAAGAGAATCGCGTGGCATATGCGTACGCTCTTCCAGGCCGGGAGGCCGACGAATCCCGCATCGTGAGACGAATCGGGTTCCTGCTGGCATTTCTGGCCATACCTGCTTTTGCGGGTGTCGCGCTGATCCTGGGCAAGGAAGCCGGCTGGGACCTTAGGAACTACCATTGGTACGATCCGTATGCGCTGCTCACCGGCAGGATCGGCTTCGATCTCGCCGTCGCCCACCATGCGACCTATTACAACCCGCTGATCGACGTTCCCTTCTACTGGATTGGGAGCCATTTTCCCGCCTGGGTCGCCGGAGTCTGGCTCGGCGGCATCTGCGGCCTTGCGGCGGCGATCGTCGGCGGCATCGCCTATCGAATCGTCGCTTTGGAAGACAAACGGCTCCGGCTTGCTGCGGCTGCGCTGTTGGCGATCCTCGGGATGATGGGGGGCGGCGCGCTCGGCGAGATCGGCAAGACAACCGACGATATCGCCGGCGCGCTCGGAGCTCTGGCCGGGCTTCTGGTTCTGGTCTCGGCCCCCGACCGCGTCGCGCGGGCGGCGTGGAACGATATTGGCGCCATTCTAGTGCCTGCGGGAATATTGGCGGGAGCGTCGGCCGGGCTGAAGCTTACGACCGCGCCGTATGTCGTTGCCCTGGCGGCGGCTTTGCTCGTTTTGCGGGGCACGTTCTCGGATCGGATCCGGCGCACTGCGGCCTTCAGCGTAGGAGTAGTCGTCGGAATCGCCCTGTTCGGCGGGTATTGGTATTGGCGAATGTACCGCTTCAGCGGCGATCCTCTCTTTCCTTACTTCAACAACATTTTCCCGACTGATCTCGTCAAGCCCGGAGACTACAGCGATCCAACCTTCAAGCCGCGAAGCTGGATCGAATACCTCATCTATCCTTTCATCTTCAGCGCCAATTCGTTCCGCGTCGCCGAATGGCATTTCCGCGACATCCATATCGCGATCGCCTATGTGCTGATCCCTCTGGCGGGAATGACGGCGCTCTTAAGGTTGGGCGACCGGCAGAGGCGTGTCGAACCTTTGGCGGCCACTCTGCTCTTGGTCGCGGCCGCGGTCACCTACGTGCTCTGGCTCGTGCTGTTCGACGTGTATCGCTACCTCGTGCCGCTCGAGATGCTTTGCCCGACGATTATCGTGGCCGCATTGGCTTGGCTGCCGGTTTCGCGCCGGGCATGGATAGGGGCTTCGGCAGTGTTGCTCCTGGCGGCTCAGGCGCTCGCCACGCGGGGAGACGATCCGCGGCTCGGCTGGGCGGGCAATTATGTCGATGTCGAGGTGCCGCCGCTCTCTGATCCGGCCCATAGCATGGTGCTGATGGTGCAGACCCAGCCCACGGCCTACCTGATCCCGGCCTTTCCTCCCGAAATTCCCTTTTTGCGGATTCAAGGTTGGCTCGTGGGTTCGCAAGACCGCACCTGGGGTATGGGCGCGGAGATGCATAGGCGGGTGGAGGAGCATAAAGGCCCGATCTACGCGCTCTTCTGGCCATCCGAGCGGATCGGAGTCGATCCTTCTCTTGCGGACTATGATTTGGTGATTGACGACTCGGGCTGCGCTCCGGTCAGGTCCAACCTCGACGGAATCGGCTATTTCAAGTCGGCGCCCGTTCTGTGTCCGCTGACGAGGAAGGCCCAATGAGTTCGCCCCGCATCGCGGTCGTGGTCCCCTGCTATAATGAAGAAGCCGCGATCGCGAAGGTGGTGGCGGACTTCCGCGCGGCGCTGCCCGAGGCGACGATCTACGTCTATGACAATAATTCCACCGACGACACGATCGCGGTCGCGCGCGAAGCGGGCGCCGTCGTCGGGTCGGAGCCCCGCCGCGGGAAGGGGGCCGTCGTTAGACGGATGTTCGCCGACGTCGAGGCCGACATCTATGTGCTCGTCGACGGTGACGATACCTACGAGGCGGCGGCGAGCCGCGCTATGGTGGACAGGCTGATCGCCGAGAAGCTCGATATGATTAACGGCCGGCGCGTCACCAATATTCAGGCCGCTTATCGGCCGGGCCACCGTTTCGGCAACCGGATGCTTACCGGGATTGTCCAATACATTTTCGGCGACCCGATTCAAGATTTGCTGTCGGGCTATCGCGTCTTTTCGCGACGCTTCGTGAAGTCCTTCCCCACGATCGCGGAGGGCTTCGGCATCGAGACGGAAATGACCGTTCACGCGCTGCAGCTTCACATGCCGATCGCCGAAATGCCGTGCGGCTATAAGGACCGGCCGGCTGGCTCGACCAGCAAGCTCAGGACGTATCGCGATGGGATTTTGATCCTGAACACCATTCTCGCGCTGGTCCGGCAGGAACGGCCGATGACCTTCTTCGGCATCATCGCCGGCTTGCTCGCGGTTTTGGCGGTAGTGCTTGCCTATCCTGTTGTGGTGACTTTCGCTCAGACCGGGCTGGTTCCGAGATTTCCGACCGCGATTCTCGCGACCGGCATCATGCTGGCCGCGTTTCTCAGCCTGACATCCGGCGTCATCCTCGACTCGGTGACCCGCGGCCGATGGGAAGTTAAGCGCTTGCAATACCTGTCTTTGCGCTCGCCCTTTCGTGATATAGGCAACTGAATCTGGAAGGCGGACGGGCTTTCCGGTAAGGCTCGGAACCGCATGATCGACCGCTTCGACCTCGCCCGCCCGATATTGGGCCGCCTGCCGCCGGAAGCCGCGCACGCATTTACAATTCGCGTGCTGGAGCTGGGGCTCGGCGGTGGGCCGGTGGCGGGCGACGATCCGATCCTCGCGATTCGCCGCTTTGGGCTCGATTTCGCCAATCCGGTCGGGCTGGCCGCCGGCTTCGACAAGAATGCCCAAGTCATGCAGGCGATGCTGCGGCTGGGTTTCGGCTTCGTCGAGATCGGGACGGTGACGCCCAGACCGCAGGCGGGCAATCCGCGCCCGCGAATCTTCCGTCTGCCGCCGCAGCGGGCGGTGATCAATCGACTCGGCTTCAACAATCACGGCCTCGACGCCGTCGTCCGTCGGCTCGAGGCCTGGCGCGGACGGGGCGGCCGGGCCAAAGGGCTGGTCGGCGGGAATGTCGGTCGCAACAAGGATTCGACCGACGCCATCGCCGATTTCGTCGAAGGCGCAAAGCGGCTGAGCTCCCTCGTCGACTATCTGACCGTCAACGTTTCGTCGCCCAATACGCCTGGTCTGCGCGACCTCCAGCGCCGTGCGGCCCTGACCGAGCTCCTCTCGGCCGTACGCGCGGCGCGAACCATGCAGGTCCCGGTCCTGGTCAAAATCGCGCCCGACCTCGAAGACAGCGCGCTCGAGGACATCGCGCTTTCCGTCACGGAGAGCGGTATAGACGGCGTCATCATCTCGAACACCACCATCACCCGGCCCTCCACTCTTCCCCGCGATCTGGCGGCAGAAGCGGGCGGCTTGAGCGGGCCGCCGCTCTTTCCGCTCGCCACCGCGATGCTGCGCAAGATGTACAAGATCACCAACGGCGCCATTCCGCTGATCGGCGTCGGCGGGATCGGCAACGCCGACGATGCCTATGTGAAGATCAAGGCCGGCGCGTCGCTGATCCAGCTCTACACTTCTCTGATCTTCGACGGGCCGGGGCTGCTCAAAGGGCTCAAGACCGGGCTTGCGGCGCGGCTCAAGGCCGACGGCTTCGCGCGGCTCGAGGATGCGATCGGCGCCGATCATCGATGACCGCGCAATTCTTGAAGGGAATCGCGCCGCTCGCCGAGCGGTTCGACGTGTTCGTGATCGACCTCTGGGGCACGCTTCATGACGGCGTGAGACCCTATCCGGGTTCGATCAAGGCGCTGGAGCGGCTGCAATCCGCCGGCAAGCGGGTGGCGCTGCTGTCCAACGCGCCGCGCCGCGCCGCGCTGGCCAAGGCGACGCTCGAGAAGATCGGGTTCGCGCCGCATCTCTATGCCGTGCTCCTGACATCCGGCGAAGCGGTCCATGCCGCGTTGCGCGATCGTCCCGATCCATGGCATGCGCGGCTCTACAGCCCATGCTGGCATCTTGGGCCAGTGCGAGACAGGAGCGTCTTCGAGGGCCTGGAATTCGAGGTAATCGACCGGCCGGAGCGGGCCGGGTTTTGCGTCGCGACGGGTGTCGATCTCAACAATGAGACCGTGGAGGACTATCGCGCGGTGCTCGATCGCGGGCTCGAACTGCGTGTGCCGATGATCTGCGCCAATCCCGATATCGTCGTGCCGGTCGGGTCGCAGCTGGTGACCTGCCCCGGCGCCTTTGCGCACTATTACCGTGAGCGCGGCGGCGACGTGTTCTGGCACGGCAAGCCGCACGCCCCGATCTACGACCGGCTGTTTGCAGCGCTCGAAACGCTCGGTGGGCCCATCGACCGCGCGCGGACGATCGCGATCGGCGACGGGCTCCCGACCGACATTCTAGGCGCGCGCAGGGCCGGCATTGCCAGCGCTCTGGTCCTCGACGGCATCCATAAACGAGCCGTGAAGCTCAATTGGCGCGGCGTTCCCGACGAGACCGCGCTGGCCGAGCTTCTTGCCCGGGCGCCGGCCTCTCCCGACTGGGTCATTCCGACACTGAAATGGTGAGAAGATCTTCACAGCGCCGCGGGAGAATTGTGCATGCGCTGTCGAAAGGGGGCCGACGGCTCAGGCCATGTCGCTCGTTTTCGCGTAGGCGGCGAGGCGGCTGGGATTGGCGACCCGGACGCCGGCGGTGCCGATCTCGATCAAGCCGGCGCCGCACCATTCGAGAAGCTTTCGCGCCACCTTGTCCGCGGAGGCGTCGATCTGCCGGCCGAGCTCGGCCGAGGAAAGGCGGATCGGATGGGAACCGTGCTTCAACAGAAGATCCGAGAGGCGCGCGGCGAGGCCGACATAATGGGCGCCGTCGCCGAGCGCATCGACCGAGCCCAGGCGCGCCGCCAGATGAGATATCAGGGCGGCGGCCGCTTTTGGTTCATCGATCAACGCGGCCAGCGCATCCTCGCGGCAGACGCGGAGCAGTCGAGACGAACGGCCGGCTTGGGCGGTGACCGAGCGCAGCCTGCCGTTGAGCATACCGAGCGAGCCGATGAGCGCGCCTTCGACGAAAGCGGCGATCCAGGTCTCCTGGCCTTCCGAATCCGCGACGAAGATGTCGAGTTGCCCGTCGAGCACCGCGTAGCACGCATCGGCCTTGTCGCCGCGCGCGAATAGAATTTCTCCCGGCTGAAGCCCGACAATCGTTCCCTTGGCCGCCAGGTTCCGTCGTCCCGCCTGGGAGAACGCGGCAAGTATCTCGCACCCGCCGATCATCGAGATCGCCCGCTCGACCGGATCGGACTCCGGCGCGGGATCGAACGCGCGCCTGGTTTCCAATAGGTCCATCATTTATCGAGTTATCGCCGCGGCTGAAACGATCCGTTATCGATTGACCACAAGCGCCTTGTTGAAGTCAATGGGACCAACATGCGACAGATTCTTTGGACAAAACCTTAATCGGCGAAATAGATCGGTCGAGGAGAGCAACTTTTCCGACAATGATCCGAGAAAAGCTCGCGTAGAAAAGCTACGCCGCCAATTTGTCCAGCGCCGCTAGAACCGCATCGCCCATGGCTGCGGTTCCGACCGGCGTCCGTCCGGCAAGCGCGATGTCCCCGGTGCGGGTTCCGTCGTTGAGCACCGTCGACACAGCCTTCTCGACAAGGTCAGCCTCGGCACCACGGCCGAAGGAGTAGCGCAGCATCATGGCGACGCTGAGCAGCGTCGCCAGCGGGTTGGCGATTCCCTTGCCGGCGATATCCGGCGCCGAGCCGTGGACCGGTTCGTACATGGCCGGACGCTTGCCGTCCGGATTGGTCGCGCCCAAGGAGGCCGAAGGCAGCATGCCGAGAGAACCTGTCAACATCGAGGCTTCGTCCGAGAGAATGTCGCCGAACAGGTTGTCCGTTACGATCACGTCGAATTGACGCGGATTGCGAAGCAGCTGCATCGCGCAATTGTCGGCATACATGTGACTGAGCGTGACATCGGAATATTCGGCCGCGTGAACCTTGGTCACGACCGCGCGCCACAGCCGGCCGGACTCCATGACATTGGCCTTTTCGACCGAGCAGACCCGGTTCTCTCGCGCGCGGGCGAGATCGAACGCGACGCGTGCGACCCGCTCAATTTCGCTCGTCGTGTAGACCTGGGTGTTGACGCCCCTCTGCTCGCCGTTCGGCAGATCGGTGATGCCGCGGGGTTCCCCGAAATAAACGCCGCCGGTGAGCTCGCGCACAATGACGATGTCGAGGCCTTTCACAATTTCGGGCTTCAGGGTCGACGCGTCGATCAGTGCATCGAAGACCATCGCCGGACGGAGGTTGGCGAAGAGTCCTAGCTCCTTGCGCATGCCGAGCAGACCGGCCTCCGGACGAATATCGAAAGAGAGGTTGTCCCATTTGGGTCCGCCGACCGCCGCCAACAGTACCGCATCGGCATGTTTGGCCTTGGCGACCGTCGTCTGCGACAGCGGAACGCCCTCCGCGTCGATCGCGGCGCCCCCGATCAGCGCTTCCTCGGTCTCGAATTTGAGACCTCGCTTGGCGCCGAGCCAGCCCAAGAGCTTCTTGGCCTCGGCCATGACTTCGGGCCCGATGCCGTCGCCGGGGAGCAGGAGGAGCTTATGGGACATGGTGGCGGCTTTCTTGAGCGGATGGGACTATGGGCGGATTAAATTCTTGCTGCGTCATGCTCGCATTTATTGCGGGCATCCACGCGGCGTCTCGATCGAGCCATTTTCGCGTGGGTGCCCGTAACAAGTACGGGCATGGCGAATCAACGGAGGGCAGCTAAGTCCACAGCCAGGGCTGGCCGAGGCGCTGCTTGGCTTCGTAGGACGCGATCTCGGTGTCGTGCTTCAGAGTCTGGCCGATCTCGTCCAGACCTTCGATCAGCGAATGCTTGGTGGAGGCGTCGATCTCGAAGGCGAAGCTCTCGCCATTGGCGCGGATCACACGTTGTGACGCGAGGTCGATCGTGAGGGTACGGGTGTTGCCGCCTTCGGCATCGGCCATGAGAATATCGATCTGCTCCTGCGGTAGCACGATCGGCAACATGCCGTTCTTCGTGCAATTTCCGCGGAAGATGTCGGCGAAGCTGGGCGCGATGATGGCCCGGATGCCGAAATCCTGCAGCGCCCAGGGCGCATGCTCACGGCTGGAGCCGCAGCCGAAATTGTCGCCCGAGACGAGGATCTTGGCGTGCCGATATTCGGGCTTGTTCAGCACGAAGCCCGGCAGCTCCGAGCCGTCATCCGCATAGCGCATCTCGAAGAAAAGCGATTTGCCGAGGCCGCTGCGCGTGATCGTCTTCAGGAACTGCTTGGGGATGATCATATCGGTGTCGACATTGATCATCGGGAGCGGGGCGGCGACGCCGGTCAGCTTGTCGAAACGGTCCATGAGATGCCTCAGGTTACGGGCGGCTGGACGGGCGCGGCGCGTTCAACCGCCGATCTTCGTTCGTCGCGAATCTCGGTCAGGGTATTGTTGATCTGAAAGATCACGATGACGATTTCGCAATAGACGCGGATCACAATCGGGCCCACGAAAAGGATCAAGACGCCGCGCCAGAAATCGCCGCCGAAGATGTGACCGACCGCGACGAGGACGTCGATCACGATCAAAATCCAGAACAGTATCCGGACCAACGCCGGCGTGATCAGCTTGTCGAAGCCCAGATATTCGCGCACCCGACTTCCTCGTCTTGCCGGCTAGATCAGCGTGCGGACGTCGGTCAGCTTGCCCGTGACGGCCGCGGCGGCGGCCATCGCCGGGCTCACGAGATGCGTGCGTCCGCCGCGACCCTGCCGCCCTTCGAAATTACGGTTGGAGGTCGACGCGCAGCGCTCGCCCGGGGCCAGCCGGTCGGCATTCATCGCTAGGCACATGGAGCAACCGGGCTCTCGCCATTCGAAGCCGGCCTCTGTGAAGATCCGGTCGAGCCCTTCCTCTTCGGCCTGGTGCTTGACCAGGCCCGAGCCGGGAACGACGAGGGCGCGGACACCAGCAGCCACCTTGCGACCCTTTGCGACCGACGCGGCGAGACGCAGATCCTCGATCCGCGCATTCGTGCAGGAGCCGATGAAGACGGTGTCGATCGCGATGTCGCCGAGCTTCTGTCCGGGCTTGAGGCCCATATAGGCGAGGGAGCGCTCGACGGCGGCACGGCGGCCGGGATCGTCGAACTGCGCAGGATCGGGAACGGTGCCGGTGATCGGCAGCACGTCCTGCGGGCTCGTGCCCCAGGTGACTTGCGGGACGATCTCGGCGGCTTCAAGGACGACTTCCTTGTCGTAGGTCGCCCCGGGGTCGGAGGGCAGCGAGCGCCAATAGGCGACCGCCTGCTCCCAGGCCGCACCCTTGGGCGACATGGGACGCCCCTTGAGATAGTCGAAGGTCGTCTCGTCCGGTGCGACGAGACCGGCGCGGGCGCCGGCTTCGATCGACATGTTGCAGACCGTCATCCGCCCTTCCATCGAAAGCGCGCGGATCGCCTCGCCCGCATACTCGATGACGTGGCCAGTACCACCGGCGGTGCCGATCACACCGATCACCGCGAGGATCAGATCCTTGGCGGTCGTGCCGGCGGGCGGCTTGCCGTTGATGGTGACGCGCATCGTCTTGGCGGGCTTGAAGAGCAGCGTCTGTGTCGCCAGCACATGCTCGACTTCCGATGTCCCGATGCCGAAGGCGAGCGCGCCGAAGGCGCCGTGCGTCGCGGTATGGCTGTCGCCGCAGACGATCGTCATGCCCGGCTGCGTCATGCCCTGCTCAGGGCCGACAATATGGACGATGCCCTGGCGGACGTCGTCCATGCCGAAATAGGGCACGCCGAATTCGGCGACATTCTGCTCGAGAGTCTTGAGCTGGATGCGGCCTTCTTCCTCGTCAGGGCCGAATTTGCGGCCCGGCGTGGTGGGCACATTGTGGTCCGCGACCGCAAGCGTCGCTTGCGGTCGATGAACCTTGCGGGCGGCGATCCGCAGGCCTTCGAAGGCCTGAGGGCTGGTCACCTCATGAACGAGGTGGCGATCGATGTAGAGGAGGGTCGTACCATCCGCGTCGCGGCGGACCGTGTGACTCTCCCAAATCTTTTCGACGAGCGTGCGTGGGGCCATGGAGCCGGTTACTCCTCGCCTTCGTCTTTCATGCCGTGGCCGGTCGTGCGCTCGGCGATACGTGCCGACTTACCGCGGCGGCCGCGGAGATAGTAAAGCTTGGCGCGGCGCACATCGCCGCGGCGCACGAGCTCGACCGAGTCCAGCCGGGGGCTGTACAGCGGGAAGACGCGCTCGACTCCCTCGCCATAGGAAATCTTGCGAACCGTGAAGGAGGAGTTCACGCCGGCGTTGCGGCGGGCGATGCATACGCCTTCGAAGGCCTGGATACGCTCGCGCGTGCCTTCGACCACCTTCACATTCACGCGAACCGTGTCGCCCGGCGAGAATTGGGGCATCTGTCGCCCATCGGTCAGCTTCGCAACCTGCTCGGCTTCCAGCGTCTGCAACACGTTCATTCTCATATCCTCCAACCAAATGAGCCGCGCCCGGCGCGACCTTCAAAGCTACGTCCCGCCGCGGCGGGACCACAAATCCGGCCGGCGCTCGCGGGTGACCTTCTCGGCTTCCGCGCGTCGCCAGGCTTTCACCTTCTCATGATGCCCCGAGACCAGAATCTCCGGCACCGCCCATTCCCGCCCGTCCGCGTCGCGCCAAAGCGCCGGCCGCGTGTAGTGCGGGTATTCCAGCAGGCCGTCAGCGAAGCTTTCCTCCGCTGGCGTCGCCGCGTTTCCCATCACCCCGGGCAGCAGACGCACGCAGGCGTCCAACAGGACCAGGGCAGCCGGCTCGCCGCCGGACAAGACGTAATCGCCGACGCTCATCTCCTCGACCTCATGGGCTTCGAGGACACGCTCGTCGACTCCTTCGAATCGGCCGCAGATCAATGTGAGCCCCGCTCCAGCCGCCAGTTCGGCGACCCGATCTTGCGCCAGCAAACGCCCCCGCGGCGACAAGTAGATCAGCCGATGATCCGGCCTCTTTGCCGCGCGTATCGCACGATCGAGAACATCGGGCCGCATCACCATGCCGGCGCCGCCGCCGAACGGGGTATCGTCCACGGAGCGGTGTTTATCGCTCGCAAAGTTCCGAATGTCCAGAACATCCAGCCGCCAAACCCCGGATTCCAGCGCTTTTCCGGCGAGGCTCAAGCCCAAAGGACCGGGAAACATGGCGGGGAAGAGGGTGAGGACTGTCGCGCTCCAAGGAGCTTCCCGGCTCATGGCGGCTCATCCCCCGCCATGGCGGCCGGGACTTCGACCACGATCCGCTTGCCAGGCAGATCCACGATGGGCACGACCGCCTTGGTGAAGGGAAAGAGCGGCCGCTCGCCCGATTCGGCCTCGACCTCCAGCACGTCGCCCGCGCCAAAATTATGAATCGCGGCGACTTTCCCCAGGACCTTGCCGGCCCGATCTTCGACCGTCAGGCCGATCAGGTCCGCATGGTAGAATTCGTCCTCTGCGACTTCCGGCAGGCGGTCGCGATCGACATAGAGCCTGAGCCCTGACAGTGCCTGGGCGGCTTCCCGGTCTTCAACCCCCTTCAGGCGTGCCAGCCAATGGCCCTTCTGCGCGGACAGAAGCTCGAGGTCGAAGCTGCGGCTGCCCTCGGCGTCGGTCAGCGCCCCGTAGGCGGTCAGGCCTTGCGGTTCGACCGTGAAGCTCGTGAGCTTCACCAGCCCCCGCACTCCATGGGCGCCCAGAATCTGCCCGACGCAAACCCGCATGGCGGCACCGGTCGACCATCCAGCCTAGTTGAGCCTTACGCCTCGGCGGCCGGCGCCTCGGCCTCGGCAGCCGGCTCGCCCGCCGCTTTCGCAGCGGCCTTCAGCCGTTCCTGTGCCTTGGCCTTGGGGGCAGACTTCTTCGGCGTTTCGTGCCATTGCGGCTTCGCGACCAATCCCGCGTTTCCGAAGAAGATGGCGACCCGATCGGTCGGCAGCGCGCCGTGCGATAGCCAATGCTTCGCGCGCGTCTCGTCGATGCGAATGCGGTTGGCGTCGTCCTTTTGAAGCATCGGATTATAGGTGCCGATCTTCTCGATGAAGCGGCCGTCGCGCGGGCTGCGCGAATCGGCCACGACGATCGAATAGAACGGGCGCTTCTTGGCACCCCCGCGAGCCAGACGAATCTTCAGCGACATATCCTCTCTTCCTTTCCGTTTGCGATAATCAGCGAAAGCCGCCGGGCGGCATCATTCCGGGTGGAATCTTGCCGGCGAGGCTTCGCATGAAGCCTTTTTTCCCGAGCTTCTGAACCTTTTTCATCATCTCCTGCATCTGCATGAACTGCTTTAGCAGGCGGTTGACCTCGGCCACATTCGTGCCCGAACCTTGGGCGATCCGCCGCCGGCGGGAGGCGTTGAGAACGCGGGTATCGCGGCGCTCGCCTTTGGTCATCGAGCCGATGATCGCCTCTTGGCGCTTCAGCATCCGGTCATCGATGTTGGCTTCGGAGAGCTGCTTCTGAATTTTGCCGACGCCCGGCAGCATGCCCATGATGCCGCCCAGCCCGCCCATCTTGCGCATCTGGCGCAGCTGCGAGGCGAAATCGTCGAGGTCAAAGCCGCCCTTCTCGAGCTTTCGCGCAAGCTTCTCGGCCTCTTCACGGTCGATCGTCTCGGCGGCCTTCTCGACCAGGCTGACCACGTCGCCCATGCCGAGCACGCGGCCCGCCAGACGTTCGGGATGGAAGGGCTCAAGCGCGTCCAGCCTTTCGCCGACGCCCAGAAGCTTGATTGGCTTGCCGGTGACAGCCCGCATGGAGAGCGCGGCGCCGCCTCTGGCATCTCCATCGACGCGGGTCAGCACGATGCCTGTCAGGCCGACGCGCTCATCGAACGCTTTTGCGACATTGACGGCGTCCTGGCCGGTCATGGCGTCTGCCACGAGGAGGGTTTCGACCGGATGGACGGCGTCGCGGACCGACGCGACCTCCTGCATCAGCGGCTCGTCGATGGCCAGTCGGCCCGCCGTGTCGAGCAGGACGATGTCGAAGCCCTCAGCCGTAGCGGTCTTCAGCGCCCGTTCGGCGATCGCGACCGGCTGCTCCCCCGGCACGATCGGCAAAGTCCGGACGCCGGTCTGCTCGCCCAGCACCTTGAGCTGCTCCTGGGCGGCCGGACGCTGCACGTCCAGCGAGGCCATCAGCACGCGCTTCCGATCCCGCTCGGTGAGTCGTTTGGCAATCTTGGCCGTGGTGGTGGTCTTGCCCGAGCCCTGAAGGCCGACCATCAGGATCGGCACCGGCGGGACCGCCGCCAGCTCCAGGCTTTCATTCGCCTCGCCCAGCATCTCCACCAGGCAGTCATGGACGATCTTGATCACCTGCTGGCCCGGCGTGATCGAGCGCAGCACCTCCTGGCCGACAGCCCGTTCGCGTGCCTTGGCCACAAATTCCTTGACCACCGGCAGCGCCACGTCGGCCTCGAGCAAGGCCACCCGGACCTCGCGTAGCGCGGCGACGACGTCCTCCTCGGTCAGCGCGCCTCGTCCGCGCAACCGCGTAAAGATATCGCCCAAACGGCCGGTTAGACCCTCGAACATCCTACTCGCCTGAAACCCAACGAAAAAAAGCCAGTGGGCGAAACTCGCCGACTGGCCGCGCCCCGCGGGGCGTGATGACGCCGAGGGATGTAGCGATCCGACCCGCCGGTGTCAACGCGCCGTGGTTCGCAATACGAGATGCCCGGGTAAATCCCACTACTTAACGATTTATTCGTCTCAATTCGTCAGGTTAGGCGAGAAGCACTCCGCAGAGAACCATGCGATGTTGATGGACCCTTCGACGCCTGACCGGACGCAACCGGTCATGAATAATCGCGAATTGGCGCAGATTCTGGTCCAGCATTCGCAATTTCTAAGCGGCCGTCCCGGCGGGGCACGCGCTACCCTCAAGTTCCGTAACCTGACCGGCCTCAATCTCGATCAATGCGATCTGAGCCAGGCTGATCTCAGCGGCGCCAAGCTGTTCAGCGCCCAGGCGAGCGAAGCGAGGTTCAATGCCGCGTCCCTGTTCGGCGCCGATCTCAGGATCGCCAATCTGCACAAGGCGGACCTGACCCGCGCCGATCTGCGCGGCGCCTGTCTGAGGGGAGCTATCCTCACCGAGACGATCCTGATCGAAGCCGACATGCGCGACGGGCGGTTGCTCCGGCGGGCGCAGGGGAGCGGCGACGTCGAACAGGTGGTCCATGTGGACGGAGACGAGATTCCGACCGAGATGACCTGCGCGATCGCCCGTGGCGCCAATATGTCGCGGGCGCGCGTCTCGAACGCCTTCATCATGCAAACGGACCTGACCGATGCGGTGCTGCGGGGCGCCAAATTCGCCTCGGCCAACCTCACCAACGCGGTGCTGACCGGCTGCGACATGCGCGATATGGACCTTTCGCAAGCCAACCTCTCCGGCGCTCAAATGCAGGGGGCTATCCTGAGCGGCAGCTCGCTTCAGGGCGCGACGTTGCAGAACGCGGTGCTCGTGGGCGCGATCGTCGATCGGAAGGAGCTGGCCCAGGCGAGCCTCGGCGGCGCAATCATGGCGAAGACGGCCCAGGACGCAGGCATCAATCTCCTGGAGGCGATCTCACAACACGGGCAGTGGGTCGATTCAGCCTCGAAGCGCGGCAAGCGGGCCGATCTCTCCAAGCTCGACCTCAGCAGCGTCAGCCTGCCGTCGGCTAACCTGGCCGCGGCGCTGCTGACCTGCGTCGTCCTGCACCGCGCCAATCTCGCCCGCGCCGCGCTTACCATGGCCGACCTGTCGCTTGCGGACCTGCGCGAAGCCGATCTCACCTCCGCGGACCTGCGGGGAGTCAATCTCGACCGCGCAACGCTTTCTGGAGCCAAGCTGGTCGGCGCCGAGTTCGGCCCGATCCTCATTCGCGGCACTCGCGATCAGCTCTGGCCGTCAAGCCTTTTGAAGGTGCGTTTCGATCAGGCCGATCTCGTGGCGGCGGACTTCTCGGGTGCGAAGCTTCGGGATGCGAGTTTCTGCGGCGCCAACCTGAAAGGCGCCAAATTCGGCGGCGCCGATCTCACGGGCGCCGACTTCACCGATGCGAACTGCGAAGGCGTCGATTTTTCGGGCGCCTCGACCCACAGCACACGGGGCCTCGTCGCGCCTTTCGTGCACTGAGAGCTTGAACCGTTCTGCGGCGGCGTTGACCGGTGGGTGCTTGATGTAATATAATGTACACATCCGACTACGACGGATGCAATGGCTTCGACTACATTCACTGTCCGGATTGATCAGAGCACTAAGGATCGGCTGGAGAAACTTGCCCGTAATACGGGTCGGAGCCGTTCGTTTCTGGCCGCCGAGGCGATCAATGAATATCTCGACGTCAATGAATGGCAGGTCGCTGGCATAAAGCGGGCGATTGCGTCCTTCGACCGAGGCGAGGGTGTTTCGCACCAAGAAGTCAAGGAATGGGTCGAATCCTGGGGCAGCAAAAACGAGCGATCGTCGCCTAAACGCTCCGGCTCATGACACCGCTCTGGCGCCGGAGGCGATCGATGATCTTGCTTCAATTCGTGCCTACATCGAGCGGGACAATCCGGCACCTGCCCAACGCGTTGTCATGCACGTTATTGGCATTATTGAAACCCGCCTGAGCAAAAACCCAGGGATGGGTAGACCGGGGCGCGTGCCCGGCACGCGTGAGCTCGTGGTGCAAGGGACGCAATTTATCGTGCCCTATCGGTTGCAGGGCAACGCGCTAGAGATCTTGCGTGTCTATCATGGGGCGCGGCGATGGCCGGAACAGTTCTGACTCCGACGGGAGAATCAACCTGCGCTCGGTCGTCGACGAATCTGTTGGAATCAGCAAGGACGTCATCGCGATTTGCGCTCGTGGCGGCGACTATCTCCCAGATAATGACGGATGAAAGAGTCGCATTTGCTACAAACGATAGCGGATGAGAAAGGCGTCAGGAAGTGGGTGCTTCCTCCAATCGCCATTGCAGCATTTCACCTGCACGGAACGGCCTGATTTCATCGCCGCTGGGAAGGGACACGCGAGCCGGGGCGACGCAGGGTTCCCGCACCAAGGTCACGCGCTCCTCGTTCGGCGGCAACCCGTAGAAGCGCGGTCCGTTGAGCGAGGCGAACGCCTCCAGCTTGTCGAGCGCGCCGGCTGCCTCGAAGATCTCGGCGTAAACCTCGAGCGCGACCGGCGCATTGAAAATTCCGGCGCAACCGCAGGCGCTTTCCTTGGCGCTTGCGGCATGCGGAGCGCTGTCTGTGCCGAGAAAGAAGCGCGGATTGCCCGACCGGATCGCGTCGATCAACGCAAGGCGATGCCGCTCGCGCTTGATGACCGGCAGACAATAGTGATGCGGGCGGATGCCGCCCATGAACATGGCATTGCGGTTGAGCAGTAGATGATGCGGCGTGATCGTCGCGCCGATAGTAGCGCCGGCATCTGTTACGAATGCCACCGCTTGCTCCGTCGTCACGTGCTCCAGCACGACCCGGAGCTTCGGATGGCGCGCAACCGTCGGTGCGAGGATGCGATCGATGAAGACAGCCTCACGGTCGAAAATGTCGACATCGTGATCGGTGACCTCGCCATGGACCAGGAGCGGCATCCCGATCTCTTCCATACGTGCCAGGACCGGCTCGATCCGGGCGATATCGCTCACGCCGGCCGCCGAGTTGGTCGTCGCGTGCGCCGGATAGAGCTTGGCGGCGACGAACGCGCCTTCCGCGAATCCCTGCGCCAGTGAGCCCGCATCCGTGGCGTCGGTAAGATAGGCCGTCATCAGCGGCTCGAAGCTCGCCCCGGGCGGGAGAGCGGCGAGAATGCGGGCCTGATAGGCTCGTGCCGCAGCCGCGCTCGTCACCGGCGGCACCAAATTGGGCATAACGATCGCGCGGGCGAATTGCCGCGCGGTGAAGGGCAGAACCGCGGCGAGCGCCGCGCCATCGCGAAGATGCAGATGCCAATCGTCGGGACGGCGGATGGTCAGCCTGTCAGCCATGGCGGCTCTGTCCTGCAAGCGAAGCGAAGACGACGGCGTCGAACGCCAACGTGGCCATCCACCAAGTCTGCCAGATTCCGAAGGCAAGCCCAGCGATGACGAGCGCTGCCGCGCCGCCTGCGAGCACAAATCGGTTCGCTCCCTCCGCCCAGCCGCGTGTCTCTCGTAGCGCAGCCAGAAGAAGTGCTGCAATCAGGACGACGCCTACCGCTCCGAGCTCCAGCCATGCCTGTAGGAACGCGTCATGTGGATGCAAGGTGATCACCGGCTTGCCGGGCGGTTGAAACGCGGAAACCGCGCCGTTGTTGGGGATGAAGCGCGACGAGTTGATGCCGTGCCCCGTAATTGGCCTGTCGAGCGTGTTCACGGCCGCGAAATGCCAGATTTCGAGCCTGTGACCTCCGGAATATTGATGCGATGAGTCGAACTCTCCAAGGAGCGCCTGGCCTTTCCCGAAATGATCATAGACCAGGATCGCGCCCGGCAGAATGAGCAAGAAAGCCGCCGCGATTCCGATCGCCAGCAGCTTGCGCGCCGCAGAGACGCGCCACCAAGCGATAGCGAGCACGAGCAGGGACAGAATCATCGCCAAGGTGGAGGATGCCGCCGTCAGCTTGAAGGAGGCTGCGGTGAACGCGAGAGCGAGGATCACACCGAGCCAGGCGCGACCAAGCCGTTCGAAAGCGAGCGCCGCGGGCCAGACGAGAAGGGGCACCGCGTCGACCGATCGCTTCGACAACAGCAGGTCCTTGAGCTTCGGATTGTCGTCGCCCATGACGAGGCGATAGAGCGGAAACCCGAAAGCGGTCTCGATTCCGAGCAGAATAAGGCCGACGATCGCACCGATCGCCAGCGCTTTCGCGAGCGCTTGACGCTGACGGAAATCAAAGCGCCTCGCCAAGCCGCACAACGCCAGCGTGGAGACGAAAATCGCCACCATATCGACGAGCTTTCGCGCCCCGCTCGATCGATCGAGCGCCCAGAAAAGCGTGACGGCGCACCATCCGAGAAAGAGAATGGAGAGCATCAGCGCGCGCCGGGGGGGCGCCGGCAAAGTCCGACTTTGCAAGCGCTCCACAATAATCGTGAAGACAGTCGCTGCGAACAGTAGCGGCGCCATGCCGAGAGGGGCCAACGCCATAATCGGGCCGGCAAGCGCGAAGGCGACGCCGAGCAGCGCTACGGCCAGGGGCGTAGCGCCGGGGGCACTTCTATTCATCTTCGAGCACGGCCTTGAGGTAGGAGAGAATTGGGTACAGGGCAGCCATCATCGCGATCAGGACACCCCATTTTCCTTCACGGTATCCCCTGCGGCGCCAATAGCATTTGTAAAATCGCCCTACAATTCGCCGCAGGTTGCGGCCGAGCGTTTCGTCGACGGCTCCCGTCTCGCGCCAGTGGTCGCGCAGATCCTGCGCCCTCAGGCTCGTGTAACGGTTCAATCTCGCCACCATATCCGAGATGCTGCGGTCGACATAATGCTCGAGAGGCTGCGTGAGCCTGTCGCCCGCTTCGCCGTCGAAAGAGACCCGCGGATGGACACGCTGATCGCCCCAATGTTTCGTGCCTTTCCTGAAGAGGCCCGCATAAGCGCCTTTGCCGAACGCGCCGCCCCAGCCATAGCGGACAAGGTGCTTGCCGATATAGTTGTCGACCGGAATCAGGTGACGCGCCGACGTCGAACTCGCGGCCGTTCGCACGATCTCATCGGCGAGGGCCGGCGGCACGCGCTCATCCGCGTCGACTTCGAGAATCCACGGTCCGCTGGCCGCGTCGATTCCGGCGTGCCGCCGTGGTCCTTCGCGCTCGAATGAGCCCGCGACGACATGCGCGCCGAAGCGCTCGGCGATCTCGCGCGAGCCGTCGGTCGAACGATCGAGCACAACCACGATTTCCGACGCGAAACCCAGCCGTGCAAGGCAATCGGCAAGCTGAGCCTCTTCGTTCCTTATGCAGAGGACGGCGCTCAATCCTCGGGCTTTCACGGTGGAGTCCGTCATCGCTTCGCAATCCGCCGGAAGAGACCTTCGGCCGCGGCGGAGACCTGTTCGACTGAAAGCTTCTCCATCTCCGCCAGCGCCAGAGAGTCGTCGATCTTGCAAAGATCAACGACGCGAGCGGGGTCGTCCTCCGCGATCAGATAGTCTGCCCATGGCCCCCAAGGGCGATAGCGCGCGGGCAGTCCAGGTCCGAAAAGCGCGAGCGTCGGCGTGCCTGCCGCCGCAGCCAGGTGAGTGGGCCCCGAATCGTTGCCGATATAGAGATCGGCCCGCGCGAGCCAGGCTGCGGCGACAAGCAGGTCGGTGCGGCCGACCAGATCGATGACACATTCTTCCGGCAGCGCCGCCAGGATGGGGCCGATCTCTTCCCGTTCTTCGGGGGAGCCCAAAAGCACGACCGAACCGCCCGCCAGGATTCCCCCAGGGCCGATCAGTCGCGATGCGACGATCGCGTAGCGATGGGCAGGCCATCGCTTGCCGATCGACTTGGCACCCGGCGCCAGGGCAAGCAGCGGCGTCTGACGGGGGATGGCGGCCGCGACCTGCTCCAGGGCGGCGCTGTCCAGCCACAGCCTGGGCATCGCGGGCGGCCTCAGATCGAGCAGAGTCGACAGCGCCTCGACCATATGCTGGCCGGGGGCAACACCCCGAAAGACTCGCAGCCTGTGGCGACGAATCAGGCGGCTCACAACCGTATTGCGAAGGTCCAGCACGAGGTCCCAGGCCGTCCCGACCGTCTCCAGCCACAGATCGAGCCAATGTCCATGGCGCGGGCGCTTGACCAGCACGACGATGCGGGCCACTTCAGGAATGGCGGAAAAAAGAGCCGCCGCCGCCGGCCCGCAGGCGACGGTGATCCTGGCGCCGGGATGACGATCGATCAGCGCGCCCAAAAGGCCGGTCGTGAGTACGGCATCCCCCAACCGGTTGGCGGTGATGAAAAGGATGTTCAACGGGTGGGGCTTCGAAATTCGTTTTGGGGCGTTATAAACGCCCGGCGCGCGGCGTGCCAAGCCGCGCCGCGATGGAGCTTGTGATCGATGTCCATGGCCTCGGGGACCTTTATCCGGCTGGAAGAGCGTGGCGTGCTGCGCCTGTCGGGCGACGATCGGGTTCCGTTCCTGCAAGGGCTTGTGTCGAATGACGTCTCTAGCGTTGCTCCGGGTCGCGTGGTGTATGCCTGCCTGCTTACGCCGCAGGGCAAGTTTCTCCACGACTTCCTGCTTGTCGCGGCGGACGGGGCGATATTGATCGACTGCGAAGGGCCGCGACGCGCCGATCTCCTCGACCGGCTTCGGAAATTCAAGCTGCGCTCGAAAATCGAGCTTGCGGATGTCTCTGATCAATATGCGGTGTTTGCGACGACCGGCGCCGTGCCGTCGGAGTCACTGGCCTATCCGGACCCTAGGGCCTCGGAGGTCGGCTGGAGGGCGTTGCTCCCGCGCGAAACTGCCGACGCGAGCCTCGTTGCCCTCGGCTTCTCCCCGGAAAGCCCGGAAGATTACGAAAAGCGACGGATCAGAGCTGCTATCCCCGACGGCAGCAGGGACATGGAGCCCGGCAAGGCGACTCTGCTCGAGAGCAATATCGACCTGCTGAACGGCATCTCCTGGGACAAAGGCTGCTATATGGGGCAGGAGTTGACGGCTCGAATCCGCTACCGGGGGCTGGTGAAGAAGAGGCTGGTTCCGATCCGAATCTCCGGAGCGTCGCCGGCAATCGGCGAGCCCTTGATCGAAAGCGGGCGAGAGGTCGGCGAGATGAGGTCGAGTGCCGGCGATGTCGGGCTGGCGCTGCTCCGGCTCGACCGGGTGCGCGAGGGCGGCGTGATCAAAACCGCTTCCGCGACTTTCGAGCCCGTTCCGCCGCCGCGCATGGCGGAAGTTCTGGCCGAAGCCGCCGAAGCCTGATCTTGCCGGAATCGATCCTCGTCTATCGCGACACCGTCGGCGCGCGGTCGGAAGGCTTTGTCCAGCGTCAGTATTCGGCGTTTTCGAATCTCGCTCCTGTCTATGTCGGGACGAAAAACGGTCCGCTTGCGCCCCGAGATTCGCTGATTCTGGCGATGCCGGGACTGGCGGGCTCAGCGCAACGATTTGCGTTTCGCCAGCTTGCGCGAATCCCGGCGGCGCTCGACCGGCTGATCGCCGAGCGAAAGCCGCGCCTGATTCATGCGCAGTTCGGGCTCGGCGGCGCGCTCGCTTTACCGATTGCCCGGCATGCGAAGCTGCCGCTCGTCGTCACCTTCCATGGCGGAGATGCGACGAAGGACAAGCATTACGAAACCCGGCCGCTGCTGCCGACGATATTTCAGCGCCGGCGCGAAGCGCTGATCGCCGAGGCACGGACTTTCCTGTGCGTGTCGCGTTTCGTCCGCGAAACGCTCGTTAACCGCGGCTTCCCGCCTGAGAAGCTCGAAGTGCACTATCTCGGCATCGAGATACCGGAATCGGTCATGCTGCCGCCGATCGGAGCCACCAGCACGATCCTATTCGTGGGCCGCATCGTCGAGAAGAAAGGGCTCGATACGCTGATTGATGCGATGGCGGCGCTCAAGCCACGTGATCCGTCTCTCGAGCTACTTGTCGTCGGCAACGGGCCGCTGAAGGCCCATCTGGAGCGGCGAGCCAGCGCCGCCGGCATCAAGGCGAGCTTTGCCGGATGGAAGAGCGAAGCGGACGTCCGCAAAGCGATGCGCCGCGCCCTTTTGCTCGCGGTGCCGAGCCGCGCCGCGCGAGGGGGTGACTCCGAAGGGCTGCCGACCGTAATCATGGAAGCCATGGCGCTCGGCATTCCGGTGGTGGCTACGCGCCATGCCGGCATCCCCGAGATCATCGCCGATCGCGTCACCGGCCTTCTGGTTCCCGAAGCCGACCCCGCCGCCCTCGCCGAAGCGATCCTGGCGATCAAATCCGACCCGGAGGCAGCAAGCCGCATGCGCGGGGAGGCCTATGCCGACGTCCGCGCTCGTTTCGACGCAAAGCGCCAGTCGGCGATATTGGAACGGCGCCTGCTGGACCTCTTGAGCTAGTTCACCGGCAGCTTATAGAGCTCGGCCGCGTTGCCGCCGAGGATCCACGCCTTCTCATCCTCGCTCAGCAGGGTGGTCTGTTCGCGCAGCAACTCCTGGCTCCATGGCCAGGTGGAATCGCTGTGCGGGAAGTCGTTGGCCCACATCAGCCGGCGCGGGTTGCACATGTCGGTCATCTTGAAGGCGACCCAGTCGTCCTGGAAGGTCAGATAGACCTGATCGGAGAAGAATTCGCTGGGCAGCCTCTTCATGTCGCCGCCCTTCGTCCAGAAGCGATGGCGTTTATAGCCATGGTCCATGCGGTACATGTAATGCGGCGCCCAACCTGCGTCCGCCTCGACGCAGACCAGCTTCAGCTCCGGGTGGCGCTCGAAGACCCGCCCCCAGATGAACATCCCGATTATGTCCTGGATCGAGCGGATGAGTGTCTGAGAGCGGTTCTGGGCCGGCCCGCGTAACGAGCGGCCGCCGGAGCTTCCGATCGCATTCGGTCCGTCGGCGCTCGTTGTTAGAATGTGGAACGAGATGGGCAGTTCGAGCTCGACGGCGGCACGCCAGAGGGGATCGAAGGCCGGGTCGTCATAGTCGAACTCGGTCGCGGGATTGCCGGGCATCATTACACCCTTGAATCCCATCTCTTTGAACTTTCGGAAGTCCTCGATGGCCTCGGCCACTGATCGGACCGCTGTCTGGCCCATCCCATAGAGCCGGTCGGGCGCACCGGCGACGAACTCCTCGGCGAGCCAATGGTTGTAGGCCCACATACAGGCCTGCTTGTAATCGGCATCGGGGTGGTTGCAGAGGACCATGCCGACCGAGGGGTAGATGATCTCGCCGGAGATCCCGTCGCGCTCCTGGTCGGCGATGCGGGCCTTGGGCTCCCATCCGCCTCGGTGCAGCGCCTCGAAAGGCGTCTCACCCTTCTTGATTTCGCGCGGATCCTTGCCGGCAGCCGCGATGATCCCCATCGGAACTGTTCCCGGCAGGCCGTCGATGACGAAGGAATCACCGCCATCGGCTTCGCGTATGACGCGAGGCGCCCGGTCGCGATAGGCCTTCTCTATGTGGTCGATGTAGCAGCCAGGCGGCTCCGTCACGTGCGAATCCGCGGAGATCATTCTCGGCAGCGTCGGATCGTGCGGCATCGCGTTTTCCTCCCGGTAGCGTGTTTTCCGATCGAAGCGTAAGCTTGCTGCAAACGCCTGCCAAGGGCATGCCGGGAGAAAGAACGATGGCGGAAATTGCGGATATCGTCCTGCGCGGCGGCACGATCGTCGATGGACGCGGCGGCGAACCGTTTGAGGCGGATGTGGCCGTCTCGCACGGGAAAATTCACGCCGTCGAACGGTCCTATTCCGGACGAGGCGCCGAGGAGATCGACGTCAAGGGGCTCCTCGTTACACCGGGCTTCGTCGACATCCATACCCATTATGACGGTCAGGTGACATGGGAGGAGCGTCTCCAGCCGTCCTCGGGACACGGTGTGACCACGGCCGTGATGGGCAATTGCGGCATCGGCTTCGCGCCCTGCCGGCCGGAGGACCATCAGGGGCTGATCAAGCTGATGGAGGGGGTTGAAGATTTGCCGGAGCCGGTGCTCGCAGCCGGACTGCCTTGGACCTGGACCAGCTTTCCCGAATATCTCGAATTCCTATCCGATCGTCGCTACGACATCGATTTCGGCGCGCAGCTGCCGCATGCGGCGCTCCGCGTGTTCGCCATGGGCCAGCGCGGCATCGATCGCGAGCCGGCGAACGAAGACGATATGCGGCAGATGGGATCGCTCGCGGCCGAAGCGATGCAAGCGGGCGCTCTCGGCTTCTCGACATCCCGCTCGCTCAACCACAGGGCGAGCGACGGGCGCCCGACGCCGACTCTGACGGCCTCGGAAGATGAGCTGACCGCGATCGCGCGGGCCATGGGCAAGGTCGGGCAGGGGGTGATCGAAATCGCGTCCGACTTCGCCGATATCGAGCATGAATGCGCCATGTGGCGGCGAGTCGTGGAGGCTTCGGGGCGACCGCTCTCGGTGCCGGTCATCCAATGGCATCACGCGCCGGACAAGGCAGGCAAGCTGCTCGATTGGATCGATCGCTGCGCGGCGGACGGGCTGCCGGTCGTCGCCCAGGTCTTCGGCCGCCCGGTCGGGATGCTTCTTGGCTTCGAGCTCAACTTCAACCCATTCTCCTTCTGCCCGAGTTATCGGCCGCTGGCGGCCCTGTCGCCGGAGCAGAGGCTGAAGTCGCTCAAGGATCCGGCGGTGAGAGCGAAAATCATCGCCGAAAAACCGGTTATCGGCCCCGATGATCCACCCGCCGCCGAGCGGGTGCGTGGTTTCGAGGCCATGTTCCCGCTGGGCAATCCGCCGAACTATGAGCCGGGACCGGAGCGGATGATCGACGCCCTTGCCCGGTCACGCGGCGTGACGCCAGCCGAAATGGCCTATGATCTGCTGATGGAGCAGGAGGGCAGGGCGGTGCTCGCGAGCCCGGTCGTGAATTTCGTCGACGGCACGCTGAACGCTTCGCTTTCGATGCTGAGCCGGAAGAACACTGTGCTCGGCCTGGGCGACGGCGGCGCGCACCTTGGCTTTCTTTGCGACGCCTCCTATCCGACCACGATGCTCACGCATTGGGCGCGCGACCGGAAGGGCGAACGCCTGTCGGTGCCGCGGGTGATCAAACGACTCACCAGCGAAACCGCGGACGCCGTCGGCCTGCATGACCGCGGCCGTGTTGCGATCGGCTACAAGGCCGACCTCAACGTGATCGACTTCGCCAATCTCACAATGGAGAGCCCACGCGTCGCCTATGACCTGCCGGAAGGCGGCCGCCGCGTCAGCCAGAAGGCCAAGGGCTATGTGGCGACCATCGTGAGCGGACAGGTGACCTACCGCGACGGCGAACCGACCCGCGCGCTGCCGGGGCGGCTGGTGCGAGGCGCGAAGGCGATGCCTGCCGCCTAACGCGACCTACTTCCCCGCATCCCGCTGCGCCAGCGCCGCCTGGGCGGCCGCCAAGCGGGCGATCGGCACGCGATAGGGCGAGCAGGACACGTAGTCCAGGCCGACAGTCTCGCAGAAGCGGATCGAGGCGGGGTCGCCGCCATGCTCGCCGCAGATGCCGAGCTTCAGATTGGAGCGTGCCGCTCGGCCGCGTTCGGCGGCGATCTGGATCAGTTCGCCCACGCCAGCCGTGTCGAGCGTCACGAACGGGTCATGCTCCAGGATGCCTGCGCGCTGATAGGCGGGCAGAAAAGCGCCCGCATCGTCGCGCGACATGCCGAAGGCTGTCTGGGTGAGATCATTGGTGCCGAAGCTGAAGAATTCCGCGCACTCTGCGATCGTCCCCGCTCGGAGCGCCGCACGCGGCAGCTCGATCATCGTGCCGACCTGGTATGCGATCTGACGGCCCTCGCGCTGTCCGATGTCGCCGGCCACGCGGTCGATCACGGCCTTCAGGATCTCGATCTCGCGCTTGGTGCCGACCAAAGGGATCATGATTTCCGGGATCACCGTCTCGCCGGTCTCAGCCTTCACCTCGACGGCCGCTTCGAAGATGGCGCGAGCCTGCATCTCGTAGATCTCCGGATAGGAGATGCCGAGACGGCAACCGCGATGGCCGAGCATCGGGTTGGCTTCGACCAGTTCCGCGACGCGATGATGGACTCGCGCGGGATCGCGGCCCAGGGCGCTGGCGACTTCATTGATCTCCTTCTCGCCATGCGGAAGGAACTCGTGCAGCGGCGGATCGAGCAGACGGATCGTGACCGGCAGGCCGGCCATGATGTTGAACAGCTCGACGAAATCCTTGCGCTGCATCGGCTCGATCTTGGCGAGCGCAGCGCGGCGGCCGGCTTCGTCATTGGCGAGGATCATCTCGCGGACCGCGAGGATGCGCTGCGCGTCGAAGAACATGTGCTCGGTGCGGCAAAGCCCGATGCCCTCGGCGCCGAAGCGGCGCGCGGTTTCTGCGTCGAGCGGCGTCTCGGCGTTGGCGCGAACCTTCATACGGCGCACCTTGTCGGCCCAACTCATGAGCGTTGCGAAATCGCCGGACAGCTCGGGTTGCTTGGTCGGCACGGCGCCGGCCATGACCTCGCCCGTCGAGCCGTCGATCGTGATGATGTCGCCGGCGTTCAGTTGTCGGCCGCGGACCGAGAGAGTGCCTTCCTTATAATCGATCCGCAGGTCGCCGGCTCCGGAGACGCAGGGCCGGCCCATTCCGCGCGCAACCACGGCCGCGTGGCTCGTCATGCCGCCGCGGGTGGTCAGAATACCTTGCGCGGCATGCATGCCGTGGATGTCCTCAGGACTCGTCTCGACGCGGCAGAGAATGACTTTTTCCCCTCCTTGCGCCATTGCCTCGGCCTGGTCGGCATGGAACACGATCTTGCCCGACGCGGCGCCGGGTGAGGCCGGCAGACCCTTCGCGATCACGTCACGATGCGCCTTGGGGTCGATCGTCGGGTGGAGCAGCTGGTCCAAGGCCAAAGGCTCGACCCGCTTGATTGCCTCCTCGTGATTGATCAAGCCCTCATTCGCCATCTCGACCGCGACCCGGAGCGCCGCTGCGGCCGTGCGCTTTCCCGAGCGCGTCTGCAGCATATAGAGCTTGCCCTGTTGGACCGTGAACTCGATGTCCTGCATGTCGCGATAGTGCGTCTCTAGCTTATCGCGGACCTGCATCAGCTGCCCGAACACTTCCGGCATTGTCTCTTCCATGGCCGGCAGGCTCGACTGGTTGGCCTTCTTGCCCGCGACAGTCAGATGCTGCGGCGTCCGGATGCCGGCGACGACATCCTCGCCCTGCGCGTTGATTAGATATTCGCCATAGAAGGCGTTCTCGCCTGTGGAGGGATTGCGGGTGAAGGCGACGCCGGTCGCGCAATCCTCACCCATATTGCCGAACACCATGGCCTGGACGGTGACAGCCGTGCCCCAGCCCTCGGGAATCGAATGGAGTCGGCGGTAGGTGATGGCGCGCGGATTCATCCAGCTGCCGAATACCGCGCCGACAGCGCCCCAGAGCTGTTCGCTGACATCCTGCGGGAACGGCCTGCCCTTGGTGTCCTCGACCACCTTCTTGTACCCGCGGATGACCTCCTGCCAGTCCTCGGCTTTTAATTCGGTGTCGAGATGAAGGTCCGCGTCGCGCTTGAAAGTCTCGAGCACCTCCTCGAATTCGTGATGATCGATGCCCAGCACGACATTGCCGTACATCTGGATGAAGCGACGGTAGGAATCATAGGCAAAGCGGGCATCGCCCGAGCGACGGATCAGGCCTTGGATGGTCGCGTCGTTGAGTCCGAGATTGAGCACCGTATCCATCATGCCCGGCATCGAAACGCGGGCGCCGGAGCGGACAGAGACCAGGAGCGGATTGTCGACTTTGCCGAAGCCCGCGCCGATTGCCGTCTCGAGCCGCGCGACCGCGGCCGTGACTTGCGCCTCGAGCTCGGCGGGATAGCGGCGGTCATTGGCATAAAAGGCGGTGCAGACTTCGGTCGTAATCGTGAATCCGGGCGGGACAGGCAGCCCGAGATTCGACATTTCGGCGAGGTTGGCGCCTTTGCCGCCAAGAAGATTGCGCATGTCGGCGCGGCCTTCGTTATTTCCGCCCCCGAAGCTGTAGACCCATTTCGGATGGCTGGCGGCGCCAGGGGCCGCGCGCGTCGCGGTGCTCGTGCTCATATCCTCATCCTTGCGGCAAGAAACGCGTCGAGTCGACTGAACATGCGAATAACGTCCGCGGCTTAGCCGAGTGCGGGTTAAGCATTAGGCAATACGGGCGAATTCCGCGATCTTGTTAAGCGTGCTGCGGATGCGAGACAAGAGGCGCAGGCGGTTCACTCTGAGCGCCGGCTCGTCCGCATTCACCGTCACCCGATCGAAGAAGGCGTCCACCACAGGCCGCAGCTTCGCGTAGATCGCCATCGCGCCTCGAAAGTTCTCCGCGGCGATCAGCGGCTCCACTTCGCTTGCCGCGGCTTTGAGCGCTTCGGCCAGGGCGCTTTCCTCGGGCAAGGTCAGCAGCTCCGGGTCCGGTTGGCCTTCATACGAGACGCCGTCCCGCTTTTCCTCGATACGCAGGATATTGGCCGCCCGCCTGTAGGCGGTCAGCAGATTGCCGCCGTCCTCGGTCGTCAGGAATTCCTGAAGAGCCGCGACTCGGTCCAACAGTCGGACAAGATCGTCTTCCCCGCCGAGGGCGAAGACGGCATCGATCAGGTCGTGCCTGACGCCCCGCTCCTTGAGGACGACCTTCAGCCGATCGGCGAAGAAGGTCAGGAGTTGGTCGATGAGAAGCGCGGCGCCGCCAAGAGACCTCGTAAATCCGTGATGCTGCGCATCCGTGCGATAGAATTCGTAGGCCGACTGGAAGAGCGACCTCAGGGGCATTCGAAGCCCGTTCTCGACGATCAGCCTGATGACCCCGAGAGCGGCTCGACGGAGCGCATAAGGATCCTTTGAGCCGGTGGGGACCTCGTCGATGGCGAAGAAGCCGACGAGGGTGTCGATCTTCTCGGCCAGGGCCAGCACGACCGAGAGCGGCGCCGTCGGACAGACGTCGGTGGGTCCGAGGGGCTTATAATGATCGCGCACCGCGTCGGCGACTTCGCCCACCTCGCCTTGGGCGAGCGCGTAGTAGCGCCCCATCACGCCTTGGAGCTCTGGGAACTCGCCGACCATTCCCGTGACAAGGTCGCATTTGCAGAGAAGCGCGGCAGCAATCGCTTGGGTCGGATTGCCTCGCGGCACGTATTGCGCGATCTCGACAACCAGCTTTTCCAGGCGGATCACTCGGTCGAGCACAGAGCCGAGCTTGGCATGGAAAGCGATCTTGTCGAGCTTGGGTCTGAGCTCGCGAAGAGGTGTCTTCAGATCCTGCTCGTAGAAGAACCGGGCGTCGGAAAGGCGGGCGCGCAGCACGCGCTCATTGCCGGCAACGATCGCGTCGCCGCCGTCCTCGGTCTCCATGTTGGCGACGATCAGGAAACGCGGTGCGGGTTTGCCGCCGGGATGTTCCAGCGTGAAGTATTTCTGATTGGCTCGCATCGTTGTGCGCCGAACTTCCGACGGCAGCGTCATGAAGGCGCTGTCGATCGACCCGACCAGAACCACCGGCCATTCCACCAGGCCAGCGACTTCCTCGAGGAGCGGCTCGTCTGGGACCAGGACCAAGCCATGCTCCTCGGCCCGGCGTTTCGCGTCGCCGAGGATTCGCCATTTCCGCTTCTCGCGATCGGCGACGACGTAGTGATCGAGCAGCTTCTGTTCGTAATCCGCCACGCTTTTGACGGCGAACGGATCGGGGGCGAGGAAGCGGTGCCCGGTCGTAGTCTGGGTCGCCGGGAGCGCCTCGAGGCCTGATAATGCGAATGAGAAGGGCGTACCGTCGCGATGACGGAGAACATCTCCTTCGAACAGCGCCAGCACGCCGTGGAGGGGACGGGCCCATCGAGCGGCGCCATTTGCCCAGCGCATCGATTTCGGCCATGGGAACTGCTCGATCGCGGATATGATGGCCTTGGCCAGAAGATCCGCCGTATTTTCGCCCCGCACATCTCGGACAGCAAAATAGACCGCCCCTTTGTCGGTCTCGCGAATCTGGGCCTCGTCGATCGATCCGAGGCCGGATGATTTGAGGAAACCCTGAATGGCGCCCTCGGGCGAGCCGACCCGCGGGCCCTTGCGCTCGTCGGTGCGGTCGGGCGCGCGGAGCGGAAGTCCCTTCATCACGAGAGCCAACCGCCTCGGCGTCGAATGCGCGATGGCCTTGTCCCAGCCGAGGCCAGCTTCGGCGAGCTTTTCGGTGACGAGACGTTTCAGATCCTCGGCGGCCTGCACCTGCATGCGCGCGGGGATGTCCTCGGAGAGGAGCTCGAGCAGGAATTCCGCCATGTCAGCCCGCGATCGATTGACCGGCAGCGGCCCGGTCCGGTGGGATTGTCTGGCCGGGACCGATGGCGCGCTGCATGTAGGCGACATCGAGCCAGCGGCCATGCTTATACCCGACCGCCTGCGCGACGCCGATCGATCGAAAACCCATTTTCATGTGCAAGGCGATCGACGGGCTGTCGTCCGTATAAGTGATGAGCGCCATCATCTGACGGCAGCCGGCTTTTCCGCAGCGATCGATCAGTTCTCTCAGAAGCGCCTTTCCGACACCCTGTCCGCGGGCGCTCGGATCGATGTAGATCGAGTCCTCGACCGTGAAGCGATACGCCGCCCGCGCGTGAAAGGGACCGGCATAGCTGTAACCAAGGAACCGGCCGTTGCTGTCTTCGGCGGCGAGGTAGGGGAGGCCCAGCCCAACGATTTTCGCCATCCGGGTCGTCATCTCCTGTTCCGACGGGACGACCTCCTCGAACGAGGCCACGCCGTTCTCGACTTCGTCTCCGTAGATAGCGGCGATCGCTCGGATATCAGCCTCGGTCGCGTCGCGGATCAGCGGATGGTCAGGCGCCATGCTCAACCCCGAGATAAGCCTCGCAACAGGCCTTAGCCAAGGCGCGCACCCGGCCGATATAGGCCTGCCGTTCGACGACGCTGATCACGCCCCGGGCGTCGAGCAGATTGAAAAAATGGCTCGACTTGATGCACTGCTCATAGGCGGGCAGGGGCAGCCGGCGCGCCAGGAGCGCGGCGCATTCGCGCTCTGCGTCCTCGAAGTGGATCTTGAGCTTCTCGGTGTCCGCCGCCTCGAAATTATAGGCCGAGAATTGCCGCTCGTCCTGCAGGAACACCTCCCCATAAGTGACGGGCGTGCGGCTCTCGGGATCGTTGTAGGGCAGGTCGTAGACATTCTCATGATCGAGCACATACATCGCGATCCGCTCGAGTCCGTAGGTAAGCTCGACCGAGACCGGGTCGCACTCGATACCTCCGACCTGCTGGAAGTAGGTGTATTGGGTCACCTCCATTCCGTCGCACCAGACCTCCCAGCCGAGCCCCCAGGCGCCGAGAGTCGGGCTTTCCCAATCGTCCTCCACGAAGCGGATGTCGTGGAGCATCGGATCGATGCCGAGCGCGCGAAGGCTGTCGAGATAGAGGTTTTGGCTATCGGGCGGCGATGGCTTCAGGATGACCTGAAACTGATAATAATGCTGCAGCCGGTTCGGATTCTCGCCATAGCGACCGTCGGAGGGGCGGCGACAAGGCTGAACATAGGCGGCGCGCCAGGGCTCCTTGCCGAGCGCGCGGAGCGTCGTCGCCGGGTGGAAGGTGCCGGCACCCATCTCAAGGTCATAGGGCTGAAGGACGACGCAGCCCTGATGCGACCAATATTCCTGCAGCCGCAGGATGATTTCTTGAAAAGAGCGAGGCTTCTCGGCCATTTACGAGCGTTCGCCTGAAGCGGGATGAATGGCCGGGCACCTTACGCGACGGCTCGTTGGCGGATCAAGCGCGGTTCGGCGCCATTAACTTATCTTGGCAAATGGGCAATCCGGGCGTTCGCAAGCGGTCGGGTGATCGGCCGGTACATAGGCTCCGCAGCTCCGGCACAGCACCGTCTCGGTTGCTTTGAGCGCGGTTTCGGACCGGCGCGACGCGGCCTGCCTGCGGGCCTTTCCGATCGGGCCGGCTGGTTGGCTTCCCTGGCGCACGGCCCGCAGCGCGAACCAGATGAGGATTACGCCGGCGATGATTTCGAAAAGCTTCATCGCGCGACCCTAATGCGCGCCCCAATCGAAATCCAATGGGTCCCCATGGCGGAGCACGGCCTCAGCCGCCTGCGTATAGCCCCCCTCGGTTTCATGGAGAACAAGCCCGGCCAAGAGGCGCGGCAATGTTCGCCGGCCTTTGATCGCGCCCACGAGGATGCGCTTGGCCTCCTGTCCCTCGCGCGGCCATAGCGGAAAGACTCGGACCGCGCCGAATGGGCCTTCGAGCGCTTGCAGGATCGCCCCCATCCGGTCCGCCCGATGCACCAGAATCAACCTTCCGTTCGGTGCGAGCGCAGTTGCCGCGGCCTTTATCCAGCCGTCGAGGCCGATCGAACACTGGCCATGCGCCACCGCCTTGCCCGCATGAGGCGAGGCCGTATGGCTGCCGGCCTCGTGAAACGGCGGATTCATCATGACGTGCTGGAAGGTCCCAGGTCTGTCGGCGACGTAGGCCGAGATCTCCGTTTCGACGATCGTGATTCTGGCGCCGGCATCGTTCGCCTGGACGTTGGCACGGGCCAGCCTGGCGGCCTCGGCTTCGCGCTCGACGCCGACGATCTCGCAGCCTGGCAGGCGCGCCCAGAGGCACAATGCCGCGGCGGCGGTGCCGCAGCCGGCATCGAGAATCGTGTCTCCAGGTGTCGCGGCCACAGCCGCCGCCAGGAAGATCGGATCGATTGCTACTCTGTAGCCTGCGGCGGGCTGCGCGAGCTTGATCCTGCCGCCGAGCAGCCGGTCGGCGGTCGTATCGGTACTTATGAGGAGGCTCCAGCTCTTGCCGCATCGAGAATGCGCCGCGCCCGCTCCAGATCCTTGTCCAGCACCATGACACGACGAGGAAAGGCGCCGATCGAGCCCTCGACCGCGCTCATATATTGATCGAATATCACGGCCTCGATGCCCTCGTCGGCCAGCGTGGCCTGGACCCAGGAAAGCAACACCGGATCATTGGTGCGGATCAGTTCTTTCATACGCGACCCATGCTCATCTTGACCGGAAAGGCTTCCTGTTTATGTTCTCATCGGCACAGATCGAGGTAAAGCCGGTTTCCCTTCGCCGCGCTGGCGCTCGATCATCGAATCCGGTTCATAAGGCCATGATTTCGCCGACGGTCCGCCCCAACGTCGTGCGCGGGACCGCGCAATGACCTTCCTCGCTGAGCGGCGCGCCGACACGCCCGAGCCCGAACGCGCGGCGGCTTTCGATCCCACGATCAAGGACCGCCCGATCGCCGCGCTGGATCGGCTGAGTACCATGCTGACTGATGAGATGGCTCAGGTGAACCGGATCATCGTCGACCGCATGCAGTCGCCGGTCGCCCTGATTCCGCAGCTTGCCGGCTATATCGTGGCCGCGGGCGGCAAGCGGCTTCGGCCGTTGTTGACCTTGGCCTCGGCGCGCCTGTGCGGCTATGCGGGCAGCCGCCATCACAAACTCGCCGCCGCGGTCGAATTCATCCATACGGCGACCCTCCTGCACGATGATGTGGTGGATGAGAGCGAACGCCGGCGAGGGCAACATTCCGCCAACGCGCTGTTCGGAAATCAGGCAAGCGTTCTGGTCGGCGATTTTCTGTTTAGCCGGTCTTTCGAGTTAATGGTCGAGGACGGTTCGATCGACGTGCTGCGCATCCTGTCCCGGGCCTCGGCGATTATCGCCGAGGGCGAGGTGATGCAGCTTGCGACGAGCAACAATCTCGACACATCCGAGGCGGAATATCTCGCGGTCGTGACGGCCAAGACCGCTGCCCTTTTCGCCGCGGCCTGCGAAATCGGCGCCGTCGTCGCGGACCGTCCAACCAGCGATGCCGAGGCGCTGCATGCGTTCGGTCTTAATTTCGGCATCGCCTTCCAGATCGTCGACGACGTTCTGGATTATTCCGCACGCGAAGCCTTGCTCGGTAAGACGGTCGGCGACGATTTCCGTGAAGGCAAGCTGACCCTGCCGGTGGTCTATGCGATCGAGCGCGGCAACGATATCGAGCGCGCCTTCTGGCGCCGGACCCTCGAGCAATCGGTCCAACGCGAGGGCGATCTCGAGCACGCCACGGCGCTCATTGCCCGTCATCGCGGCTTCGTTTCGGCTCTGGAGCTCGCACGGGCCCACGGCGGCCGGGCTCGCGCGGCCCTCAAATCGCTGCCGACCAGTCCGCTCAGAACCACGCTCGACGCGCTGGTCGAGTTCTGTCTGGATCGCGAATTCTGAACGTCGCTTGCGGGAAGCCGACGCGGGCGCTATATGTCCCGGCCTGCCGCCAAAGCCGGTCGCCGGAGTGTAGCTCAGCCTGGTAGAGCACTGTGTTCGGGACGCAGGGGCCGGAGGTTCGAATCCTCTCACTCCGACCAGCTTAGGTTGTAAGCACCCACAGCTAGCTATTCCTTTTGATAGGATTCCGGGGCTCTTATGTCCGTGATGTCAACAGCAAGGCGTCGTGATTCGGCCTGCATTTGCAGGTGATACTTGATTGTATCGGCGCCCAATGTGGACGGCAGGAAGCATGGACGACGGTTGATCGGGCTCTTATCCGCGGGTTGGT
>DATGMP010000016.1:0-5420 GCA_035293565.1 Alphaproteobacteria bacterium | reverse complement strand
GCTTGGCGGCACGCTGACTGACCTCACCGCCGAAGAACAGGCGACGATCGATGCCTTGAACGCCGAGTACGCCAAGCTCGAAGCCGAATACGAGAACGCCGACGAGCTGCCCGACGAGGTGGACGCACGCCTCGGCGAAATCGAGACAGCGCTCGCCGCTTTCGAGGATCGGCCGGTCAGGTACGATCCGGCCGAGATCGCCCGCGCCGGCGTCTTCGTCAGCATCGATGCGGATGGCGGCCTATCGATCGATCGCGGCTATGTCCGGCCCGAGGACGAGGCGCCGGCTGCCGTAGATGGCGACGGCGAAGCGGAGGCCGATGTCGATCAGCACGGCAGTGATCCATCCTCGTCCGCGGTCCAGCGCGCCGTCATCACGATCGGCGGCCAGCCGGAAGCCGAGGACGACGAGGACGACACCGTCAAGCCGCTCCCCGACCGCCTGGTGAGCGAGTTGACCGCCTATCGCACGCTCGCGCTACGGGACGCCGTGGCGAATAATCCGCATGTCGCAATGACGGCCTTGCTGCACAAGTTCTGCCTCGACACCTTCCACTACACGGCGCCGGGCGCTTGTCTCCAGGCGTCTGTGCGGCATGTGTTTTTCTCCGTCCAGCCGGCAGATCTGAAGGACAGTCCGTCCGCCAAGGCGGTCGCGGAACGGCACGAGGCCTGGAAGGCCGATCTGCCGAAGGACGAGGCAGCGCTCTGGGACTGGCTCGCCGCTCTCGACGAGACCAGCCGCAGCACGCTCCTTGCGCATTGCGTCTCGTTCGGCGTCAACGCGCTCTACGAGAAGGGCGATCGCTATGGCGGTCCTGGCGTCTCGGTTCATGGCGTCCAGCGCCGTCTCGTCCAGGCTGACCGGATTGCGCGCGCGGTCGGGCTCGACATGGTGGAAGCCGGCTGGCGGCCGACCGTCGATAGCTATCTCGGCCGCGTCACCAAGCCTCGCATCCTCGAAGCGGTGCGCGAGGCGAAGGGCGAGCAGTCGGCCCAGCTCATCGACCACCTGAAGAAGGCGGACATGGCGAAGGAGGCTGAGCGGTTGCTCGACGGCACAGGCTGGCTGCCCGAGCCGCTCCGCACGTCTGATGCCGCGAGTGCCGAGGCAACCGATGCCGACGCGGCCGGCGACGAGGAAACGCTGCCCGCCTTTCTCACCGACAACGAGGACAGCGCCGACGAAGGCGAGACCGAACAGCCGGCCGTGATCGCCGCCGAATGACCATCGAGAGCGGGGCGGTCTGAGCCGTCCCGCTCACCTCACCATCCAACCAACCCACTCAGCCCGGCCATCGCGCCGGGCGATTTCGTTTCAGGAGACCACCATGACGAATGCTTCCGATATCCCATCTGCCAACGACGGCGTCCCATCCGATTGGGAGACCAAGCGCACCACCCAGGATTGGCTGCGCGCCGAGCTGCAACCGCTCAACAAGGCCGTGCTGTTCGATGCGCTCGCGGCCGCCGGCGTCACGCTCGTCGTCGTCAGCTTCGACGGCTACGGCGACAGCGGACAGATCGAAAGCGTCGAGGTAAAGGCCGGCGACACTGTCGTCACCATGCCCAAAGTCACCATCGACATCGCTGACGCCATGTGGGATCAGGTCGAACCGAATCGCTCGAACATCAGCATCGCTGACGTCGTCGAGCGACTCGCCTACGATTTTCTCACCGACACGCATTGCGGCTGGGAAAACAACGACGGCGCCTATGGCGACTTCACCTTCGACGTCGCCGAGCGGACGATCACGCTCGACTACAACGAGCGCTACACCGCCTCCGATTATTCGCAGCATGTGTTCTGAGGAGGCGGCGATGGGACATTGTTATCATCACGCGCTCTCTTCGGTGAAGAAGTGGGGTGGCGTCGCGGACGACTATCTGCCGCTGCATCAGTGGTTCGATGAATCGAAGGCGATCACCGCCGACTTTCGCCATCGCGCCCTGCGCCATCATGCCGAAGGCATCTTCATGCTGGAGCGCTTCTTCGGCGCTACCATCATCATCTCGACCGGGCGTGTCGTTCCTGTCCGGCTGATCGGCGAACAGCATGTCGTGGAGGATCTCGGCTTCATCCCGAGCTTCGCCGACTGGGTACGCTGTATCCGGCCCGAGCCCTGGATGGGCCGCGCGCAGCCGATCCACAAGCAGGTCGATCCCTTCGCGGCCGTAGCATCGGGAGGCCCCTGATCATGTACGGCACCTATCTGCGTCTTGACATCACCGCCCATGACGGCTGGCGCGCCGTCGTCCGGGCCGCCGCGCGCAAGCTGACGCGGCGCAAGCGTGGCGACCCGGCGCATCGCGAAGCGCGCCACCGCTTCTATCGCGAGATGCTCGCGCATCACCCCGAAGCACAGCGCCTCGTCCGAACCTGGCGTCTCTGACGCCGATCACCCCCCAACCCGTCCATCCCGAAGCCCGGCCATCGCGCCGGGCTTTCGCATTTCTGGAGGTCATCATGCCGTTCTTCACCATCGAAGCCACCTATCGCATTCCCATCTACCGGCAGCGCACCTATGAAGCTGACACCGTCGAGCAGCCGGCCGTCTCGCTATCAACGACAATGACTGGTCGGATCAAAAGGAGGATTTCGAATCCTCCGGCGAGACTTACATCACCGGCGCCTGGCCGGGACCCGACAGCGCCTATTGTGTGACCGCGCTACCCGTTCCGTCGCAGTTCGGCGAGACCGTGCAACGCAAGGCCGACCATTTCGAGATCTTGCTCGGGATTATCAAGGTCCTCGCACACCCGTCGAATGGCGCGACACCCGATCCGCCGTTCTGGCGGCAACGAGCGGACGTGGCGATCACCAAAGGCGAGGCGATCCTCGCTGATGCCCGCGATCCGGGGATCGAGGGAGTCGCGCCATGACCGAATACATCGTCAAGATCGGGTTCTGGCTGCGCGCCTATGACGGCTTCACCGTTGAGGCCGATGCCGACGCGGACGCGATCGAGAAGGCCAAGGCGGCGGCGAAAGCCGCGATGGAGTCTTGCGCCCATCCCGAACACATCGACATCGAGGAGCGGCGGGAAGGTGTGATCGCCTTCATCGACCGCGTGGCGCCGGATGGTCGCCACGCCGTGGCCGAGGACGTCGCGTTCGACGACGACCGCATCCACGACAGCCCGACCGGCTGATCCCCGCACCACCACCAATCCAGAGAGAGCCCGGCCTTCGCGCCGGGCTTCGTCGTTTCAGGAGGCCGTTATGGCTGACTTCTTCACTCACTTCTCATGCGTGCTCGATGTCGGCACGCCCGACAACGCCACGCGCGCGCTCGGTCTCTACCAGGCGTTCATGGAGGAAGCCGCGCAGGAAGACGTGCCGCCCGACGGCTTCCTCCTCTCCATCCAGCCGGAGCACGGCGGCACCGCGCTATGGATTCGCGACGACGTCACCGGCGATCCCCAGCAGGTGATCCTCTTCGTTCAGCGCTGCGCCGAGGCTTTCGGTCTCACCGGCCGCTGGGGCTTCCAATGGGCGAACTCCTGCTCGCGGCCACGCGTCAACGCTTTCGGTGGCGGCGCGCATGTGCTCGATCTCGCTACCCGCGAGACGATCGCCTGGACCGATACCAACGGCTGGCTGGCGCGCACCCTCGCAACTTCGCGCGCCAAACGACGTGACCGCTGAATATCCAATGCCGGTGTGTGGGGGCGGCAGCGTGAAGAGAGCGAGAGGCCTGCCGGGACGGGTTTGAGCCGGTCGGGTCGAGAGAGAGCGCCCGGCGGCTTAGCCCGTTCCCGCTCTCCCGAGGTCCCCTTCATGACGAATCCTTCCAGCTCCGTGGCCGCCGGCTCGACCGCGCCATCGGTCGTGCCCCTATCTGCCGCCATCGCCCAGGCCGCGCGGCTTCTTCTCCCCGATCTCGAACGCGGACGCCGCATCGACGCCGGCATCCTGCGCGCCGCGATGGAGTCCGCCTTCGGCGCCTCCGATGCGACTGGCGCCTGGGATTGGAAGACCGCTTATGACGCCTGCGAGGCGGCGACGGTCCTGCTCCTGCGCAAATACGGCAACGCGCTTTTCCGCAAAGCCGGGTCTCCGGTTGCCGCGCTGCCGATGCTGGCGAGGATCGCGAGCCTTCTCCCCACCCACACGCGCCGCTCCGAGGAGAGCCAAGCGCTCCAACAATTCTCGACGCCGATCCCGCTCGGACTCGCCGCATGTACAGCCGCCGCCATCACGCCCGGTGATCGGGTACTCGAGCCTTCTGCCGGCACCGGGCTGCTCGCCATCATCGCCGAACTGGCTGGCGGCTCGCTGGTCCTTAACGAGCTGGCCGAGGCCCGCGCGGGGTTGCTCGACCCCCTCTTCCCGGGCATCGCCGTGACCCGTTTCGACGCGGCGCAGATCGACGATCATCTCGACGCCGGGATTGCGCCGAGCGTGGTTCTGATGAACCCGCCCTTCTCGGCGATGGCGAATGTCGATCGGCGCATGGCGGACGCGGCCCTTCGCCATGTCGCCTCTGCCTTGGCGCGGCTATGCGACGGCGGGCGTCTCGTCGCGATCACCGGATCGAGCTTCGCGCCCGACAATCCAGCTTGGACCGACGCCTTCGCTTGCCTGCAGGAGCGCGGCCAGCTCGTGTTCTCCGCCGCCATCGACGGCGTCGTCTATGCGAAGCATGGGACTACCATCGACACGCGACTGCTCGTCATCGACAAGCAGCCTGCCGTCAATCCGGGCGTGTTCCCTGACTCTCCGGGTGTCGCGCGGGATGCAGCCACCTTGCTCGCCTGGGTCATCGAGCAGGTTCCACCGCGTATGCCGGTTGAAGCGTCCATCGCCGTTACCGGTGCGCGCCCGGCCATCCCGCGCACGGTGCGCGCCTTCGCGATGCGCCCGGCCATCCCGCGCACGGTGCGCGCCTTCGCGATGCGTCCGTCCTCCGTTCCGGCGCTCCCCGAACCGGACGTGGGGGAGCTTGCTTACGAGACCATCGACTGGACGCCGCCGGAGAGCGAGCGCCTCACGGATGCGCTTTATGAAGAATACGGATTGCAGTCGATCCGTATTCCCGGTTCTCAGGCCCATCCCACCAAGCTGGTGCAGTCGGCGGCGATGGCTTCGGTCGCGCTGCCGAAACCGTCCTACCGGCCGCATCTGCCTGCAAACCTCGTCACCGAAGGCTTGCTGTCGGACGCTCAGCTCGAATCCGTCGTCTATGCCGGCGAAGCCCACTCCGACTTCCTCGTCGGTTCCTGGTCGGTCGACGCGACCTTCGATGTCGTTATCGCCGCGCGCGACGATGCTGAAAACCGCGTCCGCTTTCGCCGCGGCTGGTTTCTCGGCGACGGCACCGGCGCCGGCAAGGGCCGCCAGTCGGCCGGCATCATCCTGGACAACTGGCTGAAGGGTCGGCGCAAGGCGGTCTGGATCTCGAAGTCCGACAAGCTGCT
>DATGMP010000015.1:0-30678 GCA_035293565.1 Alphaproteobacteria bacterium | reverse complement strand
CGCATGATTCTCGCGGGCATCCTCGTCACCGCCGCGGTGATCGACATCCGCTGGCTCAAGAACCGCCATCGCATCATCAGCAAGGTCTATGTCAGCCCCACCTATCATGGCATGCCCAAGGCGCCGTCCACCGCCGCCGGCAGCGGCACCGCCTTCGCCGTCAATGACAAGCTGCGGAATGTGACGGCGATCGGGCTGGGGCGGATCGAGGCGCCGGAGGATGTGATCCTCGACCGCGAGGACAATCTCTTTGCCGGCTCGCGCCACGGCGATATCATCCGCTTCTTCCCGCCGGACTATGAGCGCATGGAGGTCTATGCGCATATCGGCGGCCAGCCGCTCGGCATGGCCTTCGACCGGAGCGACAATCTCTATGTCTGTGTCGGCGGCATGGGGCTTTACCGGATCACGCCGGATCGCAAGGTCGAGAAAGCTACCGACGAGACCAATCGGAGTCTTCGCGCCGTCAACGACGATAGCCGCTTGCGCCTTGCCGACGATCTCGACATTGCGCCCGACGGACGCATCTTCTTTTCCGAAGCGACCATTCGCTACGAGATGCATGAATGGCCGGTCGACGGGTTGGAGGCGCGCGGCAATGGCCGCATCATCTGCTACGACCCCAAGACCAACACGACGCGCACGGTGATCCGCAATCTCAAATTCCCCAACGGCATCTGCGTGGCGAGCGACGAGCAGTCGATCCTGTTCGCGGAGACCTGGGGCTGCACGGTCAAGCGCTATTGGTTCGACGGACCGAAAGCCGGCAAGATCGAGATGGTCATGGACAATCTGCCGGGCTATCCCGACAACATCAATCTGGCATCCGACGGCAATTACTGGCTCGCCATGGTCGGCATGCGCTGCCCGGCGCTCGACCTTGCCTGGCGAATGCCGGGCTTTCGCCGCCGCATGGCCAAGCGCGTGCCGGTCGATGAATGGCTGTTCCCGAACATCAACACGGGGTGCGTCATCAAATTCAATGAGAAGGGCGAGGTGCTGGAATCACTTTGGGATCTCGGCGGCGTCAATCATCCGATGATCACGTCGATGCGCGAGCATCGCGGCTATCTTTATCTCGGCGGGGTCATGAACAACCGCATCGGCCGCTACAAGCTGCCGAAGGCGGACCCCGAATTCGTCCAATACGACCGGCGCTGGAGACGGCGATCGTGATCGCGGCCTTGCGCGGCATCGTCGATAATTTTCTTGGACGAGGCGAAGCGGCGATCACCGTTCCCCCCTTTGACGGCGCGCTCAAGCCCAACCAGTTGCTCGAAAACGCCGGCACTCTTGCGGAACTCGATGCGCCGGAAGATCTCGCGACGGACGGCACCGCGCTTTTCGCGGCGGATGGTGTCCGCATTCTCCGCCACGAGGCCGATGGATTCGCCGAGACCGCTCGTTTCGATCGGACCGTGACGGCACTCGCCTGTCTCCCCGATGGCGGCATGGCGGTCGCGCTTGACGGCCGCGAGGTGCGCGTTGTCGGTGGCAGGCATGACGGGCGTTGTTGGAACGCCGGCGGAGACCAGCCATTTCATGCCGTTAATGCGATCTGCGTGACACCGGGCGGGGCGCTCGTGGTCACCGATGGCTCCGAGACTCAACCTTATGAGCGCTGGTGCCACGACCTCATGGAGCTCGGCCGAACCGGCCGCGTGGTCGAACTCGATCTCCGGAGCGGTGAGGCGCGCGAGAGGGCGCGCGGTCTGGCCTACGCCTTCGGCGCCTGCACTTCGGGCGGCGAGATTTGGGTGTCGGAGAGCTGGCGGCATCGGGTCATGCGGTTCGGCGCAGAGGCGTCCGGAACGGCCGTTTTGAACCGCCTGCCGATCTATCCTTCGCGCATTGCCGCAGCGGCGGGTGGCGGCTTCTGGCTCACGGCCTTTATCGCGCGCACGATGCTGGTCGAGTTCGTCTTGCGCGAGCCGGCCTTCCGCAGGCGGATGATGCGCGAGATCGATCCGCAATACTGGGTGGCCCCCGCGCTTCGCTCCGGCAACACATATCTCGAGCCGATGCAAGGTGCGCATCTCAAGACGATGGGCATCGTCAAGCCTTGGGCGCCGCCACGCTCCTATGGGCTTGTCATACGCCTGACACCGGAAGGATTGCCGCGCTACTCGCTGCATAGCCGGGTCGACGGCAACAATCACGGCGTCGTTGCGGCGGTCGAGTGCGCCGGAGATCTCTACGTCCTGGCAAAAGGACCACGGCGCATCCTCAAACTGTCGATCGCCGATGCGGAGCGGAGCTTGCAGGCATGACTACGCCGATCCTGGAGCTGCGGCGGGCAACGAAGACCTATGCCGGCGTTCCCGCGATCGAAGGGGTCGATTTCACGCTCGAGCGCGGCGAAATTCATGCGCTGGTCGGTGAGAACGGCGCCGGAAAGTCGACGCTCACCAAGATCATCGCCGGCGTCGTCACCTTGACCTCCGGCCAGTTGTTGATCGAGGGACGGGAGGTTCATCCGCGCACACCGCTCGATGCGCGCGAGCTCGGCATCGCCATGGTGTTCCAGGAGAACAGCCTCGTGCCCTCGATGACCGTGGCGCAGAATCTTTTTCTCGGCCAAGAAAAATTCTTCAATCGCGTGCGTGGCATCAACATCGCCGCGCAGCAATTTTTGCAGTCGCTCAATTTCGATGTGGACCCGACCACGACGGTGAGCCTGCTTGGCGCCGCGAAGAAGCAAATGGTCGAGATCGCGCGCGCCGTGCTGCATCGAGCCAAGGTCATCATTTTCGACGAGCCGACAGCAAGCTTGACGCCGGAAGAGAAGAAATACTTCTTCGATCTCGTCTTCGATCTCAAGAGACGCGGCGTCTCCGTCATCTTCATCTCGCATGCCTTGGAAGAGGCGTTGCAAATTGCCGATCGCATCACCGTGCTCCGCGACGGCAAGCACGTCGTCACCGATCGAGCGGCCAATTTCGACCGCGCGCGCATCGTTCAGGCCATGGTCGGGCGCGATTTGTCGCAAACGCTCTACGGTCGCCGCAAGAACTCCGTCCGTCCCGCCGGAAAGCGCGTCCTCTCCATCCAGAATTTGCGCATGGCCGCGATGGTGAAAAACAACTCGCTGTCGATCTTCGCCGGCCAGATCACCGGCATTTTCGGCCTTGTCGGCGCGGGCCGCACCGAGACGTTCAAGGTGGTGGCGGGCGTCATCAAGCGCGATTTTTTCCATGGCGGCGAGATCCTGTTGCACGACAAGCCCGTCCGCTATCGCGTCCCGGCGCCGGCGATGCGCGACGGGATCGTCTATGTCACGGAGGACCGCAAGCTCGAAGGCTTCTTCGAGACGATGTCGATCGCGCGCAACGTCTATATGGGGCTGCTTGCCAAGCTCGGGCGAAGGCGGCCGTTGATATCCGCGCGCGAGGAAGCGGAGGCGGGCGAGACCTGGATCAAGCGGCTGAACATCAGGGCCATCGGCCGGGACGTTAAAGCCGTCGAGCTCAGCGGCGGCAACCAGCAAAAGGTCGTGATCGCGAAATCGCTGGTGCAGGAGCCGGAACTCATCATTTTCGACGAGCCGACGCGCGGCGTCGATGTCGGAGCGATTGCCGAAATTCATCAGCTCATCAATCGCTTGGCCGATGAGGGGAAGGCGGTGGTGGTGATTTCGTCCTACTTGCCCGAGATCATGGCGCTGTCCGATCGCATCCTGGTCAGCCGTCAGGGCAAGGTGGTCGAGGAATACTCCGCCTTCGAGGCGACGGAAGAAAAAATCATGTATGCCGCGATCCATTGATCGCGCTCCGGCATTTTTTCCGGACTCGCCCGTTGTATCCGTGATCTCACAGATCGCTCACACCCCCCGAAAGGAGTGTGAGCCATATTGACGCGCTCATCGCGGGTCGCAAAAGGATTTGACCATGCCGGTAGGAACCATGTCGCTCAAGCTCATCTCGGCCTGCGCCGCGCTTCTGATCGGCTCAGCGGCGGCCTTTGCCGATCCGCCGGGACGCGTCGGGCGCTTGAGCTACATGGAAGGCGTGGCATCGTTTCGCACCCCGGATCAGGATCAATGGTCGCCCGCGACACTCAATTATCCCGTGACCGCCGGCGAGTCCTTCTGGACCGAACCCGATGCTCGTGTCGAGATTCAGGTGGGCTCGAGCGAGATTCGCATGGATGGGACGACGCTGCTCGATATCGTCGCCCTCGACGACGGCGCGACGCGGCTACAGGTCGATCAGGGTGTCGTCAACGTGCATCTCAGGACCATGCCGCCGGGCGGCGTGCAGGTGCTGACGCCGCGGGGCGAGCTCGATCTCGTGCAGCCCGGCAGCTACCACATCGATGCCGGCCAACCCGACGGCAATGCGCCACCCGACCGGACCGAAGTCACGGTTCTCGAGGGAAGGGCAACCACCAACGGACCACGTTCCGTGCTGGAAATTCTATCCGGCGAGACGGCGGTCATCGCTGGCGATCCCCCGAGCTTCACGCTCAGCGAAGGCAATGCGACACCCTTCGATGATTGGGCGCTGACGCGCGAGCGGCGCGAGGCGGCGGTGGAGGCATCACGTTATGTCTCGCCCGAGGAGACGGGCTATAGCGACCTCGACAGCAACGGCCGCTGGAACACCGATCCCACCTATGGCGCGGTCTGGTATCCGACCACCGTGGAGGCGGGTTGGGCTCCCTATCGCTACGGTCATTGGGCCTATGTTGCGCCCTGGGGTTGGACCTGGATCGATGACGCGCCTTGGGGATTCACGCCCTTCCATTACGGCCGCTGGGTCGTGATCAACGACCGCTGGGCATGGGTCCCCGGTACGGTGGTCCCGCGTCCGGTCTACGCGCCGGCACTCGTCGCCTTCGTCGGCGGCGCCGGCTGGGGCGTCACCATCTCGACCGGTGCGGCGCTTGCGGCGGTCGGCTGGGTCCCGCTCGCGCCTTCCGAGGTGTATCACCCCTATTACCGGACCAGTGTCGAGTATGTGCGCAACGTCAATGTCACGAATGTGAACCGCACCGTCATCAACAACATCACCAACGTGACCGTGACGAAGACGGTGGTGGTCAACAAGTTCGTCAACCAGCAAGCGGCGACCGTGGTGCCCGCGGCCGCGTTCACCCGCGCAGCCCCTGTCCAAAAGGCCACCGTCGCCGTGCCGCGTGAGCAGCTTGCGCAGGTCCAGGTGGCGCCGTCGGTCGCTCATCTTCAGCCGACACCCGCGGCAAAGGCCGGCGTCGCACAACCCGCCGCGGCGCAGACATTGCTGCCCCGGCCGAACGCGCCGGCGACGGTGGCGGCCAAGCCTGTGCCGGTGCAAGCGCCGGCGAGCACGCATGCCGCCGTCGCGGAGCCCTCCGTGCCGAAAGCGCCTGGGCCGAGCTTGCGGGCGAGGACAGCGCCGCCCGCCGCGCCGCGAAATGCGAACATTGCTTCGCCAAAGCCGCCGACGGCGCCTGCTCCGCCTGCCGCGCCGAACGCACCGGCCAAGGATCTGAGCGCCGCCCATACGCCGCCGCGGGCTGCGCCTCCGAGCGCGCCTGCACCTGGCCCGGCGGCGCCGCCGCATCAGGCCGCGGCTACTCCGCCCAAGGCGCCGCCCGCCAGCAACCCACCCGCCGCACCGAAGCCGCCTGCTGCCGTCGTTCAGCGGCCGGTGCAGCAGACCAGGCTCGCGCCGACCCCCTCGGGCTGGGTGCGTGCGCCGGCGGCGCCGCATCCAGAGTCGGCGGCACCCAAGGCGCCACCGAAAGAGGCCGCCCATCCGCCGAATCCGCAGGCGCATCCAGGCAACGAGCACAAGCCGAACAATCAGTAGCGCTTACGGTACGAGCACGAAGTCGATCGCCGATCCCTGCTCGAAGGTGCGGAAGGCGACGGGCACGCCGCGATCGTCCGCCCACACATATTTGCGCCGATCGCCATCGGCGATGACGAACTGGCGAAGCATCGGCGCGGCGGGCGGCCAGAAATCCGGCTTACCCATGCTCTCGCTCACTTTTGCGGGATAGAGCTCGCCGTCCTTGGTGGACATGATCATCACCGAGCTGCTCTTCCAGACCATGCCCTTCCGGGGATTCTCGGGATAGACATCGGCCGGCGCCACAACGGTGCCGAAGGGCGAGGTGATGACGAAGCCGTCTTTGCCCTTCGCTTCGCCATGTACAAGAATCTTCTCGCCATTCTCCACCGTCGTTCCGTCGAAGGAGATCAGCCGGTCGCCATGCCAATGCTCGACCCGGTGCGAATCCTGGCGATAGAAGACGATGCCGATCAGGCTGGCGACGGCGTGGAGTTCGGTATCGACCTCGGTATCCTCGCCATTCTGCTTCACGATGTTGGTGTAGGTGCCGACGGTGCCGAAGAAGGGATGTCTGATCCGATAGCGATACTCTTGCTGCGCGGCGGCCGCGGGCATGAAAGCGGACGAGGCGCATAGCAGCGCGACGGCGACGGCGGCAGGAAAATTGATGAACCAGTTCAGAAACGACGCAACCATACCTAGCCGGAATCGTCTGCCTGACAGCAGGCCCGGATCATTCGCGACTATATTTCACCCGAGGAAAAGGCCGCAAGCTTCGGGTCGCAAACCTAGCTGCCGGTATCGCGCAGGATGTCGCGACCCGCACCGAAGCCATCGCGCCATCGTTGAAGACTCACGAGCTGTTTCTTGACCTCGATTCGCCTCGCGACGAGGAGGAGGTTGAGCTCGGTACGCTGCCGCTTCAACTGGGTCAGCGAGCGCAATTCGCCGGGCGCGCCGCGGCGCAGTCTCTCTTCTGCCTGGGCGATCGTCCGGTCGAGGCGCCGCAAAACAGCCTCCACGCGCCAGGTCGTCCTGACCGGTCCCGCAGTCTTGTCCTCCGGCTCTGCTATCACGGCGCGTCACCTCGACATAAGCTTGGAAGTGAACGCCAAGTTGTGCCAGAAAATCCCCTCCAAACCGTGTCGTTGCCGGCAAATTCAGCGGAAACGAGGCGTTTTTTGCCGCGGGAGAGAGCCGATCGGGTGCCGAACTGACCGGCATTCGCGGTCGTTTACAAAGGACCGAAGAACGGCAGATATTCGCGGTTTTTTGCGCCTGGTGGTCAGATATAGTTCGCAAATGTTCGCCACAATTCACAGTCGGAATGTGGGTAGAAAAGCAGGTAGGAAGAGTTAGGCGGAGAGATGGCGAGAGCAATCGCAAGGCTCAGCACAAGGGAAGTTTCGAAAGCAACGGTTGCGGGCATGTACGCCGATGGCGGAGGCCTTTACCTGCAAGTCTCCGACGATGGGAAAGGCGGCGTCACGAAATCGTGGATATATCGCTTCACGCTGAACGGCCGAACGCGCGAGATGGGATTGGGCCCGCTTCATACGGTAGGGCTCGCCGACGCGCGGCAGAAGGCGCTGGAATGCCGGAAGCTGCGCCTTGACGGAATAGACCCGATCGAGGCGCGACGCCTCGAGCGAAGAAGGGCGCAGCTCGAGGCCGCGAGCTCCATCACCTTCGCAGAATGTGCCGAGGCTTATATCGAGGCACATAGGCCAGGATGGCGCAGCGCCAAGCACGCCGCGCAGTGGAGCGCCACTCTTGAGGACTACGCGTACCCGATCCTCGGTAAAGTTTCCGTCCAGTCGATCGACGTCGGGCTCGTCATGAAAGTGATCGAGCCGATCTGGGCGGAAAAGACCGAAACGGCAAGCAGAGTGCGCGGCCGCATCGAGGCGATTCTCGATTGGGCGATTGCGCGCGGATTGAGGCGAGGAGATAACCCGGCACGCTGGCGAGGCCAGCTCGAAAACCTGTTGCCGAAGCGATCGATGGTCCGGCCCGTGGAGCATCATCGCGCACTGCCCTACGCCGATATCGGCGTGTTCATGGCGAGGCTGCGCGATCAGCACGGCGTGTCGGCCGCGGCATTGGAATTTGCGGTCCTGACCGCGACCAGGACGGCCGAGGTGACCGGCGCACGATGGAGCGAGATCGATCTGGTGGAGAGGATCTGGACCATTCCGGGCGAACGGATCAAGGACGGTCGTGAGCACCGAGTTCCGCTCTCCAAACCGGCGCGCGCGATCCTGAGGCGGATGAGCGAGATCCGAAACGGAGATTTCGTCTTCCCCGGCGGGAAAAGCGAGGAGCCGCTTTCCGGCATGGCGCTCTTGATGCTGCTTCGGCGCATGAAGCGCTCGGATCTCACCGTGCACGGATTCCGCTCGACCTTCCTCGATTGGGCAACGCAGCGAACGGATTTCCCGCGCGAGGTTACCGAAATGGCGCTTGCCCATACGGTCGGCGCCAAGGTCGAAGCGGCTTACGGGCGGGGAAATCTATTCCAACAGCGGCGCCAACTCATGGATGCCTGGGCGAAGCAATGCGAGTCGAACAGAACCGGCGCCAACGTGGTGCCGATGCATGGCGCCTCCGGGAAGAGCCATAACGACCGCTAAAACAAGCGATGCTTCTGCGAAATGGCCGTCGTCAAAGACGCCGGCGGCCATTGCCGCTCACCTGGCCAGTGCTCTTCTTTGACGAGAACCCGCCGCGCAGGCTCGCAATGGCGGGCCACGACCGACGATGATGAGCACTACGTCTACGCCATAGCCCTATGAATGCAGCGACGAGCGTGCGCTCCCTCGGCTTGTTCCGGATTTGCCGGCGTCTCGTTGAAGATGCGATTTCATTGGCGCTCCGGCGCAGTTTCTGTCGGTCGAACGGGGCTGGTACACTATTGCTGCTGCTGTCGCTTCAGCATTTCCATCAAGCTTTTGTTTTTCTGAAGCTGAATGTCGAGTTGCCGCTTGAGATCGTCTCCCTGCTTCTTAACAATGCTTCCGCAATCGTACAAAGTAACAGTTTTTATTTTCACTTTGATCTGCGACATTGATACGCTGGGAATTATCCGGTTGACGTACCCAGATGCCACATATAGATTTGCCGCGCGTGACAGGCCGGCAGGGGCAAGCGCCGCGATTGGCGTCTACCTAGAGATTGCGGGGTGCGAGCTATTCCTTGGCGAGGCCGTATGCGTCGATGGCAGCGAGGCAATGCGTAGCGAGTTCCCGTCCGCCGCTTTGGTTTTGAAGTTCGCCGGCGATCTCGGCCCAAATCCGTCTGGCCTCGCCGGGTTCAAGCGCGCCGTGCGGCTCAAGCTTTTGGATAAAGAGGAAGGCCAAGACGCCCGCAAGGGCATCGCTGCGCGGCAAAACGAGCATGGTGGTTCTCCTTCTAAGATTAGCCCAGAGATGAGGGAGGCAGGGGCGAGGGAGATTTTGGGCGAGTTGGGCGGCCTTGACCTTGGCGGCTCGTTCTGTCCCCACACTCTGGCGGAGCGGGTCTACTTGGCCATGCAAAATCCTCGGAGATCAGGGCGCTTCGCGCTCGCTCGGCGAATTGCGAAAGCTGCTCGGCACGAGCAGAGCACCAAGTAAATTCCTGGACGATGTTCCTTCCCTTCAGTTTGCGGGCGCGCGGGTTGCCATTGAAAAAAGCTGGCCCCATTCCATGGCCGTCCTCGCCCACATAGATCGAGCATGGGGCGTGAATGGCATCATTGCGCCGGTCGGCGAGATCGTCTGTCTCCTGCAACAACCAGAAAAGATGCCGCCTCGCTTTCGGTAGCCTCGGTTTCCAGCGGTCTTTCGCCGAAGCTTCTAGAGCTGCCCGCAGCAGCTTCCGCTGCTGGCGATCGTCGGGGATCGCATACCATACGGCAAGAGTCCGGTTGTAGTCGCCACCCATAACTAGGGAGAAAAGCTGCCCTAGTTGCTCGTGCAGGTAATTCCACACGTGCGCAACCGCGCCAACAGCCGCGATATATTCCGCGTATGCCGCCCGAAGTTCCTCATCAGTTGGCAGATTAAGAATCTTCGTCGCTGGTTGCCCCTCGGGTTTTGGCGGATCAGCGGTCATGATATGCTGCTCCTATGGACGACAATGACGAAGAGCGCCGCGACGTGCTCCTATCGCGGCTTCTGAAGACCCCTCCCCAGCCACGCCCCAAACGAGAGCGCGGCCAAGGGAAGAAGAAAGCTACTCGCGCTCGCGGCAAGCGCGCCAGCGCAGGAAAGCGCGAGCTTTCTGCTTAGGCGTTCGTGGCTTGGTCAGGCTGTCGATAGAGTAGCCGTTTGCCCTTCGCGCCCTTGAGCAGTTCTTCGCCGCGCTCCGCATCCGAAGCCTTGCGATGGTTGTATTTAAAATCCGCTTCGGCCAAGTAGCGATGCAGATGGGCTTCAGAGACGTGATGGAAGTTGCCGTAAACGCCGCGCTTCAAGAGCGCGAAGAACGACTCCACCGTGTTGGTGTGATGGAACCCGCCAGTCCGCACATACTCATCGGCGGAATGGTTGACGGTGCCATGTCCGGAGAACTCGCGGCCTAGCTTCTCATAGACAGTGGCCTCATCGGTCATGAGGTAAGACTTGCGATCGGCTTGCGTCACGATTGCCTCGCGTAGCGTTTTTGCGGTCACGTCCGCGACGTGGCGCGAGCGCACGTAGCCATCGCGTTCCACGAGCGAGAACACGGCCATCTTCTTTGGCGGCGGCCCGAAGGCTTTATTCTTCGCCTTGCCGCCGAGATAGCTTTCATCGGCCTCAACGACCTTGTTCGCGCCGCCGATCGGTCCCGCAGGTGTATCAACGGCAGCCTCACGGAGACGGTGAAAGAGGAACCAGGCCGTCTCGTAGTTGGTGCCGATCATCCGTTGCAGCTGAAGCGCGCTCATCCCCTTCTTGCTCGACGCCATGAGTTGCGCCGCGAGAACCCACTTGGACAGGGGAATGTGCGAGCGCTCCATGACCGTGCCGACAGTCACAGAGAAAGGTTTGCGGCAGTCCTTGCACTTGTAGACGCCGGGCCGGGTGCTCTTGCCTTGGAGCTTGGTGACACGATCTCCCATGACGCCGCACCGCGGGCATACGGGGCCATGGGGCCAAAGCAACTGTTCAAGATGCTCGCGTGCCGCGTCGTCGGAGTGGAAAATCGGGTTGCGTAGATCAAGCTTCTTGTCGGTCATGGCTGCCTCTCAACTCTGAGGCAATCCTATACCTTGGGGCTTGGTACGTCAACCGGATAATTCCCCCTCATCCCCGAAATCCTCAAGCCATTGAACTACGAGCGGCGGGATGCTTCGTTGTTGCAGCCGCTTCTGAATATGGAGCGTGTTCATGTAGCGAGCTCGCCCAAGCCAAGCTCCCCGAGAAGGGAATCGAGCGGGGTACTGATGAGGCTCCACGATTCGGCATTGATCGCGCAGTTCAGTCCGAACAGATTAGGCCAGTTCTGTGCTGGAGGCTCGTCCGAGATGAGCAGCGTATAGAAAGCATTGTCGTTGCTCATACGGATATTCGCGAACGGATCGTGCAAGAAAGTCCATGCGTCATCGAGCGGCTTAACCTCGACTTCTTGCTGTCGTTCATATTCGAATCCGAACCTCTTCAGGTGTGCCGGCTTCGCGACCAAGAAAAATAGGATGCGGTTCACAAATGCATCGCGCGATATGTTTCTTTCCTCAAGAATTTGGCGAATTCGCTCAGCGACGTCTCGGTCAACGGCGATCGTCATCCGCTCACGATTCAACCCCCGGAGCCGTTTATTGATATGCCGAAGGGCGTCGCTGGGAGTCTCGAACTCAACCTCTTGCGCAAGTTCTTCAATCTCGCGCTTGAGCAGAGCGTTTAGATAGGCGTCTCGCGTGATGTGGAGTGAGCGGAGATCCCTCTTGATCGCCCTCGCGAGCACGTCCCAAACCTGCACCAGCATCTTCGTTTTCGTTTCCTTGAGCATGTAACCCTCTGTCGCTTGAACCGGCCCATCTACCTACCCCCTTGTGTGCCGTAAAAAAAGTAGCAAAGTGCCGTATAATTTTTGTTCGACTGAAGCGCGATTGGCAAAACGTGGCTTTGCGGCAAAGAGGCGTAGGCATCTGGGCAAGGACGGCAAGTTAAAACAGCAGGCCATCGGTTGGGGTGTAGGTTATTGGGCTAATTGGCGAATTTGCGCCGACGCGGAAACACCCCTTGCTGGCGCTTCTGCCCGAAAGCCCAATAATATCAATGCTCCGAGCGCCAGCTGCCTATCCCATGGCCGCCAGAAGCCCTCTCTTGCTTATGTTGCTTCAGTATGATAACTATATGCCGTGACGGAGCCGCGTGACCCGACTCTCGATGTGCTTCTCGACCTCGACGGGCAGGTTCTCGTGGTGGACCCGGAGGATGGTCACTGGGTCCGGTTCGTGGTGACGCGGGTGCCGGTGTCGCCAGAGAAACCGTATGGCATCGACTACTCGCTCACCCTGCACGGGCCGGAGGGCGAACGGCTGGTCGGCTTCGACAATGCTCATCCGGTGGCACGGCAGAAGCGTGGTGATCCGCAAGACCACCGCCACCGGCTGCGAACCGTCCGGGCTTACGAGTATCAGGACGCGGCGACGTTGCTCGCCGACTTTTGGGAGGCGGTGGACGCGGTGCTGCGAGAGAGAGGAGTGATCACATGACGACGCTCAAGGTCGGCATCGCCAGCTACGACGAGATGAAGGCGCGCACGATGGCCGTGGCGCGCGGCGAACGTCGCGTGGCGGCCGACGAGCCCAAGGTCTGGTTCACCTCGACAGAGTCCTTTGCCAAGGTCCTGTCGGCTGGCAATCGCGACCTGCTGCGCGTCATCGCCGAGAAGGCGCCTGGCTCGCTCGACGAGCTGGCGCGGATCACCGGCAAGGCCAAATCGAACCTGTCGCGCACGCTGCGCACGATGGAAGGCTACGGCCTGGTGCGCCTCGAACGCGGCGAGCGCGGCCGCATCACGCCGAAGGTGATGCACGACCGGGTGGAATTGGACCTGCCCCTTACGCTGTCGCGCAAGGCAAGCTGAACCGTGACCGCTTTGGCGCGAGCAGGCCGGACCGCCGTCAGCCCGTCAAGGCTGGCGCGTTCCGCGCCCCCGCTGCGCGGCTGCGGCCTTGACCGGCTGTCGCCGGCCCGGCGAGGGCTCGCCAAGCGATCAAGGTTCGAAATGAGTGCAAGCACTCCCGTCGTCACGGATTTGCCGGGAAGGAGAAGGGCGTTGGCGGATAGAAATCGGCCGTTCGCTTGCGGGCGGCGCGGCGCGATACTGCGGGGATGTCCCGACCACCCGCCAGCTTGGGCGTTCTGCCTGACGATCTCTACATCGAGCCGGAGGCTTGGCCGCGCATCGGCCGCCCGCCCAAGCATGATGTCGAGGCGTGGACTGTTACGGACGATTGGCCCGACCCTGTGCCGATCACCGACGCCGAGCTCGACGTGTTCGAGGCATGGTTCGGCGATCTTTTCGATGAGCTGTTCGGGCCGCGCCAATGATCTGAGAGGACAATCGCTATGACCGTGCCGTTGCGCGCCGCCCTCTATCTGCGCGTCTCGACAGCGCGGCAGGCGGAGCACGATGTCTCGATTCCCGATCAGAAGCGGCAAGGCGAAGCCTACTGCGCCGCGCGCGGCTACCAGCTTGTCGAGACCTACGTCGAGCCCGGTGCATCGGCCACCAACGACCGCCGGCCCGAGTTCCAGCGCATGATCGAAGCGGGCACGAGCAAGCCCGCGCCGTTCGATATCGTCATAGTCCACAGCTTCTCGCGCTTCTTCCGCGACCACTTCGAGCTGGAGTTCTACGTCCGCAGGCTCGCGAAGAACGGCGTCCGGCTCGTCTCCATCACCCAGGAGATGGGCGACGATCCGATGCACGTCATGATGCGCCAAATCATGGCGCTGTTCGACGAGTACCAATCGAAGGAGAACGCCAAGCACGTCCTGCGCGCCCTGAAGGAGAACGCGCGGCAAGGCTTCTGGAATGGCTCCCTGCCGCCGATTGGCTACCGTGTCGTCGCGGCCGAGCAACGCGGCGCAAAGGTCAAAAAGAAGCTCGAAATCGACCCGTTGCACGCGGACACAATTCGGCTGATCTATCGGCTCGCGTTGGAGGGCGACGGCATAAGCGGCCCTATGGGCGTCAAAAACATCGCGGCCTATCTCAACCGGCACCGCGTCTTTACCCGCGATGGCGGCCGCTGGGGTATCGGTCAGGTTCACCGCATACTGACGCGGCCGACTTATGTCGGCCGGCACGAGTTCAACAAGCGCGCCAAGAACAAGGCGTTGAAGCCCGCGAGCGAGATCGTCACCGTCGATGTGCCGCCGCTGATCGATCGGGCGACGTTCGATGCGGTGCAGGCGCATCTGCGCGCCCGCAATCCGAAGGTCACGCCGGCGCGCGTCGTTAGCGGTCCCACCCTCCTTACCGGCATCTGCTTCTGCGCCGACTGCGGCGGTGCCATGACGCTCAGGACCGGGAAAGGAGGGCGGTATCGCTACTACACTTGCTCGATCAAGGCCCGGCAGGGTGCGACCGGCTGCAAGGGTCGGTCGATCCCAATGGAGAAGCTGGACAGCCTCGTTGCCGAACACATCGCCGATCGCTTGCTCCAACCGGAACGCCTCGAGGAGATTCTGGCGTCCGTCCTCGACCGCCGGCAGGAGCGGGTCGAGCGCCGCCGCGAGCACATCGCCGAGCTGAACAAGCGCGCGGCCGAAACCGACCTGCGGCTCAAACGCCTCTATGATGCCATCGAAGCCGGCGTTGCCGATCTCGACGACCCGGCGCTGAAGGAGCGCGTCGCGAGCCTCAGGGCGATCCGCGACCAGGCGCAAGCCGACGCCGCGCGTGCCGCCGCGATGCTGGAAACGTCAAGCCAGCAAGTAATCACACCGCAAATGGTCCAGAGGTTCGCCAGGACAGCACGCGAGCGGATCAGGATCGACGGCGGCGGCTATCGCCGCGACCATCTCCGCGCGCTCGCGCAACGCGTCGAGGTCGCAGATCGCGAGGTCCGCATCATCGGCTCGAAAAGCAGCCTGCTTCAGACGCTGACCGCCGCGGCCGGCGTAAGACAGGCTACGCCCGGCGTTCGCAGTTCTGTTCTGCATTGGCGGATGGGGTGTCCGCCGTAAGGACGTTCGCCGCCATTCGCCATCATTCAAGAAGTCGCTGCGCCACAGGCATTTTTGCGCATCTGTCCTCTGTACACCTTCGCCACCTTCCGCAATAATTCGTGGGTAGTTCGTGGGTCAATTCGGGGGTCGGCTATGGCGCGCAAGATCGGGCGGCTTAACGCGTTGGCTGTGACGAGGGCGAACCGGCCCGGAATGTATGCCGACGGTGGCGGTCTTTACCTCCAGGTGACCGCGGGCGGCGCCAAATCCTGGATCTTTCGCTTTATGCTGCGCGGCCGGGAGCGCGAAATGGGCCTCGGTCCGCTGCATGCCGTGTCCCTGGCCGATGCGCGCTCAGCGGCGGAAAGATGCCGGCACCTGTGCCACCAAGGCATTGACCCGATTGAGGACCGCAAGGCGCAGCGCGCCAAGGCCGAGCTCGAGGCCGCCAAGGCGATCACATTCAAGGAATGCGCGGAAGCATACATTGAGGCGCACAAAGCCTGGTGGCGCAATGTGAAGCACGGCGACCAGTGGACCAATACCCTCACGACCTACGCCTACCCGACCATCGGCCATCTGTCGGTTCAGGCGATCGACACGGCGCTGGTGCTGAAAGTCGTGCAACCGGTCTGGACGGCCAAGACCGAAACGGCGAGCCGCCTGCGCGGCCGGATTGAGGCCGTGCTCGATTGGGCGATCGCGCGCAACTATCGCCTTGGCGAAAATCCTGCACGGTGGCGTGGTCACCTCGATAAGTTGCTGCCGGCGCGCACCAAGGTGCGCAAGGTCAAACATCACTCGGCGTTGTCCTACGCCGAGGTCGGCGACTTTATCGCCGAGGTGCGGGAGCTCGGCGGGACCGCGGCTCGGGCCCTCGATTTCACAATCCTGACCGCCGTTCGAACGGGCGAGACGATCGGTGCTCGGTGGCCGGAGATCGATATGGTCGCGGGCATCTGGTCTATACCCGGCGACCGTATGAAAGCGGGCCAGGAGCACCGTGTGCCGCTCTCGGAGTCAGCCCTGGCGATCCTGCGCACCATGCACGGGGAGCGCGACGAGCTGCACGGCGATTTCGTTTTTCCTGGCGGCAAGTCCGGAAAGCCGCTCTCGAACATGGCAATGCTGGCGCTGCTCGGGCGCATGGGTCGGGACGATCTGACCGTGCACGGCTTCCGCTCGACCTTCCGCGACTGGGCGGCCGAGCGGACCAACTTTCCCAACTTCGTTGTCGAGATGGCGCTGGCACACGCCGTCGGCGACAAGGTCGAGGCGGCCTATCGGCGCGGAGATCTGTTCGAAAAGCGGCGCCGGCTCATGGATGCTTGGGCGAAGTGGTGCGCCACGAAACGACAGACGGCACAAGTGGTATCGATCGCCGGCTGACGGCTCGCGCGATGGACGGTCAGTCCGAGTCGCCGATAGGCCGGCTGATGTTGCGGCCTTTTGCCGAGACTGGCCTTGCCCGATTGCTTGATGCGGTCGGCCCGCTTCCGGCCCGCGGCAAGCGCGAGCTCGCCGCACTCTTGCGGCGCGCGGCACGGGACCACGGCATGCGCTTGGGCATACCCGAGCATGCTACGCCGCGCCAGATCAGTGACCACCTGAAGAAGATCGACGCCGCCGCGCGCGCATTGCTCGACCTGTTCGAGAGGCGCCAGGAGATCGGCACCGCCGCAAGCATCGCGACCGAACTGATCGTCGCCGCCGGCGAGGCGCAAAGCCGCGGAGATCGACCCCGCGGCGCGTTGGATGCTGTATTCCCCGCACGCGCCGTGAAGGGCCATGGCGGCACGCCCATCGCGTATTTTGACGGCCACGGGCGATTGGCGGCCGTGTTGCACGGCCTCGAGCTCATGGCCGATGCGGCGCGGGCCGCTGGGCTGGCGGTCGATGCGCGGAGGCGCCAAGGCCACGGCGGGACCCGCCGCCATGGCATCACTGCCGATGGAGCGCTCATCGCCGCGCTGATCGGCATACACACCCGGATGCGCGAGAGATATCAGGCGTTTAGCAGAACCGGCCCCGGCCGTGATCGGTTCGTCAGGCTGTGCTTTGATGCGCTGAACCTTCCGGAGCGACCCATCAAGACGGGTGGCGCTATCAGGTTGGCGGCGCACCGGATCAAGGCGGAGCGTTCCAATCGCCGCTGAGCCCCGCCGTTACAAATCAATCGAGACGCGGCGCTTGATTTGTGCGCTTATGCGGTGGCCGGCGTCCATTCAATATCCCGCAATCATTTCGCCGCGTGCCGGCATGATTTGCGGGAGGTTGCTTGATGAGTATTGGTAGCGTTGGGTTGTCGCGCGATGCGACCGCGCCTATCGTGGTCAAGCCGCGTAAGGCTTGCGAGATGCTGGGCTGCGGCATCACGCGTCTCTACGAGCTGCTCAACGGTGGCGAGCTCGAAAGCTACAAGGACGGCGGCTCGCGCAAGATCACTGTCGCATCGATCCACCGCTACATCGGCAGCCGCGTCGCCGCCGCGAAGAAGGAGGTGGCCGCATAGCGAAAACGCCGCCCTGGCCGGGGCGGCGCTCCTGTTTTTTCGTGTAACCAATGATCGAGGCCGATGATGGCCCAAGGTGAGAAAAAGCGCAACGGCTCGTCGCGCAACACGCTCCCCGATCCACTTGTGCCGTCCGAAGTGGATCTCTGCGGCTTTCCCGGGTTCGTTCTGAACGTCGATCGCCTTCTCGCCAGCGAGCTTGTCGCGCTCGGATCGCCTGAGGAATGTTGGGCGGCCCTCATGCTTTGGTGCCGCGCGTGGCAACAGACGCCCCCGGCGTCATTGCCCAACGATGAGCGCGTGCTCGCGTCGTTCTCCGGTGCTGGCCGCCGATGGAACAAGGTCAAGGAGATCGCGTTACGGGGCTTCGTCGAGTGCTCGGACGGTCGCTTGTATCATCGTGTCCTTGCAGAGGAGGCGACAAAGGCGTGGAAGAAACGCCAACAGTACCAACGAGACCAAGAGCGACTGAAGCGCTGGCGGGCGGGGCAGAAAACCTCGGGCGACACGCAGTCGCAGACCGACGAAACGCGTTTCGAAACGCGTACGGAAGCGGTTTCCGAACCGGAAGAGACAGCTACAGATACAGAGACAGCTACAGCTACAGCTACAGCCATAACCAAGGCAATTGCGGAGAATGACCCGGCGCGGCGGCTGGCCGAATGGTTCGTTGCATTGCGGGAAGAACTCTGGCCCGGCTCCATGCCGGTAGCCTATCTGACGCTCGCCACCGAGGCCCAGCAGCATCTCGATCTCGGGCTCACCGAGGCGGCGTGCATGGAGGTCATCGAGCGCGGCGCCAGGCGTCATGCGAAGGACGGCAAGTCGGCGATCGGATCGCTCAGGTTTTTCCGCAACTCGATGCAGGACGAGGCCGCCGCGCGCCGCGGGCACGTCAACGGCGCAGACACAGCGGCCGGCGACGCCGTGTTGTCGCCGCACGAGCGTGATCTGTCGCAATGGCGGGCGCGGATGCAGGTCTACCGCACCAAGGGCCGCTGGATGGGGCAATGGGGACCGAAGCCCGGCGAGCCCGGCTGCTTCGTGCCGGCGGAGGCGCTGCAAGAGGGGGGCGCGACATGAAGCCGGCGGCAGGCTTCGGGCCCTGGGTGGCAGATCTTCCCGAGCTCGAACGCATCGCCCGCCTCCGCGAGCTGCGTGCTCTGGCGGTTATGTACTGCGGCCCGGCGCATCCGCTCGCCATAGCCCTGCGTGAGGCGGAGGCGGACCCGGAAGCGAGTGAACGCGCCCTTGAACATTTGGAGCGCCTGCCGCCGCTACGGCGCAGGCGCGTTCTTGCCACGCTGGCGGAGCTCCGCGCGCCGGCACATTGACGAGGGAATTGACCATGCTTGAGATGGAAGACTCCGATGCGCCCGAAGACGAACTGATCGAGCCGGGCGAAGACGACGCCAACGATGACGCAGCGCATTCCTATGCCCAAGGCGAACCGCCCGCAGCGGAAGTGCTCGGGATCGATATCGCCGGCCTGTCGCCCCAGCGCGCCCGGCTGGTCCGTTTCATCGGGTGGATGACGCAGACGCGCGGCGAACTGGACGAGCTCGAGGATGGCCGCGCGCGCTTCCTTGAGGCGTTGGGCGTACCGGCGGTCACCAGGCAGAAGATCGATGAGCTGATCGCGAGCGATGCCACCGGCCTCGTTGCTTGGATGAAAACGGGCGCGATGGGGATCACGCCTAGGCAGGTCCACTCGTTCGAGCGCCAGCAGCTTGAGGCGAAGCTGAAGGACGATACGCACAAGGCCGAGGTCGCCAAGGCGGCGTTGCGCACCATCGAGCGCGAGATCGTGCAGAAGAAGCGTCAAGTCGAGGAGCTTGAAGCGCGGCGCCGCGACTTCGTCTTTGATGTCTTGATCGAGGAGGCGGATAGGCTCGGCCGCACTTATCTTGAGCGGATCGAGCAATTGCGTGCGACGCTGACGCCGCTTGTCGCGCTCGGCGAAGTCGTTGGCCTGTACCGTGACTATCGCGCGGCGGGCGCGCTGCCCGAGGTGGAGATACGGTTGCCGCGCTTCGGCCTCCCGGCGCTTGCGAATGCTGGCGCTCGCCACGGCACGGCGCTCAAGATCGATGCCGAAACGGTGCGCGGGGCAGCACGGCGGTGGCGATCGCTCGCCGAGGCATGGGCGAAAGATCCGCGCGCGCCCGGCTTCGATGACGAGCGCGGCGCCTTCCGGGCCGCCGCGACCAACGATGTCCCGAGCCCCGAGCCCGCGGCGATCGATGAGCCGAGCGTCTGGAATGATCTTCCGGCCCGGCTGCACGCCGTGACCGAGGAACTGGCGGTGCGTGGCGCAACGATGGATTGGCCCGAGCGGGCGTCCGACATCGCGTACACCATCGAGCGGCTGCGGGCCGATGAGGGCGCGGACCTCGCTGATGGCGACATTTCTGCCATCGTCGCCGCGTTGCTGGATGTGTGGATCTGCGACACCGTCGATTGCGCACCGCAGGCGATCGTCGCGAGCTTCTCGGCGCTGGCGCGTCACCAGGAGCTTGCTGAGATCTGGTTCGCCGATCATCCGGACGACAGGCCGACAAGCGCCGACGTCGCGGCGGCGCTGAGTGGTTGAACGTTGCGGTGAAGGGCCAGCCCAGCGCGCGGCGATGGCCCTTCAGCGCGGTGCCATGCACGAGGCGCAGGCAATCCTTGCCGACGCACTCGCCTCCGCGCCGGACGATCCCGAGCTTCATACGGTTGCCATGATTGTGGCGATCCGGACTGGCGACCACGCGGCGAGCCTTGCGCACATGGCGCGCGCCGACCTGGCCGGCGTGGACCCGGCAAATGTGCTTGCGTTGAGCGCGCAGGCAAAAGCGGCGCTCGGCGATCTTGAGGGTGCGGAGGCTGATTCTTCCGCAGCACTGGCGCATCGGCCTGGCGACAATGCGCTTAAGACGCTCGCCGGCATCTATCAGCGGCGCCGGATGCATGCGGGGCGTCGTCCTGTCGAGAACATTGTCAGGCTCGACTTCGTGCGGCAGCGCGACGCGCGAGAGGAGCGAGCGAAGGCCGAGCTGAAGGCCGGCCGCCTGAGGTCAGGATTCGAATTGACGAAGGCGATATACGACGACCAAGCCGCCGCCGCGCGCCGCGCCATATTTGGGACATCGGCGCCTCTGGATGGCGACGCCATTCCCGTCGCCGGTCGCGCACCCGTTCCCCGCTGGGATGGGAAGTCGGCGCCGATGATGCGCCTGGCGGTGTTCGGCCTGCCCGGCCTCGGCGACAACCTCCAGTTCCTACGGTACGTGACCGTCGCGCGGCGCCGCGTCGGCCATATCACCCTCGTAATGCCTGCGCCTCTCGTCCCGATCATCGATGCGCATGCAGTCTTTCCATTCGAGCAAGACGCGGAGGCGCTCCGGGACGCGGATGCCTATGCGCGGCTGACCGACGTTTGCGCGTATTGCGGCTATGACTACGCCGCGCTCGACATGTGCAGCCTCAGGCGCGGCAGCGCGCCTGCACGGGATTTCGGGCCGGGCTTCCACATCGGGCTCGTCTGGGGTGGCAATCCGCACAATGTCGAGGACAAAAACCGCTCCATCCCCGTCGAAGCGCTCGCGCCGCTCGCCGCGGTCGAGGGCGTGACATTTCACAGCCTGCAAGTCGGCACGCGCGCGCACGAGACAGCGCGAGCACCGGTCGCGTTGATCGACCACGCGCCCGAGATCAAGCATTTCGGGGATACTCTCGCGATTATCGATGCGCTCGACCTAGTGATCTCCGTCGAGACCTCGGTCGCACACCTCGCCGGATCGGCCTTCGCGCGGCTCTGGGTTCCGCTGGCATTCAATCCGGACTGGCGCTGGGGCGATCGAGGCGAGATGACGCCATGGTACCCGAGCGCGCGGCTGTTCAGGCAGCCCCAGCCCGGCGGTTGGGCGCCCGTTATTGAACGGATCGCCGCTGACTTACGGCGCCTTGTGTGCGAAACTTCGCGCGTGGAGGAGCATGAAGCGTAACCAGTTCACGCAGGCGCGCCGCGGTCGCTTCCTGGCAGCGCTCGAAGCCAGCGGCAACGTTTCGGTCGCGGCGCGAGCGGCCGGGATCGGGCGCGCTACCGCCTACCGGTGGCGTGGCCGAGACGTGACGTTCGCGGCCGATTGGGACGAGGCAGAAGCGGTCGCCGCGGATGCGCTGGAGCGCGAGGCGTGGCACCGGGCCGTCGAGGGCGTGCCCGAGCCGGTCGTCAGCGCTGGCCGTTTGGTCATGGTCGAACGGGCTGACGGCTCGATGGCGCCGCTGACTATCCGACGCTATTCCGACGCGCTCCTCATTACGCTGCTGCGGGCGCGCCGGCCCGAGAAGTTCCGCGAGCGCGCCGCCGTGCAGATCACCGGCAAAGGCGACGGGCCTATCGAGGTCTCCGACGTCCGCGAGCGCATCGCCAGCGAGCTCGCTCGCATCGCCGCGGCGGGCACACCGGGCGGGGCCTCCGGCACACTGGCCGCAATGTCGCCGGAGCGACAACCGGGTTAAATTTCAACGCAAACAGCCCGCCGGCGAAGAACATCGGCCTCGCCCGTGCCCGCGTGCGGAGGCGGCGGGTTGAGTCCGGCGAGCGGTTTCCGCTGAAATTTGAGTGCCCGGGCGCCGTCGCCTAAAATTGTACCGTCTTCGTCGTTTCTGCGCCCTCGCGCCAAACTCCTACAGGCACAGTCGCACCCTGTCGGATGGACCGAAGTTTGGATTGGAGCTCGGCAGGAGCGTTCACAGGCGCCCCGGCGACAGAAAGGATGACGTCCCCCTGTTGAATGCCAGCGCGCGCGGCAGCGCTATCCGGCGTGACGATCGCCACCATGAGGCCGCGCGGGTTGCCGAGCTTTAGGGTGGTTGCCAGTGGCGGAGCCACGGCAGCGACGGTGACGCCTAGGACGACGCCCGGTATCGATTGCGGTGGGTTGCCGGTCTGAGCCGGTCCCATCACGTAATTTACGAAGCTCGCCTTGGCCTGCAGCATCGAGGGCACACAGCCGAAGATGTTGTCACAGCCTCCATCGAAATCGAAGGTCGCGCGCCCGCCGACCTGCAGGATCTTCGTGATCGTGTATGCCGGCCGTGGATCATCCGGGAGCGGTCCCATGGTCGCAATCAGGCTATCAGTCGCCTGTTGAAATTTGTACGCGGAGTTGTTCTTCACCCATTGGAGCGCACGGCTCCACTTTACTTGGCAATCCTCCGCGCCGCCGCATTCGACCGGGCGAGCGGCTTCAGCTCGGAGCGCCGCTTCCTGCTCGGGCGTTTGGTGAGCGCATGCATTGAGGAAGATGATGGCCGCCGCGACCTGATAAAATCGGGCGGCTTTCATTGCAGGCCTCCAGCGACGGCGCGCTCAAGGTCGGCAACGATGCTGTGGATCATCCACGCATCGCCTTCGGAGCCGTCCTCGGCTTGATCTAGCGCGACGCGCGCCTTGTACAGGATATCGGCGATCGACAGCGCCGGGGTGTTCGCGGCGCTTCTCTCCAACTCGGCGATCTTACCCCACCGGCATCGGCCCTCATCATCGGTTACGTGTGGAGGCCAGTCAAAGCGGGCCGCCCGCCACCTTTCAAATATGCTCGCGATGTTTGACATGCGATCTCCATAACGTTCGGTTGAATATCATCAGACGTTGCAATCGTCCTCGCATGCCTGCCGGGGCTGCAAGCAAAATCATCATCGCCATGCAAAATGAATTGGCGCACGCGATATCTGCCATGTTTCGGCCCGTGGCGCCATCGGGTCTATTCGATTTGAATAGTAACTTTGCCCGTTGGGACAGGTAGCATTGCCCCTTTTGCGGCGACGCGGGGCTCGGCGCGCATCTACTGCTGAATTTCGGACGAGGCCTCGCCGAGATCTCGAGGCAACGCGACCTTGATAGGCACTTTCAGCGGCGCGGTGAGCGGTACACCGGTCTGTACCGGCCAGACGCCCGCAGGCGCACTCATGGTCACGTCAACGTCGAGTAACCCCGTCGCAGCATTGAAGTTGTAGGTGCCGTCATAGATCGCGCCGGCGGCATCGGCGCCGACCACCAGGCCGGTATCCAGCACGAGGCCGGCCGCGACATATGAGACGCCGCTACGCGCGCGTAGGGGATAGCGGCTTCGTTGAAGCCGGCGAACCCGGACATACCGGCGAAATCGCTCCCGCGCGCGGCGCATCTCGGCCATGCGCTTTTCGCCTCCTACCGCCCACGTTCGCGCGTTCTTCGGGGGTCAATTCGTGGGTTTCGGTCCGTTCGGAAACGTCAACGGCTTGAAAAGATTCTGTAATTCCGGATGAACTGGCGGGCCACGACCGACGAAGATGAGCACTACGTCTACGCCATAGCCCTATAGCGTCAGCCTACTCGCCCAACAGGTGCGTCAAATAAAGCGCCACCACGTCGCGCTGTCGGCGTTACTTATTGATAGTTGGGTCGAGCGATCGCGTCTTCCCTCCTCAAGACTCGTCATGATCTGATTTCCTTGCGGCGAACCAACATCATAAGTCTCATACACAATTCCGTCCGAGGTTTTTTCAAACCGCGCGACAGGCTGTACGAAACCTCTCATTTCTGGAATTTCGAGTTTGATTGTATTGCGGCCCCCTCGGGCCGATGCCTCGTTTATCCCGTGGGCGTCGCCGGAATGGGCACTACGCACCGCGGTCGCACCCTTGAAGAAGGTATCAACGACGCGAAAGGGAATCTGGGTCTGTGTCGGCCGGTCCGTGACCGATGCCTTCCGAAGGCGCATCAAGAGAACCGTTCCCGCTGCAACTTCACCGGCAGGCGCCAATGGCGCCGGCGCAGGACGCCTCGACGCCTGAACACTTAAGGGAGCAGCTGCGCGCGCTTCTCGTTGAACTGATTGCGGCGGTGCAAACCGCCTTGACCCAAATAAGGACGCTGCGCCTCTGCGCGGCCGGGTGGTGCTTTCACGGCGAATTTTCTCTCTGGCCGCGGCCTCCTCGGGCACGTAACCTTCCCGGACGAGACGGGCAAGAAAGTCGCTGTCCAGCCGAATTGCCAGCCTGCTCGTCGTGTCCTTCCAAGAGGACAACGCATCCAGCGTTTGGGCTATCACCGCTGTATCCGCCGCCGTATCGACCTGCAAGCCGGCCTCTACGTTCACGTAGAGGCCGGATTCTGTGATGTTGTTCGATCCGACGATGAGGCGCGCTTCCTCTTCATTGCGAAATAGATACAACTTAGGGTGGAAGATGCTTCCCGCTTCATTGTGGTAGACGAACGTCTCACAACGTCCGTAGCGCTCAAGGTCCAGAAGTGCCTGCAAGCCCTCCCGCGTCGTGTTCTGAAGATCGATGCCAACGATTACCGAGAGCCGTCCGCCGTGCTGCAGAAAGTTTGCCAACCGTTCCGAAAGATAGGCCATCCCGGAGGCACGGACCCATGCCACCGCAATATCGAGCGTGTCCCAGAATGGATCGATGTCGTCCACTTGGTCCACATGGCGCAGTAGTTCGGTACCGAACCGGATGGCTAGAGGCTGGTTGTAAAACAAGGCTCCCCCGCCCGTTAGCTACGACTGTAAAGGGAGGCGCAGCGGTTCACCGTCGGCATCCAGCATTTCGGGGTTGACCAGCCGCTCCATGCCGGTCATGAGGTCCTTGTATGGCTTCACCTTCGGCCCCTTAGTTTTGGCCAGAGGCGGTTTTGCAAAAATTAAAACGTACTCGTGAACGTTCTTGAACAGGAAATTGGGCGGGTAGGGATAGCTGCCGAAGATTGGCCGCTGCGCGCCATACGATCCCCATTTCCCGCCTGATCCGTCCTTTGACCAAATGATCTCGTTGATCATGACGAAGCCGATGTCGCGGAGGAGAACTGCGAAATCGGTGGCGAGCGGAAACGTGAGGAGTCCGTGGTCCGTATGTTGATTGACGTTCGCGGTGACGATGCAGATCTTGCGGCCGGGTGCAAGGACTCGGAAGCATTCCTCAAATACGGGCCGTATCGATGCTAGAAAGGAACCATAGGTGGCGATGTTGCCAAGATTGTCCTCGCCCGTCCCGTAGTCGGCCTTGTTCCAGTACGGCGGACTGGTGACCACAAGCCCAACCGAATTGTCCTCAATGAAATCGAGTTTTCGGCTGTCGGCCCGGACCGCCAAGAGAGGCTCAAAGTCCGGCCCGTGGCCATTGTGAAGCTTTCGGCAGTCGTTTTTGACGGTGCGGACGTACTCGGCGTTCTGATCGACGCACACGGCGCGCCGACCGAGAGGGATCACGGCACGCGCGGTTGTTCCCGTCCCGGCGAAAGGATCGAGAATGGTCTCGCCGTAGAAGCTAAAGAGCTTGGCAAGGCGGAGCGGGATCTCCTCCGGGAATACGGCAGGATGATCGTCGCGGCTAGTGTTGGCGATGGTCCAGACGGTTTTCGTATATTCCCGCCATTCTTCCTTCGTTAGCTTACTCTTTTCCTTGATGCGCTGGCTGATTGCCTTTGTCATAGCCCCTCCTGACCGTCGATTCCGGAATTTGCCCGATTTCGCAGCGTTGCTGCGATGGTGTGTGCCGTGAATTGCTGGAGTTCATCGACAAAAGCAGGTTGCAGGCCGGCGAGATCGGCCAGTATTTGGTCGCTCTGGCGGCGTATGCTGTCGTGCCCGTTGGGTGTAAAGGCGAGCGAAGTCCGCCCGCGGTTGAGGCTGATGATGGGGCGAGTGTTGATGGTCGACCAAAGCTCCTGTCCGGCGCGGGCGAGCGCTTCTGCCACTGTTCCGCCCAAGGCATCCAGACCAAAGGGGAAGTCGCAGAGAAACCGACCTGACACATGGAAACCATCGCCATGCGAATGCCACCACCAGTAGGCAAGATGGCTTGACAGCATCGCGAACACCGCGAGAGCGTCCTGGCGCGACGCGCAGGTGAGGACGTGCAGAGGGTGCTCTGAAAGGACCAGGTCTTTGCCAAATAGCTTGCAAGGCGGTTTGAGAAAGACATTCAGAAAGTTGTAAGCGGTAGGGCCGACAAACACCGTCCGGTCATCCGCATCGGGCGAAGCAGCGACGGGGCATCGACCAATGTGCTTCAGCGCCCGCTCAAGCTGATCCCAGCGGCTGCTCAGCGCCTTCAGTGCAACGGCCTGGCGATCCCCCTCTATTTTTGGAATACCGCCGCGAATATCCGTGTTTATCCGCGTATACTGCAGACTCCTGAACAACTGTGCTCGACTGTCGCCGCGCCATTTGCGTAGGGGGCCGGTTTCCAGCTTGGCACTCTCGTCGTGCAAACTGCGCGACCAGAGCACGATGGCATTCCGCGTCTTCACGTCTTCGCCAAAAAGCGCGTGGGGCTCTCTGTCAAAAAAAGCAAAACGCCACCTACCGGGCGTTTCGGCGATCAATTTGCGCGCGGCCGTAAATTGCGAACCGACGTTACAAGCGATCGAAAGCGGAAGGACGAGCGCGCCCGCGCAATTCTTTGCGCCAGCCAGCCGAGCCATCTGCTCGATGAAGGCAAGATAAATTTCGGCATTTGGCTGCGGTTTGACAGCGATCGTACGATAGATTCGTTGCAGCGAAGGGAGGTCGGAACGCGCGCCGAGATTCGCATAGGGAGGGTTGCCCAGAATTATTGTCGGCCCGCGTGATAGACTCGGAAAAATCGAAGAGATTGAAATCCGTGAGGCAGGCTCTGGAGCTAGCAATGACCGGTTGCCGTCGGCAGGGTCAATCCGCAGCGTATCCATGCAGGCGAGATTGCGGCGGAGACTTTGCCACAGGGCAATCGGGGGGAACGAAGCACCTGTCCAGATGTCCGCCAATAGGACGAAGGCTGTTGCTTCGAGCGCCAATGGATCGATATCGATACCGAACAAGAAATTCGCTGCCAGCGACGCGGCGTCCTTCTCCGGGTAGCGCCGCCGCAAGGCACCTAGCGCGGCCCGAAGAAAGACTCCGGTCCCACAAGCAGGGTCCAAAACTGTCGGTATATCGCCGTCGAGAACGCTAACGCAGGCGTTAGCCATGTAGTCGGCAACATCAGCCGGCGTGTAGAAGACCCCCTCTTCCCGCTTACGGGAACGGACAGCCCGGGTCGAAGGGTCGCGCCTCACACTTAAGCGACTCCCCGGCCCGTGTGGATCGAGGATGTAAGGTAGCAGATCGAGATAAGCTGCGGCATCGGCTTGCACGCGAAGCGCGCTCTCCGCCTTCTGGATCGCGCGCGGTGATGTGAGTGTCGTCAGGCGATTGCCTTTCTTGCTGCCGAAGAACCAGTCTTCGGCCTGCGGCAGCGAGGCGGAGACGGGTATTCCTCTGGCAGCCACGGCCGCGACCCACATGGACACGATGAGCCACGCGACGATCTCATCGTCGGTCCGATGGATTGGCGACTCATGGGCGGAAGGGCGGAGGGAGTAGAGAGCGCTCGCTACGTCTGCACGCGGTGCTCGTGCCGCAGACACGGAAAGGGCAGCGACGGCGTCTCGAATCGAACTCGCGTAAAGTTCGGAGACCGACGAGAGGACATGGCCTCGCCGCGGAATCGCCAAGCTGGCCACCGGAGCAGGGGCGGTCAGCTGCGGAGCCCCTGCGTTCGACACGGGCTGAGCCGGTCCTTTCGCGCAGTAAGCATGATCTTGAAGCGCGTCGAATCGAGGCCGCAATTGAAGGACTGGCGAGTCCAAATTTTTCCTCCCTCAATTCTTCCGCTTGTCAGCCAGCCACAGGGCAAGTTCGGGCTGGCCGTGCTCTCCGTACTTATCGAGGAAGTCTCGTATTGCCTGCCGAGTCAGCCACGACGCCGAGACGTCCATGCGATCGGCCAGCTTGCCGAGCGCCGCATAATCATCTTTGTCGAGGCTGATGGTCGCCCGTATGAGGCGCTTCCTCACATCCATAATCGCTTCCACCGTGGACGCCGAGTCTCGATGTAGCATACATTGGCTGCATAGGTGATGCATAATCGATGGCTTGGTGACGCTGTCGTCGCCGGAACATGTTTATGGAACATACTGCGAACATCGGTGTTGGGGAAGAGGACAGTTGGAGCGTGGGGTATTGCCGAAGGGGACCACGGGAGGACGGCAAGGGAAAAGCGAGGCCGTCCGGCGCTCGGAGTGGATTGGAATGATTGAGCTTTTTGGCCATCCATCAGAAGGCCCTTGCCATACGTTTTGGCCAAAACCTCAATCAAATCAACACCGAAACCGCCATCCGCCAGCGCCGCGGGATGGCCGGGAGAAGGAAGGATGCTGCCGGATAGAGATCGGCCATTCATCCCAGAAGCGCGGGGCGCGATCCTGTTGGGATGTCTCGACCACGCGCCAGCTCGGGTGTTCTGCCCGACGATCTTTACATCGAGCCGGAGCCCTGGCCCCGCATCGGCCGCCCGCCCAGGCACGATGTTGAAGCGTGGACCGTCACCGACGATTGGCCCGACGCAGTGCCGATCACCGATGCCGAACTCGACGTGTTCGAGGGATGGTTCGGCGATCTCTTCGACGACCTGTTCGGGCCGCATAGATGATCTGAGAGGACAAGCGCGATGATCGTGCCGTTGCGCGCCGCCTTGTATCTGCGCGTCTCGACGGCGCGGCAGGCCGAGCACGATGTCTCGATTCCCGATCAGAAGCGGCAGGGCGAGGCGTATTGCGCATCGCGCGGCTACCAGCTCATTGAGACCTACGTCGACCCCGGCGCATCTGCCACGAATGACCGACGCCCCGAGTTCCAGCGCATGATCGAAGCGGGCACCAGCAAGCCCGCGCCGTTCGATATCGTCATCGTCCACAGCTTCTCGCGCTTCTTCCGCGATCACTTTGAGCTTGAGTTCTACGTCCGCAGGCTCGCGAAGAACGGCGTCCGGCTCGTCTCCATCACGCAGGAAATGGGCGACGATCCGATGCACGTCATGATGCGCCAAATCATGGCGCTGTTCGACGAGTACCAATCCAAGGAAAACGCCAAGCACGTTCTGCGCGCCCTGACGGAGAACGCGCGGCAGGGCTTCTGGAACGGATCGCTGCCGCCGATTGGCTACCGCATCGTCGCGGCCGAGCAACGCGGCGCAAAGGTCAAAAAGAAGCTCGAAATCGACCCGTTGCACGCGGACACAATTCGGCTGATCTATCGGCTCGCGTTGGAGGGCGACGGCACGAGCGGCCCGATGGGCGTGAAGAACATCGCGGCCTATCTCAATCAGCACCGCATCTTCACCCGCGACGGTGGGCGCTGGGGCATCGGACAGGTTCACCGCATCCTGACGCGGCCGACCTATATCGGCCGCCACGAGTTCAACAAGCGCGCCAAGAACAAGACGCTGAAGCCAGTCGGCGAGATTGTCACCGTCAAAGTGCCGCCGCTGATCGATCAGGCGACGTTCGACGCGGTGCAGGCGCATTTGCGCGCCCGCAATCCGAAGCTCACGCCGGCGCGCGTCGTCAGCGGTCCGACCCTCCTTACCGGCATCTGCTTCTGCGCCGAGTGCGGCGGCGCCATGACGCTCCGGACCGGGAAGGGAGGGCGGTATCGCTACTACACTTGCTCGATCAAGGCGCGACAGGGCGACACCGGCTGCAAGGGCCGGTCGATCCCGATGGAGAAGCTGGACAATCTCGTCGCGGAGCATATTGCCAACCGGCTGCTCCAGCCGGAACGGCTCGAGGAAATCCTGGCCTCCGTCCTCGACCGCCGGCAGGAGCGCGCCGAGCGTCGCCGCGAGCACATCGCCGAGCTGAACAAGCGCGCCGCCGAGACCGACTTGCGCCTGAAGCGGCTCTATGACGTGATCGAGGCCGGCGTTGCCGATCTCGACGATCCGGCGCTGAAAGAGCGCGTTGCAAGCCTCAAAGCGATCCGCGACCAGGCGCAAGCCGACGCCGCGCGTGCCGCCGCGATGCTGGAGACGTCGAGCCAGCAATCCATCACGCCGCAGATGGTCCAGAGGTTCGCCCGGACGGCGCGTGAGCGCATCCGGATCGACGGCGGCGGCTATCGCCGCGACCATCTCCGCGCGCTCGCCCAGCGCGTCGAGATCGCAGACCGCGAGGTCCGCATCATCGGCTCGAAGAGCAATCTGCTTCAGGCGCTGACCGCGGCAGCCGGCGTAAAGCCGGCTACGACCGGCGTTCGCAGTTCTGTTCTGAAGTGGCGGATGGGGTGGGATTCGAACCCACGGTGAGCTTGCACCCACGCCGGTTTTCAAGACCGGTGCCTTAAACCGCTCGGCCACCCATCCCGCTTTTTCGCGTCAAGCCCTTAGCAAACCGTGCCGGGGCAGG
>DATGMP010000014.1:0-11328 GCA_035293565.1 Alphaproteobacteria bacterium | reverse complement strand
GATCCCGATCATCGCGCTCACCGCCCACGCCATGTCCGGCGCCCGCGAGCAATATATCGAAGCCGGCATGAACGACTACGTCTCAAAGCCGATCGAGCCCGCCATTCTCCTCGGAAAAATCAACGAAATCGCAGAAAGGCTCAGGAAAGCGCATCCCGCAGCCGTCGTTGCCGCAGCGAAGCCTCCCCGATCGATCGCGACGGCCTAAATTCTTTCACCATACCTGCGAAAGATCAGTGCTTGTCGGCCACGGGCGTCGCGCCCGCGACGACTGGAATCGGTGTGTCGGAATCCTCGACCTGGTCGCGGTCGGGTAGCTTGCTTGTGTTCCATCCGCCGCCGATGGCCTCGACCAGCGTGACGCTTGCGGTCAGCCGATTTTCGAGAACGTTGAGCGCCGTCTCTTCGGTTCCGAGCGCTGTCGCCTGGGCGGTGATCACGCTGCTGTAGGGCACCGTGCCGGCCTTGTACTGGTTGAGCGTCAGCCGCGCGGCCTCCAGGGCGGTTTTCACCACCGCCTCTTCGACGGCTGCCTGCTGCGCGAGGATTCTGAGATCGGAGAGCTCGTCCTCGACCTGCTGGAAGCCGGCCAGGACGGTCTGCCGATAGGTGGCGACCGCCTGGTCATAGGTCGCGCGCGCCTGTTCGACCTGTGCGCCGCGCAGTCCTGCATCGAACAGCGTCTCCGCGAGCGCCGGCCCGAAGGACCAGAAGCGCGTCGGCGTCGTCAGCAAGTTGCCGATCTCCGAGCTCGTATAGCCGTAAGACCCGGTGAGCGTGAGATCGGGAAAATAAGACGAAATCGCAACCCCGATTTCGGCATTTGCCGCCGCCATCCGGCGTTCGGCGGTTGCAATATCGGGCCGCCGCTCGAGCAACGTCGAGGGAACGCCGGCCGGCACGACCGGAACCGTCGACGGCATCGGTCGGAGCGCCATCGAGAAGCTCGCCGGCGGCTCGCCCACCAGCACCGCGATCGCATGCTCGAGTTGACTGCGCAACACCCCCGAATTGATGGCCGCAGCCTGCGCGTTCATCAGCTGAGTCTGAGCGGAAAGCACGTCAGCTTTTGCGGCAACGCCGGCATTGTACTGGTTCTGCGCGATCTCGAATGAGCGTCTGTAATCTTCGACGGTGGTGTCGAGCAGACGCTTCAACTCCTCTTGTGTTCTGAGTTCGAAATAATCGATCGCGAGCGTCGCCTGCGTCGAGAGGCGTGCACCTGCGAGTTCGGCGGCGCTCGCCTGCGCGTTGGCAACATCGGACTCGACCGTGCGGCGGATCTTGCCCCAGATATCGGGCGCCCAACTGGCACCCGCCGATAAAGTGTATTCGTTCCGGGCCGCGCCGGCGCGACTCAAGAAGCCTCCCGCCGTCACGAGCCCGCCTCCCGTGCCGCCGGATCCGCTCTGCGAACGGGTCTGGGAGAAATCGCCTGTGATCGTCGGGAAAAAGCTCGCGCGCGCCTGATCGACGATTGCACGCGCTTGGCGGTACGCGGCCTCGGATTCCTTTAGCGTCTGGTTGGAGATGTCGATCTTCTTCTCCAACCCGTCCAGCACCGGATCGTTATAGATCGACCACCAGGGGCCACGATCGAGCGCGTCGGCGGGCTCGCTCGTCTTCCATCCCGCTTGCTCCTTGAAGGCGGCGGGCGTCGGCGCGTCGGGTTTCTCATAGTCCGGCCCGACCGCGCAGCCGCCGAGACCGCAAGCGCCGAGGACTGCAATGGCGATCTGGAATCTTGGATTCATACGCCGGCCTTCGAGGTTCCATCGAGGCGCGGCGTTGCCCAGCGCGCCGACCGCCGTTTCCAAGCGTGCCGCAGCCGGTCGAGATAGAGATAGACGACCGGCGTCGTATAGAGCGTCAGCACCTGGCTCACTAAAAGACCACCGACGATCGAGATGCCAAGCGGCCGGCGCATCTCGGTGCCGTCGCCCGATGCGAGCGCCAGCGGCAAAGCGCCGAAGATCGCCGCCATCGTCGTCATCATGATCGGGCGGAAGCGGAGCTTGCAGGCCTGCAGGATCGATTGCTGCGAATCGAGCCCCTGTTCGCGCTCGGCGGAGATCGCGAAATCGACCATCATGATCGCATTCTTCTTCACGATCCCGATCAACAGCAGAACGCCGATCAGCGCGATGATCGTGAACTCGTTGCGGGTGAGCATCAGCGCCAGCAGCGCGCCGACGCCCGCCGACGGAAGCGTCGACAGGATGGTGATCGGGTGGATGTAGCTTTCATAGAGAATGCCCAGCACAAGATAGACCGCGATCAGGGCTGCGAGGATGAGCAGAGGCTCCTTCGACAGCGAGCTCGCGAACTGGCGCGCCGTACCTTGAAAGCCCCCATGGATCGTTGCGGGAACATGGATTTGATTCATCGTCCGCTCGATCGCCGCTGAAGCCGTGCTGAGCGCTTCGCCGACCGGCAGATTGAAGGCGATGGTGCTCGCGACGAAGGTGCCTTGGTGATTCACCTGAAGCGGCGTCGTGCTGGTCGTGAAATGGCTGAAGGCCGCCAGCGGCACCATGGTCTCCTTGACCGAGCTCACGGCGGCGCCGGTCGAAGCAGAGCCTCGTCCCGTATTGGCGAGCTGATTCTGGGCCAGATTACGCGCGCTATCCGTCGCGATCGCCGCCTGGTTGGCGGCGGTCGATTTGGTCGATTTGCCGACCGCGACGGTTCCGGCGACCGCGTTGGTGAGCTGGGTTCCCGAGGGCGCACCCCCGGCGGTGCTCACATAAATATTCTTGAGCGTCTCCGGATTCTGCCAATATTCAGGCGCCACCTCCATGACGACATGATACTGGTTTTGCGCCTTGTAGATGGTCGAGACGAGGCGCTGGCCGAACGCGTCGTACAGCGTATTGTCAATCTGGCTTTCTGATACGCCGAGGCGGGAGGCGGTATCGCGGTCGACCTGCAGATAGGATTCGAGTCCGCCCACCTGCTGGTCGGAATCGACGTCCGTCAATTCCGGAACGCTGCGCAGCGCCTGAGCCAGTTTGTCTCCCCAGGTCCTGAGCTCGGTCAGGTCGTCGCCGAGAAGCGTGTATTGATACTGCGCGTTCGATGCGCGGCCGCCGAACCCGAAATCCTGCGTCGCTTGCAGATATGTTTGCGCTCCCGTGATGTGCGCGAACTTCGGCCGGAGCCGCGCGATGACCTGATCGGCCGAGACGTTGCGCTCGGAGAGCGGCTTCAAGGTAACGTTGATGTTCGCGGCATTGGTCCCGTTCGGGCCGAAGCCGCCGCCGCTCGATCCGGTATAGGCATTCACCTTGTCCACCGCCGGGTCGGCCTGGATGATCTTCACCGCCTCGGACATCTTCTCCTTCATCGCCTGGAACGAAGTGTCCTGGTCGGCGCGCATGCCGCCACGGATCTGGCCGGTATCCTGCTGCGGCAGGAAGCCCTTGGGCACCACGACATAGAGATAGAAATTGAACGCCACCGTCAGGATCAGGATGAATATCATCAGCGGGCCATTGCGCAGCGCCCAGTCGAGCGAGCGCACATAGCGTTCGCGCGTCCGGTCGAACAGACTCTCCAGCGCAACGAGGAAGCGCGGCGGCTTGCGCCCTTCGCGCGAGAGCAGCCTCGCGCACATCATGGGTGTCGTTGTGAGGGAGACGACGAGCGACATCAGGATGGCGACCGAAAGTGTGATCGCGAACTCCCGGAATATGCGTCCGACCATCCCGCCCATCAGCAAGATGGGCAGAAAGACCGCGATCAGCGAGCTGCTCATCGAGACCACGGTGAAGCCGACCTCGCGCGCGCCAAGCAGCGCGGCCCGCATCCGCGGCATGCCGGCCTCTACATGGCGCGATGTGTTCTCCATCACCACGATGGCGTCGTCGACGACGAACCCGGTCGCGATGGTGAGCGCCATCAGTGAAAAATTGTCGAGCGTGTATCCCAAAAGGTACATCACGCCGAACGTGCCGATCAGCGACACCGGTACGACGACCGCGGGAATGAGCGTCGCTCTGACGGTGCCGAGAAAGATATAGACCACCAGGATGACCAGCATGACGGCGATCACGAGGGTCGTCTCGACCTGGCGCAGCGAGGCGCGGATCGTGATCGAGCGGTCGTTCGATACGACGAGGTCGATGTCGCTCGGTATGGACGCCTTGAGCTGCGGCAGCAGCGCCTTCACCCGATCGACGGTCTGAATGACGTTGGCGCCGGGCTGCTGGAAGATCGCGACCACCACTGACGGTTGGCCGTTGAACAGGCCGAAATTGCGGATGTTCTCGACCGAATCGCTGACCTCGGCCACATCGGAAAGCCTGACCGCCCTGCCGTTGCGATAAGCGATGACGAGCGGCTCGTACTGCGCGGCAAGGCTCGCCTGGTCGTTGGTGTAGATCTGCAGGTGGCGGTCGCCATCCTCGATGGCGCCCTTGGGCGAATCCGCGTTGGCGGCGGCGAGCGCGGCGCGGACATCCTCCAGGCCGATGCCGTATTTGAAGAGCTGGTTCGGGTTGAGCTCGACGCGGACGGCCGGAAGCGCGCTGCCGCTGACCCCGACATTGCCGACGCCTTCGACCTGCGAAAGCCTCTGCTGCAGCACCGTAGCGGCTGCGTCATAGATCTGTCCCTGCGTCTTGGTCTTCGACGTCATCGCCAGGAACATGATCGGCGGGCTCGCGCCGTTGAACTTGCGATAGGTCGGGTTGCTGCGAAGGCTGGTCGGCAGATCGGCGCGCGCGGCCACGATCGCCGCCTGGACATCGCGGGCCGCCCCGTCGATATCTCGGTCGAGTCCGAAAATGAGCTGCACGTTCGTCGTATTGGCGGAGCTGGTCGACACCATGTCGTCGACATCGGCAATTTCCCCAAGGTGGCGTTCGAGCGGCGTAGCGACGCTCGTGGCCATGATCTCCGGGCTAGCCCCAGGCATCGTCGCCGTCACGAAGATTGCCGGCGCATCGATCGGCGGCAGAGAAGCGACCGGCAGCAGCGCAAAGGCAATCATGCCGGCGAGCGCGACGCCGAATGTAAGGAGGGATGTCGCGACCGGCCGACGGATGAAGGGCTCGGAGATGCTCATGCCGGGCTCTCGCCCTCGATGTCCGCGGGGCCACGGCTCGCCTGGAGCCCGAAGCGCGCCGCCAAGCGATCGAGGAACAGATAGATGACGGGCGTGGTGAAGAGCGTCAGCGCCTGACTCACGATCAGGCCGCCGACGATAGAGACGCCCAGCGGGTGACGGAGCTCGGAGCCGGTCCCGGTGCCCAGCATCAATGGCAGTGCGCCGAACAGCGCCGCCACGGTGGTCATCATGATCGGGCGGAAGCGCAGCAGACAGGCTTGGTGAATCGCGTCGCGCGGAGATTTGCCCTCGAGCCGCTCGGCCTCGATCGCAAAATCGATCATCAAGATGGCGTTCTTCTTCACGATGCCGATCAGAAGAATGATGCCGATGAGCGCAATGATCGTGAGGTCGCTGCCGACCAGCATCAGCGCAAGCAACGCGCCGATGCCGGCGGGCGGCAGGGTGGAGAGGATCGTGACCGGATGGATGAAGCTTTCATAAAGCACGCCCAGCACGATATACATCGTGACCACCGCCGCCAGGATCAGCAGCAGTTCGTTGGTGAGATTCTTCTGGAATGCGAGCGTGGCGCCTTGAAAGCTCGTGATGACGCTTTGTGGCAGGCCGATGTCCTTCTCAGTCTGCTCGATCGCATCGACCGCTCCGCCGAGCGAGGCGCCGGGCGCCAGGTTGAAGGAGACCGTCGTCGCAGGGAATTGGCCCAGATGATTGATCAGAAGCGGGGACGCCTTCTCGCTCAGGGTCGCGATCGCGTTCAAGGGCACCTGACCGCCGCCGGCCGACGGTAGATAGATCGATCCCAGCGACTGCAGTGTGTTCTCGATCGCCGGGTTGGCCTCGAGTATCACCCGGTATTGGTTCGACTGAGTGAAGATGGTCGACGTGATGCGTTGCCCGAATCCGTCATAAAGCGCGTTGTCGACCGTCCCGACCGTAATGCCGAAGCGGCCCGCAGTGTCGCGGTCGACATTGATGTAGGCGGCAAGGCCTTGGTCCTCTTGGTTGCTGCCGACATCCTCGATTTCGGGGACCTGGTTCAACCGGTCGACCAGCTTCGGACCCCATTGCGACAGCTCTTGGGGGTTGGCGTCTTCCAGGATGAACTGGTACTGCGCGCGGCTCACCGTGTCGGCCAGCGTGAGATCCTGTACCGGCTGCATATAGAGGGTCATGCCGGTGACGCTCGCGGTCTCCCGCGCAAGCCGGCGGATCACGTCGCTGGCGGTGCGGCTACGATTGTCGCGCGGCTTCAGATTGATGAGGAAGCGGCCGCTGTTGAGCGTGACATTGTCGCCGTCGATGCCGATGAACGAGGATAAGCTCTCGACGTCCGGGTCCTTGAGGATGGCCTTCGCCATCGCCTGCTGGCGGTCGGCCATGCCGGAATAAGAAATAGATTGGTCGGCTTCGGACACGGCCTGGATGAGGCCGGTGTCCTGGATCGGGAAGAAGCCCTTCGGAATGAAGATGTAGAGGAGCACGGTGATGGCGACCGTGCCGGTTGCCGCCAGGAGCGTCAGCGTCTGATGGTCGAGCACCCAGGTAAGCCACCGGTCGTAACCCTCGATCACTCGATCGAACAGGCGCTGCGACCTGCGCTCGAACTGCGACTGCTCCGCCGGCGGTCGATGCTTCAGCAGCTTCGCGCAGAGCATCGGGACGAGGGTCAGCGAGACGATGGCGGAGATCAGGATCGTGACTGCGAGCGTGATCGCAAACTCGCGGAACAGCCGTCCCACGACGTCGCCCATGAAGAGCAGCGGGATCAGGACCGCGATCAGCGACACGGTCAATGATATGATGGTGAAGCCGATCTGGCCGGCGCCCTTGAGCGCGGCCTGCAGCGGCGGATCGCCCTCCTCGATGAACCGCGAGATATTCTCGATCATGACGATCGCGTCGTCGACCACGAAGCCGGTCGCGATCGTGAGCGCCATCAGCGACAGATTGTTGAGGCTGAAGCCCACAAGATACATGAGACCGAAAGTACCGACCAGCGAGAGCGGCACGGAAAGGCTCGGAATGATCGTTGCCGGAAGGTTACGCAGGAAGAGATAGATCACCAGCACGACGAGCGCGACCGCAAGCATCAGCTCGAACTCGACATCGCTGACCGAGGCGCGGATCGTGTTGGTGCGGTCGGTCAGCACGGAGACGTCCACGCCAGCCGGCAGCGACGCCTTCAGCTCGGGCAGCAGCTTCTGGATGCTGTCGACGACCGAGATCACATTGGCGCCCGGCTGCCGCTGGACATTGAGAATCAGCGCCGGCGTCGTGTTCATCCAGGCGCCGAGCCTCGTGTTCTCGGCGCTGTCGACGAGTTCGGCCACATCCTGCAGTCTGACCGGGGCGCCGTTCTTATAGGCGACGACGATGTTCTTGTACTCGTCGGCGCTCCTTAGCTGGTCATTGGCATCGATGGTGTAGGCGCGCTGCGGTCCGTCGAAGCCGCCTTTCGGCGCGTTGACGTTAGCGTTCGAGATGGTGGTCCGCAGGTCGTCGATATTCAGCCCGTAGGCAGCCAGCGCCTGGGGATTGGCGCGAACGCGGACGGCGGGCCGCTGCCCGCCGCTGATGCTGACCACGCCCACGCCAGGAAGCTGCGAGATCTTCTGCGCGACACGGGTGTCGGCCAGATCCTCGACCTTGGTCAGCGGCATCACCTTGGAGGTGATGCCGAGCGTGAGGACCGGCGCGTCGGCCGGGTTCACCTTGGCGTAGATCGGGGGCGCGGGAAGATCGCTCGGCAGCAGGTTGCCAGCGGCGTTGATCGCAGCCTGTACCTCCTGCTCGGCGATATCGAGCGTGAGATCGAGCCCGAACTGAAGCGTAATGATCGATGCGCCGGCCGAACTCGAGGACGACATCTGAGTGAGGCTCGGCATCTGGCCCAGCTGGCGCTCCAGCGGAGCGGTGACCGCCGAGGTCATGACGTCCGGCGAGGCGCCCGGATAGAGGGTCTGCACCTGGATGGTCGGATAAGCGACTTCGGGAAGCGCCGAGAGCGGCAGCTGCGTGAAGGCCGCCAGCCCGACCAGCATGATCGCGATCATCAAAAGCGACGTCGCGACCGGGCGCAGGATGAAAAGGCGGGATGGATTCATCGGCGGCGCGGCTCCTGCCGGGCTCGGTTCATTGCCCCTGGCCTTGTTGTCCCTGGCTTTGGCCGGTCTCGCCCGAGGACCGCTTGTGATGCCGTTGCTGGCCCTGACCGGCTGCGGGCTGGGACCCCGGGAGCATGACCTTGGCGCCGTCCTTCAGCCGATCCGTGCCGTCGGTGACGACGACGTCGCCTGGTTGCAAGCCCGAATCGATTGCGACCTTGTCGTTTTCCGTCGGGCCGAGCTTGACCGGCCGCACGGAGACCGTGTCGTCGGCGGGATTCACCACATAGACAAAGGTGCCCGGCGCGCCTCGCTGGACGGCGGTGGTCGGCACGATCGTCTGGTCGTGCAGCGTTGTCACGAGAAGGACCGTGTTGACGAACTGGTTGGGAAACAGAAGCTCGTCGGGATTGTCGAAGATCGCGCGAAGCTTGAACGTGCCTGTGGTGGTGTCGATCTGGTTGTCGATCGTCTCCAGCTTGCCGTCCGCGAGCTTGTTCCAGCTGCGATCATAGGCGGTCACCGCGAGCGTCTGGTTGGCGTGCAGCTGTTTCTGAATGGCTGGCAGGTCGTCCTCGGGCAGGACGAAGATCACGCTGATGGGCTGCAGCTCGGTGACCACGACCAGGCCGTTGCTGGTGCTGGTGGGCGTCACGTAGTTACCCGGATCGACTTGCCGCAGCCCGACCCGACCGGTCACGGGCGACGTGATGTGGCAATAGGCGATGTTCAGCTTGGCCGTATCGATGGCTGCCTGATCGGTGATCAGCGTGGATTTGTACTGCTCGACCAGCGCCGCCTGGGTATCGCGGGTCTGCGCGGCGATCGAATCCTGCTTCACCAGCGTGTCGTAGCGCTTCAGATCCTTCTCGGCGTTCGCGAGAAGCGCCTTGTCATGCGCGAGCTGTCCCTGCGCCTGCTCGAGCGCGTTCTCGTACGGGCGCGGGTCGACGAGGGCGAGCGGGTCGCCCTTCCTCACCGTCTGGCCTTCCTGGAAATAGACCTGCTGGAGCTGCCCCGCGATCTGGGTGACGACGGTCACGGTCGCGAGCGGCGTCACGGTTCCGAGCGCGTTGAGGGTGACGTTGAGATCGCCCTTCGTGGCTGTGGCCGTGCCTACGGCCATGGGCGCATTGCCGGCATACCGTCCGCCGCGCGGCTGCCCGCCCGGCCGGATCGCCCAGACGAGCAGCCCCAGGATCAGGATCAGGAGAACTGCGAGGAGTGCCAATTTCCAGCGAAGGCTCAGCCCTGCGACCGGCCGCAGCACCGGCGCGCGGAAAAGTCCCGAAATTCTATCGGCCTTTTGATATTCAACCATAATTCGCAAATTCGATGATTGAGCCGGGCCCGCGCGCCCCTACCGCTGAGCTCTCCTGTAAACTATCAGGCCGCGCGATCCGGTGCCAGAAGCAGAGGCAGGTCGGTCGAAGAGGCGAACCCCGGGCACGACGGGTCGTTCCGGGAAACGGGCCGTTCCCCAGATACTAAACGGAGCTGGTCGCCGGTTCCTGCACGGGACCGGGGCGATGGCGGCGCGGGGACTTATTGGACGGAAGCGGGAGAAATCATCGATAGGCGGCCCGCGGTGGCCCGTGTTTTCGGATCAAAATCGTGACAAAGGGGTGGCGACGCACGGGAGGCAAGAGACCGGCGACCGCTTGGTCAAGGAGCGCCGGCCGCAACTTGCTTCAAGGCCCCCCAGTACCCCGGGGCCGGCCGTCGCTCAAGCGCGTATGCGGGGCACGACCAAGTGGCCGGACAGGCCCGCGACGGCCGGCTCCTGTGAGGTCAATCAGCCAAAAGGGCTTCGACGGCTTGCGCGATCCGGCTGAAATCCGTCGCCGCATGGGGCAGCTCGCGTCGGGGGAGTTCGCAGTCGTCGAAAGCCACCGTGAGCCCCGTCGCGGTCGCGATCCGCCGCTCGATCTCATGTCGGTAGGGTTCGTCCAACGACAGGCGATCGATATCGATGACCAGATCGGCGGCGTTCAGCGCGCGGTCGAGGCTGAGGCTCAGAAGCGCATGGAAAGCCGCGTAGGAGCGCTCGAACTCGGCATTGCCGAATTGCGCGAAGTAGAAATCATGCTCGAGGAAGAACGAGTGTTCGTCATGGTGCGGGACACCCAGCAAGCGGGCGATCCTTTGCGCGGGCTCCCACTTCGCCTTTCCGAGAATTTGGAACGGCATCACTTCGAAATAGGATTGGCCGTTTTCGATTCTGAGGAAGTGACCCGAGCACCATTGCTGCGCCGGCTCGCGCCGCAGAACGATGTGCGTCCCGCCATATCGCCGCTTGAGCCACGGCAACCGTCCGAGCGACCTGCAGCAGGCCAGCACCGGGACGCGTCCTTCCCGGCCGGCGTGGCTCAGGAGAAGATCGAGATAGGGCTGCTCCGATGCCAGCGCATCGTCATCGGCAAAATAATGATCGACCGTGAAACCCTTCTGAAAACCCGGCACTCCGCGGTCCAGCACGAGCGGCAGATACTCGGCGTAATAACCTCGATCAAGCTTCGGGTGCCGAGCGGGCCACTTGTCCGGCGATTGGGCCGCGAGCTCCTCGCGGGTCGCGACGCCGAGGATTTCGTGGAACGGTTCGTAATAGGCGATGGCGGCTTCGATCGCGCGGAAGCGGCTCCACACATAGGTGCTGCCCGAGCGCCAGAGGCTGTGGATGAAGATGGGGTTCATTTACAGAGGCGTGCGTCCTTCGTCAGGAATTCACGGAGCGCGATGCAATTTCCTGCAAGTCGCTATTGGCGAACCGCGCCGGGACGGGCATTGTCCGCTGATCGCGTAAATTCGATCCGGTGGGGAAGCGATGGAGAAGCTGGTTTACGTGCTCTGGACGCGGGAGGGCGAAACGGACGAGGCGCTCGGCCGTAATCTCTTGGGCCCTGTGCGCGAGAAGCTCGTGGGCATGGGTGTCGAGCGGCTTCAGGTGAATGTCTCCGACTCCGCAGTCGCTGCAGGCGAAGGATTGCGTCAGCGAAACATCAAGCCGGCTCCCAGCGCCCTGGTATCCTTCTGGCTGAACTCGGCGCATATCCGCGCGCCTTATGAAAATGAGCTCAAGGAGGTTAGCGGCAGGCTTGCCGGATACGTCGTCAGCGAATCGACGGTGCTGCCGAACAAGGAGAGCTTTCC
>DATGMP010000013.1:0-7613 GCA_035293565.1 Alphaproteobacteria bacterium | reverse complement strand
AGCGAAATCCCCCGGTTTGGTTAGGGTCAAGGAGACTTGGTCGTCCGTATCGAGGGCGCGCGAGTGGAAACTGCCGTCGACCGCGACGACGGAATGGGGAATATCGTCCTCATTCTTAAAGATGACTGTCGTGCCCGACTTCACCTCGAGATGCGTCGGGGTGAAGGTGAAATTCTGGATGAGGATCTTCGTGTCGGCGCCAAGCGCCGGGGCCGCAAGGAGACCGAGGCCCAAGGCAAGCGCGAAGAGACTTGCTTTCATGGCGGCACCTCAATCGGCGAGCGTCGTATCGGTGATCGCAAGCGGCTTCGAACCGATGCTGACGTCGACGCGCGTGAGGCCCAGCATGTGGGGCAGGCGGTCGGCCGGCACGGTCATCGGACCTGGTGCCGGAGCCGTGCCCGGGACCGGCTGCGGAAACGCGGTCGAGCGCGCCGTATGGAAGGTCATGTTGCCTTCGATCTTCTGGATGATCTGGTGGATATGGCCGTTGAGCACGGTCACCGAGCCGAACCGGCGCAAGAGTTTCAGAACCTCGGCGCCGTCGTCCGTACCCCAGCCCCAATCGGCATAGACGGTCCAAAGCGGAATATGGGCGAAGACCACGATAGGCGTCGAAGCGGGCTTGTCTCGCAGGTCGTCGGCAAGCCAGGCGAGCTGTTCAGCTCCGAGATTTCCGAGCCCGCCGGCCTTCAGATTGACGACATTGACGAGCGCGATGAAATGGACGCCGTTCTGGTCGAAGGCGTACCAGCCTGCGCCTTTCGTTCCCTTCCCATAGCGGTCGAGGTAGGCCTTGCCATTGCCCTCATCGACGAGATCGTGCTCGCCTGGAACATAATGGACGTCGAGGCCGGTTCCGCCGATGATCTGTGCCGCATCGTCGAACTGGTCCGCGCGCGACAGATGCGTAATGTCGCCGGTGTGAATCATCAAGGCGGGTTTCGCCGGCAGCGCCTCGATCTTGCCGATCGCCTCTTTGAGCGTATCGAGCGCGTGCGGATTGGCGGCCTTGTTGAAACCGATATGGCTGTCCGAGATCTGCAGGAAGGTGAATGCACTCTGCGCTTGCGCCGCATCCGCCTCGCCGAGAAGTCCGAGCGACTTGGGAATGCCGCCTGAGACGGTCCAAAGCACGCCGGTGCCGGCCCAGATCATGCATTCGAGCACATGACGACGAGAGGGCTCGGTCTCATTCTTTTCCTGCATAGCGCGTCTCCTTTATGGTCTGACGAGGAGACTCGCCAAGCTCGCGCTTTATTCCCGTATGCGCGCAAGTTTTCGTGACCGAGTAACGCCGGATGGCCTGGGACCGAAGTTGGAGCGGTGACTGAAGTCACCGGCAACCTCAAGGAGTCGATCCCATGACAATCGGTAAGCTTCTCGCCTCGGCCTTGACAGCTGGCGCCCTTTCACTCTGTCTCGCATTTTCGCCCTCAGCCTATGCGCAAGACACGGGCGGCGACACAATGGGCAAAGCCCACGATTCGATGTCCAAGGACAGCATGGGTACGGACACGATGGGCAAAGATAGCATGGGCAAAGACACTATGGGCAAGGATACTATGGGGAAGGATACGATGCATAAGGATACGATGGGCCATGATTCGATGAGCAAGGGCGGGACGGATACCGATACGACGAAATAGCCGTCATACAAATGATGGTATAACGGCGGACCCGCCACGAACGCGGGTCCGATCCCGTGCGAATTGAGCGCGCAAGCGCACGTGTTTGCGCCTGTAACATTTGCGCGCGGCGTGCGAACCAACGACTGAGATCATAGGGTCGAGCCGAGCGATAGATGTCAGGCGCCATTGAGACTGGCCGAAGATCGCGCGAGAATGGGGAGAGCAATGCGCAGATTCGTGCTTCAATTGACTTTAGGCCTTGGGCTCGCCGGCCTCTTCTTCGCGAACGCATTGCATGCGGCCGGCAGCGCCGATGCCGCGAGCGGCGAGGCGCAGCAAACCTCCATGCAGCTTGCGACCTCCGCGCCGAAGGGAAGCCTCAAAGACCCTTATATCGGCAACAGCCAGGCAATCGCGCAGGGCGGCATGCTCTTCAGCGGCGCCGGCTGCCCCGGCTGTCACGGCGGTGGAGGCGGGGGCGGCATATGCCCGCCGTTAACCAACGGCGTCTGGATTTACGGCGACAGCAACGACACTTTGTTCCGCTTGATCGCCCTTGGATCGGTCGATCTCCAGAAACAGGGGTATAGTCGCATGGCGATCGAGAATGTGGTCGCCCCCATGCCCTCGTTCGGGTCGATCATCCCGAAGCCCGACGATATCTGGAAGATCATTGCCTGGATCAAGTCGCACTACGATGCGCAGGGCAAGCCGCTTCAGCAATGAATCTCGCAGCCGCGCGGGGTGCTCCGCCGCGACCGGCCGAAGGAGCGCCGTGCCGTAAAGGCGCGGGCTCTAATCGGCCCGCCCCGGATTTCTTCGGAAAATCCGGCGCGGCCTTGCGAATCTCGCTGAAAAGCGTATATCTCCAACAGATCTTCTCATAGCGGTCGTCTTTAGCGATCGATTTTTGAGAGTGGGCCCGGCCGGACCCGCTCTTTTTTATTGCCGCAGCCTTGCCGCGTGCGGCGGCACATCGGGGAAGGTGGAGTTGCAAAGCTCGCTCACAGAACCGCGTCTTTTGACCGAGACGGGCGTTGCTGGCCGGATTGCCGCAATCGTCACGCCCGTGCTGGGCGATCTCGGCCTGCGCCTCGTTCGGGTGAAGCTTTCGGGCGAAGCGGGCGCGACGGTGCAGATCATGGCGGAGCGGCCGGATGGCAGCATGTCGATCGACGATTGCGAAATCGCGAGCCAGGCCCTATCTCCGGTATTGGACGTCGAAGACCCGATCGAAGGCGCCTACCGGCTCGAAATATCTTCGCCGGGGCTCGACCGCCCGCTTGTGCGCCGCTCCGATTTTGAACGCGCCCTGGGTCACGAGGCGCGAATCGAAATGGCTTCGCCGATCGGGGGCCGGAAAAGATTTCGCGGGCTCATCGAGGCGCTCGAGGGCGAGGGACGCGAGGCGCGCGTCAAGCTTCGCCGCACCGATGCCAAGCCGGAAGAGCCGGCCGAAATCTGGCTTACACTCGCCGATATCGGGAGCGCCAAGCTGGTCTTGACCGAGGCTTTGATCCGCGCGGCTTTGCGCGAAGCCAAGGCCAAGAAAAGCGGCTTCGAACCCGGTTCTTCAGAGACGGCGCCGCGGCGCGGCCCCGGCCGCTTCGCCGGCCCCGGCAAGCGCAAGATTCCGGAAGACAAGTCCGGCGCGGGCGCGCGGAAGATTTCGCATAAATCGAAGTGAATTGAACAGCCCCGCGAATGGAGGGGCGGCAAGAGGAGAACGTCAAATGGCCGTCAGCGCCAACAGGCTCGAGCTGCTGCAGATTGCCGACGCGGTGGCGCGCGAGAAATCCATCGACCGGCAGATCGTGCTGGCTTCGATGGAAGATGCCATGCAGAAGGCCGCTCGCTCGCGCTATGGGCAGGAAACGGAAGTCCGCGCCGAGATCAATCCGAAGACCGGGGAAGTGCGCTTTTCGCGCCTGCTGCTCGTTGTCGATCAGGTCGAGAACGATGCGATCCAGATTTCGCTCGCCGAGGCACGCAAGAAAAATCCGGCCGCCCAGATCGGCGATTGGATCGCCGAAACGCTCCCGCCTTTCGATTTCGGCCGGATCGCGGCGCAATCGGCAAAACAGGTCATTGTGCAGAAAGTGCGGGAGGCCGAGCGCGACCGGCAATATCAGGAATTCAAGGATCGCATCGGCGAGATCGTCAACGGCGTGGTGAAGCGCGTCGAATATGGCAATGTCATCATCGACCTCGGCCGCGGCGAGGCGACGATCCGGCGCGACGAAATGATTCCGCGCGAGGTCTTCCGCCCCGGCGACCGCGTGCGCGCCTATGTCTACGATGTTCGGCGCGAGCAGCGTGGCCCGCAGATCTTCCTATCGCGCACCCATCCGCAATTCATGGCCAAGCTCTTCCGCCAGGAAGTGCCCGAGATCTACGACGGCGTGATCGAAGTGAAAGCGGTTGCCCGCGATCCCGGCTCGCGCGCCAAGATCGCGGTGATCTCGCGCGATTCTTCCATCGACCCGGTCGGCGCCTGCGTCGGCATGCGCGGCTCGCGGGTGCAGGCGGTCGTCAACGAGCTGCAGGGCGAGAAGATCGATATTATTCCCTGGTCGCCGGATGCGGCGACCTTCATCGTCAATGCGCTACAGCCTGCCGAAGTCGTCAAAGTGGTGCTCGATGAAGATTCAGAGCGCATCGAGGTCGTGGTGCCGGACGACCAGCTGTCGCTGGCGATCGGGCGGCGCGGACAGAATGTGCGGCTCGCCTCGCAGCTCACCGGCTGGGACATCGATATCCTGACGGAGGCGGAGGAATCCGAGCGCCGGCAGAAGGAATTCGTCGAGCGCACCAATACGTTCATGAACGCGCTCGACGTCGACGAGGTCGTCGGCCAATTGCTTGCCTCGGAGGGTTTCCGTTCGGTCGAGGAACTGGCCTTCGTCGAGCCTGCCGAGCTTGCGGCGATCGAAGGATTCGACGCCGACACGGCCGCCGAGATCCAGAGCCGGGCGCACGCCTATCTCGCCAAGCTCGAAGCCGAGCTCGATGCGCGCCGCAAGGAGCTCGGCGTGACCGACGAACTCGCCGAGATCGAGGGCCTCACCAAGGCCATGCTCGTCAAGCTCGGCGAGAATGACGTCAAGACCGTCGAGGATCTTGCCGGCTGCGCTACCGACGATCTCGTCGGCTGGAGCGAACGCAAGGAAGGAGAGACGGTGAAACATGCGGGCTTCTTCGAGGGAATGGAAATCTCGCGCGAGGAAGCGGAGGCCTTGATCATGCGGGCACGGGTCAAGGCAGGCTGGGTAGAAGAGGACGCCGAGGCGCCGGCCACCCAACCGGCAGCCGAATAGGCCGGAGGCATGCGTGAGCGCCGAGCCCGAGCGGACCTGCATTGTCACGAAGGCGAAGGCCGATCCCGAGGCCTTGATCCGCTTCGTCCTTTCCCCGGAAGGCGAAGTGGTCCCGGACCTGCGGCATAAATTGCCGGGCCGGGGCGTCTGGGTCAGTGCCCGGGCGGACGTCATCGAAACGGCGGTGAAGCGCCAGGCTTTTGGCCGCGCCTTCAGAGCCGAGGTCAAGGTTCCGCCGCGCCTCGCCGAGGAGATCGACGTTCTGCTGGCGCAAATCTGTCTCCAGGCCTTGTCGCTCGCTAAAAAGGCCGGGCAGGTCGTCGCAGGCTTCTTCAAGGTCGAGGCCGCGATTGCGACCGGCAGGGTGATCGGCCTCGTCCACGCGCGCGATGCAAGCCCCGACGGCGGCCGGAAATTGTCGCACGCTTTAATGAGGGCAAGTTCCGAGCCGCGGCCAGAAATTAAAAGCTTTACCTCGGAGCAATTGAGTTTGGCACTCGGATCGACAAATGTGGTACATGCAGCGCTCACCGAAGGGGCGGCGAGCGCGGCATTTCTTTCGCATTGCCGCAGATTGGCGCGTTATCGCTGCGACGCTTCCGCGGCACCGGAGAGGGCGGCGGCGGAAGCATCCGGCGAAATGAGCGCCGACGCGGAAACGCGATCGCTCGGACAATGCTGACGGCAATTGGGCTTGGCCCGGAATGAGGAAGGGCTTCGCCCTGGGACTTGGTACGAATGGCTGAATCGAAGAATAACGACAGTACTTTAACCGTTACGCCGAACAAGACCTTGTCGCTGAAGCGGCCGGTCGAGGCGGGAACCGTGCGGCAAAGTTTCTCGCACGGCCGCTCGAAGACGGTCGTGGTCGAAAAGGTCAAGCGTCGCGCGCTGGGCCCCGGCGAGACGCATCCGCCGCGCGAACAGGCGCCCTCCGCTCCCCCGGCTCAGGCGGGCCAAGAACGCGCACCGGCACCGCAGCGTCCTGCTGCTCCCGCCCGTCCCGCGGCCGGCGTCGTTCTGCGGTCACTGACGGAGGAAGAGCGCGAAGCGCGCAACCGCGCCCTCTCGGGCGCGCGGGAGCGCGAAGAAGAGGAGCGCCGCAGAGCGCTGGTCGAGGCGCAGGCGCGCGAGGAACGCGAGAGGCGCGAACGCGAGGAACGCGCCGCGGCCGCGGAACGCAAGCGCGAGGAAGAGACGCGCCGCGCGCATGAGGCGGAAGCCAAGCGCCGCTCCGAGCAGGAGGCGAAGCGCCGGCTCGAGGGCGGCGCCCCGGCCGCACCCGCCGCAGCCGCACCGGCGGCTGCGCCTGCGGCAAAGAAGGGGCTCAGCACTTCCGCCGTCCCCGCGACCGCCCGCCCATTGCCTGTCGAAGAAGAAGAGACGAAGCGGATCATTCGGCGACCCGGCATGGCGCCGAAAGTCGTGCTGCCGCGTCCGACACGCGGCGGCGAACAGAAGAACCGCGGCCGCCTGACGGTTGCGAGCGCCACCGGAGACGAGGAAGAGCGCACGCGCTCGGTCGCGGCCTTCCGCCGCCGCGTGCAAAGGCTCAAGGGCCACACGGCCGAGCAGAAGGAAAAGTTGTCGCGCGAAGTCATCTTGCCCGAGACGATCACCATTCAGGAGCTCGCGAGCCGCATGTCGGAGCGCAGCGTCGACGTGATCAAGCTTTTGATGAGACAGGGCCAGATGGCGAAGATCACCGACGTGATCGACGCCGATACCGCCCAGCTCATCGCTGAAGAACTGGGTCATACGGTCAAACGCATCGCCGAATCCGACGTCGAGGAAGGCCTGTTCGATCAGCCCGATACCGACGCCAATCTGCTGCCGCGCCCGCCGGTCGTCACGATCATGGGCCACGTCGATCACGGCAAGACCTCGCTTCTCGACGCGATCCGGCATGCCGACGTGGTCTCGAGCGAGGCCGGCGGCATCACGCAGCATATCGGTGCCTATCAGGTGGTCGCGCCGAACGGCACGCGCATCACTTTCATCGATACGCCGGGTCACGCGGCTTTCACCGCCATGCGCGCCCGCGGCGCGAGAGTGACGGATATCGTGGTGCTGGTCGTCGCCGCCGACGATGGCGTCATGCCGCAGACGGTCGAGGCGATTTCCCATGCCCGCGCGGCGGGCGTGCCGATCATCGTCGCGGTGAACAAGATCGATAAGCCCGATGCCAAGCCCGAGCGGGTGCGCACTGAACTCCTGCAATATGAGGTTCAAGTCGAATCGCTCGGCGGCGACACGTTGGAAGTCGAGGTTTCGGCGACGAAAGCCGTCAATCTCGACAAGCTGCTCGATGCGATCACGCTGCAGGCGGAAGTGCTCGACCTCAAGGCCAATCCGAGCCGCGCGGCGGAAGGCACTGTCATCGAGGCGCGACTCGATCGCGGGCGCGGTCCCGTCGCCACGGTGCTGGTCCAACGCGGGACCCTGCATGTCGGCGACATTCTCGTCGGCGGTTCGCAATGGGGGCGCGTGCGTGCGCTGATCGACGACAAGGGCGAGGCGCGCCAGGAAGCCGGGCCCTCGATGCCGGTCGAAGTCCTCGGTTTCTCCGGTTCTCCCGAAGCCGGCGATCGCGTCGCCGTCGTGGAAACGGAAGCGCGGGCGCGCGAGATCACCGAATATCGCGAGCGCCAGAAGCGCGAGAAGG
>DATGMP010000012.1:0-6321 GCA_035293565.1 Alphaproteobacteria bacterium | reverse complement strand
CTGCGGCTATCTGATGGAACCCAGGCCCGACGCAATTGCCGGGATCGAACGCACGCTGTTCAACACGCTTCTGGATGTAACCGGCCGTCCGCACTTCGATATCTTTTCGTACCGTGGCCGCGTGATTGTTTTCAGGCTTCTGGATCACGCGAGGCGGCTTCACCAGATTCATATGGGCGGCATTGCTTGGCTTGAGGCGGCAGCGGCGGCATTCTCTCAGGTGCTTATCGAAAAGGAGTATCTGACCTCCGACGACAAAGACGTGTTTGCGATGTCGGTCGAGGAAATGAAGACCGACATGCGCAACAACAAGGTCGATCTGGCGAATCTGACGATCGACGACCTTGGAATCTACGCAAGCCCAGATGCGGCACTCAAACTGGCGACGTTGCACAATGCAAAGGGGCGGGAGTACATGGCCGTTGCCATGATCGACTTGCATGAGGGCAAGATTCCATTTTATCAGGCGCGAAGCGCAGAAGATATCGAGGAGGCAAAGCGCCTGTTCTATGTCGGCGTCACGCGCGCAAAGCGGTTCCTGCTCTATGTGACCGACACCTCGGACTCCCGCAACGGGCCAACACGGTTTTTGCGGGTCGGTACCGGCGTTGGGGTCGTGAACTAGCCGCTCATTCGGTTAGCCTCATAGGCGGAGGACCGCCGTCCTCTTTGGGCCGCGGATAGCCTCCAGACTGGGCATGCTACCACTCGCGACGGCGCGCCGCCGGGGCGAACTTGTCATAGGTGTCCGGCTCGACTTCTTCCTCGATCCAGGCGAACGGTGCGGCATCGTCGAGCAGTAGCAGCGAGATGGCGAAGTCATATTGCTCGGCAAACACCGCCATCTCTCGGACAGGCTCCCTAAACCAGGCACCGCCCGCGTGGTCGATACTGGCGCGCCCATCGGCAAGGAGGCCCGGATTCAGCGGGAGCGACGCCTCCGGAATTTCAATGGGCCCGGCAGACGTTCTGAAGAAGGCGCCGCTCTTCAGCGCGGGCGTGCTCGATCGCGCCCAGAGGATGAAGCCGTCGCGGGAGACGACCAGCACCGCGCGCTTCTGCGTGTAGCTGAGCCAACGCAACGTCGCGGCGATCAGCGACACGCGATAGCGGTCGGCACAATGCGAGATCATGTCGAGATCGACCTTAGCGTTCGGCGCGATCTGCCGGCGAAAGTCGTCGAGCGGCATCAGGAAGTTCGCTGCGAAGACATTGGCCTGATGCTCGACTTGGCCATATTCCGAATCCCAGCGCACCACGTCCTGCTCGCCGCAGCAGAAGCCGTTGGGATAGGCCAGCCGGTGCAGCAGGAAATGGCCGAATTCGTGTGCGAGGGTGAAGTTGATCCGACCCTTCGAGCTGAGCCGGTTGTTGTAGATGATGCCCCAGCCCTTGCGGCCCGCAGGCGCTTTGAAGAGGGCACCATCGAAGCCCGGGAGATTGTCGCCCTGGACGCTGATGATCGGGTCGTCCGGAAAGCGCTGCGCCGTATATTCCCGGGCCACCATCGGGATATCGATCGGAAACCGGTCCGTTCCGAAAGCGGCATTCAGGACATGCGTGATCTCGAAGGCCCAGCGCTCGGGCGAGAACGGTCGGGTCATTCATCCTCGCCCAGCAGATCGACCATGCGCCGGACCTTCTCCTTGGTCGCCGGATCCATCTTGCGATACTTGCGGAAGAAGGCGTTGTCGGTCGCGTCCTCGACCTTTACCGTCTCTGTCGGGTCCATCAGATAGTCGGCCGTTACGCCCAAGGCCGCAGCAATCTTGGCGATCTTATCGGCCGAGGGCCGTGGCGGCGACTTGTTCTCAAGTTCCCAGATATAGCTCTTGCTCGACTCCGTGAGCTCGGCAAGCCGGTCGAGCGTGTAGCCCTTTGCTTTGCGCAGCTCCCGGATCTTCTCGCCTAGCGGCGTCGCCACGTCATTCTCTCCTCCGGATCAGGGTGGGGCCTGTTCAGAGTAGAGATACACGAGGTGCTTGACAACACGTATTCGCTCTCCCATATTTTGTTCGGACTAGCGATACTTTTTATCCCACATTCCTGAAGGAGGCACAATATGGCGGGGAAGCAGAGACCAGATACGCATCATGTGGTACTAAGCCCCGGCGGCGGCTGGGATGTCAAGCGCGGTGGGGCAGCGCGCGCTTCCGGTCACTTCGACACCAAGCGCGAGGCGATCAACCAGGGCCGCGAGGTGAGCCGCAGCCAAGGGACGGAGCTGCGGATCCACAACCGGGATGGCCGTATCGCCCAGAGTGACAGCCACGGGCGGGACCCAAACCCGCCCCGAGGCTAACCCCATCAGCACCGCGCCCGCTCGGTGCGGTTTTTTGCAAACAGGCGAGACGGAAAGGCGATCGGCAATGCGGAATCTGGCAGCGGTGCAGGACGATGATGTGAATCGGCCCAAGGGCATCCAGCGGACGCGTCGTCTGCCCGACCCGGCGCTTGGTGCGTTGTGGGACTCGATCATTCTCGACGAGCCGCTGAAGTCGCAGCTTGTTTCCCAGGCGGTGCTGAATTTCACGCTGCGCGGCAAGGTCGCCCGCAACGTGCTTCCCCTGCACGGAGCGATCCTGCTCGTGGGACCGCCGGGGACCGGCAAGACCTCGCTCGCGCGCGGGCTCGCGCATCGCACGGCCGAGTCCTTCCAGGGTGCCGGTTTCCGCCTCCTCGAAGTCGAGCCGCACGCGCTGACGAGCTCGGCGATGGGCAAAACCCAACGGGCAGTCTCCGAGCTGTTCTCGCAGTCGATCGCGGAGGCCGCGGTCGGCGGCCCGACGATCGTGCTGCTCGATGAGGTGGAGACGCTGGCGGCCGACCGCTCGAAGCTGAGCCTCGACGCGAATCCGATCGACATCCACCGCGCCACCGACGCGGTGCTGGTGCAGCTCGATATGCTGGCGGAGCGGCACCCGAACCTGCTGTTCCTCGCCACCAGCAATTTCCCGCAGGCCGTCGATAGCGCATTCACCTCACGGTGCGACCTGGTCGTGCATATGCCCTTGCCCGACCGCAACGCCTGTGCGCGCATCTTGAAGGATTGCCTTGGCGGGCTCGGCAGGACCTATCCCGCCATCGGCCGGCTGTCCTCGTCGCCGCAGTTCGACCAGTGCGCCGCCGAATGCGTCGGGCTCGACGGACGAGCGATCCGCAAGATGGTGGCGACAGCCCTCGCCAGCAGCCCGCAAACGGCGATGAACCCGGAGCGCGTCACGATCGAGAACCTGCTTGCCGCCGCGCGGGCCGCCAAAGCGAGCCGCCTCCAAGGAGGTAAGCCAGCATGACGACCGTCGCCAGCCGCACCTTTCGCAGCACGCCGCAGCGCGATGCACACACCACCTGGACTGCGATCGTCGACCTGCTGACCCAGGGGAAGACCTGCGCGTCGCGGACCGAGCTGATGGCGGTTGCCGGCGTTGCGGCGAGCGTGATCGCCGATCAGGCTCCTAAGGACGGCGCGATCGTCGTGACCTGCGACGGCCCGCGCACGCGTATCTACTGCATCTATGACGACGACGCGATCAACGGCGCGGACGCCAACGAGGATCCGTTGGGGTTCGACCCGCTCAAGGGCGACTGGCGCGTGTCGCTTCCCTGCCTCGACGAGGACCTCGCCTGGATCCAAAACGCGCTCAAGCAGCACAGCAGCCGGATCACCGCGCGTGATCGCGATGCGTCCGTCTCGACCGAGGAGTCGGCGGCCGCCGCGAAGGCAGAGGCACTCGTGCTGAATCCGAAGGGGTTTCTCGGCTCATGACTAGCGTCGCCGTCAACACCTATACGCACTCCGTCACCTATGTTGCGGACAACATCCTGAAGAGCATGAAGGACATCATTCGGCTCAGCGGCCTGGATCCCACGAATCTCGTCGATGGCTGGTCGAGCAAGATGCGCGCCCTCCAAACCTGGTTGGAATCGCGGCACCTGGAGGTGGTGGTCCTCGAGATCTTCGATCCCAAGACCGACAAGCTGGTCGGCCGCTGGGATATCGATGTGGTCTATACAACCGGCTCCGGCGACGGCGGCTTCTGGACCGATACTGAGCAAATCAAATACCACGTCCGCAAGGCGGGGCTGGCGCCGAGCGAGGCCAAGTATCGTCTGCTGCTCCAGAACAAGCCGGGCCGACCCGATGTCGATGGCTGGGGGCCCGCGGAATACCGGTCGACCGAGGGCTTCGTGCGGCACAGCCTTGGATCGACGATCGAGCACAATGGCCTAGGCGGCAGCGCGGCCTATTGGAGGAAAAGCTGATGCTGACCGTCGAGGAAGCCTTCCGCAAGTTTAAGAGCCGGTTGGAGCTCAACGACAAGGAGCAGAAGAACGCGTCGGCCCGGCACACCGAGGTGCGCGACTATCTGGCGACGAAGTTCAAGGTTGATCGCAGCTTTCTCACAGGGTCCTACGCCCGGCACACCAAGACGAAGCCGCTCAAGGATATCGATATCTTCTTCGTCCTTAAGGAGGACGAGAAGCACTACCGGTCAAAGGCGCCCTCGGTCGTGATCGGCGACTTCTACAACGCGCTGGTCGAGAAATATGGTAAGGACGCCGTGCGCAAGCAGAGCCGGTCGGTGAACGTTGACTTCGGCGTGGTGGTCGATGCCGACGACAATACAGATTACCGCGTCGTCAGCGTGGATGTCGTACCGGCGTTCGCCGCTGGCGAGGACTACGAGATTCCCGACGACGACACCGGCAAGTGGATCAAGACCAACCCGGAGATTCATGCCAGCAAGGCCACGGCAGCGCATCAGGCCTATTCGAACGAGTGGAAGGGTCTGGTGCGGATGGTGAAATACTGGAACAACAATGCCCGGCACGGCGAGAAGCCGGTCAAGCCTCCTTCCTGATCGAGGTCATGGCCCTCCAGTGTCTGTACGGAGGCTGGCAGGGACGCTTCGACTATGAGATCCAGGGCTTCTTCTCAACGCTGGCTGACCGCATCTTCGACCAATGGCCCGATCCCGCGGGCTTGGGGCCGGCGATTAGCGACGGCATGGACAGTGCGCGCAAGCAGCGGGCGCGCGAGCTGCTGATGGCGGCGAGCCGCGATGCGACGATGGCGATCGACCATGCGCGCCGCGGCCGCAACGGCGAGGCGCTCAAGGCCTGGCGCGCGCTCTTCGGGCCGAAGTTCCCGCTCTCATGATGTTCGGCGGCGGGACGGCTGACGAGGAGAAAGGCGATGGCTGACGCGGTGGTCGCGCGCTGGCACGGTGACAACTATCAAGCGCGCGTCTTTTGGGAGAACCCCTTCAACCTTCTATTGCCGACGTCCTGTGTGGTCGAGGTAGCGTTCGAGGCCGACGGACCGAAAGCCTTCGACGATGTCGTAGTCAAATATGACCCGCCTGTCGCGCGTTCGGGGGCCGAGCGCGTTTCGGCCGAATATCACCAGGTGAAGTGGCACGTTCAGACAGGCGGGCGCTTCGGATATGAGGACTTCACCGACCCCGATTTCATCGGCGCAAGGTCCTTCTCGCTGCTCGAACGCCTCCAGCAGGCCCGCAAGACAGCGCCTGCGTCGGCCCATTTCACGTTCCTCACGACCTACCGCATCAAGGATCGTGATCCGCTCGCCGAGCTGATCTCCGGTCACGACCGCACTCTGCTGATCGAGCGCTTGTTCGACGGCACGACTGACCGGAGCCGCATGGGCAAGGTACGTAAGCGCTGGCGCGAACATCTCAAGCTGGCAAATAATGACGAGCTCAGAGCTGTCGTGTGCGGCCTGCGCGTGCTCGACGGCTATCGGTCACTCGACGAGCTGCGCGCCGAAATCAATCTGAAGGCGCAGGTCGTGGGTGTGTTGGCATGCAACGCCGCGGAGTCCGATTTCCGGTATGACGAGTTGGCGCGGCAGCTCAAAGTCCGGCAGTTGAGCGCGCTCAACCGCGAACTGCTCCTGCAGCTCTGCCGGGAAGAAGGACTCCTGGTGGAGCGGACGTCGGAGCCAGACCCGTTCCTCCCCATCGCCATCCGCAGCTTTCTTGGGCCGTCGGCCGACATCGTCGGTGCCGCGCCCGAGGACACGCTGCTCCTCACTGACGACTTTCGGCAGCGTTATCTCCAGGATGGGCGGGAGTGGCAGCGCGATATCCGCCCGAAGGTGGAGAGTTTCTTGCGGACCGCGGTCAAGCGGTCTCCTCGATGCCCATGCCTCCATCGCGTTTCTTGCCGGTGCCGTGCTCGATCTGAAATCCGGCGTCGAGACGCAGCTCGTCCAGAAGGGGCGCGTTGGCACCAGGACCTGGCGCGCCGACGATGGCTCCGCCGCAAAGGGGGCGAGTTTCGAGGTCACAGAGGAGC
>DATGMP010000011.1:0-23744 GCA_035293565.1 Alphaproteobacteria bacterium | reverse complement strand
TTGCGCCACCGGGCGGCGCTCGACATCGTAGGACTCGAGCAGCTTGTCGGAGGCGATCCCGCGCAGCACGTAAGCGAGCTTCCAGGCGAGGTTGTGCGCATCCTGCACGCCGGAGTTCAAGCCGAAGCCGCCGGTCGGCGGAAAACGATGCGCGGCATCGCCGACCACGAACACACGGTTCTTGCGAAACACCGCCGCGACCTGCTTGCTCATGCGCCAGATCGAACGGTTGAGCAGCGTGACGTCGAGATCGGGCACGCCGACATGGGTGCGGATGATCTCGACCGTCTCGGCATCGGTCCACGGCCGCGGCCGCTCGTCCTTCTCCTCGCCGATCTGGATCACTGACAGCCAGCGGTCGCGGCCGTTGGTGTTGAGAATGCCGGTCCGCCGCGGCATGCCCGGCTTGTCGCTATAGACCTGGTAGCCGGCCGCCTCGCGCGTGATCGGGAAGCGCGAGAGATCGCCGCGCCAATATTCGTTGAGCATCACGGCAAGCGTGGCTGGCCCGACCATGTCGATCCCGGCGCGGCGCCGGGTCTGGCTGCCGGCGCCGTCGCAGGCCAGCAGATATTTGGCGTGCCAGAACTCGCTGCGGCCGGTTTCCATCGAACGGATCTCGCAGACGAGGCCGTCTTCGGTCTCCTCGAAGCCTATGAACTCGGTGGAGAAATGCACCTGCACGAGGTTGGAATGGGCGATGACCTTGTAGATCTCCTCCTCGACCGCGTCCTGCGCAACCAACGACTTCCACGCCGGGGTCTGGCCGAGATTGGGCTCGGGACGCGAGCGGCTGATCTCGCGGCCTGCGATGCTTTCCACCTGCACGAACATGTCGGTGGAATCCTGCAGTCCGCGGTCCCGGATCGCCTGCTCGATGCCCCACTGGCGGAAGATCTCCATGGTGCGCACCCAGCAGCCGCGCGATTTCGGATGGTCGGTTGTGGTCGGGCTCTTCTCGACGATGATGGCGTCGATACCGAAGCGATCGAGCAGGAGCCCCATCGCGAGCCCGACCGGCCCGCCGCCGACGATCATGATGGATGTGCGGCGCGGCGTCTCTGAAGACGTGCCCATGGGCGTGTCCTTCCCCGTTGGTCTTTGTTTGCAGCAGGATGCGCCGTTTTTGACATCTCACAAGAATATGTTTGATATGCTTCCGATCTCATTTCGAGATGGAGGCGGTGATGGACCTGCGGCAGCTTCGCTATTTCATCGCAGTGGCCGAGCGCGGCGGGTTCGGCGCAGCGGCGAGCAGCGTCAACGTCGCGCAATCCGCGCTCAGCCGGCACATCAAGGAACTGGAATACGAGCTCGGCGGCGCGCTGCTGACGCGCACAGCGCGCGGCGTGGCGATGACGGAGTCAGGCAAGGTACTGCTCGAGCGCGGCCGCTGGCTGCTCGGCCTGGTCGAGGACATCAAGGCCGAGGTGCGCACCGAGAACCGCGAGCCGAGCGGCACCGTGCGGCTCGGCGCGCCGCCTTCTCTCGGCGAGGTGTTCTATCCGCCGCTGGCCCAGCTGGTGGTCGAACGCCTTCCGCGCGTGAGCCTGGAGCTGAGCGAAGGGCTGACGGAATTGGCCAGCGATCGGCTGCTGCGCGGCCAGCTCGATCTTGCCATCCTCACCTCACCGCTGCCGAACGATCACCTCGACTATGAAACCCTTGTTGTCGAGCAGACCTACCTGATCGGCCCGCCGCGCGATCCCCTGCTTAAGCGCGGCAAGCTCACGTTGGCCGATTTTAAGACGCTGCCAAGGGCCGTGCTGCCGCTGAGCCGCACGCCGTTCCCGCCGGAGGTGTCGAGCCGATTGCGCGTCGACAGCTCGATCTCCATGAAGCGCATGGTGGCCTCGGGGCTCGGTTATGCGCTGATGCCGTATTCCGGAATCTATAAAGAAGTCGAGAGCGGCGAGCTTTCGGCAGTCCCGCTGTCATGGATGCAAGCCAATCGCATCCTGGCCCTGCCGCGTGGACGTCCTGTCAGCCGCGCTACACGCGAGGTCATGGCGCTCTTGAAGGAGATTTGCGGCGACCTGATCCGCAACGGAGTCGTTCGCACTGCCCGGCGCGCCGGGCCGCGCAAGAACCGTGGCTGATCAGCGTTCGCGCAGAGATTCATGCGCCCAGCACCGGCCAGCGACACGTGATGATCGGCAAGCCGCACCGCTGCCGTCGGCAATGGACAGCCGATGCTGCGCTGACGGCGAGCGCCTTACGAAATGCCATCGCTTGGGGTGATCGTCGATCTAGGGCGCGAAGCTGATCGTGATTTTCCCAAGGAGCGGCAAACTGGCAAACTAATCGAGCGGGAAAACGCAGGCTCAGCCCTCCCATGCGCGGATGTTCGTGGCGGTGACAGACATCTCGAAACGCCCGAATCGCTTACGGTCATCCTTGAGACGCCAGTCGTCGACGGGAACGGGCTCGAGGCCCTGTGTCGGATGATGCCGTCACTATTGAGGGACGACATGATCTCTCGAAGCGCAAGGGACTGCAGCCGGTCTACACCGAATAACCGAGCACCTGTGCCACCCAACCGAACAGATGGTCTTGAAACTGCAACATCAAGCGGTTGCGCCCGGCAAGCCTGATCTTGTGATTCGGTTACCAATCAACTTCCTCGCAGGTTTCGAGAATAGGCCACTGGCGGAATTGTTCGCCGGATCCGACTACTTCGTGGACTTCCAACTGAGCAAAAGGCCGCCAGAGCTTTTGGCCAAACAGCTGCATCCATGGGATCGCAAACCATACCAACGCAGCCACCTGAAGCGCGAGACTGAGGCCAAATGCGGTCTGATAGGCGGCTATCGGATAATGCCCGTCCTGAGAAGGCCATTGTCCGACCACGAGCCCAATGCCGTATTGGACCGCGAACGCCCAGCCGAAGTGCAGGAGGTTCAGGGCACCATTGGCTCGCGCCGCATATTCGTTCGGGAAGTAATCGGCTATAACCGCGAAGCTCAGCACGGTTGCGGCTCCGGTAATCGACACAATCGACCAAGGCAGAAGTGACGGCAGCGGGACGCGCAAAACCAGCGCGAGTTCAGCCACGACGAACAACGCTCCCACGCCCGCCAATGGGATTTCCGTTCCCATATTGTGTTTGCGTAGACGATCCGCGATGCCACCGAGCAACAACGCTCCAAGGCTGAGGCCGACAGCCATAAGGAACATGTGAACAACCCGGTCTTGACGGTCGAAGCCGTCCACATCCGCAAGCCAGGCCGAAGCCCACAATGAGTGGAATGCCCACGACGAGCCAATGCAAGCCGCCGAGAGCGGTGCAACTCTCAAAAATCGCGGATCTGAATAGATAGACCACAACGTAAGTGGCTTGCGATCTACCGCGGAAGTCTCTGAGTCCACGACACGTTCCGGAACGACCATATAGATGAGTCCGGCGATCGCGAACGTCGCGATGGTGAGAACTGCAAACAGGCCCCGCCAGCCAACCAACCCCAACAACCAATCGGTTGGCGCCGTCGCCGTGACTGCCCCAAGCGATCCCAACATGATCATCCAACCATTCACCAGCGCAACACGCTCTCTCGGAAACCAGGTGACGATGGTCTTGAGCCCAGCCATCAACGAGCCGGCCACGCCAAGTCCAATCATGGCGCGACCCGCAAGCAGCTCCGGAAAGCTCGATGCGTTACCGAACAATGTGGCGCCGCCGGCGGCGATAGCCAGCAGCACGCCCTGAACCCGACGTGGCCCAAAGCGATCCAGAAACGCACCGATGGGAAGCTGCGCCAACCCGAAGACCAGGAAATAGACCGAGGCGAGCAGTCCGGTCTCGGCGGCATCGAGCCCGAAATCGGAAACCAATGCCGGTGAAATCGCGGCATTGATGGTTCGGAAGAGGTAGGCGAGATAGTAACCGGCAGCAAAGGGCAGAAAGACGGAGAAGATCAGGCGCCATTTTGACGGCGACGACTCCTGCGAAATGTCCGGACGGCTCATCAAGTCTGAATCGGAAGGCCCCGGCTGGCGCCTCGGCTTTCCATATCCGGCCGCGTCACGCGACGAAGGCGGTGGGTCATTGGCGAAAGTACGAGTTGCTGCCGCCCTCCCCGGCGGCAGCAAGCGACGCGGCTTCGATATCAACCGCTTCTTGTGCAGGCTCGCGATCATCGTCTTCTGTGTTCGGGTCGACCGATACCCCCTCGGCGCGGCGATCCCTGGAATTGAGACGGGCGATCGTCTCTTCCATGAGAGGCCGGCCCGACCGAACGCGCTGGTTGACCTGCTCGGCCAGAGCTTCGAAGCGCTTACCGCCAAGAACTATCGCCTCTTGCTGCCGCGATCGCGGGAGCGGTGGCATGACTGAAAGATGATACCGGGCATGCAGCGCAACGGTCTCTGCCATAACTCTCACGTCCCGCTCAAGACGATCGAGTTTGTCGTCAATGTCGTCAAGCCGATCCTGTACGGAGTCTTCGACTGATGGAGCCGGGCTCAGGAAGCGTTCAAGGGCGCCCTCCACGACCACGCTCTTGCCGACGCCGGGCCGTTCGGTTGCAGCGGAAAGTCGATTGTAGAGCTCCTCGGTAAGCCTGATCGTGACTTTGCGGCTCCGCTTAGGCCTCGGCACAGAGGCGACCGCTTTTGCGTAGCTGGCCTGCATATCGAGTTCGCTCTGAAACTGCATAACGTTCTTCCCTTTCGCCATAAAGACACGCGGATCGAAATCGTCACATCCGACACGATGATCAGATCGTCACTCGCTCGCGAAGTAAGAGAAGAACCTCAACGGCTGCGCTTTCAACTCGCCGAAAATGTTGATCGTAGCCTGGCGCAGTAAAAGAAAGGAATTGCGGGAGCGATCAAGCCGGCCCAGACTCAGTCGGCTTGCCTTGGGCCTCGCCGTCCAGGGATATCTCCTGTGCGAGACTCTGGCCCTTGGCCAACCGTCGCGCCAACGCCTCGACGAACCGTTGGTAACGTTCTCGTCCCTTGGCCTGCGCAGCGGGCAGAGCGGCGTCAGGTACCGGTGAGGTTGCTGTCAGCCAGAACCGCACAAACAGAGCCATTGTTTCGCTGGAAATCGTGACATCACGTTCGAGCCGCTCAAGCTGGCGCGTCAGTCGGTCCAGCCTTTTCCCAAGCGCCGCCTCCATTCTCTCGGAATTGTCGGGCGACAGAAAAGAGGCGAGCGCGGTCTCGACGACATAGGTCTGACGCACGCGTTTTTGAGCGGCATAGTCGGCAAGCTTCGTCGCAAGTTCGGGCGGCAGACGAAATGTATGCTTGGTCCTCATCTCTCAGGTCATAGGCCAAGGCCGTCGTCGGGATCCATCGCTGCCTGGCGTGCGATATCGGCAACCTGCTTTCTTAACGTGCTGGCGCGCTGGAGCTCGTCATCCGTCTCCTCGTCAGGAAAATCGAATTCGGCCTTCGCTGGACCACGTTCTGAAGCGACTTCTTCATGCTGGGCGAGCTCCGGCTCCCGCCGAATTCCACTGTTGGCTGGATCACCGACAAGTTCGGCACTCTGGTGCTGAACCGTTGGTTTGGGTTCACCGGTCTTGGCGATTGGCCGATCCAGGCTGCTCCAGTCGTCTTTGCGCGTCTCGTGAGGCTCTGAGTCTCCAAGCTTCACGGGCGCAATGACACGCTCGCGGAATCGCTCGTCTGCGAAATACCGCGCCTTCTTGGCGCGGATCGGTGAGCAGCCGGAAACCAGGACCAGTTCGTCGTCGGAGGGCAACTGCATGACCTCTCCCGGCGTAAGCAAGGGGCGTGCGGTTTCCTGCCTTGACACCATCAGGTGTCCCAGCCACGGACTGAGCCTGTGACCCGCGTAGTTTTTCATCGCGCGCAGCTCGGTCGCCATTCCGAGCGCATCCGAAATGCGTCGCGCGGTCCGCTCGTCATTGCTCGCGAAGCAGACCCGGACGTGACAATTGTCGAGGATGGAATTGTTCGCGCCGTAGGCCTTTTCGATCTGATTCAGCGACTGCGCAATCAGGAAGCCTTTCAGCCCATAACCTGCCATGAACGCGAGTGCGGATTCGAAGAAGTCGAGCCGGCCAAGAGCGGGAAATTCATCGAGCATCAGGAGCAGCCGGTGGCGACGTTTTTGCGCATCAAGATCTTCGGTCAATCGCCTGCCTATCTGGTTTAGGATCAAACGGATCAGTGGCTTGGTTCGATTGATGTCGGATGGCGGCACGACCAGATACAACGAGGCAGGTCTCCTGGCTTCGACGAGGTCGACGATTCGCCAATCACTGCGTCGTGTCACCTCGGCGATAACGGGGTCTCGATAAAGACCGAGGAACGACATCGCCGTCGAAAGGACGCCAGAGCACTCGTTTTCGCTCTTGTTGAGGAGCTCGCGCGCGGCGGAGGCGATGACGGGATGCGGACCGGAACTGCCAAGATGCGCCGTCGTCATCATGGCATCCAATGTTTCCTTGATGGGCCGTTTCGGATCCGACAGAAAGTTGGCGACGCCGGCGAGCGTCTTGTCCTCCTCGGCATAGAGCACATGCAGGATCGCGCCGACGAGCAGCGAATGGCTCGTCTTCTCCCAATGGTTTCGTCGTTCGAGGGCGCCTTCGGGATCCACCAGAACGTCCGCGATATTCTGGGCGTCACGCACCTCCCACTCCCCGCGGCGAACCTCAAGGAGCGGATTGTAGGCGGCGGATCGTCGGTTGGTCGGATCGAACAGCAGGACGCGACCATGCCGGGCCCGAAATCCCGACGTTAGATTCCAGTTCTCGCCCTTTATATCGTGAACAATGCAACTACCCGGCCAGGTCAGCAGGGTGGGAACGACGAGGCCAACGCCTTTGCCGCTCCGGGTCGGCGCGAAACACAGGACGTGCTCGGGTCCATCATGGCGAAGGTAATGCCGACCGAATCGGCCAAGCACGACGCCATCTGGACCCAAGAGCTGCGCGGCGCGCACTTCCGAAGCCGCCGACCAGCGGGCCGAGCCGTAGGTTGCTGCCGTCTTCGCCTCGCGTGCCCGCCAGATCGACATAGCAAACGTGGTGATGATCGACATGATACCGCCCGATGCCGCGATGCAGGCGCCCTGCAAGAAGATTTTCGGTGCGTAGGCGTCATAAAGAAACCACCACCAGAAAAAGGCCGGTGGAATATAGACGGGTATCGCGCCAAACAGTTCGAACCAGGGTCGCCCGAGCTCCGGCTGAAATCCCAGCTTCCATGCAACCCATTGTGTCGCCGCCCACATCGTGACGAGCACGATGCCCAAAACGACGCAGATTTGGGCCCAATTGATTTTGGTCGAAGACATCGGTGCAAAGTGCTGAACCTCCGCGGCGGTTCAAGAGGCGATCGCTGGCAATTGCATGCGGTGGGGTCATAGCGTGGAAATCGGATAGTCCTCTTCACTGCATCAAAGGGAGCCGTTCCGCATCCACGCACGAACACATGCGACAGACGATTGGGATATGCTGCTTTCGCCGGCGGGTGGGTTTTTGACGCAGCGAATGGACGAATCCCAATTACAATCCCAACCCACGCTTCCTTCCAAACTCCCATTCGATGCCGCCGGACTCGCGCTGAATGCCAGTAATGAACTGGCCGACGCGGTTTTCGAGGACCGGCTGCCAAGGCACCAGCCGGAAGCCCAGTCCATCCTCGATCATCGCGAAACGTCCGCTCGCAAGAGAGGCAACGCCCGTGAGGCGGCCGCTGACATATTCGCCTACCTTGCCGGTCGTAAAGGTTAACCCTCGTTCGGTAGCCATCTCACGACCGGCGCGCTCCAGCTCCCGCTGCTCGAGGTTTGCGATGGCCCGCGCATGAATCTGGACGCCTCCTTCTCTGATGGTCGCATAGCCCATATCGACGAGACGGTTGGCGCGGCGCTGGATCGCGTCCTTGACATCGCGGCCAAAACCGCTGTCCGCGATGACCAGAAGCTCAGGCGCCGTTAGCTCCCGATCAAGCCAGGTGGCGGCCTCACTGGCAATCTGTCGCTCGAGATTTTGCACCGACAAGGTCCTGATCCTCGGTCCGTCACCCCCGATCTCGCGATCATATGCTTGGCCGCGTTCGATGATGTCTTTCGGGACCCTCCAGTGATCCTCGTCGAGGCGTTCGACATGTCCTGCCCGGCGCAACGCCTCCAACCTTCGGACATGAGAGCGGACGAAGGATTTGGGATCCTTGCCCCCTCGTTCGAATTGCTCGCGGATACGGTCGAGGTGCTGGCTGGGCCGGTAAAGGCCGTCGGCCTCGCCCCTGTTGAGAGCGATATTGCGATCAGCAGCCCTTGGACCCGAGATGGCAGGTATTACCTCCACGATCATGTCTCGCCTGATCTCCTTCAGAGGAGACACGTCGGGGAATTCGACGTGATGTATGCGGCCGTCGACGCCGTCAACGACCAGGTAGACCCGCTCGTCCATCTCGTCGCCGGCAAGACCCTTCGCGAGGACACGACCTGTGACTTTATCGGCGGGCCGAATACCGTGACGAACGTACTGGTCGACCCCGCGTTCTTCTTGCAGGCCGTGGACTGCGAGCGCCCGGTGCATGGTCTTGATGATATCGTTGCGGTCGGAAAGCTCCTTCAAGGTGGCCTCGGCGCGGTCGCAGATGACCCACTGTCCGGTCTCAACCTCGCTCGACAAGCCATAGCGTTCCAGGAATTTTACACGACCGACCATGGATCCGCGATTCTCACGAAATGCATAGGTCGCTCCTCCTCCCGGCCTCAAGTCGACGATTCCCCTCTCGCGTTGCTCCGCCGTGAGCATCTTGTCGAGCCGGGTCCACCGCTCCGCGTCAACCTCGGTCCTCAACCTGGACTGAAGTTCGAGCTCGCTCTGGTGTCCGAGTTCCAGCGTCACCAATTGCGAAGCCCGATGACGAATGCCGTGGGCGATGTAGTCTCCGGCGATATTGAGGATACCTCCATCCTCCAGGACACCGCGAACGACAATGTGGGTATGGGGATGGCCGGTATTGTAGTGATCGATCGCGATCCAATCGAGACGCGTCTCCAGGTCCTTCTCCACCTGCCGCATGAGGTCGCGCGTAAACCTTCTCAGGTCGGCCATTTCGTTGGAATCTTCCGGCGCGACAATGAAGCGGAATTGATGCCGGTCCTCGCGGCCCCGCTCGATAAAGGCCTTGCTGTCAGCCTCGTTCTCGAGCGCCGAATATGCCCTGCCCTTTTCGCCATCGGGGGTGACCCCATCGCGTTCGAGGTAGCGGAGATGAGCATCGACAGCCCTGCTCGATGCCTTGGCCCTCTCCTGGCCATGCAATCCGCGCTTCCTCCCCTGGGAGTTAAGCTTGACGATTCTCGCCTTGACAGCGACGCGACGGGACCGGAAGCGCCCGCTCGAATCCTGTTGCCAACCGCCGTCGTGTCCATCGCGAAAGAACAAGGGAACGACTTTCGCGCCGCGACCTCGTGCGTTGAACCGGCCGGTTGTTCTCGCCTTGCGCCCTTCACCCAGGACCGGTCCGCGGCCAATCTTGTTGGGGTCCCCGCCGGCCCTCCTCACGGCCACCTGAACTTGCTTCAGGAAGGACTGCGACCGTAGACTTTTGGCCCGTGTCCCGCGACTGCCCACGCGTCCGGGACGTACATTAAACTCGTCGCTTTGATCTGTCGTCATGAGCCGACGATCCTCGTCCGATCAGACCGGCGCAAGAGCCGCAACACGTCGATCGCAGAAACTCGCAGCGATGCGCAAGTAATCGTATGAAAAAGCGGAAATCCGATAATCGAAATCTGCCAGCGCCGTCGCTCTGCGCATTGTAAAAGCTTGAGAAGCTCGAAAAGCGCCATACGGCCACGATGAAACGTCGTTTACCGCCAGTCGTGGCGATTCCAAAAACCAATGTGCAGACAAAGGCTTCTCGACATTTGACAGTCGGCGAGTTCGCGAACGGCAGTTCGCTTTATCTTGCCCTCCTCTGTCGCTGGTTCCCAGGGCCCAACTTCCAAACCAACAGACTCTCGGTACTCGCGGCGATTTGCGAGAAAATGCAGCGAAGCTAGCTTTTGCGATAGCGATCGTTGCCCGAAGGACCGAGACACCGTTAGGGTGGCTCGGTGAGGAGCGAAGCGACGAGTAGAGCGCGGGCCGAAGGTATCGCCCGTATGTCATCAGCACGTTAATATCGCACTCCTCCGCGAACCCTTGCCGCGTGAGTGAGGCTCCTTCAGTAGAAAACCAGAAAGTCGTAGCGTCATGATCGTGTTGCATCGTTTCGAATGCAAACCGAATGTCCGTCACCGTGCGCCCGCCCGCTCAACAAACAGGGGAGCCTCCCGCCAAGGAAGTTCACGCCTACCGTCAACTGCGGCATGTTCACCCTGCTCGTTGTCCAGCAATGGTGTGAGCGCCGCGACGTAGGCCGTAGTTTCGGATGGAAGCGGCTTTCCTGTTAAAAGGTGCTGTTCATATCGCCGCGGACCTGCATGGTAGGCCGCAAGAAAGCCTGCCGAGCCGAAACGGTCGTGCATCTCCTTGAGGTAAGCAGTGCCCGCCAATATGTTGTCGCGTGGATCAAAAGGGTCGAGACCGAGACCATAGCGAACGCTGAGTTCAACCCAGGTGCCAGGCATCAGTTGCATCAGGCCCATTGCACCCCGGGACGAGATCGCGTGCTCGTCACCGGCGCTTTCAATCTGGATGACAGCGCTTATCCAGCGCGCCGGCACAGCAAAGCGGTCGGAAGCTTGCCTGGTGAACTCCGCAAGCCTGTCTATCGATTCGACCCGGGATAGATTCTGTCCGGATGCTGCTGTTTCGATGCAAAAAGACGCTGTGATCGGGAAAGCAAATAGCGCAACGGCGGCAATGATGCGTGTGATGGGCAAATGCGACGCCGAGCATCCATGAGACAACGTCCGCGCACGAGGATGGCGAGGCCGTTGCACACCGCATGACCTGGTTTCGGTTGTGAGGCCCGCCCCGGAAGGAAGTTGGACGGATCAAGATAGCTGCAGCGAGCGGAGGATCGACCGCGTCTGTGGCGCATGATCACTCCTTCTCGGTCCATACCGGAGCCGCTCTGCCGACGACTGCAGATGCGGGGATCGGTCCGAAATAACGGCCATCGAGCGAGTCGGTCGACTGCCAGTTCATGACGAAGACGTCGCCATCAGCAATGACGCGGCATCCGTTCCAGACCGGAAGCGGACGGCCTCGCCCGTCGTGTTCACGGGCCTGCCCCACGTCGATGCCGTCGACAACAATGGTCAGGCCATTTCTGCAGACTGTCTGCCCGGGCAATGCCAATACGCGCTTGAGCATGGGCACGCCGAGTGGCAGATACCCGTTGAGATCAAGGTACGCGGCGAGAAGATCGGGCGGCTGTATGGCAACAAGCTCGGTGACGGCCAAGGTGGTCACGGGCTGGAAGCGGTAAAGGCCGATTGGAACGCTGTTTGATGCGTTCCATATGTAGCGCGGTGATGCTCCTCCAATTGTCGAGAGGAGAAGAAAGGTTGCTACAGATGTCGTTAAAATCGCGGCGCACCGAGCATTCATGACATGACCCTCCGCCGATGGAGCCAGGCTTGGTGACGGGATCGGGTATAAGGTCGAGGTGCTTCGTTGACGGACAGTCGGTTATGAACGTGGTGCCAATAGTCGGGCGCGACGTCGGCAGGATCGATATCGGTCGCCTCGACAGCATCGATCAATTGCAGCACCCGTTCGACCCTCGGCCAGCCGGATAGTCGCAACAGGCTCGCACCGCCGGGTTTGATCCAGGGCACTGTCGAATAGCTCTGGCCTGGTGTAACCGCTCTCAGGATGTCGATCCGGGATAGAACCGTCCCAAAGTCGTTGGACGTCCATCGCACGAAAGCGAAGATGCTGCCGGGGGCGAAAGAGAGGACACGCCGATTGCGGTCCAGGATCTTCTCCGAAACAGAGCGACCAAAACGAACGCGATTCTCGATGCGCTTTTCGAGCCACAGGAGTTCTACTGTCGTGAGATCGCTCTCGACGGCCTCTTCTGTTGAACGGTTCTTGGGGGTGTAAGCTTGTCTCTTCATGGATCAGCGCCGCTCCTTTCCCGCATAAGGGATGGGAGCATGCCGTTTCGCCGGCAGGACCGTGCCCTTGCCCGGATCACTGGTTGAGGTTCTGGTGCCGACGTCTGCCCATGCGTTCAGGTCGGCAACCGCGTAGACGACGCGGCCGCCGATCTTCCGGTAAGAGGGACCGGTGCCGTAAGTCCGGTGTTTTTCAAGGGTGCGGGGCGAAAGGCTCAAGTATCGGGCCGCCTCGGCAGTCCGCAGGTATCGTGGCGATGTAACGAGGCTCGCATCGGACATTTGACTAGCTCCGTTGCCGTGTGGAGCGCCAGCGGGGTCCGTGGCGCGTTGACGGCGACAATGACGGAGAAGCGCCTGGAAGGGGGATGCCGAAGATGAGGGGGTGCATTTTCGGCCCCCCTCAATGCCGAGCTATTTCTTCCGAGATGTGGGACGCAACAGCGCACGGTAACCGCCGCGCATCAAGACAATGCCGCCCTGGACCAGCCGGATCGTCAGGCTGCGAAGATCATGATCCTTCCAGGCGCGCCCACGGACGCGCTCCTCGCCGAACAGGCCCTCCGCGATTTCGCGATAACTAAAGCCCGCTAGCCAGCCATCAAGGGCCCGCATCATCAACACGAAGCGGTGGCGACGCCGGTGCGGGAGTGCCAGAGGGGGCGGACCAAGACGGCGGCCTTCGACGGCAGAGCAAAATCGGTGTGCCGCCTTGAGACGTATGTCGAAGCTGGCGTCGAGCGGCACCTCGACGGAAAGGAAGCTACCTTTGACAGGCGCTTCTGGCAGGTAAAGCCTGTGGACAGAGCCTGCCAGCGGCACAATAGCGTGCCAACCATCCAGCCCTCGGCGAACTTCGCCAGCGGCGAGCGTGGTCCAATCCAGACTATATTGTCCGATAGCGCTGGGGTGGGCGGTTTGTCGGAGCGACAGGACTGTGGAGAGAGCCTCAGGCGCCCAGAATATCGCCAGCCGGTCGAAAGCCTGTCCCGGATCAGCCGCGAAAAGACAACCCCCATTTACTTCGGAATTGATGAGGCGCGGCATCCGACCGCGCAGAGGCAGTCAGCTTTCCAAAGTCCTGCTCGTATTCGCTGTCGCGGCGGAGCCACTCCCAGGCCAAGTCGGCCCCTTCCGCCCTTCCGAGGTTTGCGTAATCTTGCGCCGAACTCCAATCAATGGCTGCCATAACAACTTCCCTTACACTGCACTAACGATAGGGAATTGCAGCACGATAAATGTGACTATTTCTGGTTGCGTCCAATTCGGACTGCCTATGATCTCATTCGCTTCTTTGATTGCTGCCAAGAAGAAATCACGTTTGGTTCAAACAAGCTTCATCAATTTCTCTTCGGCCAGCCGCGAGCGAGGAGTTCGCGGTAGCCGTGACGCGCCGCCCACTTCGCTCGCGCAAGATGGCTGTCGTAGCAGGCACGGGCGCGAATGGGCTCAGCGGCCGGATCGATGTGGAGAACAATGCGGACCACGTCTCGCCAATCCGCGTTGACTTTTTCAGCATCGAGAAGACGCACATAAGTGATGGCGTGTTGCTCGTCATACGGCGTCAGCGTCGGCTCATCGGGAGCCATATCTGCGACTGCGGGATCAAGCGGCGGCACGCGAGAAACTCCTTGTTGGTCGAGAAGCTTCGATTTGGCGAACCTTAGCTGCATTTCTGCTATTGTCGTACCGGCAGGGCAAGCGGTCTACAGGTTTGTGCGCTTCAGAGATTAAAGAATCGTTGGAACTCATCTGACGCGGCGACGCCGGGAGGCCCCGTTGTCCCGCGTATTATAACACGTAGCATTGAAATACGCGATTGCCTCCTATCCTGCGGATGGACATCCGCAAGGTCTTTGGAGCAAACGCACGTAGATTCCGCTTGGCCCTGGGGCTAACTCAAGAAGCTGTCGCCGAGCGAATGGGTGTCGATCGCGCTTTCATCAGCAGCATGGAACGAGGGCTGCAGAACGCGACCCTGCTTACGATCTGGGAAACGGCCCAGGCGCTGGAAGTGCGGCCTGTGGATCTGCTGGACGAAAAAGGAGCGAAGGCTCGCAGTTCGTAGCGGACCCGCCAGCTTAGACGAGGAATCTCGCGGATCTCGGCGATAATTCTTCGGTCTTACATCTTTCTCGCTTGAGCAGGACGAAGCCCCGCCCGGGCTGGCCAGGCGGGGTATCCGCGGGCGAGCTTACTCGCCATTCTTCCTGGGGCGCGACCAGAGCAGGTTGTAGTCCTCGCCCCCCTCGCCGTCGAAGAGGTTTGCGTAGATGGGCGCTGTGAAGGAGGGATCGTCGAGCTTGAGCGAGAGGTAGTCGCGGCCTTCCTCGGAGCGCTTCGACCAGGCGGCTCCTATTTCGACTCGGCCCACGTAGACGCGGTGGCTCGGAGCATTTTCGCTTGCGCGGTTGGGCTCGGCGACGATGCGCACACCCTTGGCCTTCAGGCTCAGCGTGACAATCTCGCCCTGGAAATCGTTGCCAACCTTCTTGAACGAACCGATGGTAGCCATGTGACTTCTCCTGTTTGTGTTTCGAGCCCGCGACCACCGCGGCCTCGATGGCGATCTGAGAGGCCGAAGACGATCGGCGACGCACCCGAAGGGCCAGAGCGCAGCGGAGGACACGGTCGTGGAGACTTTCTTGCCTCGCGAGGAATGGGCGTCGCCCAGGGGAAGAAAGTCTCAAGCGACGGCGTTGCGGCTCAGACGATCGAGGCGCAGCCGGTCTTCGGCCAGATCAAGCCATCACAGAGGCCCGGTGCGTCCGTGCTCCGAACCATAGGTCCGGGAGAAGATGGTGAACGTCGGTTCGCGCCATGCAAGAGGTCGAAACGATTCGGCGTAGGAAAAGAAACGTGAGGAAGCAAAAGGCGGTTTCGTCGACGCAAGGCCAACCGCGAACGAAGGCTCCGGCGCAGGACCGAACTGGACGCAATCAACACCATCTCGCCTGGGTATTTCCGAGGAAGGTTGTGACTACCTTTCGCTCAAGCTCGCTGACCGACGTTCTGCGCGTCGCTTTAGCCGGTCAGATTCGACAGGCAAGTGGCGCTGAATCATTGCTTGTGCGTTGCGGCTGTGAGAACCGACTGAGGGCCGCTCCCGACTGCAGTGTCCGAATCGAGCGGGCGGGTCGTGGTGAGGATAGTCAAGCGTGTCCATGCCGCGCCGCCAATGACGATGGCCCCGAGGCAGGCGAAGACCTCACGCCAGACAAATGACGGCACACCGCCCCGGGACATCGCAAACACGACCTGATAGCCGGCAACTGTCGCCGGCACCGCAAACAGGGCGGCAATGATGGCGCGGACGATTATGGACCGTGTCATGGCAAACGCGGTCTGACCGATCGCAAGGGTCACCCCGCCGGCCACAATGCCAACAAGTGGCGCTCTGAGCACGCCCGCGCCGCTGTGCAATGCCAACATGAAGACGTAGAGTCCTACAAAAAATGGCAGAGCGTATACTGCCAATATGAAGATCAGCCAGCAGAGCAAGCCGACGCCAGCGATGTTCAGGAGAAGTCCAAGGGCGACCATGGTGGTGGCTCCATATGCAAAGGGGCTATGGTTGCGCCTTCCACCACCACCACGGCGCAGGTCTGACGATGCAATCGAAACGAGGCGGAGTTGCGGCAATGCAATTCCACCTCGGTGGTGCGGAAGATGGCAGGTTGGCGCTCACGAAGCGCCGAATTTCCAAACGGGGATGCCGAGCCGCTTCGCCTTGTCGGCGAGGTTGTCCTGGATTCCCGTGCCCGGGAAATGCATGACGCCGATCGGCGTCAACTCGAGCATGGCGTCGTTGCGCTTGAAGGGTGCTGCCTTGGCATGCTTGGTCCAGTCGGGCTTGAACGCGATCTGTGGCACCTTGCGGGTCGTCGCCCATTTGGAGGCGATCAGCTCGGCGCCCTTTGGCGAACCGCCGTGGATGAGCACCATGTCGGGATGCTTGGCGTGGACCTTGTCGAGCCGGTCCCAGATCAGGTGGTGATCGTTGAAGTCGAGGCCGCCGGTGAGTGCGATCTTCGGTCCCGCCGGCAACATGACTTCGGTCTCGGTGCGGCGCTTGGCTGCGATGAAGTCCCGGGAGTCGATCATGGCTGCGGTCAGCGTGCGGTGGTTGACAAGCGATCCGGATCGAGGACGCCAGGATGAACCGGTGTGGACCTCGAAGAGTTCGATGGCCTGATCGCGGAAGAGTTCAAGGCAGTTCTGGCGCTCGATCAACGTGATGCCTTCGGCTGTCAAGCGCTCGAGTTCGACAGATCGCACTTCCGAGCCGTTCTGCTCGCGTTGGCTCTTGTGCTGCGCCTGCTCGTTGTCGTCGAGTTGGCGGCCAATGCGGTCTGCAGCGCGGTGAAAGAGATTGACCGTCGACCAGAGCAGGTCCTCCAGGTCAGGTTCGAGCCGGGTGTCGTTCAGCGTGGCGACTAGAGCATCGAAGATGTCGGCAACAGCGCCCGCGATCGTCTTACCTTCGGGCAGCGGCCTCGGATCGGGGTGGTCGTCGAATGGACGGTAGCCAAAGAGCTGCAGTTCGTTGAGGACGAGGTCGGTCGGAGATGCCGTGTGCGGCGGTTCGATGTCGTCACGATCAGTCATGAGATGTGGTCCTTTGCCGGATCGGCCGCGCCCATCGCGGCCTTCGTGGCGATCACCTGACGGCGGGCGGGACGGGCCTGCATCCGGAGCAACGCGGAGGGCCGCAGCGCCAGCGAAGGATGGCTGCGGGGCGGCTATTTTGTTTCGCGATGCAAAGGCCCGCAGTCGGGGTCCCCACGCGACTTGTCGCGTGGGGTGGCCAGGGCCGGCGGAAAATAGTCGCCCCACAGCCATTGCCGGACCGAGCCGCCTGCCGTCCGATCGCCCTCTAGAAGGCCGTGGTCGCGCCTCTTTCGGCATTGGGCACCGCGACCGAGGCTGTCGACGTGGATAGGAGCCAACGCTCCTATACGACGGTCGCCGGCAAGAGAAGAAAGCGGGAGACGTCCTCTGGTGCGAGCTGCAGCCGCAACGCCGCTCGTAGCGCGTTGAGACCGAAGGTATGCAGATCCTCGTTGAAATCGCCCAGCCGGGGTGACAAGGGGATCGCTTCGATGCCGGCCGCACGTGCGCGGTTCGAAAGAATGGCTTGCACCATGTCGCCTGCGGCATCAGCATCCCGCGCGATATAGAGCCGACGCAAGCTCGACGACAGCAGCATGGCTGAGAGGTGATTGGCCGACAGCGCTGCGGCCATCGGCAATGTTGGCAGCGCACAACGCAGCGAGAGCATGGTTTCGATGCCTTCGCCGGCCACGAGCACGTCGTCGTACGGCGCACCGAAGCGAACCGCATTGCCCAGCAAATCGCCCATGGCGCGTCGCGGCGTGTCGATCGGCGCCTTGCCGAGCCGAATGCGATCAAAGCCGTTCGGATCGAGCCAGGTGCGGTGCACGCCGGTGATCCTCCCAGCGAGGTCGGTGACGCAGGCGATCATCGCTGGCCAGGTCTCGGTGGGCAGGTGCTCGTCGGGGCGATAGTAGCAGCGCGGATGGAAGCGGAGGCTGCCACCATGCTGCACGTTGGCTATCCCGCGACTGCGCAAGTACGTCTCAACGATGGTGCCCACAATTGGGCTTGAGATCGCAAAAAGCCGTCTTGCAGACTCTTGTGGTCTCCCCGGGACGACGGAGGGCGCTGGTGGCAGTCGTGTTACGCGTTCGGTTTCAGTGCGCGGCAGCTTTAGAAACCGCTTCGCCTCCTCGGCGACTTCGCGGAAATCACGGAGCCCAAGGCTATGCCGAATGACGTCCAGAAGATCGCCATGTTCGCCGGTTGCGGCATCGGTCCACTTGCCCGCCGGCCCCTTCTGCGAGTTCTGGAGCCGCACGAACATCGATCGGCCCGGCGTATTGTAGACGTCACCAACTAGCCAATACCGGCCTTCGCGCTTTCCATTGGAAAGGTAATGCCGGCACACCGCCTCGGCCTCGCGCGCGAGGCGATGTGCCAGTTCGGAGGCATCGCGGCGCATCACGCAGCCTCCCGTTCCGCGATGCGCTCGATTGGGTAATGCTCGAGCACCTTCGCCAGAACTTCAACGCCGCCCTCGTCAGTGGGCACGAACATGCGCAGCTTCCAGGAGATGATCTCGCTGAAGAGGCCATAGGTCCTGAGGCGATCGCGCATCGTGTCGTTGAAACCGGACAGCTCAATGCGGTGTCTGCCCATGACGAGGGCGCGGCGAAGCTGGAGGCCTTCCACGAGGTCGAGAACAGTTCGCCCGTCCATCAGTGCGGCAAACGCCGCGTCCGGCGCGAGCTTGGGCGCGTCAGCCGCAAGGACATTCGCCACCCAAGTGGCCGAAACCTTGCGACCGATGACTCGTTCACCGGTATCCGTCTGAAGGCGGTAGACCCGTGTCGATTCGCCCGGCAGCCGTTTCCAGATCGGCAGCAGCAAGCCGGCCACGACATGGATCGTGCTTTCCGAGAATTCGGGCACGTCATGGAGTTCGGCCTGCCAGGCTGTGCGGAAGCTTTCGCGGTCGGCTTCCGCCCAGTGGCTTTCCGTCATCACTTTCAACGGAAGGCTATTATGTTCCATTGGCCGGATCAGCCGCACGCGCCGTTCGATCTCGCCGTCATCGAGCATGAAGCTCGGCGCAGGCACCTGGACGGCGGCCCGGCCCGAGCGCTGATTGACGAGCGGGACGGCGCCCAAATCCGCGAGCCGATCCAATGCCTCCTCCAGCGTCACGGGACGATTGCGCCGCCGTTCGGCGATGGTCAGCAGGCGTGTCTCGGCACCAGTCCCGGGATGGGTGTAGATGACACGCCGGTCAGTCACGATGAAGCTCTCGGCGAGCAGCGTCTCCAAGCCGGCATCGTAGGTGCCGGAGGCGATCGCGCCTTCGATGCGAGCGGAAAGCAGTTGCTCGAACGCGGCGAACAACACGTTTTGCAGGTCGATGGTCAACGCCAGCAACCTGTTCAAGAATGTCGTGATCGGCGGAAGCTCGTCCTTGATGCCGTTGGCATCCATCAGCTTCAGACCGGTCGCCTCCTCGAACTTCTCAAGCGAGCACCCCTCGACCTTGCCGCGAACGAGAAGATGATAGAGCTGGCGCAGCGCGTCACGAGCGTAATGGCTTTCGAGGTTGTCCTCGGGCCGAAAAAGACCCTGGCCGCCGGTCTGGCGCTGCCCCCGGGTGATGGCGCCCAAGGTGTCGAGCCGGCGAGCGATCGTGGACAGGAAGCGCTTCTCGGCCTTCACATCCGTCGCGATGGGGCGAAACAGCGGCGGCTGAGCCTGGTTGGTGCGATTGGTGCGGCCAAGCCCCTGGATGGCGGCATCCGCCTTCCAGCCGGGCTCAAGCAAATAGTGGACCCGCAAGCGCCGATTTCGGGCCGACAGCTCGGCGTGATAGCTCCTGCCGGTGCCACCCGCATCGGAGAAGACGAGGATGCGCTTGGCGTCATCCATGAACGCCGCGGTCTCCGCGAGGATCGCCGATGCAGCCCGGCTCTCGACAGTGAGGCGCGGCCCCCTGCGGATGATACGGCGGGAGCGACCCGTGACCTCGGCGACCATGTCCGTCCCGAAGCGCTGGACAATCTGGTCGAGGGCGCCGGGCACCGGCGAGAGCGATGCGAGCTGTTCGATCAGGCGGTCGCGGCGCGCGACGGCCTCGCGGCTCTCGACCGGTTGGCCGTCGCGATAGACCGGCCGGGAACAGAGATTGCCCTCGGAGTCGGTAAAGGGCTCATAGAGCTGGACCGGGAAGGAATGAGCGAGATAGTCGAGCACATACTCACGCGGGGTGATGTCGACCTGGACGTCGCCCCACTCCTCGGTCGGGATCTCGGCGAGCCGCCGCTCCATCAGCGCCTCGCCGGTCGAGACGATCTGGATAACGGCGGCGTGGCCTGCATCAAGATCACGCTCGATCGCGCGGATCAGCGATGGCGTCTTCATCGAGGTCAGGAGGTGCCCGAAGAAGCGCTGCTTGGCGCTCTCAAAGGCGGATCTGGCGGCCGCTTTTGCCTGGGCATTCAGCGTGCCGGTCTCGCCGGTGATATTGGCGGCGCGCATGGCGGCGTCGAGATTGTTATGGATCACGCTGAATGCGCCGGCGTACGCGTCGTAAATGCGGACTTGCTCGGGCGTGAGCTTGTGCTCCATGAGCTCATACTCAATGCCCTCGTAGGACAACGAGCGCGCGGCATAGAGACCGAGCGCCTTGAGATCGCGCGCCAGCACCTCCATCGCCGCGACTCCGCCCTCCTCGATCGCCTCGACGAATTCAGCGCGCGTCGCGAATGGGAAGTCGTCTCCGCCCCACAGCCCTAGTCGCTGGGCATAGGCGAGATTGTGCACCGTGGTGGCGCCGGTCGCGGAGACGTACACGACGCGAGCGTTCGGCAGGGCATGCTGGAGCCTCAGGCCCGCACGTCCCTGCTGCGAGGCTGCCTGTTCTCCTCGCTCGCCCTTTCCACCCGCTGCGTTCTGCATGGCGTGGCTCTCGTCGAAGACGATCACTCCGTCAAAACCGGAGCCCAACCATTCGACGATCTGCCGCACACGCGAAAGCTTCTCGCCACGCTCGTCGGTACGCAGCGTAGCGTAGGTGGTAAATAGGATGCCTTCCGTGAGCCGTATCAGCGTTCCCTGCCGGAAGCGAGACAGCGGCGTCACGAGCAGGCGCTCCATACCGAGTGCCGACCAATCGCGCTGCGCATCCTCGATCAGCTTATCGGATTTACTGATCCAGACTGCGCGGCGGCGGCCTTTCAGCCAATTGTCGAGCAGGATGCCCGCGACCTGCCGTCCCTTGCCCGCGCCCGTGCCGTCCCCTAAGAACCAGCCACGGCGAAACCGGACGGCATCTGTCGCATCATCGCGCGCGGCCGCCACGACATCAAAGGTCGCATCGACGGTCCAGGAGCCCGCGAGGAACTCGGAGTGCGCCTCGCCGGCATAGATGATACTCTCTAGCTGGGCGTCGGACAGGATGCCATCCGATACGACATTGGCCGGCAAATGCGGCCGATACGACGGCTTTGGCGAAGCGACTGACGCCATTGCAGCCGATTGCACGAGCCTGGTCGGATGCGGCTTCGCACCCGGGATGCGGATGGACTGCAGTGAGTAGCGCTCATAGAGCGCATCGGTGATTTTGCTGCCATCCGTGGGCGTCCCGTCGATTGGCTCGTAGGCGACTTCCGTCGCCACCATATCGATCGCCGGCGCGGCCGCCGCTGGCTGACCCCAACCGACGGAGGCGCGGCCGGTTCGAGGTGTTGGAAGGCTGGCAATTGCCCGCACTGCGGCCGCCAGGGTGCCCACGATCGGCTGACGTGGCGGCACTTGACGGATGACCCAGTCGAGCAAAGTCGGCAGATCTGGTGCAATGCCGGGGGAAGCCGGGAATACCGTGATGTCGTCAACCGGCACTCGATCGATGACGGTCAGGCGAGTGTCGACGCTCGTGCCGTGCCTGGCGTAAACGGCGCCGTCGATCGCTGCCGAGAACACGATACGGCCCTGTTTCTGTAGCCGCACAAAGGAATCGGTCCACACGGGATTGTCGGGTGCAATGTTCGCGCCTGTGATGGTGACGAGCCGCCCGCCCTCGGGAAGACGGGCCAAGGCGGATCCGACGTGCCGTAGGACGGCATCTGCCATCGGGCGCTTCACATGTACGGCCGCCGAGAATGGCGGATTCATCAATACGACACTCGGCACGATGCCGGCATCGAGATGGTCGTCGATGTGTGCGGCGTCAAACTGCGTCGTGGTGAGGCCGGGAAAGAGGCAGCCGAGAATGCCGGCGCGGCTCTCGGCGAGCTCGTTGAGGATGAGGGAGGCGCCGGCGAGTTCAGCGAAGATGGCAAGAAGACCCGTGCCGGCCGACGGTTCAAGCACGAGGTCAGCAGGCGTGATCGCAGCCGCCTGGCTCGCGACAAACGCCAGCCCGAGGGGCGTCGAGAATTGCTGGAGGGATTCACTCTCCTCGGAGCGCCGTGTGTGAGTCGGAAGGAGGCTTGCAATCCGCTTCAACATCGGCAGCACGGCAGCGGGCGAGGTCGCCTTGGCGCGCATGGCGGCGCCATACCGTCGCAGGAACAGGACGGTCGCCGCCTCGCAGGCGTCATAGGCCGTCTTCCAGCTCCAGGCGCCGCTGCTGTCTGAGGCGCCGAGCGCCGCGTCCATGGCGCTGCGCAGAAGCGCGGCATCGATGCGGCGCCCGCGTTCGAGATCGGCGAAAAGCTGTCGCGCAGCCCTGACGACTGCGGATGCGACAACGGCGGTGGCACGCATCGAGAGCGGCGCGGCGCTGGCGCCGCCGACGAGAGATTCGGACATGGGAGGATATCTTTCGGAGAGCGGGAACGGGCCGAACCACCCGGCGCTCTCACGAACCGCGGCGGCTCAAACCCTTCCCGGCCCCACTCTGCCTCTCATCCCGCGGCTTTCAGCGCACGCCACCACGCGACGCGCTGCTGGCGGGTGGCGTTGGCGAGCCGCAGCAAGAGATCGCCATGGCAAGGGCGCGGCGCGCAGAAGCATACGAGATCAAGCCCCCGCAATTCATCGAGCGTCCGAAACAGGTGGTGCTGGTCGATCAGCCACCGCTCGTACTTCACGATGAAGGTTGCCCGATCGCCGTCCTGGCCGATCCGGAACGGATTGCCCCATCGGCTGCCACGACCGATGTAGATGGCGCCGGCCGGAATGCCCGCCTGATGCTTGTTGAGAACCTTGCACATCGCTTTGCCTCCTGATCGCTTCTTGCGTCGGACTGGCTGAGGGGCGCGGTCGAGCATCGGCTGTCACGCAAGGCGTCTTCCGCCGAAGCGGAAACGGCTTGCCCGTTGACAGCCGATGCGCCGCGCCAAACAAGACCCGACGCAATTTCGATCTGGAGGCGCTGACCGTGCAGAGTTCTCGACCAAACATCACGGCATCGCCGGTCGGTGCCCCCGTCGCAAGGTGTTGCCGCGGGTAGGCTCAGGGATGAACGAGCGAAGGAGTCCGGGGCGGAGAATGCCGCCCCGGAGCGGCCGATCATTGGACCGCCATCGGCTGTGGCTGTTCGCCGTCACTTGCACCAGCCGTTTTTTCCTCATCATCTGCGAGGAACTCGGGCAGCGGTGCTGCTGAGCCATCGGTGACGTCCGACGGCGAGTGCGCCTCGGAGAGCCGCAACGGCTCGGGGAGCCAACGGCTATCCCCGAGCAGGCGCTCGGCTTCCTTTGCCATCTCGGTTTTTTTGAGGTGGTCGATCAGTTGCGCCGCGCCCTCGCCCTTCGCCTCGCGGACAGCTTCAAGGATCCGGCTCTTGGTGACCCTGCCGAGGTAATTGTCGACCGTCGGCCGCCACCCGGCTTCCGCCATGTCGAGACCAACGGCCCGTGCCAGACGGTCCGCCTGGTCGAGACGGCGCTGCAGGCCATGGGCGGTCACGCCGGAGCCACCATAGCGATCGACCTTCTCGGACAGCGCATTGATGCCGCCGGAAACACAGTGGGCGAGCAGCGCCAACCGGCTGGCGTCATCAAGCGCGACGAGCCAATCCCACAACGCCTGTTCATCGGCGGGCATGTCGGCCTTCCAGGCCGCGTGCCGGTCCACGATTGATCGGGCTGAGGCAGTCTCCATCAGATCGGGCGCCTGCACGGGGAGCTGGACGTGGCGAACACCAACTTCAAGACACCCTGGTGCATAGGTCTGGTAGAAC
>DATGMP010000010.1:0-9787 GCA_035293565.1 Alphaproteobacteria bacterium | reverse complement strand
GATCGCCTTCTCATAGCTCGCGACATCGGGGCCGTGGCCCGCCATGCAGTTGTGGAGGCTCATGCCGCCCGGCGCGAAGCCCTGCGCCTTCGCGTCATAGACGCCGCGGATATGCGTCATGAACTCGTTCATGACATTGCGGTGGAACCAGGGCGGGCGGAAGGTATGCTCCGCCACCATCCAGCGCGGCGGGAAGACCACGAAATCGACATTGGCGGTGCCGCGGATTTCGCTCGGCGAAGTCAGCACCGTGTAGATCGAAGGGTCCGGATGATCGAAGCTCACCGTCCCCATCGCGTTGAAGCGCGCGAGGTCGTATTTGTAGGGCGCGCAGTTCCCGTGCCACGCCACCACATCGAGCGGCGAATGGTCGAGCGTCATGGCCCAGAGATGGCCCATGAATTTCTGCACCACCTCGGTCGGACGGTCGAGATCCTCGAACCAGGCGACGGGCGTCGCGAAGTCGCGCGGATTGGCGAGGCCGTTGGAGCCGAGCGGGCCGAGCTCGGGCAACCGGAACATCGCACCGTGATTCTCGCAGAGATAGCCGCGCGCCGCGCCGTCCTTGAGCTCGACGCGGAAGCGGATGCCGCGCGGGATCACCGCGACCTCGCCGGGTGCCAAATCGAGCCGGCCGAGCTCGGTCGCGAGCAACAGCGCCCCCTGCTGCGGCAGGATCAGGAGCTCGCCATCGGCGTCCAAGAAGACGCGATCGACCATCGAGCGGTTGCAGAGATAATTGTGGATCGCGATCCCCGCCCCCAGGGCGGGATCGCCATTCCCCGCCATCGTCACGAGCCCATCGACGAAATCGGTGGGATCCTTCGGCAGCGGCAGCGGGTCCCAGCGCAGCCGGTTGGGCGGCGTCTCGATCTCGGTGAATGGCCCGCTCCGGAGCAAGCCGTCATCGCGCCGGCGATAAGGCCGATGCGCCGCGGTCGGGCGCAGGCGATAGGTCCAGGTGCGGCGCTGCTCGCCCCTCGGCGCGGTAAAGGCGGTGCCCGAGATCACCTCGGCATAGAGCCCGAACGGCACCTTCTGCGGCGAGTTCTGCCCCACTGGCAAGGCACCCGCGACCGCTTCGGTCGCGAACTCGTTGCCGAATCCCGTGAGATAGGCAAGCGCGGTGATGGCGGATGTGTCGGGCATGGAGCACCTCTCGAAAGCGCGGAGTCTAGCCCTGCGTCGAGCCGAAGCAAACGCCCCCTCACCCTCCCCATCGCTGACGCGATGGGTCCCCTCCCTCTCCCCAGCGGGGAGAGGGGGAAAACTACGCCGCCCGCTTCCCCCAGAGCCGCTTCGAGGCGATGTCGGCGCCGGCGCGCAGCGTGCCGAGCTTCGCCCAGACGACATCCTCCGTCACCCATTCCCAGCCGACGAAGGTGCCGAAGCCGCAATCGACGCCGGCAATGACGCGCTCGCGGTCGCCCACGGCGGCGACCGCCGCCTCGATGCGCTGCGCCACCACCTCGGGATGCTCGACGAAGTTGCTCTTGCTGTCGATGACGCCGGGAATGAGGACGAGGTGGTCGGGAAGCTTGTGCTTGCGCAAGGCCGCCGTCTCGTGCTGGCGCCGCGGATTGGCGAATTCGAGGCTCAACGCACCGACCTTCGCCTCATACAGCGCGGACAGGATCACCTCCATCGCCACGTCATGCGTGTGCGGCCCCTCCCAATTGCCCCAGCAGACATGAAGCCGCACGCGATCTGCAGGAATACCCTCGAGCGCCTTGTTGAGCGCCGCCACATGCTGCTCGACGAGCTCCGCGTATTCCTTGTCGCTCTTGTCCTGGAAGAGCAGCACGCGCTCCATCGCCATGTCGGGTGCGTCGATCTGCAGGATGAATCCCGCCTTGGTCACGGCGAGATATTCGGTGCGGATCTCGCGCGCGATGGCGTCGAGATAGGCCTCGTGCGAGGCATAATGCGCGTTCAGCATGGTCGTCGCGATGATCCCCGGCGAGGGCGCGTTCATGAAGAACTCGGTGACGCGCGGCTTGACCGTCTTTCCAAGCTCCTCAAGCCGCGCGATGAGCCCGGCATCGCGATACTTGACCTCGGCCACCGCCTCGGGCGCGTCGAACACCTTCGAGATCTTGCCGAGCCGCTCCATCATGCGCTTGGTGAATTGCGGATACTCCTGGAACTCCTTGCCGAAGGGTCGCTTCGAGACGCCGCCGAAGCCGCTCATGCGCTGCGTCACATAGGTCTGAAACCCGACGCGCCCCTGTTCGCCGTCATTGACGATGTCGATGCCGACTTCGGCCTGCTTCTCCAGCACATGCTGGACGCGCTGGCGGATCGCCGCTTGCAGCGCCGTCTGATCGACCGTCTTGCCCGCCTCCTGCTCGATCAGCATCGAGCCCAGCGGCTCGCCGCGCGGGAGACTGCCGGTATGGGTCGTCAGAATGCGATCCGTGCTCTTGTGCATGATCCCTCCTCCCCGGGCCGTTCTCGCGCCAATGGCGCGGCGGCGGAAATTTGTCCGGATAGAGAACGCCGGACCGGGCTTTTGCTCTCAACGAAGGTCCCTCGCGCCCCAATGCGGGTAGGCACCGCCCGTCATTGCAGACAAGCGGGATCTGCACGGGCTGGCGCTATTGCGCCGGTCCCGGCTGCGGACCCAGGCGGCGGCGGTTGTGCTCGATCGCGAAGATGTGGCCGTAGAGGGTGGCGGTCCATTGCTTCCCCTCCATGGTCATTTCGAGATAGCGCAGGGCGTCGCCGATATAGCGCTCGACCTGGCTCCAATAGAATTGCGGATAGTGCTCGACCATGTCGGCGGGATTGCTGTAGCCGAGCTTCTTGTCGGCGCCGATCTCGACGAATTCGTGGTAGAGCGCGTTGAGCTTGCGCAGATAGAGGGGATCGCCGAGTTGGCCGATGAGGTCGCCGGCACGAACGAGCGCCGCCTCCGTGTCGGTCGCGGCGTAGTCCTCGCCTTCGGGCACGGGGAAGCGCGTCAGCTCGATGGCGCGCGCGAGCCGCTCTTCATCGATATAGGCGACGGCGGCGAAGCGCTCGCGCACGAAGATCTTCGAGCGGTCGACGTGATGGGGCGTCAGGAAGGCGTCGGAGGCGCCGCGCGGCGGCGTCACGGTGCGGCCCTTGTCGTCGATGACGAAGCGGTCGGCCGTGTCGCCGGCGCAGATGCCGCGGACATAGCCGATATCGTGGTTGAGCGCGGCCAGGATGGCATGGACCCAATCGATGGGCGCGACGGTCTGCTCCAGCCGCCGCCCGCGCAGGATGTCCTGGACGCAGAGCGTCGCCAAGGCGGTGTGCTCGCAATCATGATAGAGCGCATCGCTGCCGCCGATGCGCTCGATGACGAGGCGCGCGGCCTCGTCGAGCGCCGCCGCCATGCGCGGCTCCTGATCGCCATAGATCCGGCGATAGGTCTCCGCCAGGTTGCGGCCCAGCGCATCGGCGAGAAGGCTCGTCGGGCTCAGCATCACGGCCTCCCTCGAGAGGGCGACGAGATCGCCAGTATGACAGGTAAACGACTGGAACGGCGGGCGTTCTTCTAGCGCCACATGTCCGCGTCCTACCCACCTCACCTAACCTCTCCGCCCCACTGGGGCGGAGAGGAAGGGACCCGACGCGTAGCGGCGGGAAGGTGAGGTGGGGGCCGCTCGATGGCAGCCCTAAGCGCTTGAACCTCGCTCCGACCCCGGCAAAGGCCGCGGCACTCCACGCCCTCCTCGGCGCTCCGCAGCACCCCCTGCATTGCGACTCTTGACGGGCTGAAGCGTAACACGTCGCCGCGCGATGACGCGCGCCATCAGAGTCGGACGAAAATAGCTCACGCTCGTCTGCAAGATCGGCACGATCACCGCAAGCCGCTGCGACATGCTCGCCGCGACCGAGATCGCATAGTCCAGCATGGCGCAGACAAACCCGACCTGCATCGGCCCCGCCGGATTAGCAAACTCCGCCCGCGGCAAAAACGCCACCTCTGCCTACCCATCTTCGAGCGAGAAATCGACGAGCTCAATGACGAGATGCCGCGCAGAGCGGGTGGTTCGCGGGCCGCAGCGGAGGGAGCGGTGAGGGCCGTCAGTCAGTACCCGCGCCCCATTTTCAAGAGGAAAATCGTAGTTAACTGCAACTCAACTTGCCCCCAAAAGGGGAAGGGCGTACACATTAAGATGCTGGTTTTCCGATAAGTCTGCGGTAGTGCTGGGCGCATACATGGACACGGGCACATCCGAACCAAGAACTTTACGCCTTGCTCGCTATCTTAAAGAGTTCGTGGGCTTGCGAAGCACCACGGTTCGTGATGTCAGCAAATACGAATCGGTGATGTGGCTTGCGGACGCGCCACAAGAACCTGAATGCAAAAGTCCAGCCTGGAATGACGATTTTGAGCCCGGCGAGCCGTGGCTCGAAGTTCGTAAACAGCAATTCCCGCGCCCACCTGCTCCCCCAGAGATTATCACTCCATGGATCGACGTCGTGGCGTTAAAGCGGGCGAGCATAGCTCCGCCACCGCTTCAACAAACGAGGTTGGAACCCGATGGCAACGCCCAAGAGGAGGACGGGGAAGAGCGCCCACTGGTCGAAAGACATCTCGGTGATTTTCCCGAGGTTATCAGCGCCTACGAGCGCTTTTGTCCGACATGGCAATCTTGGTCGGACGAATTTCGCCGTCGAGAAAAAATCCAGGGAGTGTATGCAGAGCTATTTGCATTGCATAATCAGATACAAAAGCAAGGCGAGATTCTTGAACTTGTCCTTGGCTTGGGTTTGCTCGACTGGCCGGGCTCCTCGGAGCTGAAGCAGATTTCGGTAAAGCGGCACGTCGTTACCGCTCGCGTCGATCTACGATTTGATGCCGCCTCTGGCATCATCCGAGTAGAAGCAGCCGGGGATGGAGCGCAGCTACGCATTGAAGACGACATGCTTGAGGCGGAATTCCGTCCCGAGCGAGGACATTATGCGAGCGTCGACGAGCAACTTAAAGCAATCGACGACGACATTTGGGACCGGCCAAGAATGTTTCGAGCTATCAGGTCGTGGGCCGAAGCGCTACATCCACATGCTCAATGGTCGTCCGATTTACTGCCCGTCGCAGGCACGCCAGATAGACCAGCAGTAACCTTTGCGCCAGCTTTGATTCTCCGCAAGCGCACACAAGTGGCAATGGCGCGCGTCTACGAGACTATGATCGCACGGCTCGCCACCTGCGCCGACAAAGTGCCTGAGGGCTGGGCTAACCTTGTCGATGACACAGATGATCGGGACAGAGCTGAACCTTCACAGACATCGGACAACACTACGACCCAGCTAAGCGCAGCTTCCAGCGAAATCTACTTTCCCTTGCCCGCAAACCGCGAACAGCGACGCATCGTGGAGGCAGTAGAAAGGCGGAGAGGCGTTCTCGTCCAAGGGCCGCCCGGCACTGGCAAGAGCCATACAATCGCAAACCTCATTTGCCACCTGCTGGCAACGGGCAAACGTGTACTCGTCACCGCCGAAACAGCCCGAGCCCTGCGGGTTCTCAAAGACAAGCTTCCGGCTGACATTCAGCCGCTTTGTGTGAGTCTGCTCGGGCAAGGTGGGGATTCTTTCGCAGAATTGAATGCCGCCGTCCAAGGCATCACTACACGACACGCCATATGGAGGCCCGGGCTATATGATGATCGGATAATAGAGATCGGTCGCGACCTAACTGAGAGAAGAGCGTTGCTGGCAAGCATCGATACCGAGCTGCGGAGCCTGCGAGAATCGGAAACTTGGCCTCATAGCTTGGTGAACGGAAAGTATAGAGGGACTGCATCGTCGATCGCAAAACAAGTCGCCAGCGAACGAGAGCAATTTGGCTGGCTGCGGGTGCCACTGGAGGCGGGCGATCAGCCGCGTGTGAATTCGCATCAACTCCTTGCTTGGTTGCGTATTTCTCGATGCCACGACGCCGATACCATAGATCGAGCGAAGCTCCGGGTGCTCGATTCTAATCTGTTGCCGATGCCACAGGATTTTAGCACTGCCGTGGTTGAGGAGCGGGAAGCAAACACGACATTCCTGCAACTCGCTGCCCTCCGGAATCACGTGATCTACCGCTGGGCTGCCAAGCTGAGTGTCGCGGAGCGAGCGCGCATCGGGCATGAGCTGGACGAACTCAACCGGCGCCGCAAAGCGCTACTACAGCATCGCTTCGAGTGGCTACCAGTCGCACTTGAAGAATTGCTCGCTGGCAGACAGGCGCGATGGCAGGCGCTCCTTACAGAATCTAAAAAGCTTCTCGAGCGAATCGAGAACCGCATTGAGCATTTGGGCGCATCGACGGTAGTGGTTCCTCCCGGACGAGACCCTACGCGCGTTCGCGCCGACGCCGAGCTACTCGCCGCACATTTACGCGCGGGTGGAAAGCTCAAATTCCTCCGCTTTATGATTCCGAAGGTCGTTCGCGAGCGGTCGTATCTTTATGAGCAGGTAACGATAGACGGGCAGCCTGCAGACACCGAGGAACGGCTGCTGCTGGCGTGCGACTACCTGGACCTCAACCTTGCATTCAATGCCATGGACAAGGTCTGGGCCGATTTCGGAGGGTTGCCGAGTGGTTCACAATATAAACTCCGCTTTGCTGCGATCAGCGAACAAATTCAAACTCTAGCGGAGGCGCTATCGTACTGTCGACGATGTCTGGAGTTGGGCGGCGGTCTCCCCGAGCCGGTTCCCGCCACCGATTGGCTGACAAGCGAATTGGAAAAGTGGAAAGACATCGTAGTAGCGACTGCAATCGAGGACCGTTGTCGCGTGGCAACTGAGCGCGTAACCTCGTGCCTGGGCAAATTGATCGCCATATCTGAGCTTCACGATACGCACCCGACAATCCACGCATTGCTGAGAGCCGTGGAGCAGCGCGATGCCGCGGCATATGGCGAAGCGTTTGGGGAATTGCGACACATCGAACAGATCAGACGCGATGAAGACCTTCGCCAAGGCGTCGAAGCTGCCCTTTCTTCCGATGTTCCTGGGCTGCTTGGCGAGGTGACTGCCTCGATCGACGACCCAATTTGGGACACGCGCTTTCAGATGTGGGACAAGGCGTGGAGTTGGTCCATTGTCGATAACTGGTTGCGCAAACGCACAGATACAGAATATCAGGCGCGTATTTGGGAACGCCGCTATTCGGTTGAAAAGGAGATCGGAGAACTGCTCTCCGAATCGGCGGCGCTTCGGGCGTGGACGCATTTTTTTGCTCGACTGTCGGATACGGAGGCCAAGGCGCTCAGAGCCTGGCGCGAGGCCGTCAAGGCTATACGCAAAGGTACCGGTCAGTCCGGCAAAATCGAACGGCTGAGGCGCGAAGCGCGCCAGCACATGGACAAATGCCGCCAAGCAGTACCCGTATGGATTATGCCTCGCCACGTCTTGGCAGAGATGCTTAACCCAGCGCCGGATCGATACGATATCGCCATTGTCGACGAAGCGAGCCAACTCGGTATCGAAAGCCTTTTTCTGTTTTATATCGCAAAGAAGTTGGTGGTGGTGGGAGATGACCAGCAAATCAGCCCGTATGGCATTGGCATTCCCGTGAGCGCCATCGAAAATCTACAGCACCGATACCTTCAGCCGGACATTCCTTATCAGGTCGCGCTCTGGCCTCAGAGCAGCCTTTATGCAAACGCAAAGATTCGCTTTGGCCAAAGTGTTGTGCTCCGCGAGCACTTCCGTTGTATGCCGGAGATTATCCAGTTCTCAAACGACCTCTGCTATGCAAGCAATGGCACGCCTCTAGACCCGATCCGTGCTTATACTACAGATCGACTACGTCCCCTCGTTGTGCGTCACGTTGAGGACGGATTCAGAACCGGAAGCCCCGAGCATGCGATCAACGAGCCGGAGGCCGACGCAATCGTCTCGCAAATTGTCGCTTGCGTAGGCAACAGTAGCTATCGTGGTCGCACGATGGGTGTGATAAGCCTTCAGGGAGAAGCGCAGGCCAAGCTAATCGCGCGCAAGCTTCTGGATGTACTGGCACCCGAGGTTATCGAGGAGCGTCGCCTGATCTGCGGGGACGCTTATGCCTTCCAGGGCGACGAACGACACGTGATATTCCTGAGCATGGTAGCCGCGCCAAATGAGCGGATCGGAACTCTGTCCGACGATTCGGCGCGTCAGCGTTTCAACGTAGCGTCAAGCCGTGCTCGGGACCAACTTTGGCTGTTCCATTCAGCGACTTTGGATGTCCTAAGTCCACGCTGTCTGCGGCATCGGTTGCTCAGCTATATGCTGGCGCCCGAACGTCACCCAGTTGGTTCGGCCGGTCAACACTTCGATTCTCAGTTCGAAAAGGATGTCTGCAAGATCATCGAGGAGAAAGGGTTTCACGTCCGCACGCAGGTCTGTGTTGGCGACCCGACAAATCATCGGTACCGAATTGACCTCGTCGTAGAGGGCATGCAAGGCCGGCTCGCCGTCGAGTGTGACGGAGACGAGTGGCACGGCCCGGAGCGCTATGAGCAGGATATGGCGCGTCAACGTGATCTTGAGCGCGCCGGATGGACATTCGTGCGAATTAGAGGAGGAGATTTTTACCGCGACCCGGTCAGGAGCATGGAGCCGCTTTGGAAGGAATTGGAGCGCCTTGGGATACGAGCTAGTAGCGAGGATGAGTTTTCCCCTCCACCACCTTCGCCTGTGGAACCCGTGAAACGTGATCAAAGAACAGTCGATTTCGACCGCAACTCGGCCGGCCCCGATACGAAGAATGACGTCGGCGGGCGCGGTCCGACCCAGGATCACCGACGCGACTCAGTGGAACCGGAGCCCGATCTCTTTCGACCAGGATCGAATAATGGCGAGGAGCCCGAATCTGATCGTCCCAAGGCAACAAGAGCTTTACTTGCCGAATATATCTCCTATCAGGGTTTTGCAGGCCCTGATCCGCGCACCGCAAAAAAAGAAGCTGTTACCGAAGGACTTCTGAGGGTCATAAAAGTCGAAGGGCCGATGATTGCCAAGAGAGCTTACGACATCTACCTGCGTGGCTGCGGCATAAGGCGCCTTGGGCCAGAATTGAAAAGTGCGATGAATAAGGCGCTTATGAGCGCAATACGAGACGGGCGCATCGTGTTCGAGAATGAACTTGGCAGTAGTGGCCTGATATTCTCGACGGTGAGGCTAGCAGGCACCCCGCGCGTCAGATCCCGATTAAGAGGGCCGAGGAGTTTCGACGAGATACCAGCGGCCGAATTCTGCCACGTTGCTAAGGTTATCGCGGATCAAGGGGAACTGGCCGTCGGCAGCGATGAGTATTTGCGTGCCATTCTCGAAGCCTTTGATCTAAAGCGTCTGACTGCGCAAGTAGGAACAACGCTGCTGGAAATTTTAGAGAGATGCGAGGCGGATGAACCGCCGGGGCACTCATCGAGGACATTGCTGTAGTTAACCCCTCACCCTCCCTCTGCCGCTTCGCGGGCGAGGGGCTTACTTTATTGCCCATCCCCTCACCCCTCCGCCATCCCCGCGCGCCGCAAACCTTCGATCAGCCGCTCGCGCTGGGCGAGGAAGGTCGGGTCGGTTGAGCTTGGCTCGGCGCGGAGGTCGGCGATGGTCTTGATGGTGGTCGAGCCCTTGAGAAATTCGGCGAGCGCGGCGCGCGCTTCGGGGAGGCGGTCCTTGAGGGCATAGGCCGTGACCTGAGCCCCTGGATCTCCTCCAGATTTGAGTAGAGTCCGGCCACGGATGGAGGGTCGGACGATGAGGGGCAGCCGGTTCAAGGAAGAGCAGATCATCGGGATCCTGCGGGAGCAGGAGGCGGGGATGTCGACGGCGG
>DATGMP010000009.1:0-9351 GCA_035293565.1 Alphaproteobacteria bacterium | reverse complement strand
GGACCAGCGAGCACATCGATGCGGCGGAGCGCGAACGCTTTCGCGAAACAGCGGAGAGCGAGCTTCTCGGTCTGCATGAAGGGAATTTCGCGCGCTACCAGATCAGGGCGTCCGAGTTCGCCGCATGGCGGGAGGTTTGGGGGTAAGTCTCGCTCCCGCCTGCCGGGCAACAGGGAGATCGAGGAGTTGTTCGCGGCCGAGCATTTGTTCGGTGACGACGATCACGCCGTCACGCCATCCAGATGGTACTAAGCGAGAAACTTGAAGCGCGAGCCGATGGCGAATGATTGCTGATCGTGCTAAAGCGATGACGGTATTTCTAGCACTGACCGCGTGACGCGCCGCGTGACGACGAAGCGAAGAATCGACCGATCGTTGTCGATAGTTGCTGGAACGTGCTCGAATCGCAATCGCGCGATTTCTTGTTGAAAATCAGCTCCGAAAATTTTTGTCGGTTCGCAGTTCGGATCGCGTTGCGCGATCAAAAAAAGTTGTGCCTGAAATTCAACGCGTTAGCATGACTTAAAATGGATGAGTGGGAGTGAATTAGGGTGGTTTCAGACCATCCCGCTCCGTGCCAGAAACCGCACGAACTTCTTGACTGACAAGGATTATTTTTCCCACCCCGTATCGCTGCGTGTCACCCCAGTCGAGCCACTTTGTTGGTACCGATGTTGGTATGGCGCAGGATGGTCGAAAAACGGGCTTCCGATACCAACAGGGCCTCTTGATGGTATCCGTTCGCCCCCGACCGGATGCGGATTTATGAGCGAACTCACTGATAAAGAACTGAAAAATCTGAAGCCGAGGGCCAAGCTCTACAAGGTGACGGACCGCGACGGGATGTACGCGGCCGTCACCCCGACCGGGGTCGTCTCGTTCCGGTATCAGTACCGGGTGAACGGGCGGCAGGAGGTCTTGACCATCGGCCGATATAGCGCCGAGGCGGCGCGCAAGCTGACACGGGCGCCCGACGCGCTGGAATACGGCATGGAGGTGTCGCTTGCGGAGGCGAGGTCGCTGCTCGCGCGCGCCCGGCGTCAGGTCGAGCGGGGAGAGTCGCCGTCGAAAGCCAAGGTGGAGAAGCGCACCGCGTCAGCCGAGGCGTTGACGTTCGGCGGGTGGGCGGAAGCCTACTTCAAGCACAAAGCCGATCCCAAGTCTGGAGCCGAGAAACTGGCCGACAGCACTTTGGCGATGCGCCGGTCTGTCTATGACCGCGCCATCGCGGGGGAGTTATCGAAGCTCAAGCTGGGGGAGGTGACGCCGCAACGTCTCAAACATCTGTGCGACGAGGTTAAGGAGAAGCGCGGGCCGGCCGTCGCCGTGCATGTCCGCGAGGTCGTGTTGCTGGTGTTCCGCCATGCCCAGGGAAGCGGACTGGACGTGAGCAACCCGGCCGAGTCGATCCGTACCAGCGCCATCGCCACCTTCGAGCCGCGCGAGCGTGCCCTTTCGCCATCCGAGGTCCGCGCGGTCCTGGCGGCCTTGGATCATGTGTCGGCAGCGCCCACGCTGCGCTTAGCGGTAAAGTTTGTCCTGATGACCGGTGTCCGCAAGTCGGAGTTCATCGACGCCACTTGGAAGGAAATCGACTTCGCCGCCGCGCGCTGGACGATCCCAGCTGAGCGCATGAAGGCCGGCAAGGCGCATGTCGTTCCGCTGAGCGATCAGGCGCTCGACATTCTGACCGTGTTTCGCACCATGTTCGGCGCCAGCCGATACCTGCACCCCGGCCGATACGACAGCGACACGCCGATCAGTAACGCCACCCTCAACCGCGTGATCGACACGGTTGTGGAGCGTATCCGCGCGGATGATCCTGACTTTCAGAGCTTCGGTGTTCACGACCTGCGCCGCACATTTTCGACCGGCTTGAACCGCGCCAAGTTCGATGATCGCTGGATCGAGATGAGCTTGGCTCACGCGCCTCGGAACCGGATTGCGGCCGTCTACAACGTCAACCGCTACCTCGCCGAACGGAAGATCATGCTCCAGTGTTGGGCTGACATGCTCGACGCTTGGGCCAAGGGCGAATCCGCGAAAGAGCTGATCGCCGACGCGAAGCAGCGCGCCGCCGAGGTCCACGACGACGAACTGGACGACGATCTCTGAACTATGGGCGGCTCTCGTTCATTCTGTCGGTTACCGCTGCCGGTGGCCGCCAGCCGGCGGGATCGGCGATCCAACAGTCGATGTCGGATTCGTGCCAGCCGGCGCCGTTGATGCTGATTTTCAGTTGGGCTGGGAACGTGCCCTCGGCGATCTTGCGGTAGATGGTGGACCGGCTGAGGCCGGTGCGGGCAAGAACGGTTTTCAGGCGGACGATACGGTCTGCTACGAGCATGGTTGCGCTGCCTCCTGCCGGGTGTCTCTGACCATTGCTGAGACCAGACAGGGCAATGCTTTGTTGTTGTGCAATAGATATTTGAGCGTCGTAGTAGTGTGGCGTAGAGGCGGCGGAAAATAGGATAGTTTTACAATCCGAGACCCCGGCCTATGCCGAGGTCGATGCCGTGATTGAAGGCGAGTTCCCGACCAAGGCTGCGGCCCGAGTCGATCCCGATACCGAGGTCTCGCTTGCGGCCTTCGAGGATGGATTCAAGCTGGGGATCGCGTTCGAGGCTCTTCGCCATGTCGCCCATCGCCGACCGCGTGGACTTGTAACCGGACATGTCGCCCGCTTGGTACTGGCGTTGGCTGGCTTGGCCGAGTTCCCGCCAGCGTTCCACGAAGCGGTCGGCGCGGCGCTGCGGATCGGTGCGCAGCTCGGTTTCGAGCTGGAGCGCGCGGACGGCGCGGCCAACCCGGCCAGTCGCCGCTTCCGAGGCAAGGCTGTTGTCCTTGCTGTAGGCGGCTTCCGCATCCTCCCAGCCATGGGGGCGGACCTCATTGAAGGCGCGTCGTGCCGCGCCGAGCTCACGCCTCTGTTCGTCGGAAGGCGTGAGACCCTGACGCTTGGCCTCAAGGATTACATCGGATGCGCCGGCGTGGCGGACGAGCGCCCTGGTGCGGGCGCGACGTAGCGCTTCCTCCGGGTCTGCCGCTGTCCTTTCCGGCGCTGGCTGTTCCGACCCGTGCCCGCCATCGGCGGGCAGGCGCAGGCCGTCGAACATCCCGCGCAGCTTCTCCGGTACCACTTTGCGAACGATCTCTACGGCACGTTCGCGGAAGGTGATGCCGCGCCGCTCGGCGTAGCTCTGTGCCGGCTCGTAATCCGACGCCATGTCCTTAGCCCGGTCGCGCGACAGGGTGCGGACAAGCTGGTCCCGGCCGGCGAAGTCATCGCGGCCGTAATGCAGCTCCATGCCGTCGCGGTGGCGCGACAGGGCGACGTAGCTGCCGTGGGCGTCGAGGCCCGGCGTCGCCAGGACATGGGTGCGGTCCACCGTCATGCCCTGCGCCTTGTGGATGGTCGCGGCATAGCCGTGGTCGATGCGGTCGTAATCCTTGAGGTCGAACGAGACGCTGCGCCCGTCGTCGGTGCGCACGGACATGGATCGTTCGCTGACCTCAACCACAGTTCCGAGCATGCCGTTCTTCACGCCAAGGCCGCGCTCGTTCTGAAGGAACATGATCCGGTCACCGCTGGCGAAGCTGCGGTCGCCGCGTTCGACCGTCAGGCGCACGTCATCGCCCAAATCACCGGCCTCCCGCATCCGCTCGTGCGCCGCCTCATTGAGCGCGCGCACCTCATCATTGGTGTGGGTGAGAATGATGCGGCTCTTGTCGGGCGACGCCTGCCGGTCGCGGTCCCAGTGGTCGATCAGATCGTCGCGCGCCTGCTCGCGTGACGCGGCCTCATGCACCATGCCATGCGCATCATAGGCATGGATCGCGCCGCCCGTCCGGCCGGTCGCCAGATCGCGCGTGGCGTCGCGCTGCCAGTCTTCCCGCTGGCGGCGCACCTCGCCGATCTCCGCGCCGCCGTGGCGTTCGTGAAGGGAGCGGAACGCAGCACCCGCCTCGATGGATTGAAGTTGCTGCGGATCGCCGACCAGCACGACCTTGGCGCCGGCATCGGCGGCATGGGACAGTACGCGCTCCAACTGGCGCGTGCCGACCATGCCCGCCTCGTCGATGACAAGCACATCGCGGGACGTGAGCATGTCGCGGCCCTGTCTCCAACCGTGTTCCATGCTGGCGATGGTGCGCGACGCGATGCCCGATCCGCTTTCCAGATTCTCGGCGGCGATGCCGGACAGCGCCATACCCCGGACCTCGTAGCCGGCCGCTTCCCAGGCTTCGCGTGCCACGCCCAGCATCGCGCTCTTTCCCGTCCCGGCATAGCCGACGACGACGCCGAGATCGCGCCCGTCCGTGACATGCGCCAGCGCCTCGGCCTGCTCTGCCGAAAGCACCAAGCCGCGCGCTTCCGCGCGCGCCAGCGCCGCTTCGCGATCCGCATCACGCACGCCGTGGCGTTCCGTCTCGGCCATGAGTTCGGCGGCGTGGTGCAGGCGCTGCTCGGTCTCGATCATCTTGGCCGTGGTGAAGCGATCCTCGCCGCGTCCGTCCGCGCCGAGTTCGACCAGCTCGGGCGCGCTCCGCATCGCGCCCATGACGGCGTTGAACTGCTCGATCCCGTCGCTGTGCCGGTGCGCGAACATCGCCATGTCGCGCCGCGTGAAAGTCGATTGCTGGAGGGTGATTGCGTCGAACGCCATCGAGGGATCGGCGATGATCCGTGTGCCGTTGTCGCGCGCGATCTCGCGGTGCAGGTCCGCGCGGTCGGCGGCCTCGATCCCTTCGCCCTCGATGCGTTGGGCGGTTGCGCCGATCTGGCTTTGCGGCTCCAGCGCGATGCCCTGCGCCTCCAGGCTGCGATGGTCGATGCGCGCGTCAATGTCGAGTTCGGCCAGGCGTTCGTTGGCCAGCTCCGCCCAGTGTTCCCGCCAACGCTCGACCATCTCGGTGCGGTTCCAGTCCCGCACTTTCGGGCCGAAGCCGTTCTCGTCCACGGATCGCATTGTCAGCATGACATGGGCGTGGGGCTTGGGCGTCCCGTCCTCGGCCATGTCCCAATGCACGTTGAGGTCGGCGATCATGCCCTGATCGACAAATTCGGATTGCACGAAGTCGCGAGCGAGTTCGATGCCTTGGCGCTCCGTCATCTCGCGCGGAAGGGCGAACTCGACCTCGCGGGCGAGCTGGGCGTCCTTCCTGACCTCGAACGTCTCGACATCGTTCCAGAGCCGTTCGCGGTTGCTCCATTGTTCGGGCGCATCCTCCGGCAGCACCACCTCGGAGTGGACGACGCCGCGCTTGTTGGAGAAGTCGTGGCTGCGCTCAAGCCGATCGTCGCGCAATCGCGAGGCCGAGCGGTAGGCGGCGGAGGCCACCGCGCTGCTCCCGGCCTTGCGGCCGATGACCTTGACGTGAAGGTGATAGATCGCCATTGCGATCCGAACATCACCACGGCGAAGCGCACGTCGGAACGACGTATAAGCTCGGGACTGCTCGCGCCGTTTCAGCCCGTCCCGGCAACCTTACAGCCTTGCGGCAGGCGCTCAACTATCATCGCTCCATCGACAGCTTATGGAGACGACGATGCGCAAGCCACGGGACTTCGATGCGGAACTGAAGTCGCTGGAAGACAAGGCGCGGGACTTGAAAGCCCGCAAGGTGCAGCAACTCGGCGAGCTGGTCATCTCGACAGGAGCCGACGCGCTGACCGCCGACGAACTGGCGGGCGCGCTGATCGTGCTGGCCGAAACTAAGGACGCCGGAAAGAGGGAGGCATGGGCGAAGCGCGGGACCGCGTTCTTTCAGAGCCGGTCGCGGCGATCTGCATCAACGTCTGATCGCGACACTGGCGGCGATCAATCGCAACTGGACGGCACGCAACCGGCATCAAGCGGCGCGGGCGCGACATGACATGAGCACCTGGCAGGTCGAGCGCCGCAAGCGCACGCGGCATCTGATCGAACTCGGCGGCCTTGTCGTCAAGGCCGGGATCGTGGACCTGACCGGCGATGATCGCGCCATGATCTACGGCGCGCTGCTCTGGATGGCCGACAAGCTCCAAAGCGATGAGCGCGACAAGGCGTTGGCGCTGTGGGCGGCGAAGGGAAAGCAGGCGTTCGAGGATAACTGAGCATCAGCACCCCCAAAGGACACGCCCCTTCGATGGCGTTGCGGTCAGGGAAATAGAACGCGCGCCAACGCATCGACCAGTTCGCCCCGTCTTGCATCGGGCAGCTTGGCGAGGTTGCGCTGCTTCCACATGACGGCGGGCAAATGCTGGGCCTCCGGTATCCCGAGAAGTGCCCAATCCGGTTCGCCGCGTTTGAAGCCGGCCAGGAAGCGCCGGTGATCTTCCGGCATGTCGGCCACCATCGCGGCGATGATCGCCTCCCGCGCGGCCTCAAGGTCCGCGAGCGCGACGGGTTCCTGAGTCATGCCGGCGAAGCCCCGCGCGAACTCCTCGCCCAGCGGCTTGCGGGTCGGGGCGAGAACTTCGGCCATCGGACGGTTGTGACTGATGATGTAGACCAGAAAGGCGCGGCGCAACTCGTCGCCGACGCCCTCGTTCGCCAGCAGGCCGCGCACGTCGAAGAGGTCGCGCGGGTGCTGGCGGTCGAAGGCCGCCACGATCTTGCCCGCGTAAAGGTCGGCGAATGACACGACCTGCATTTCGGCGAAGCCGAAGGCGTCTTCGACAGCGGGAACCACGCTCATCACCACGGGATCATAGACCGCGCCGCGAAGCACCGGCGTCACCTCGATCTTGATCTGCACGCCGCTCGCCCGAACGATCAGCTTGGTGACGATATTCTCGTCGGCGGAACGCGAAGCATTGACCCTCGCGGCGGGGATGCCCCGCTCGATGCGTTCCTTGATCCGCAGCATGGCGGCGTCGATGGCCGCGAGCGATGTCGCCCGATCTTCGACCGGCAGATAGGTCAGGTCGATGTCCACGGAGAGGCGCGGCATGTCGCGCACGAACAGGTTGATCGCGGTGCCACCTTTGAGCGCGAATGCCCGCTCCTCCGCGACGAAAGGAAGGACGCGAATGAGCAGGGCGACCTGCCGCCGGTATGTGTCGAGGAAGGCCATGAAATTCACGAGCCTCCAAGGTCGGACGGCACGGTGATGTTGTAGCGCGGATCGAGCTTGCCGCCTTTGACGAGGACGCGCTTGCCCGAACCCAGATCGACGCGGGACATGTCGAGCCGGGATCGCCACGCATGGCGGTGGCGGTCGGCGAAGAAGAGAAAGAGCCGCTTCACCTTCACGCTGGCGCAAGCCTCCAGCAGCGTTTGCAGGCGGCGCGGACTTAAATTGCTCATCCCCTCCATCAAGGCATCGGCCTGATGGAAGCTCTCATGCTCGGGCAGTTCGTCGAGCAATTCGAGAACGGCGCGCTCCTTGCTGGAATAGCGGATTGGTGGGGTCAGGCCGCCGGCGCTGACCATGACGGGGCTTGGCTCGGGCGGTGCGTCGGCGTCGCCGGGAAACAACCGCAGGCTGTTGTGCCAATGAAAGGTCACGTCGAGCGGCAGGCTCGCCAGCCAGGTCGGCGGGCGCTTTGGCCCGTAAAGATGAACCTCGCGCATCGCTGTCGAAAGATAGTGGGCGTAACCCTGCTGTTCGAGCGCGGTGCGCCCGCCAACGGTCAGCGGAAGGTCCAGCACCTTCTGGAGCGAGACGGCCACTTGCTGCCATGTCAGCGGCGTGCGCGAGCGGCGATAGACGCGCCGGGCCGGGCTATCGAGCCAGCCCGCGCGAACGTACTGGCTGCGCAGCGCCGACGAGTAGCCGTGAGCCTCCATCCAGGCGGCATCGGCCAGGAGTCCCTCGGGGAGTTCCTGCTGGAGCCGATTTAGTTTTCCGCCAGAACGCATATCCATGCTTAGCATTTTGGCATATTTTCAAACCCGTGTCGAGTTCGGATTTCTTGAGGTTCGCTAAGCCATGCTTAGCGTCTCATGAAATTTATAAACCAAGCCTCAAGATCAATGGGAAGACCGCCTGCATCGGATCGTTCTTGAAAATCCGCTTTCAGAGCGGATTTTCCAATATGATGCTGCGGCGGTTCTGGTCCGTACCGCACATATCGCAGCGCTGCCAGCCCTGTCGCGGCCGCTATTGCCTAAAAGAGCTATTTCGCTCCAAATGGCCCAAGTTGGAATCGGTGAGATTCGGGCCATGAAAACCATGTCGGCGCGCGAGGCGAAGAACAGCTTCGGCCTGATGATCGACACCGCGCGGGCCGGGCCTGTGCAGATCGAGAAGCACGGGCGCGGCGTGGTAGTGGTGCTCGCGGTCGAGGAATATGAGCGTTTGAAGGCGATTGAAGCGGGGCGAATGGTGGATCAGGCGGATAAAGGCGGCCCGAGCGGGAATTTCCGGTCGTGAGCAACGTCAAGGAAATCGAACGCGCCGAGCTACATAAGACTATCTGGCGCGTCGCCAACGACCTGCGCGGCAGCGTCGATGGGTGGGACTTCAAGAGCTACGTGCTCGGTATGCTGTTCTATCGGTTCGTCTCGGAGAACCTGACCGCCTATCTGAATGCGCAGGAGCGCAGCGCGGGCGATGCGGGCTTCGACTACGCCGCTCTCTCGGATGCCGACGCCGAGCAGGGCCGCGCCGAGACGGTGAAGGAGAAGGGCTTCTATATCCTGCCGTCGCACCTGTTCGCCAACGTGCGCCAGCGGGCGCGGCACGACGCCAACCTCAATGAAACCCTGTCGCGTGTGTTCAAGGACATCGAAGGCTCGGCCATTGGCGCGGACAGCGAGGACGACTTCAAAGGCCTGTTCGACGACCTCGACGTCAATAGCGGCAAGCTCGGGCCGACCGTCGCCAAGCGCAACGAAAAGCTCGTCAAGCTGCTCGACGCCATCGGCGATTTGCCCCTGAACAGCGGCTCGGGCAGCTTCTCCGACAACACCATCGACCTGTTTGGCGACGCCTACGAATACCTGATGCAGATGTACGCTTCGACCGCCGGCAAATCCGGCGGCGAGTTCTACACGCCGCAGGAAGTTTCCGAATTGCTGGCCCGCATCGCCGTCAGCGGCAAGACCGTGGTCAACAAGGTGTACGATCCGGCCTGCGGGTCGGGATCGCTGCTGCTCAAATTCGCCAAGGTGCTGGGGCAGGACAATGTGCGGCAGGGCTTCTTCGGGCAGGAAGTCAACCTGACGACCTACAATCTGTGCCGCATCAACATGTTCTTGCATGATGTGAACTACGAGAAGTTCGACATCGCGCATGGCGACACGCTGACCGATCCGGCGCATTGGGAGAGGGTGTCATTTACTTCGTGTAAGCAGGTTTACGTGAGTTTACCATTTGAGGGAGACTCACATGCCGAATGAAACGACGATTGCACCGGAACTG
>DATGMP010000008.1:0-4832 GCA_035293565.1 Alphaproteobacteria bacterium | reverse complement strand
GCTCCAGGGCGTCAAGCATGGCAATGACGATCAGCGCAAGGGCGTCGACATCGTGCGCAAGGCGCTCGAATCCCCCGCCCGTCAGATCGCGACCAATGCCGGCGTCGACGGCTCGATCGTGGTCGGCAAGCTCGTCGAGTCCCAGGATTACAATTGGGGCTATGACGCCCAGAGCGGCGACTATCGCGACCTGGTGGCGGCCGGCATCATCGATCCGACCAAGGTCGTGCGCACCGCGTTGCAGGACGCGTCGTCGGTCGCCGGCCTCATGATCACCACCGAGGCCATGGTCGCCGAAGCGCCCAAGAAGGAGACCCAGCCCGAGGCCGCTTGAGAGTCGGGCGGATGAGCGGGCGTAATCCGCCGCAACCGCGCGTATGTCTGGAGGAAAGGCGGAATGCGCTCCGCCTTTCCGCTCTACGCATGCCGATCGCCGCGCCTCAGAGGCGCCGGCGGATCAAGATGGTTTGAAGGGGGCGTGCTGCTGAGGCGGGTTTCGCCAGCCGAACAGGCATTCGCGGATCGCGTCTTCCATCTCCCGCGGCGGGAACGGCTTGTAGAGCACCCGCCCGACCCTCTCGGCGTCCAAGGCCTGGGAATAGTAGCCGGTCATGAACATCACCAAGAGGTCTGGGCACAGGAGCCTTGCCTGTGCCGCCAGCTCCAAGCCGCCGACGCCCGGCATCATCAGGTCGGTGACCATCAGGTCGACATGCTCCTGGGCGAGAATGCGGATGGCCTCGAAGCCGCAATCCGCGACGAATGTGCGGAACTGGTCCTCGGGCAGGAAGTCGGGCAGGACGGCCAGGATGTGCGGGTCGTCTTCGACGAACAATATCGTGAACCTCTGGCCCATTGGGGCCAGTAACGTACTGAGCCGCGGCGGAGTTTCAAGCGAATCCTCATCGGAGGTGATCCATCCGCCGCAGAGCGAGGATTGCGAGCGCGGCCGCGCGCTGTTTCACGGGAATGACGGATCAATAAAGCGCAATGCGCTATTGAAATTCCAAGAGAATGGAGTTTCCCACTTCACCCCAAACCTCAAATCCCCTGGCAAATTGCCTGAAAATGATGCATAATCTCGGGTCTTTCCCCGCGTCACGGGTCCGGAGTCAAGCCATGGCTGAAGTTCGCTCGAGTTGGAAGGGACGGCTGAAGCTGTCCTTGGTGACGGCCGCGGTCAGGCTGGCGCCGGCCACTTCGGAGACCGGCCGGATTCGGTTCAACCAGTTGAATTCAAAGACCGGAAACCGGGTCCGGCAGCTTCTGGTCGATTCCGAGACCGGCGACGAAGTCCCGCGCGAGGACATCGTCAAGGGCTATGAATACACCAAGGGCCGCTATGTCGAGGTGTCCGATGCGGAGCTCGACGCCGTTCGGCTCGAGACGACCCATACGATCGATATCGAGCGCTTCGTCGACGCCGCCGAGATCAACGAGCTTTACCGCAACACGCCCTACTATGTGATGCCGGACGGCAATGTCGCGGATGAGGCCTATATCGTGATCCGCGAAGCGATGGCGAAGGCCGACAAGGCCGCGATCGGCCGCGTCACCATCTCCACCCGCGAGCATCCGGTGCTGGTCGAGCCCTGCGGCAAGGGGCTCCTGCTGACGACGCTGCGGCCCGAGCGCGAGGTGCGGCACGCCAAGGATTTCTTCGAGGACATCCCCGATCTCGAGATCGAGCCCGACCTGATGGAGATGGCGGAGACCTTGATCGATAAGCGCCTCGGCAAGTTCGACCCCAAGACGTTCGTCGATCGCTATCAGGAGGCGCTGCGCAAGCTGGTCGAGGCCAAGATCGAGGGCGTCGAGCCGGTCCAGGAGGAAGAGGAGCATCGGCCGGCCAAGGTCATCAACCTGATGGACGCGCTGAAGAAGAGTCTCTCCGCCGAAGGCGTCTCGGGGCCCGCGCCGGCCAAGAAGCGAGCCGAGCAGGCCGCGCCCAAGGGCAAGGCCAAGGCCAAGGCCCCCGCGAAGGCTCCGGCCAAGGCTCCGGCGAAGAAAGCCGCCTCGGGCGGAAAGTCGCGCCGCGCCTAGCGGCGGCGGCAAGTGGAGCTCTCGGGCAAGACCGTCTTCTTCGTCTCGCGGCCGTCCTTCGTGTCGCGGCAACGGGCGGCGCGGCTGGCCGCGCGCGCCCGCGCCAAGATGGCCGCCGGAAAGCCCGGAGCGGGCAGCATCGCGGTTCATGGGCTGGGCGGCGCGCTCGGGCGTCTCGCCAAGGGCACGCTGCTTGCCGAGTGGGATCGGCTCGCCCGCCGGCGCATCCACCAAATGTCCGAGATCGGCTTTCTGCGCGCCGTCGGGCTGATGCCGACATCTGTGCCGGTGCAGCTGATCGCGGCGGCCAATTTCGCGGCGCTCAGCGGCCTCGATGACGCGACGGTGCAGAGCCTCGTCATCACCGGCGCGCTCGAGCCAGAGGACGGCCAGTTTCCGTTCCGCGACGTGCGGCTCGGGCGGGAGGTCGCGCGGCTGCTGGTCATCGGCTATCCGCTGGTCGGCGTGGCCGAGGCGGTGGCGCTGATGCGGCGGCACGAGGGTGCGGAGATCAGCGCGGGCGAGGACGAGATCGCGGTGCGCGTGCGCGAAGCCAGGATCGAGCTGTCCGGTCAGACGCTGCTGCCCTTCGACGATGTCCCGGCCGACCTCAACGCGGTGCTCGACCGGGCCGAGGCGGCGGCCGAGGAGGGCGACGCCGCCGCCACGTGGCGGCTGCTCGAGATCGCGGTCATGGCGCGGCCGCGCGACGCTGTCATCCGCTACAACCTCGGCTGCGTGCTGACGAATCTATCCCGGCCCGACGAAGCCGAGACTCATTTCCGCATCGCGGCCTCGCTCGACCCTTCGCTGGCCGAGGCCCATTTCAACATCGCCCATGTGCGTCGCCTGAAGAACGACGCGGCGGGCGAGCGGGACGCGCTGGAGCAGGCCGTCCGCGCCGACCCCGAATATCTCGACGCGCTGATCGCGCTGGCCCGCTGGCACATCGCCCGCGACGAATTCGCCCCCGTCCGTCCGCTGCTGGAGCAGATCGACAAGATCGGCATCCCCGAATCCCAAGCCGACTTCGTCCACCGCGCCAAACTCCTCTGCGACCTCGCCGAGCGCCGCTAAGCTTTTCCGATCCGAAGAGCAGATGTTGCGAATACGTCGTGCCTCCGCTTCACGCAACCGAGCGGCCCTTCCGCCGAGCAGCCCGACAGGGCGGGAATGTCCCACAAGGGGCCGTTCCAAAACTAGCAGGGTCGAGAGGACTCTCAATCGCCTTCGTACTTGAAGGATACTTTGACCTTCGCCCGATAGGCTTCGACCTTTCCGTCTTTCAGCTGCAGATCGAGCTCGACGATTTCTGCTATACGCAGGTCCCTGAGGGATTTAGATGCTCGGTCCACGGCGGCTTTGGCCGCCTTCTCCCAGGATTCGGTGCTCGTGCCGACCAGCTCGATGATCTTGTAGACGGACTCCGGCATGGCTTCCTCCAAGGTTGGCCTTTCCGCTCTGCGCAGAGAGCAAGATTCAGCGCTCGACGACCTTTCGATACAAATGCTAGGTCGCGTGCCCGAGGACAGGGAACGCGAAGGCCAGCCCGAGCAGCAGCGGGATCGACCCCGCCACGAGGCTGCCTGCTACGATCAACCCCCAAACGGCCATCGTACTTTTGTTCGCAAGCACAGCCTTGACCGAGGTCCTGATCGCACCGTCCAGCCCGACATCCTTCCGGTCGAGCAGGAGCGGGAACGACACGACCGTGATCATCAGGACCAGCAGGGCGAACAGAAAGCCGACGCCGATGCCTACCCCGATCACGACCCAGCCGGGCGGGGTCAGGAACACGTCATGCACGAACATGCCGATCGAGGCGGGCTGCCGCCCGGCGAACGCAAGCTCGTAAATCGCCTCGGCAGCGAACAGCCAAAGGACGAAGATCGCCATCAGGATGACGCCCAGCGCTGCGATCGCTCCCGACGAAGGCGAGCCGAGGACGCCGAACGCATCCGCCCATGAGACGGTCGTGCCCTGCTCGCGCCGCCGGCTCATCTCGTAAAGGCCGATCGCAAGGAAAGGGCCCACGAGCGCGAAGCCCGACGCCAATGGGAACATGAGCTGGAACATGCCTTGGCCTAGCGCCAACCGCCCCAGTACGAGCCCGATCACGGGATAGACGATGCTGAGAAAGATCACGTCCGTGCGACATGCGGCGAAATCTTCAATGCCCTTCGCCAGCGCGTCCTTGACGTCTGCGACCCCAATCCGGCGAATCACCGGAGGCGAAGCGTCATGGGAGCGAACCGAGCTGATCGCGGATTTCGCGCCCTCGGCCGCGAGCCTCATTTTGTCCGAGGTCCATTCGATAGGATTGCGGATCGTTCTCTCGGTCATGGCTCGCCTCCAAGATCGAACGCGAAAGCGCGCGGATCGCGAGCGGCCAAGCCTGGTGACGGATGTGCACCTGAGGACCGCGATCCGCCATAATTAATCATACGCCAATTGCCCTCGCCTGTCGCCGGGCGTCGTGGGATCGCGATCGCGGACGGCCCGTATGCGCCGCAGGCATCCTGCGCGGCACATTCAACTCTGTGCTCGTATTGACGATCATCGTCGTGGCCCCACGTCCAGGTGTAGGTCCCATCTGTCAGACCGAGACCGGCCAGCGTCGTATTGTTCCAAGTTTCGGAGGTCGTCAGTGCGGAGCCGCTCGTGTAGCCGGTCGGCAGCACCAACGGCATCGACATGCCGTGGCGGCCTGTCCTTTTGAACCGCCAAGCCGCCAAGCCCGCCAAGAATTGATCGAGTCTGCTTGGCGCCCTTGGCGTCTTGGCGGTTCC
>DATGMP010000007.1:0-4866 GCA_035293565.1 Alphaproteobacteria bacterium | reverse complement strand
GGCGGCCTTGGCCCCCGCCTCGTGCTCCCGCAATATCGCGATGATCTGCTCTTCCGTAAATCTGCCCCGCTTCATCGGTCCGTCCCTCGTTTGGGCCGGACTCTAACGCCATCTGGAGGAACTTCTCAGGGGCAGGTCAACCCGATTCAAGCCGGTCAGCGACAATCTATCGATCATTCTCGACGCCCCGGCCCGGGCTGCCGCGGCATTGAATCTGCCGCGAGTCGCAGAAATCGAACGCGACCTGAGTGACATCGTCCAGCGGCGCCGGAATGAGCTGCTGACGGCGGCCGAGCTGGACAATGTGAATATCCGCGGGAACACGATCGAGCAGCTTATTACCGGTGAACTGAACGCCCACCGCCTTGATGACCTCACATACGACCTACCCGGCGATGGCACTCTAATCGTCGACATAAAGACCAAACTGCTCGACCGCGCATCGGCACCAAAGGCTTACAACATCGACAAAATGCTCCGCACCCTTTCTCGTCCCGGAAGCATATTTTGCTTTTATTTCATCGGGATAGATGCGAGTGATCGAACGATCCGCAGCCGCATCGTTTCTATCTTCGACCCTGTGGTGCTTTCTGCCACTCGGATTCAAACACATTGGGCCGGCCGCGAATCGCGCGGCGTGACTCAGCTCACGGGTAATATCTCCGAGATTTTCACTCCACATTACCGCCCCTCGGTTGACGTGCAGCGCGGGAAGACCTTCCTAACGCAACTCATCGAAAGGTAATAGATCGCCTTCACCCTTCGCGCGGCCGTTTATGACGTTCAGAGTATTTCTCTCCCAGAATACGCGTTCGCTGTACCCTTGTATCTGCCGGTCACCCTCGGCGAGGAGCAACCTCTTCTCCGCCAGCAACGCGTATGCTTCCTCAAGCTCGATGCCGCAGTATTGGCGCCCTAATTTCTTTGCCACCACCGAAGTCGTGCCGCTCCCCAGGAACGGGTCGAACACCAGTTCTCCGGGATTTGAGCTTGCCAGAACAAGCTTCGCGATGAGCTTTTCGCTCTTTTGGGTTGGATGATCCGTGTTCTCCGGCATCGACCAAAACGGAACGGTTATGTCGGTCCATAGATTCGACGGATGCGTGTCGCGGAAATTCCCGTTACCAGTTTCATTCCAATCCTTTGGCTGCCCGTCTGCGTCACGATAGGGAGCAATTACGCGGCGCCTCATTTTCACGGCATCGACGTTGAAGGCGAAGCGATCTGAGACGGTGCAAAACCAAATGTCTTCACTTGAATTTTTCCAATTTGTCAGCGCGCCTCGTCCTTTCTCTCTCTCTCTCCCAGGTAATCCGATTCCGGACAACAAAATGCTCAGATGCGGCCTCAAATATCGACGTTGACGTGAACCAGTCCCCGCAGATGTACACGGTCGCGGTGGATTTAAGCAGGGGTTTCACGGCGGCAAAAAGTTGCCGCAGCCACTTCGTATATTCTGCGACGGGAACGCGCGAGAACGAGCTACCGCCGAACTTCTTATTGAGATTGTAGGGCGGATCTAGGACGAGCAGGTCCACGATTGCCCTGGGCAGAACGTCAAAGGCTCGAAAGCAGTCACCTAGAACCGTGCGGCCCAAGATGCTTTCAGACTTCAAACCTTCCACGGATAACAGGCGTTCTCGAAGCGCCTTCGCCTCAACCTCTCGAACCTCCTGCGTCCGATTGCGGGGTGCTCGCTTCTTCGGGCCTTTGCCATCTCGATCTTCATCAATCGATTTCAGGAGCGACATTCAATCTATCCCCTTGCTTTCATAATCTGACCGAGCAGCCGTTCCAATTCCTCGCGAAGATAAAGACGGTAGCCGTTAACCGGATGTCGATAGGGCCTCAGTTTGCCGGCTTTATCCCAATTTCGCAGAGTGGACCGCGATACACCGAGCTGCTCCGCCGCCTCTCCCACGGTGAGGTAGTCAGCCAGATTCGGCTTCGCGTCTGTTGCCCTCGTAGGCATATCAAACCTTATCAATCCTTGCAAGCCTTATTGACCTTATCGTAGCTTATCAAAGCATCGCAAACTATGGAAACCGCGAGAGCCGAATGGGAGAGTGGCGCAGCGTACGGTTGGGACGGGAAGAGTGGACGGCAAGGGAAAAGCGAGGCCATCCGGCGCTCGCAGTGGATTGGAAGGATTGAGCTTTTCGACCATCCGTTAGAATGCCTTTGCCATACGTTTTGACCAAAACATCAATCATATCAATGCGGGAACCGCCATCCGCCGACGCCGCGAGACGACCGGGAGGAGGAAGGATGTTGCGGGATAGAGATCGGCCGTTCATCCCGGTGGCGCAGGGAGCGATCCTGTCGGGATGTCTCGACCGCGTGCCAGCCTGGGCATCTTGCCCGATGACCTCTACATTCCGACCGAGCCCTTGCCGCGCATCGGGCGTCTGCCCAAGCACGACGTCCAGTCGTGGACCGTCACGGACGATTGGCCCGACACTGTGCCGATCACCGACGCCGAGCTCGACGTGTTCGATGCATGGTTTGGCGATCTCTTCGACGAGTTGTTCCGGCCGTGCCGATGATCTGAGAGGACGATTGCGATGACCGTACCGTTGCGCGCCGCCTTATATCTGCGCGTCTCGACGGCGCGGCAGGCCGAGCACGATGTCTCGATTCCCGATCAGAAGCGTCAGGGCGAAGCGTACTGCACCGCGCGCGGCTACCAGCTTGTCGAGACCTACGTCGAGCCCGGTGCATCGGCCACCAACGACCGCCGGCCCGAGTTCCAGCGCATGATCGAAGCGGGCACAGGCAAGCCTGCGCCATTCGATATCATCATCGTTCACAGCTTCTCGCGCTTCTTCCGCGACCACTTCGAGTTGGAGTTCTACGTCCGCAAGCTGGCAAAGAACGGCGTTCGGCTCGTCTCCATCACCCAGGAGATGGGCGACGATCCCATGCACGTCATGATGCGGCAGATCATGGCGCTGTTCGACGAGTATCAATCCAAGGAGAACGCAAAGCATGTTCTCCGCGCGTTGAAGGAGAATGCACGGCAAGGCTTCTGGAACGGCTCCCTGCCGCCGATCGGCTACCGCGTCGTCGCGGCCGAGCAGCGCGGCGCCAAGGTCAAGAAGAAGCTGGAGATCGACCCGCTGCACGCCGACACGATTCGGCTGATCTATCGGCTCGCCTTGGAGGGCGACGGCACGAGCGGCCCGATGGGCGTGAAGAACATCGCGGCCTATCTCAATCAGCACCGCATCTTCACCCGCGACGGTGGGCGCTGGGGCATCGGACAGGTTCACCGCATCTTGACCCGCAAGACCTATATCGGCGAGCACGAGTTCAACAAGCGCGCCAAGAACAAGACGCTGAAACCCGTAAGCGAGATTGTCACTGTCGAAGTGCCGCCGCTGATCGACCAAGCGACGTTCGATGCCGTGCAGGCGCATCTGCGCGCCCGCAATCCCAAGGTCACGCCGGCGCGCGTCGTGAGCGGCCCCACCCTCCTTACCGGCATCTGCTTCTGCGCCGACTGCGGCGGGGCCATGACGCTCAGGACAGGGAAGGCAGGGCGGTATCGCTACTACACTTGCCCGATCAAGGCGCGTCAGGGCGAGACCGGCTGCAAGGGCCGCTCGATCCCGATGGAGAAGCTCGACAACCTCGTCGCGGAGCACCTCGCCGACCGTTTGCTCCAGCCGGTGCGGCTCGAGGAGATTCTGGCATCCGTCCTCGACCGCCGGCAGGAACGCGCCGAGCGCCGCCGCGAGCACATCGCCGAGCTGAACAAGCGCGCAGCCGAGACGGATTTGCGGCTTAAGCGGCTCTATGACGCCATCGAGTCCGGGGTCGCCGAGCTGGACGATCCGGCGCTGAAGGAGCGCATCGCGAGCCTCAAGGCGATCCGTGACCAAGCACACGCCGAGGCCGTGCGGGCCGCCGCGATGTTGGAGACGTCAGACCAGCAGGTCATCACGCCGCAAATGGTCCAGAGGTTCGCCAGGACGGCACGCGAGCGGATCAGGATCGACGGCGGGGGCTACCGCCGCGACCATCTTCGCGCGCTTGCCCAGCGGGTCGAGGTCGCAGACCGCGAGGTCCGCATCATCGGCTCGAAGAGCAATCTGCTTCAGATTCTCACCGCCGCTGCCGGCGTAAAGCCGGCTACGCCCGGCGTTCGCAGTTCTGTTCTGAATTGGCGGAGGGAGAGGGATTCGAACCCTCGTTACGGTTGCCCGTAAACACGCTTTCCAAGCGTGCGCCTTCAACCACTCGGCCACCCCTCCGGTCGCGCGGGAGACTAAAGGAGCGGCGGAAGCCATGCAACGGCGCCCGCCGCGCGCTTCGCTAATTTCGTTGCGGCGGATTCGCTGCGACCTTAAGGTGCTCCGCGAGGGGCACCGTCAGCCGCGCGAGAGGGGAGCGACGGCGTGATCATCGGGCGCATCATCGGGCGCATCCTGCTGCTCGCGGCGGCGATCGTGTTCCTGCGCGACGCGATCGCGTGGTACGACACCGGCCGGCTTGCCCCCATCGCCTTCGGCCAGCTCTGGTCCGATATCGATGCTGCGAGCTTCGGCGACGCCCGGACGAGTGTCGAACGCGCGCTCCCGGCATGGCTGCAACCGCCGGTCCTCTTCGCCATGCTGTCATGGTGGGCCGTGCCGATCCTGGTCGTGCCCGGTGCCTTGCTGCTGCGGCTCTGCCGCGTCCGCGTCGCGCGGCGGCGGCGACGCCGCTAGGAGGCCGTCCAGGTAGGGTTTGGGTGGGTGCTTGTGGCAAGCGATGGCCTGCTCATGCGGCGGTTGCAAGCTTGGCGAGGTTGTGGGCGGTACAGATGATCGCCCATTCGGCCTTCACTTTCTCGATCCCCCGCAACAGGAACTGGCGGAACGC
>DATGMP010000006.1:0-115209 GCA_035293565.1 Alphaproteobacteria bacterium | reverse complement strand
TGCTCCCCATCCAGCGGCGTGTCCAACAGCAATCCGTTCATCCCAAGCACGCCGTTCATCGGCGTCCGGATCTCATGGCTCATATTCGCCAAAAACTCGCTCTTCGCTCGGCTCGCCGCTTCAGCCGCCTCCTTCGCCGCGTGGATATGGGCTTCGCGTTGACGCTCGGCGGTGACATTGCGCGATGTCAGGGAGATCTGATTCACGCGCCCATCAGCGTCGAAAATCGGAACGAAGATCACATCGAACACGATCGACTCGTCGGGACTCTTGTATTCCCGCTTGAGCAGCTTTCGCTCGGCGACGCAGGCATTCAAATCGATAAGCGTCTGCTCCCGCCCCCATCCTTCCGACAATTCCTGGATCGGTCTGCCGATCCTCTCCGCATTTGTATCCTCGCCGAATTGCACCAGCGCTGTCATCATCGACTGATTGGCCGCCTCGAGAACGAACGTGCCGTCCGGCTCGCAGCGAACGAGCATGATCGCTTCTGCGGCATTGTCGAATAATGCCCGGTACCGCGCCTCCGCGGCGCGCACTTCGGCCTCGTGGCGACGAATTTCGGTCACGTCCCGCGTTGTCGCCGAGAGCTGCGCCACGCGGCCATCGGCATCCATGATCGGGACCAGAGTCGTGTCCAGCACGACCGAGCCGTCCGGACTGGTGTATTCGGCGCGGATCACACATCGCTCCGACATACAGCGCCGGTAATCGGCGAGGATCATCTCCAGTGCCCAGCCCGCAGCCACCTCTTCGATCACATTGCCGACGATCGTCTTGCCGGCATTGTCGCTGAAGTCCTCGAGGATTCGAATGAGCGCCTGGTTCGCGGCTTCGACGACGAAGCGACCGTCCCGTTCGCAACGGACGAGAAGAATCGATTCGGGTGAGTTATCGAACAGCGCCTTGTACCGCGCTTCGGTCGCGCGAAGCTCCGCCTCGGCCGCACGCCTGTCTTCGATATCGCGCAGCAGGAAGACGACACGCGCTGTGCCGTCGACAAATTTCTGTATCGTCGCAAAGCGGGCCTCGACCCAGATCGACCGGCCGTCGCGATGATGAATTTGGTATTCGACGGACCCTGCTTCACCCCTGGCAAGCGTCGACGAGATCTTCGCGCTGATCTCGGGCGAATTCTGAAAGAAGGTGAGCATCTCGACGGATTTGCCGACGAGCTCGCCCGACCCAAAGCCCGACAATTCTTCGAAAGCCGGATTGGCGTATAGGATTTTGGTCGCCGCGGCTTGCATCGCATGAATTTCGACGATCAGGATCGCATCGTTCGACTGCACCACCACCGAGCGAAAGATTGCGACCTGGTCCTGGGCAGCCTTCTCGCGTGTGATGTCGCGCATTCTTCCGGTCCAGAGAATGCCTCCGTCCGGTTCCGGCCGCGGCTGCAATGTCGTCTGGACCCACCGGACTGAGCCGTCCGCATCATGCACGCGGAACTCCGTCGTGAGCGCGCCCATGGTGCGGATCGACTGGATCATGGCTTCCGCCGCGCGAGCGGACTCCTCGGGCGTCTGCTCGATGCGGGAATAGAGCGCCATGGGATCGCTGACATCGAAATCCGGAGGAACCCCCATGAGCCGCTTCGATTCCCGCGTGGCAGGAGAATAGGACAGCGACCCGTCGGGCGCGCGCCTCAGCCAGATCGGGGCCTCGACGATCGAGAGCGGCTTCTGGTGCTCGGCCTCCGCGACCGCGATCTCGCCGCGACGTTCGAGCGTCACATTGCGCGCAACGCGCAAGAATCCGCCCGACGGCGTCAGGGTTTGCCGGACTTGAACGATGCCGCCGTCGCCCGTCGGATATTCGAAATCGCTCTCTCCGTGGATATTCTCGAGGCGCGCCTCGATCCGGCGCCGCGTCTCCGCCTCATCGCCTTCGACGCGGACTTCCGCGGCGGCTCTCTCGTCCTGCTGAAAGATGACGCGGAGCAGATCGCGAAAGGAGACGCCCGGCCGGATCCGCGACGCGGCGAGGCGAAATTCTTCCGCGAATCCATCATCCCATTCGAGCAAAAGCCCGTTGCGGTCGAACAGCGCGGAGCTTCGCTTGAAGTCCGATTTCGACTTTTGGATTTCCATCTACAGCATGACCATGCACAACCGCGCCGCTCGCGGATTGATTGAGAATGGTCGGCAACAATGCAAATTTGGTTAATAGCGGCTAAGTTAATTTCCGCGGAAGTCGGCGGGCCGTTTCTCGACGAAGGCGCGGCAACCCTCATGGGCGTCCTCGGTATCGAATACCAACCCGATCATCGCCTTTTCATATTTGAGGGCGCCGTCGAGCGGCATGTCCGCGCCCTCGACCATGGACCGCTTCAAAAATTTAAGAATGAGAGGCGATTTACGGGCAAGGGCGTCCGCCACCTTCATCACCTCCTCCATCAATGTCCCGTCCGGCACCACCCGGTTGAGGAGACCCAGCCGCTCGGCTTCGGCCGCCGAGATGCGGTCGCCCAGAAACATCAGCTCTTTGGCCTTGCAGAGGGGAATCTGGCGCATCAGCCGCTGCGATCCGCCGGCGCCGGGGAAGAGTCCCAGATTGATCTCGGGCAAGCCGAGCTTGGCCGACGCGACCGCGATCCGGATGTCCGTGGAGAGCAGAAGTTCGGTGCCGCCGCCCAGAGCCCAGCCGTTAATAGCGGCGATGGTTGGCTTGTCCGCCGTCTCGATCCGGCGGAAGAGGCCATGAATACGCTCGGCGAAGTCGAGATAGTGCGACAGCCCTCGGCGCGTGTCGAGGTCGGGAATGTCGCCGCCCGCGACGAAGGCACGATCGCCGGCGCCGGTGAAGATGATAACGCGGATATCCGGATCGGCTTCTGCCTCGCCGAAGCACCGGGCCAAGCCGTCGAGAGTCGGGATGTCGAGCGCGTTCAGCGTCTTCGGGCGGTCGATCGTGATGATCGCGACCGCGCCTTTCCGTTCGAGCTTCACCGGATCATCCGCCATCGCCACCTCCATCATTCCAGCACGCGCTTTGCCGCCGCGATCACGCGGTCGGCATCGGGCAGATAGGTGTTTTCCAGCTCTCGAGCCAAGGGCGACGGCATGAAGGGCGCGCCGACCCGCACGATCGGCGCGTCGAGCTCGTCGAAGCCGATATCGGCCATGCGAGCCGCGATCTCCGCGCCGATGCCGAATGCCTCGACCGCCTCGTGCGCTACGACCAGCCGATGCGTCCGTGTCAACGACTCCAACACCGTTGGTTCGTCCCAAGGCTGAAGGCTGCGAAGATCGATGATCTCGGCCTCGACGCCTTCGGCAGCCAGCCCATCGGCGGCTTTATTCACGTGGCGCAGCATCGCCCCATAGGTGACGATCGTGAGGTCGCGGCCGGGCCGGGCGATATGCGCCTTGCCGATCGGCAGGATCGGCGGATTTTCCGGTCCTTCGATCCGCGCCGCATAGAGCGCCTTGTGCTCGATTACGATCACCGGGTCGGGATCGCGAATCGCCGAACGCAGCAATCCGTAGGCGCTCGGCGGATCGGCCGGGCAGACGAGCTTCAGCCCCGGCACATGTGCGAACCAGGCCTCCAGACATTGCGAGTGCTGCGCCCCGCCCGAGACTCCGCCGCCATGCGGCGCGCGGACGACGAGCGGCACCGATCCCTGCCCCCCGAACATGAAGCGCATCTTGGCCGCCTGGTTGACAAGCGGGTCCATGGCGAAGGTGAGAAAATCCATGAAGGAGATCTCGACAACGGGCTTCAGCCCCGACAGCGCCGCGCCGACCGCGGCCCCCATGAAGGTTGCCTCGGAAATCGGCGTGTCGAGCACGCGATCCGGCCCGAACCGCTCTTTCAGGCCGCGCGTCGCGCCATAGACTCCGCCGCCCCCGATATCCTCGCCCAGGACGATAACCGAACGGTCCTCCGCCATCGCGTCGGCCAGCGCCGCCGCGACCATCCGGTTGTAGCGGAGCTCCGCCATCAGCCGATCCGCGCGGCGTAGGCGTCGGCGGCCGCGGCGTCGAAAGAGGGCGCGCGTCCTGCACGCGCCGCGGCGACTGCTGCCGCGATCGCGCTGTCCACTTCATGCTCGATCTTCGCCATCGCAGCGGCCGAAACGCCCATGTCGCGCAGTTTTGCCGCGGCAATCGCGACGCAATCCCTCGCGGCCGATTCGGCGATATCGACCGGGTTGCGATAGCGCTGCGGGTCGCCTTCGTAATGGCCGCGCATGCGGGTCGTGGAGCATTCGAGAAGATACGGGCCGTCGCGGCGCCTCACCGAGGCGACGGCTTTGGCTGTCGCGGCGGCGACCTCGGCCACGTCATTCCCGTCCACCAGCCGATGCGGCAGCCGGTAGGCCTTGGCGAGATCGCCGAGCGCGAAAGCGAGCTGCCCTGCGCTCGGTGAGAATTCGCCCCAGCCATTGTTCTCGCAAACGAACAGGACAGGCAGCCGCCAGAGCATGGCGAGGTTGAAGCTCTCATGAACGAGCCCTTCGGCGAGCGCCCCATCGCCGAAGAAGGCGGCGGCGAGCAGCGTCCGGCCCAGCGATCTGTGCGCCAGCGCGCTGCCAACCGCAATCGGAAGGCCGGCCGCGACGATGCCGTTGGCGCCAAGCAGCCCGCGCGACAGGTCCGCCAGATGCATCGAGCCCCCACGCCCTCGGCAGATACCCTCGTCGCGCGCCAGCAGCTCGGCAAAGAGCCCCTCCAGCGGCACGCCCTTGGCGATCGCGTGCCCATGCCCGCGATGCGTCGATGTCACCGTGTCGCCGGGGTCGAGCGCGCTCATGACCCCGGCCGCCACCGCTTCCTGACCGATCGAGAGATGGATGAAGCCCGGCACGGCGCCTTCGACGCACAGATCCCGGATGCGCTCCTCGGCCCGGCGGATGAGCAGGACCGTGCGGTAGAGGGCTTTCATCTTGCTGATATCGAGCGGCTTGGCGCGCGGTGTCGCGTTTGTCATCTTCTCCCCGGCCCCGGGGATATGAAGCAGTTCAACAGCCCTGTCCACGGAGTCGAGGCATTGACGCATATTCATGATTATGGGCAGTAATGCCTACCAGCATGAATTTTGGCCTAACGGAGAAGAGCGAGAAGTGACCGGTCCTCTACACGGAATTCGCATCATCGATCTGACGGCCGTGATCATGGGTCCATATGCGACCCAGGTGTTCGGCGACATGGGCGCGGACGTCATCAAGGTGGAATCGCCCGTCGGCGATACGACCCGCGAGATCGGGCCCAACAGAACCCACGGCATGGGTGTCGTCTTCATCAATGCGAACCGCAGCAAGCGGAGCATCGTCATCGACCTGAAGTCGGCGGCGGGCAAGGAGGTGCTGTCCCGCCTGATCAGGACCGGCGACGTGTTCATGTACAATATGCGCCCGCAGGCCATGGAGCGGCTGGGGTTGGGCTATGAGGCGGTTTCGGCGATCAACCCGAAGATCGTCTATTGCGGGGTCTATGGCTACAGCCAGAAGGGTCCCTATGCCGCCCGGCCGGCCTATGACGATCTGATCCAGGGCGCTTCGGTCATCTCAACCTTGCTGGCGCGTTCCGGGGATGGAACGCCGCGCTATGTGCCTGCCGCGATCGCCGATCGCATCACCGGGCTCACCGCCGTCAACGCGGTGCTGGCCGCGCTCGTGCATCGCGAACGTACGGGCGAGGGGCAAAAGATCGACGTGCCCATGTTCGAGACCATGACGCGGTTCTTCCTGAACGATCATCTGGGCGGACTCTCTTACGAGCCGCCGCTCGACAAGGGCGGCTATCCGCGCCAGCTCGCGCGCGACCGGCGGCCTTACAAGACCAAGGACGGCTATATCTGCGCGCTGATCTACATCAACAAGCACTGGGAAAATTTCTTCAAGGCAATCGGCCAGGAGGAGCGATTCCGGACCGACGAACGCTTTCATTCGGTCGCCTCGCGGCTGAAGAACGTGCAGTCGATCTATGCCGAGATCTCGGACATGTTCCAGACCCGCACCACGGCCGAATGGATGAAGCTTCTGGAAGAGGCCGACATCCCCTTCTCGCCGATGCACGACCTGGAATCGATCGTCGACGATCCGCACCTCGTCGCGACCGACTTCTTCCAGCCCGAGGACCATCCGAGCGAGGGCAGGCTGAAGCGCATGCGCGAGCCGTCGGAATGGTCGAAGACACAGCCGGAGGCGACGCGCCATGCGCCGAGGCTCGGCGAGCACAGCCGCGAGATCCTGGCCGAGCTCGGCTACTCCGCGGATGAGATTCGAAGGCTCTCAGCTGAAAAGGTCATCGCCGCCGCGCCCGATCTTCCCCACGACCCGCCGTCGGTGTGACGCCCCGGAGGTAGAACATGGATTTCGCGCTCTCCCCCGAACAGGAAGCCATCCGCGAGGCCATCGCCGGAATCTGCAGCCGCTTCGACGATAAATATTGGCTGGAGCGCGACCGAGAAGGCGGCTTCCCGTTCGATTTTCATCAGGCGATCGCCAAGGACGGCTGGCTCGGCATCTGCATTCCCGAGGAATATGGCGGCTCGGGGCTCGGCATCACCGAAGCCTGCATCATGATGCAGGCGATCTCGGAATCGGGCGCCGGCATGTCGGGCTGCACGACTGTCCATATCAACATCTTCGGCTTACATCCGGTCGTGGTCTACGGCACCGAGGAGCAGAAGAAACGCTTCCTGCCGCCGATCGCCTCAGGCGACGTAAAAGCCTGCTTCGGCGTGACCGAGCCCAACACCGGTCTCAACACGACGCAGCTCAAGACGCGCGCGGAGCGCAAGAACGACCGCTATGTCGTGAACGGCCAGAAGGTCTGGATCTCGACCGCGCAGGTCGCCGACAAGATCCTGCTGCTCGCCCGCACGACGCCGCTCGAGGAGGTCAGGAAGCCGACGGAAGGCCTGAGCCTCTTCTACACCGATCTCGACCGCGGCAAGGTCGATGTGCGCGAGATCGAGAAGATGGGCCGCAAGGCCGTCGATTCGAACGAGCTCTTCATCGACGGGCTGGAAGTGCCGTTCGAGGACCGCATCGGCGAGGAAGGCCAGGGGTTCAAATATATTCTCGACGGGATGAATCCCGAGCGATGCCTGCTCGCCGCCGAGGCGGTTGGGCTGGGCTTCGCCGCGCTCAATCGCGCGACCGAATATGCCAAGGAGCGCATCGTCTTCAATCGGCCGATCGGCAAGAACCAGTCGGTGCAGCACCCGCTCGCCAAAAACTGGATGGAGCTCGAGGCCGCGCGGCTGATGACCATGTATGCCGCCTGGCAATACGACAACGACATATCGAGCGGCGCGGCGGCCAATTCCGCCAAATACCTCGCGGCGGAAGCCGGCCTTTCGGCATGCCAGAATGCGGTCATGACCCATGGCGGTTTCGGGTACGCCAAGGAGTTCCATGTCGAGCGTTACCTGCGCGAGATGATGATCCCCTGGATCGCGCCGATCACGCCGAATTTGATTTTGAGCTACATCGCCGAACGCGTGTTGGGGCTGCCGAAGAGCTATTAGCGCTTCGTGACAAGGTGGGGGAGCGCCATGGCCGAAGTCTCAATAAAGACACCGCACCATGCGCTCGCCGCCTATTTCAAGCAGCCGGAAGGAGCCGGGCCTTGGCCGGGGGTCATCGTCATCCATGATGTTTTCGGGATGACAACGGATCTGCGGCGGCATGTCGATTGGTTCGCCTCGCGGGGCTATCTCGCCGTCGGGCCCGACCTCTATTCCTGGAGCGGCACCATGAGGTGCCTCCTTTCCACCTTTCGAGACATGGCGGCGCGGAAAGGGCCGGCGTTCGATGATATCGACGCGGCGCGGGCTTGGCTCGCCGCGCGATCCGACTGCACCGGCAAGATCGGCATTACCGGATTCTGCATGGGCGGCGCCTTCGCGCTCTTCGCCGCCGCCGGCCATGATTTCCAAGTCTCCGGCGTAAACTATGGCGCGGTGCCGAAGGACGTCGATCAGATCGTCAAAGGCGCCTGTCCGATCATCGGCAGCTTCGGCGCCAAGGATAGGACGCTCAAGGGGAGCGCCGCGCGGCTCGAGCGGGCGCTGACCAGCGCCGGCATCGATCATGACGTGAAGGAATATCCCGACGCCGGACATTCCTTCTTCAACGATCACCGGACCCGTAGCTTCGCCGTCCTGGGTTGGCTCATGGGCGGCTTTTACCACGCGCCGACCGAGGCCGACGCGCGGCAGAGAATCCTAGCCTTCTTCGGCAAGCACCTCCGCTAATCCACCATCGGCTTCCAGTCGCGCAGAACCTCTTTGCCGTCGAGCGTGCGGATCTCGCGACCGATCTCGTTGAGGTAGGTCGTGCTGTAGACGCAAAGGCCGTTCACCTCCTTGGGGTCGCAAGTGGCGAAGGCGAGCGCGGTCTCGGCCATGCCTTCGACCGGCTCCTCGACCCAGCCGGGCAGCCCGCGATATTTTTCGACGCCGGTCATGGCGGTGCCGGGCGTCCAGACGATCGAAAAGGGGCCGAAGCAATTGCAGGCAACGCCGGTGCCGTCGAGCTCGGCCGCCACGCCGACGCTCATCCGGTTGAGCGCCGCCTTGGTCGCGCCGTAGAGCATCACGCCCGAGCCCTTCTCGAAGGGGTTGAAGGGCCGCATCGGCAGCTCGGCCGTCTTTGACGAGATGTTGACGATCCAGCCCTGACCCCGCGCCACCATGGGCGGTCCCAGCCGCTGCATGAGGTCGTAGGGGCCTTTGACGTTGGTCTCCCAGAGGAGATCGTATTTCTCCGACGAGATCTGATCCCAGGTTCGTCCGAAGATCCCGGTCGCGGCGTTGTTGACCAGAATGTCGATCTGCGGAACTTCGGCGAGCGCCTTGGCGACCGCGGCGGCGCGCGAGGCAGGATCGGCCATGTCGCACTGGACCGGGATCGCCCGGCCGCCATCGGCGCGGATCCGCTCGGCCACCTCCTTCAGCGACCCCTCGATCGGAACCGGCTTCTCGCCGACCCCGACCGCGCCGCCGGCGAAGCGGCCGGTCCCGGGATCGATCGAGCGGGCGGTGATGACCACGGTAGCGCCCTCGGCTGCAAACCGGCGCGCGATCGCCTCGCCGATGCCCCGGCTTGCCCCCGTCACCAGCGCGACCTTGCCCTGAAGCGCGTTCCCCATGCTCTCCTCCGGCTCGAAAATAAAACAACGTTACCGTTGCATTCTTGCGCGGAAACGCCGCGATGGCAACGGCGGCTACACGGCAGCCGGCGTATGAACAGCCCTGATTCGGCAATTCGGAACTTTACGCGGCGCAATTAAGTGCTACATCGATGTGGACAATCAACGGCTCCACGAGCTCTGGGAGGTAAGGATGAATCGCACGTTCGGATCGACTGTTTTCGTCGCGGCGTCTTTCGCTCTGGCCATCGGCCTGTCGCCTCGGGCTCTGGCCGCGGGGGATTCCGCCAAGGAAGAGCAGACCGCGGCCGCCCATGCCGGGATGGCCTCGAGCGCGGCCAATATCGCAACCGCGCATGCCCATCTCCATCACACGGTCAATTGCCTCGTCGGCCCCAAGGGCGAGGGTTATGACGCGACACAGGCCAATCCCTGCGCGCAGATGGGCAACGGCGCCATTCCTGACTCCACGGACGAGGCCGCCAAGGCCAAGATGACCAAGGCCGTCGAGACGGCAGAGGCGGGAATCAAGTCCGACGATCTCAAGACGGCGACGAAGGACGCCTCGGATGTCGCGGCTGAGCTGAAGTAAGTAACGTCTTGATTGCGCGAAGGGCGGGGAGAACCGGCGGTTCTCCCCGCCCTTTCATTTGGCCCGTCGCGCCGACTCCTTGAGCAGTTTCGCCATATAATTCTGCCATATTGCCGCCCAGGTATGGGTACCGTGGCCGTGCGTGTTCTCGCTGGCCGGAATGAGCACGAAACGCGCTTTTCGGATCTTTTTCACGTCGCGCTCGGCGATGCCGAGTTCCGGCGGGTTGATGAAATCATCCGCCGAATTCACCCACATCACCGGCGCCTTGATCGTGCCCAGCTTCGCCGAAGGATCGTAATTCCGCGACGAGGCCAGCTGGTAGAGCGTGTCGTTTGCATCGAGGCTCGACAGGTCCCTTCCGATCAGCTCCTGCAGCCTTGCATCGGCCTCGTCACGGGTCGCGAGCTGCTTCTGCATAGGGATGGGCGCGCTGCCCGCGAGCGTCAGGACGTAGGACACCGCGCGCAACGCCTCTCGCGGCTCGGTCTTGTACTCGCCGTCCATCCAGGCCGGATCGCGTTGAATCGCGTCGATGATCATGGCGCGCCAGAGCCTATTGCGGCCGGCGATCTGGACCGGTAGGCAGGCGAGCGGCATCAGCGCGTCCATGAAGTCCGGGTGCGCTTCGCCCCACATGAAGGAATGCATGCAGCCCATCGAGGTGCCCATCACCAGACGCAAATGATCGAGCTTTAGCCCCTCGATCACGAGCCGATACTCGGCCTCGACCATGTCGTCATAATCATAATGGGGAAAACGGGCATGCAGCCCGTCGCTGGGCTTCGACGATTTCCCGTGCCCGATATCGTCGGGTAGGATGATGAAATAGCGCGCGGGATCGAGCAGCCCGCCCGGTTTGAACAGGACACCGGCGAATTGGGGCCTGAAGAATTGATGCCCGTCGCCTCCGGTGCCATGCAAGATCAGCACCGCGTTCGTCACATGCCCCGCCGCATCGCGCGCGGGTGCGCCGAGGGTGGTGTAATGAATCCGAAGCTCGGGCAGCGTCTCGCCGGTGCCGAACCTGAAATCGCGCATCAAGAAGTCGCTCTCGTGCGGCGAAAGCGCAGGCATCGGCGGCAGAGGCGGAGCATCGCCGGCGATTGCCGGCGTGGCGATCAAGAGCGTGAGGACAAGGAGAGATCTGACCATGCTCACCCTCCGCACCGCGCGAGATGCGCGAGGCCCGCATCCCGGCAATCCTCCCAAATCGTGAGACGCGGGCATGAAGTCCGCCAAGCCCCGATCGTCTCGCGGTAGCTTCGGGGTCGGGCATCGACCCAGGCCAGGAATTGCGGCGCGAGCGCCTGGTTGGGAACCAGGGCGCTTTTGGACGCAGCGTCCATCGCAACGCCTCCATCGTTGCGGAATACTAGCCACCGCGCCGCCGATCAGCCAAGCTCGCAACAAAGAGAGGGATTCATGCGCATTCTCGTCACCGGCGCGGCGGGCATGATCGGACGCAAGCTCGTCGAGCGGCTGGCCAAGGATGGTCACGTGGGCGGACGCGAGATCACGACGCTTGCGATGACGGATATTGTCGAGCCCTCGGCGCCAGGCGGGCTCGGGGCCGAGAGCCAGATCACGGCCGCCGACATCGCGGCCCCGGGCGCGGCGGAGCGACTGATCGCGTATCGGCCAGATCTCATCTTCCATGCCGCGGGCATCGTATCAGGGGAAGCCGAGAGCGATCTCGAGAAAGGTTACCGGGTCAATCTCGACGGGTCCCGACGACTGTTCGACGCGATCCGGCGTGAGGGCGAGCGGGCGCCCTATAAACCCAGGCTCGTTTTCACCTCGTCGATCGCGGTCTTCGGCGCGCCCTTCCCGGACAAGATCGGCGACGATTTCCATCTGACGCCCTTGACCAGCTACGGGACGCAGAAGGCGATGGTGGAGCTGATGCTGGCCGACTATACGCGCCGCGGATTCATGGACGGGGTGGGCGTTCGGCTTCCCACCATCTGCATCCGGCCAGGCAAGCCCAACAAGGCGGCGTCGGGATTTTTCTCAAACATTCTCCGCGAGCCTTTGTCGGCGCGCGAGGCGGTGCTGCCGGTATCGGAGGATGTGCGCGCCTGGCACGCCAGCCCACGCGCGGCGATCGGCTTCCTGCTCCATGCGGCGGCATTACCGCCGGGAGCGCTCGGCGACCGACCCAACCTGACGATGCCGGGTCTTTCCGCGACCGTGGGCGACGAGCTTGCCGCGCTGAACCGCGTATCGCCGGCGGCGATGCGCCTCATCCGGCGCGAGCCCGATCCTGTGATCCAGCGCATTGTCGCCGGCTGGCCGCAGGCTTTCGATCCCAAGCGTGCGCTCTCGCTAGGCTTCCGGGCCGATTCTTCCTTCGACGAGATCATCCGCTATCATATAGAAGATGAGCTTGGAGGTTCGCTGCCCGGTCGGCCATGATGGGCAGCGCCAATATGGGACAAAGACGATGAGCCGAGCGGGGAAGACGCTGCGCAGCCAGGCCTGGTTCGCGCGCCAGGACAAGATGGGGTTCTATTACCGTTCCTGGCTCAAGAATCGCGGCTTCCCCCAGGATCAGTTCGACGGCAGGCCCGTCATCGGCATCTGCAACAGCTGGTCCGAGCTCGCGCCCTGCAACTCGCATTTCCGGACCATCGCCGAGCATGTCCGCTGGGGCGTGCTGGAGGCCGGCGGCTTCCCGCTCGAGTTTCCAGCCATGTCGCTGGGCGAGACGATGCTGCGGCCGACGGCCATGCTCTACCGCAATCTCGCGGCCATGGAGGTCGAGGAGTCGCTGCGCGCCAATCCGCTGGACGGGGTCGTGCTGCTGATGGGATGCGACAAGACCACCCCGGCTCTGCTGATGGGCGCCGCCAGCGTCGACATTCCGGCGATCGGAGTCTCGGGCGGCCCGATGCTGCGCGGCGTCTATCGCGGCACCAAGATCGGCTCGGGCACCAATGCCATCTCGATGAGCGAGCAGCTTCGCGCCGGCCAGATCACGCTCGCTGAGTTCCACGAGGCCGAGGCCTGCATGTCGCGCTCGCACGGCCATTGCATGACCATGGGCACGGCCTCGACCATGGCCTGCATGGTGGAGGCGCTGGGGGTCGGGCTACCCGGTAACGCCGCGATCCCCGCCGTCGACGCGCGCCGCAACCTGCTCGCTCGCGAGGCCGGGCGGCGCATCGTGCAAATGGTCGAGGAGGATCTCATCCTCTCCAAGATCCTGACGCCCGCCAACTTCGCCAACGCGATCCGCGTGAACGGCGCGATCGGAGGCTCGACAAACGCGGTCGTGCATCTGATCGCAATGGCCCGCCGCATCGGCGTGAAGCTCGGGCTCGAAGATTGGGACCGGCTGGGCCGCGGCGTCCATTGCCTGGTCGACATCATGCCGTCGGGCCGCTTCCTGATGGAGGATTTCTTCGAAGCCGGCGGCCTGCCCTCGGTGATCCGCGAGCTCGGCGAGGCCGGGCTGCTGGAAAAGGACGCGCCGACCGTCAACGGCCGCACACTTTGGGAGAACAATCACGAAGCGCCCTGCTGGAACCGCGAGGTCGTGCGCCCATTCGCCGAACCCTTCAAGCGCGACGGCGGCATCGCGGTGCTTCGCGGCAACCTTGCGCCCGACGGCGCGGTGATCAAGCCATCGGCCGCCTCGCCCCACCTGATGCGCCATACCGGCCGCGCCGTGGTTTTCGAGAACGTCGAGGAGCTGCATCACCGCATCAATGATGACGCGCTCACGATCGACGAGAATTCGGTGATGGTGCTGAAGAATTCGGGGCCAAAGGGTTATCCCGGCATGGCCGAGGTCGGCAACATGCCGCTGCCGCCCAAGCTGCTGAAACGCGGCGTCACGGACCTGGTGCGTATCTCCGACGCGCGCATGTCGGGCACGGCCTACGGCACCGTCGTGTTGCATGTGGCGCCGGAGTCCGCGGCCGGCGGCCCTTTGGCGCTGGTGCAGGAGGGCGACCTCATCACGCTCGATGTCGCCGAGCGCAGCTTGCACATCCACGTCGACGACGCCGAGCTCGCTCGCCGCCGCGCAGCCTGGAGCCCGCCCCCGCCGCACGCTGATCGCGGGTGGGTCAAGCTCTATATCGAGCATGTGCTGCAGGCTAATGACGGCGTCGATCTCGATTTCCTGGTGGGCAAGAGTGGGGCCAAGGTCCCGCGCGACAACCACTAGCCCGCCGGTGAGTCCCGCTCCTTCCGAGCGCCGCCTGATCTTCCTGGTCGGGTCGCTGCAATTCATCATCACCGTCGTCTTCTCGATGGTGCTGCCGCTCGCGCCCATGTTCGCGCGCGATCTGGGCATACCGACTCGCGATGTCGGTATCATCGGGGGCGCCTATATCGTCGCCTCGTCGCTCAGCGGGCTGGTCGGCACGCTGTTCCTGGATCGATTCGACCGACGGCGCGGGCTCGCGGTCTCGATCGCCGGCCTGGTTGTCGGCGCTGCAATGAGCGGGCTCGCGCCCGACCTCTTCTGGCTCGTTGTCTCACGACTGATGACCGGAGTGTTCAGCGGCCCGTCCTATGCGCTGGCGCTCGCAACGATCATCGACAATGTGCCCGTGGATCGCCGCGGCCGGGCATTGGGCGCAATCGCCGGGGCGAGCTCGCTCGCGCTCATCACGGGCGTGCCATTGAGCCTGGGTATCGCCAATCTCATGGGGAGCTGGCGCTATCCGTTCTTCGCAGTCGGGCTGGTCGGCATGGCGCTTGCGGTGTTCGCGATCAAGAATCTGGCGCCGCAGCGGGCGCATCTTGCCGGCGCCGCAGCGCGGCAGAACGTCCGCCAGCGGATTGCCGCGCTCGCGAGCCTGCTGACGCGTCCAGCTTGCACGCTGGCCTATTCGATCCAAGTGGCTGCAGCAATGCCGTTGATGGCGCTATCCACGATCATGGCTGTGTTCCTGACAAATAATTTGGGGCTCGGCGCCAAGGGCTTGTCCTGGGTCTATCTGATCGGCGGCGGCACCAATCTCGTCGTCGCTCGCATCATCGGGCGGCTGGCCGACAAATACGGCTCAGCGCCGATCTCGGTCGCAACTACGGCGCTCGTCACCGCCGCGATCCTGACGGGCTATGTCGGGCTCAACCCCGGCTTGCCCCTTTTATTGATCTTCCCAGTCTTCTTCATCGCCAACTCGGCGCGCACGATTCTGATCCAGACCGTCGCGATGCGCATTCCTCGCCCGCAGGAGCGCGCCGGCTTCCAGTCGCTGGGCCAGTCGATGCAGGGCCTGTCGATGGGCTTCTCCTCGATATCGGTCTCATACCTCATCGGCAGCACGCCCGACGGCAAGCTGGTCGGTGTTCCCAATCTGGCACTGGGGGTCATGGTCTTCGTCTGGCTGTTCCCCATCCTGCTCTTCCGGCTGGAGCGGCTGATCTCCCGCGACGACGGCGACACTCCCGGCCCGATGCCCGAACCAATCGCGGACGCGGTGTAGCGAATCGCCATTCGGGCGCAATTGGGCGTAGAGTTGGCCGTGACCCTTTCAAGCGGCCGAGTATGAGCTCAGATTTTCGGCATTGGCTCCAGGGCACGCCCTTGATGGATTGCTGGGCTTTCTGGCAGTCGCGCCGTCGCGAGAATGCCATTCCAGTTCGGCGCGACATCGACCCGATCGACATGCCGCTCCGCATCTTGCCCAACCTTTTCATTTATGAGCGAAACGCCGACGGCCGTTTCCGCTGCCGGCTTTTCGGCAGCGAGCTTTGCGCGAAATTCGCAGAGGACGCGACGGGCCGCTATCTCGACGAGATGCTGCCCGACAACGCCCGCGCAAAGCGGCTGGAGATCTTCTCGACGGTGCTCGATCAGCGGCGGCCGGGCGTCTATGTCGGCCGCCTGGTCGCCACGCGCCGCGAATGGCTGAGCTTCCGGCGCCTCCTGCTGCCGGTCTCCTCCGACGGCAGCGCCGCGGATCTGATCTTCGGCATGGTCATCTTCCCCAGCGTCCGCGAAGGCGAGCCCTTCGATGCCCACGCGTCGGAGAAGGTCAACATTGTCGCCTACGCGACGGATGCGGATTTGGCGTAGAGCCTACTCCCCCGTCCAGACCGGCGCGCGCTTCTCGAGGAACGCGCGAGGGCCTTCTTGAAAATCCTTGGTCTTGGCGATGAGCTTCATGGTTTCCCGCGTCCGTTCGTTCAGCTCGTCGTCGGAATAGTCGAGCGCGATGCGGGCGAGCGCCAACGCCTCCTTCACCGCGACCGGCGCGTTAACGGCGATCGCCTCGGCAAGCTTGATCGCCTCGGCACGCTCCTGGCCGTCCGGCACGACGCGATTGACGAAACCCAGCTCGTAGGCCCGACGGGCATTCATGCGGTCGCCGGTGGCGATCAGCTCGAGCGCGATGGCGCGCGGGATCTGGCGCGGCAGGCGCGTGACGCCGCCTGCGCCCGCAACGAGCCCGCGTTTCACCTCAGGTAGGCCAAACTCAGCGGACTCGCCGCAGACGCGCATGTCGCAGGCGCAGAGAATCTCGCATCCGCCGGCGACCGCGATGCCGCCCACGGCCGCGATCCAGGGCTTCTTGCGCTTGGCGAGCACGAATCCGCCGAAGCCGCTCTCGGGATGCATCATCCCGCCGCCGCCCGGTTTGCCGACTTCGCTCAAATCGGCGCCGGCGCAGAAGGTCTTGGGGCTCGAGGACGCGAGGATCGCGACGCGGATCGTCGGATCAGATTCGACTCGCTGCACGGCATCGTGCAGCCCGTTCGCGATCGCGCCGTTGACGGCGTTGCGCTTCTCGGGACGGTTCAGCGTGGCGATGGCGATGTGCTCGCCCACGCGCTCGAACAGGACGGCTTCGGCGCTCGACGGTTCGGACATGCTGCTCTCCTATGTCTTTCAGTGCTTCCAGAAAATGTAGTCGTCGGGGCCAGCGACGATCTGGCCTTGCGTGCCGACGGGCTCGGTGCGGCCGGACGTCAGGAACTCCAGCCCTTCCTTGTCCTCGGCTGGCACGCGGCACAGCACGCGTTCGCCGGCGGGATTCAGCGCCAGCACGATCGCGAAGCGCGCATTGCCGTTGCGGTCATACGGCACGACGTAGGTTTCGAGCTTCGCCGGGCCGGTATAGTCCGCGACGAGGGTCGGCACCGGTCCGCGCTTGGCGTCGGACTCGGCCTGGTAATCGTAAGGGGCGGGCGTGCCGTCGACGGGCCGCCGCGTCAGCACAAGCGAATGATTGTGGGTCGCGAAGCCGCCATTGCCGAACAGCAAGCCATGCGTGCCATTCTCGCGCAGCCTCAGCGTCATCACCGCGGCGGCATGCGTCATGCAATTGCCGATCGGCGCGCCGCCGAACGTCAAGCCGCCATAGACGCTCATCCGCTTTTCGACCGGCAGGCCGATATAGCGTCGCGCCATCTTCGGGATGCAGGGGAAGCAGCTATAGAACTCGACATAGTCGAGGTCTTCGGTCTTCAGCCCGTTCAGCTCCAGCGTCCGCGTGAGCGAGACCTGCATACCCGGCGAATGGTCGTAACGGTCACGGGCGAGAAAATCGTCTGATTCATGCGAGGCCGCCCCGCGGCCGATATAGACGACGCGACTCTCCGGAATGGCCGCCTGCTTGGCGACCGCAAGGCTGGTGACGATGATCGCCGCACCCTGGTTCACGACATTGTTGGCGACCATCAGCTTGTTATAGGGGAAGCTGATCGGCCGATTGTCGGCCGACGGCGTCAGGATTTCCTCGGCCGTATAGCGCTTGGGCAGCCAGGCATCGGGATTCTCAGCAGCGGCTTGCGACATGCCGGCCCAGATGCGGGCCGATTCCAGATTCGCCTCGGCCAGGCTCTGGCCCCATCGCGCGCGCGTGGCGTTCTCGTAAAGCGGATAGATGTCGGTCGGCGCGATGAGGCCGTATTTCGCAAGCAGCGGCTTGAAGTTGCGCCTCGAGACTTCGCGCAGGAATTCCTTCTTCTCCTGCTTCGGTTTTTGCTGCTTGGCGGCTTCCGGCTGCGGCGCCGCGGCTTTGCGCTCCGCCTCCTTCTGCGCCGCCGCTGCGGCGCGACGACCGCCGGTGCGAAGCGCCTCGCCGCCGACCACGGCGCAGCTCCGCGCCTCGCCCGATGCGATGCGGTTCGCTGCTTCGTTCAGCAGCCGCACCGGCCCGTCGCCGCTGGGGTCGGGAGTCTGACCCAGATGCTTGGGCGAGATGCCGAGTGCGGATGTCAGCGCCGGCGCGATCTTCTCCAGCGGCGGCCAGGTCATGGTCGGCCAGGACATCTGGTCGACGACATCGAGCGCATCGATCCGCGCGAGCCAGCCGCCACCGGCATCCTTGTCGGCGCGTTCCAGCGCCGCCTTCATGAGCTGCAGCGTATCGAGCCCATCGGCATCATCCTTGGGCTTATCGTTGATCTGCCCGACGCCGATGATGACCGGAATGCGCGCATCGTTCGAATTCGTCATGCCTTCCCCCACACGGCGAGCGCGTCGAGCGCTTCGATTCGGCTGCCATCGACCAGCAGCGGATTGATCTCCAGCGCCGCGAGATCGGGACCGAGATCGAGCGCGGCCTCGGCGATCTTCACGACAATATCGGCGAGCGCCTCCAGATCGGCCTTGGGCCCGCCACGATAGCCGTCGAGCAGCTTGGCGGATTTGAGCCGCCGAAATGCGCACACAATGTCGTCGGATCGCGCGGGCAGCAGCTCCAGCGCAACGTCGTCCATCGCCTCGACCCAGATCCCGCCCATGCCCAGCGACAGCACCGGCCCCCATTGCGGATCGCGCGCGATGCCGACGAAGAGTTCGAGCCCGCGACGCCGCATCGGCAAGACCGCGACGCCGTCGATGCGTGCTTCCGGGTTCGATTTCCGCGCCGCAGCCATGATTCGATCGAAGCCCTGCGAGACTGACGCCTCATCGCCGAGATTCAGCAGCACGCCGCCGATCTCGGTCTTATGCTGGATGTCGGCCGAGACGATTTTCAGCACGGCCGACGCGTCGAGCTTGCGGAACGCCCTGACCGCGTCCTCTGCGCTTTTCGCGATCGTTGCCGGGATCACGGGCACGCCGAATCCCGCGAGATGCTCAAGCGCCTCGCGCTCGGAACACGGCCTGGCGCCTGATCCGGCCGCGGCCGCGCGCAACGGCGCGGGCGCCGGCCGCGCCAGCTTCTCCGACCAGCGGATCGTGCGGCCGATCGCATCCATGCCGGTGCCGATGCCGGAGATGACATAAGGTATGTCCATCTCCTGAATGAATTTGCGCCCGTGCTCGGTGAAGCATTGGATATAGGAGGTCAGAATCGGCCCCGGCGGATCGGCGGCCTTGAGGCCCTTCACCATATGATCCCAAGCAAGCTGCCAATGCGGCAGCGGCGCCGAGGGAATATCGAAATTGCAGATCGTGAGGCCGATCTGCGGATCGCGCGCGATGATGTTCAGCACGCGCTCCCACATCGGCGGGTCTCGCATCGCGCCACCGGTGAGATCGAGCGGATTATGAGTCTGGCCGATCTCGCTGACGGTCGCGCGGAGCGCCGCCTGCGTCTCGAGCGTGAAGGGCGGCGTCGGCACGCCGGCGTCGCTCGCGCGATCCGAGATCATCTCAACCGCACCGCCCGAAATCGACACCACGCCCACCGCCGGCTTTCGCATCGGGCCGATATTCGCCATCGCCGACGCGGTGATCACCAGATCCTCCGTCGAATAGACGCGCGAGATTCCGTAGCGATCGCACATCGCATCGAACACGCGGTCGTCGCCAACCAGGCTGCCGGTATGCGCGGAGACCAGCGCCCCGGTCTGGGGCGCGCGGCCGACCTTCAGCACCACGATCGCCTTCTTCATGCCGAGCGCGCGTACCGCGATATCGGTGAAGGTGATCGGATCGCGGATCGTCTCGGCAAAAACGGCGAGGGCCTTGACGTCGTCGTCCTCGATCAGGAAGTCGACAACGGACGCCGTGTCTACGCCGGACTCATTGCCGGTCGACACGAGATGGGTGAGTCCGATCGCGATCTGATTGGCGAAATTGGCGATCTGCAGCCCGGTCGAGCCGGAGGCCGAGACCACCGCGATCTTGGCGACGCCCGGCCCCGCCGGACAGGTCAGCGCGCCCAGCGCTACCCGGTCCTTGAAATTGATATAGCCCAGGCTGTTGGGTCCGAGAAGATTGAGTCCCTTCTCGCGGATCAGCGCCTCGAGCCTCGCCTGCAGCTTCGCACCTTCGCCGCCCAATTCAGCGAAGCCCGAGGAGACCAGCACGAAATCGCGGATTCCCGCCGCGACCGCATCCTCCATCGCATCCATGACCGCGGCTTGCGGAACCGAGACATAGGCCGCATCGACCGGCTCGCCGATCTCGCGGCAGGAGGCGACGGCCGATCGGCCGTGCGCGGGGGCGGCGCGCGGATTGACCATGTAGGTCGGCCCGGAAAATCCGAAGCGCTCCAGATTGTCGGCGGCCATCTGCGAAAAGGGGTTGCGGTCGGATGCACCGATCAGCGCAATCGAGCGCGGGCGGAACAGTGGAGCGAGCCTGTGGTCGGATGCGTACGGCATTGCCTTCCCCTTGTCGCCGATCATAGCGGCTCCCTGTCGGTTTCGTGCCGCCCGTGGAAAAGTATCACCAAACGCTACTCTCCGGTGAATTGGGAGCGCCTGGTGTTCTTCTTCCTGCGCATTTGCTTGGGATCGGCGGGCTTGGTGACAACCAGGACCGACCGCCAATCGGTTTCCTTCAGCCGTGATTTTCGGTCATCGTCGGCCAAGCCTCGAACGGCGCGGGTGAAGCCTTCCATCAGCTCCTGCAGCTTGCCGCGCGATGCCGCCGAAAGCTTCACCGTCTCCAGTTCCCAGAACACGCCGGGCGCGTGATAGTCGAGCGAGGCGAACTCGCTTTTCAGCGTGCGGTCGAACTGCCGGCGGATCGGGCCGCCGGACAGCCAGTTCGGGAAGCGCGCGGTCAGCACCTTCACGCGGTTGGCAGGCAGGAGGTCGATGAGGCTGAGCTTCTCCAGCCGGATCAGGTGGGTCGTGATCTCCGCCTCGCTCATCTCGAGCTCGTCGCGGATCTCGGCGGCGGTCCAGCCATGGCGCACGAGATAGAAGACGAAGGAGGTGAGAGCGCTTCTGGCAAGCCCCTCCTCCTGGGCGAGCGATAGCTTTTCGACCGCGCCGTCGCCGCTCGCCGCGCGTGCGATCAGGTCTTCGATCCCGATCCGCACAGTGGCGCACATGCGCTCGAGCTGCGCGAGCGTGACGGTGCCGCCGGTGAAATAGCGTTTGATGCTGGCTTCGCTGACGCCGAGGGACCGCGCGACGTGCTTGTAGGTGAGGCCGCGTTCTTTGAAGCATTGCTTCAGGGTCGCCAGGAGACGTTCGCCCCCGCCGTTCGGTCGTGCCCGCCCAACGCTCGTGCTTCCCAAGGACCCGCCTCCCTCCTCAAGTCTCTTCCGGCGACCTTCGCCGGTCGCGCGCCGATCCGCAACGGGGTCGCTGGTTGCACTCCCGTCTATCTTCTAAAAGAATATGCTTATTGCGGTTGACTCAATAAAGCCTCGGGAGGTTAATCGCTGTCGCGCAGGAGGCTTGCGGCAAGACCGGCAACTGCGATCCAAGGCTCGACCGTGTGGGAGGATTCGCGATGGACAAGGTCACGACCAAGGCCGCCGAGGTGCGCCGCAATCTGGGCCACCCCGTCATTGATGCCGACGGCCATTTCGTCGAGCTCGGCCCAATCCTGGACGACGAGCTCATTGCCTATATCGAGCAGGAAGGCGGCGCGGGCCTGCGCGACCGTTATCTCAAGAGCGCCGCTCGGCCCTTCAACACGTCGACCGTGCTCGCCGACCGCGACAGCCCCGAGGTGCGCGAGCAATGGAAGTCGATGCCCTCCTGGTGGGGCTGGCAGACCAAGAATGTTCGCGACCGCGCGACCTCGCATCTGCCCAAACTCCTCTATGAGCGCATGGATGAGATGGGCATCGATTTCATGCTGGCCTATCCGTCGACCGTGCTGGCGCTGATCGATGTCGAGGATCCGGAGCTTGGCGCCGTGCTCGCCCGTGGCGCCAACCGCTATCTCGCGCGCATCTTCGCGCCTTACAAGGACCGGATTGCGGTCGGCGGCATCGTGCCGATGAAAACGCCCCAGCTTGCGATCTCGACCGCCGAGCATGCGGTGAAGGAGCTCGGCATCAAGACCTTCGTGATCGCAGGTTATGCGCGGCGCAATCTCGGGCCAAAGCCCGAACGCGGCGCGCAAGCCTTCCGGCTCGACCATTTCGGCATCGACAGCGATTACGATTACGACCCGTTCTGGGCCAAATGCATCGAGCTCGGCGTGGCGCCGGTGTCGCACAGCTCGCACATGCATGCCCGCGTGTCGCGGTCGATCTCGAACTATGTCTACAACCATATCGGCTGCCTCTCGACGTCGCATGAATCGCTCTGCAAGTCGCTGTTCATGTCAGGCGTGACGCGGCGTTTCCCCGAGCTGCGCGTGGGGTTCCTAGAGGGCGGCGTCGCCTGGGCCTGCAGCCTCTATGCCGACCTGCTGGGCCATTGGGGCAAGCGCAACGCGGAGGCGATCCAGGAGCTCGATCCCGATCGGCTCGATGTCGACAAGCTGATGAGCTATGTGGGCGAGTTCGGCGACAGCGAGGTCAAAGGACAGCTGGACCGCATCCGCCAATTCTTTGCGACCCCTGCCGCGCGTCCCAAGCAGATCGACGAATTCTCCCGCGCGATCATCCGCAAGGCGGAGGACATCCGCGACTTGTTCGTGCCGAATTTCTATTTCGGCTGCGAGGCCGACGATCCGCTGGTCACCTGGGCCTTCGCCGAGAAGGTCAACCCGATGGGCGCCCGGCTGCGCGCGATGATCGGCTCCGACATCTCGCACTGGGACGTGGTCGACATGACCGAGCCGGTCGAGGAGGCCTATGAGCTGGTCGAGCACGGGCTGCTGAAAGAGCAGGATTTCCGCGAATTCGCCTTCACCAATCCGCTCCGGCTCCATGCCGGCATGAATCCGCGCTTCTTCGAAGGCACGGTGGTCGAGAAGGCAGTCGCGGCGGAGTTGAAGAAGGGCATTTAGTCCTAAGGGAGGAACGAGATGGGCAAGCACGACGCGAGGCCTTTGCGCACGGTGCTGTTCTGCGCGGGCAGCGAGGAAGCCGACATCGTCGCAGGCTGGAATTCCGGCGCCGATTCGATCGTGATCGATCTGGAGGAGCCCTGCACACCGATCTCGGAGGCAATCCGCGAGAATGCGCGGGCGCTCGTCAAATCATTCCTCGCCAAAGCTCAGCCCGGCCCCGGAAAGCCGCTGATTTTCGTTCGCGTCCAGCCGGTCTCGACCGGCCAGACGTTGAAGGATCTCCGCGCGGTCATCGGCGAGAAGCTGGCCGGCGTGCTGGTGCCCAAGATCGAGAGTCCGGCCGACGTGCACGGGGTCGACGCTCTGCTGAATTGCCTCGAGGCCGAGCAGGGTATCGCGATGGGGCACACCATGATCTATCCGATCCTGGAAACCGCGCAGGCGCTGCGCCTCGCCTACGAGATCGGTACGGCGTCGCCGCGTGTCAGCTATATGGGCGGCGCGATCTCGCGCTTCGGCGACATCCATCAGGCAATCGGCTTCCGTTGCACGCCTGATGCGCGCGAGACCTTATTCCTGCGCTCCAAGGTGCTCATCGACGCCAAAGCCGCCGGCATCAAATATCCGATCAGCGGCATGTGGACGGGCAGGCTGGACGACGAGGCGGGTCTCAGAGCTTGGTGCACGGAGCTGCGCAATCTCGGTTATTACGGGATGATGATCGGCAATCCGAGGCTGATCCCGGTGGTCCATGAGTGCTTCTCGCCCAGCGCCGAAGAGCTTGCCTATTGGAAGCGGCTCGACAGGCTGCAGGCCGAGGCGGAAAGGACGGGCTCGCGCGTCGTCGACGGCGACGTGAACCAGGGCGAGGCGCATATCGTCCATCCGGCCCATGTCGGCTCGGCTCGCAAGAATCTCGCCTGGGCCAAGGAATTGGGGCTGGCTTAACCCCGGTTAATTCAACCGCCGCACCTCGTCCGGAGAGACCCGGACTTCGGCCAGAATGTACCCCAGGCCGCGGACGGTCTGGATTTCAACCGTGGCGCCGGTCTGGATAAGCCGCTTGCGCAGGCGCGAAATCTGGGCCTCGATCGCGTTCGGCCCCACCGCCTCGTCCCAATTATAGATGGCCTGGTCGAGCGCCTCGCGAGAGACCACCCGGCCCGCGCGGCGCAGAAGCATCTGGAGTAAGGCGACCTCCCGTCGCGGCAAGACGACGATCTGGCCCCCGATTTGCACGTCCCGGGTAGATTCGTCGAAAGCGAGGTTGCCGACGGAGATCATCCGTCCGGCCGCACCATGGCGGCGGCGGAGCACGGCACGGATACGGGCGCCGATCTCGTCGGGCTCGAAAGGCTTCACGATGAAATCGTCGGCGCCCTGGTTCAGAACTGCGAGCTTCTCGCTGAGCGCGTCGCGCGCCGAGATCGCCAGCACCGGGGTCAGATCGTCCCTCTGCCTCAGATCCTGAAGCAGCGAGAAGCCCTCGCCATCGGGAAGGCCGAGATCGAGCAGCACGCAATCATAGCGTGTCAAGGCAAGCGCCTGCCGGCCATCGGCGAGGGATGGCGCAACATCGACCGCCCAGCCCTGATGGCTGAGCCAATGCGCCAGCAGCCCCGAGAGCGCTGCCTCGTCCTCAACGATCAACAGCCGCATCGCCTATCCCTGAACGCTTCCCGCCATCCAATTTTCCATTAGGTACAGTTTGCAACTATTTCTATGATCCGGATCAAGAGTTTTCCACTGATTCGCCGCCCCTTGTATGGACAAATCGCAAGAACGTGGTCTCAAATACGGTTAATTGCGTGACTGAACACGCTTGTATAGGGCAGGACCGACAAAGCGGGAGACGTGATGGAACACCGAGATCTTTATCCGGCGCTTATTACGACGCTGGCGTTGCTGGTTTATTTCTGGAATTTCATGTCCTGCGGCAGGGCGCGCGGCAAATACCGAATCGAAGCGCCGGCCGTGACCGGCGCCCCCGAATATGAGCGGGCGCTCAGGATCCAGCAGAACATGCTGGAACAACTCATCCTGTTCATTCCCTCGCTCTGGCTCTTCTGCCTCACGACGATCGCATTTTGGCCCGGCATGCTGTGGGTCGGCACCGCCTTGGGCTTGATCTTCGTCGCCGGCCGGATCGTCTATTCAGCGAGCTATGCAAAAGACCCAAAGACCCGCGGCCTCGGCTTCGGTCTCGGCATGTTGCCGACCATGATCCTTCTGGTCGGCAGCGTGGTGGGGGTGGTTTATCTGATCATCATCGAACACTGAGCTTCTCTCGGGCTGGGTCCAACTGCTATATCGCCGCGGCGCGGCGCCCGTAGCTCAACGGATAGAGCATCTGACTTCGGATCAGAGGGTTGGGAGTTCGAGTCTCTCCGGGCGCGCCATAAATCAATAACTTAGCCGGTGGCGCGGGGACCGGTCCGCAGGGTGTCTGGATATGGGATGGGTTAGCGGGTCGCTTCCCTTTTCGGCCGTCCCTCGTTGCGTGTGTGTGTGGCAACGGCAATCCGGATTGGGCCTTGAACCATTTAAGCCCATATAGAGGGTTGCGGTTCAACAACTCTTGATTCAGAGTGGCGGCTCAGCGCTCTACAGGAGCGGAAATGGCCGAAGATTTGAAAAAGCTTGTGGAATTGGCGAAAGCCGTCCGGATGACCGCTCCTCAGGTCGAGGAGCAACGGCGCAGCTTTGCCTACGGCAATACTGCGATCGAGAATCCCCGAATCACGAAGGAGCTAATCAACCAGCAGGCAGAGGCGCTTCAAGCATCTCGTGAGTGATCGGTCTGATGATCGCCGCGACAGCAAGGCTGACGCGCCTGTTCTGATCACTGACGAAGACGAGAGGGCCGCTCGCGAAGCCACGAACGGCCTTCTTCAGTTTGATCTTGGGATGAAAATCGTTGAAGCGTACGTCATTGCGCCAGACCGGCCCTTCAGGCTCCGACCTTCCATAATCCTCCAATTGCACGATGCCGCGCTAAATGGTTTGAGCGCATACGCAGGCAACTGGCGCCCTGGCCCTCTGGAGATCAGCAAGAGCAAGCACAAGCCTCCCGATCGGATCCTCGTCCCCGAGTTCGTCGAGGATATGTGCGACTATGTTAACGATCACTGGGAATCGACCGCCGTCCACTTGGCGGCTTATCTAATGTGGCGCCTTAATTGGATTCATCCGTTTGATGACGGGAACGGCCGCACCTCACGCATCGTGTCATATATCGTAATGTGCATCAGGCTTGGTACCAAATTGCCCGGCACTCCTAGCATACCAGAACAAATATCTAAGGACCGGAGGCCTTATTTCGCCGCGATCGAAGCCGCCGACGCAGCCTGCCTCGAGGGACGTCTTGATGTTTCAGAAATGGAGAAACTCTTGACCGGAATGCTCGCGACGCAGCTGCTGTCGGTTGTGCGAGACGCCGGTGGAACCATCGCGGGCGCGCTGCTCCAGAAGCTTCAATGAGCGCAAACGTCTATCGGAAGGCCAGCCACGCCAGTAAGGCCGCCCTACGGCGATGAAACCGACGACCTGCCACCCGAGATAGGTCCGATCAGCGGCGGAAGCTGCTGCGCGGAATTAGATGATGGTGTGAGCGTCGAATAGGAGGCGACGTGAACGTGCCAATCCTTCAGTTGTTGATGATGGCGGTGTTCGTACGCAAGCACAGAAGTTGTGAAGCGGGATGGATCAATGCCGGCTTTACGCGGCGAGACGCAACAACGATGTGGGCATCCGCGTTCCTGGTGCGAAACGGTTCTGCCGACGCGAAACCGGGACGTGCCGTGATCACGAGCCAAGACATGACACCGGTCGGACTAGAGCAGGCCGGTCAGAGCGACATTGCTCGACTGCACGAACAGCTGGTAACCTGGCTGGATTATTGGAGCGCACGTTATCCGACAGATACGCTCGAACAAGCGATGTTGAATTTGTTGGTGCGCCTGTGGAAAGCAAAAGACGGATGGGCTGCAGAACGCAGAGATGAGCCATTTCCATTCGATCAAGCTATGGCCGCTGCGGTCGCAGGAAAATTCGAGCCGTACGTCAGCGGCAAGGTGTAAGACGAATCGTCAACTGCCGAAGCGGCTGATCGTGCCGACCAGATGGCGTAGTGTGAAATCGCAGCCCGCCCAGGGTGGCAAGTCAAAGCGAGCGACGGTTGCTGCATCATAGCGCGACGGCGAAGCAGTAGCGCCCATCTTCATCGGCCCGGGCGCGCCAATTTTCAGTAAGAATGACCCGTGCCTCGGAAGCTGAAGCTCTATCAGACATCCCTCGGGTTCTACGATTCGGTCGTGGCTGCTCCAAGCCAAGCTGCAGCGCTCCGCGCCTGGGGAACCGACACGAACCTATTCAGAGAAGGGCTCGCCGAGATTGCCACCGATCCTGCGACGATCGAAGCGGCTCTCGCTCATCCCGAGACACCGCTCCGGCGACCGGTCGGATCCACAGCGCCGTTCAGCTTGAAACCGAAGCCGCCCAAGGCCTCGGACATTATGCCAGACGAGCCCGAGGCGCGGCGTGTCAGGTCGAGGCCAAAACAGAAGATGGCCTCGGCGTCACAACGACCACCGCCAGATCGCTCGAAGCTCGAAGCCGCCGAAGCGGCTTTGGCGCGACTGGACGAGCGTCACCGACGCGAGCAGGCCGATCTCGATCACCGGCGCCGGCTACTGGACCGGAAGGAAGCAGACCTTGCGCATGAGCGCCGAGTCCTGAGTGAAGACGAAAAGCGCGCTCGAGCGAGATGGGAACGCGAAAAGGCGGACGCGGAGCGAGCAGCCGAGCGTGAAAGGCGATCTTATCGGAGCCTCGGCGGCCGCGATTAGCGCAGCCTACCCGTCATCAATATAACGGCGCTCTCCTCGGCAATTAAAAAGGTCCCCTGATTTTCTCCCTGAAATATAAAGTCCATTTCTTCAACTACCGCGCGTCCGACCTTCTTTCCGGCCGATGCCGGTCACAACGAAGTAACTGTAGTATCTAAGTTTACGAAACCAAATTACCCGGCGCCTCCGCTATTAACCAATTTCCGTTTGCTCAATAGCTTAGACGACTTGGCCCAATTCTTGCATGGATCCGGCCGTGCGGAGATATCCGACGTCATCTCGGCGAAAGGCCGCAGTACGTACGATTGGAGGGCAGAATGAGGTTCACTGGGTTCAGCCCATATGGGCTGCCGCTCATCGGCTACGCAGCAACCGGAGCGGGCGCCGGGGCGAAATTCGCCTTATTGGGCGTTTCGATAGTCGGGCTGCTGACGGCGTTCGCGGCAAGCTCCCCCGACGCTTTCGCGACGCCATGTCCGGCGACGCCCACCTGCACCGTAACGGGCGCGACATTCACGGCGGGTAATGACAGCACTTTTCCCGACGCCACCCAAGGAACCACCGCGGAAATCGATGATGGGGTGCCGAACGGCATGAACCCCATCGCGACATTCGTTCCGGACAATGAGAGCCCCGGCACGATCAGCGCGGCGGTCCTCGCCTATCTTTCCGACCTTGGCGTGACCGGCACCACCTATCTCGGCCGATCGACGGGCGGCGCCGGCAGCGGCGGCCCCGCCGGAACCGGCTTCACCGTAACGAGCGCCGACGGCGGCCTATCCGGCACCTGGGCCTTCTCTCCGGGAACGACGGGGCTCGCCGCGGGCTTCATCGCGATCCATGCCGGCGGCGGCGCATTCGATGTGCTGTACGAGCTTACCACGCCAGGGAGCCTCTCCGGCGTTTGGGACACCAGCGAAAACGTCACCGGTGCCAATGCACAGGGTGCTCTCTCGAATTTCGATCTGTTCAGCGGCACCGGCAGCACGATCATCATCGGTGGCGGTGGCGGATCGACGCCCGAACCTGCCAGCGTCGGGCTGCTCGGAACCGGACTTGCGGCCCTGGGCCTCGTGCTCGGACTGCGAAAGCTGTCCGGCGGCAAGCGCTGACGGAGCAGGATGCGCGTTGACGTGCCGGCGGTCGCAAAACCGACCGCAGGCACCGACGCGCGCCCAAATCTCTTCGTTCGCCCGCATTATCCAGACGACTTCGAAACTTGCCGCGAGCGGGTCCAGTTCCTGCTAGCGCTCCCGTCGAACCTCATAGAGCTCGAATTTCGGATCGCTCGCCGCCAGCCGCGCCTCGTCGGCAAGCGCCCCCTGCGCGGTCGGCCGGATGAGCAGAAAATAGATCGGCGGCACGGCGATACCGCTCGACTTCTCCGCCCAGATCAGGTTTTCGATCTGGCGGAGCTCGGTCCGGTAGGCGGCTGGATCGCAGGTCGAGGAGCCGAACGCGACTTCCTGGTTGTAATAGGGAAGGAGGCCGGATCGGACCTGAATCGGCTGTTGACCGCGGATCGCCCAGGTATTGGCGACGAAGCGCGAATCCTCGAAAGCGGCCATCGCTGCGAGGTGGGTGAGCGAGGGCTGGCGCTCGCGATAAATGCCGGCCACGTCCATCGAATTGGGCTCACATTCGACCTGCATGATGATCGAGCCGGCCGGCGTGCGCTCGAGCGCATCCGCCAGCTTGTCGATCAGCGGATCGAAAGAGCGCCAAAGTACCGTCAGCGCGCCTTGCCTAACGGTGAATGCGAGCGCGATGAGGCCGGCGAGCATGGCCGCAGCCGCCGGACGCCGGACGCGGAGGTCTAACCCGCCCAGCAGCAGAAGCGCGACCGCCACGGGCATGCGCTTGTCGACATATGAGCCGGAGGCGAGCTTATCCGGCAGAATGAAGTAGATCGCCGTCAGGGCCAGCAACCCAGGGAGAAATCCGGGTGCAAGCCGAATGCGCACACAGAACAGGACCAGAAGGGCAAAGAGCAGCGCCGCCGCGACGAAGGCCGCGTCGCCGGTCATGCTACCGGCAGTGACCGCCTTGAACAGGCCGAAGATCTTGGCGCGAAGGAGATGCGGCTCGTAACCGTGACGGCTGGGAACGCTGCCGGTGGACATCAGCAGGTACAGCAACGCCGCGGGCAGCGACTCCGCCACGCGAAGCGCAGCGCCGGCCAAATCAGTCTTGCGCTGGATCAGATAGGCGAGCGCCAAACCCGCCGCCATCACGGCATAGATCGCAAAATCGAAGACATGGCAGAACAGCAGCAGGATTCCGAGCGCTACGCCGATCAAACTTCGCTGGACCGGCGGCCGCCCCTCGGCCAACAGCCTGGCCGCGAGCGCCCAAGGGACGAGAGCCAGCCCCAAGGCATAGCTGAAGAATCCGAGGATTGTGACTAGGTTATAGAGCAGCAACGCCGAGAAGAGCGGCACGAGGCTCCATCGCCCGATCGCAATCCGGCTCAAGGCCACGACGCCGGAGAGCGTGAGAAGGAGGCTCAGCGCGAAGATAATCCGGCCGCAGGTCTCCGGCTCGAAGACGTAGACCAACGGCAATCCCAGCACGTCGAAGGCAATATTGGGCAGGAAAAAGCTCGATAGGTCATAATACTCCGAGCCTTTTCCGGTGAACAAATCGCGAAGCACGGCGAGCCGCGATTCGTGGCCGGGAGCGTCGAGAAGCGGCAGGTGCCGCGCCGCGAGAATCGGCAGGATTGCAAGCAGGCCTGCCGCGATCCCCGCCAAGATCACGCGCCGCCGCGCCGCGCGCCAAGGATCGTCGCGCTCCGACGCGACCGAGGCAACATCCGCCGTCGACGCCATTCAGGTTCCCGATAGGATCATTGCTGGACCTGCTCGTACCATTCGACCGGGCCGCGCGCAATTTTAGGCGCCAACTCATAGTCGTTCGCGCCAACCGACGAACGGATTCTCGCTTTCGCGAGAATGACGATTAGAGTAGCTGCGATGTCGGTTGGTAGAGCGGCGGGGTAAGGCATGTTCCGGTTCGACGGCAAGGTGGCGCTGATCACGGGCGCCGGGCGCGGATTGGGCGTCGGCGCGGCACGGGCTCTGGGCCGCCAAGGCGCGCGCGTCATCGTCAATGATTTCGACGCCGACCGGGCGCAAGCCACGGCCGACGCGCTGCGCAGCGAAGGCTTGCAAGCCTGGGCCGCGCCCTTCGATGTGACGTCGTGGGACGCGGCTTCGGAAGGAATCGCGCGCGCGGCCAGCGAAGTCGGCGCGATCGACATATTGATCAACAATGCCGGCAACGCCGGCGCCGGCTTCTTCCACCAGAAGCCTTTCGCAGAGACGCTGCCGGCGGATTGGCAGCCCTTCATCGCGGTCAATCTCATCGGCGTTCTCAACTGTACCCGGCAGGTCCTGGGCAGCATGTGTGAACGCCGTTGGGGGCGCGTGATCACCGTCTCGTCCACAGCGGGCCGCGAAGGCGCCTCGATCAAGGTCTCGATCTACGGCGCGGCAAAAGCCGGGGCGGCGCATTTCATGCGCCACCTGTCGCAGGAGGTTGCCCGCTTCGGCGTGACCGCGAACTCGATCGCGCTCGGCATGATGAACACGGTCGGCGAGGAATGGGCCAAGCAGGTAGTGTCCCAAATCCCCATGGGGCGGCTCGGTACGCCGGAGGATTTGGGGGCAGCCTGTGCCTATCTGGCGTCGGAGGAGGCCGGCTGGGTGACGGGCAGCCTGATCACCGTGGACGGCGGTTCCTGCCCGTTCTGAGACCCGGCGCGAACCCTACGCCGCCGCCTGGTGATGGGTGCGCTCCTCGACGGGACGCATCGCATCTTCGGCGATCCGGCTCGATACGCCGATCAGTTTCGAGCCGCTCTCGAACCACTCGTCGAGGCCGCGGCGCAGAAGGTCGCGCTGAAGCGCGGCGAGTTCCGAGAAGGACTTGCACTGCATCATCTCGCGCGGGCCGTTGGCCGCCATCTCCATCGACCGCTGGAGGGCTTCCACATAAGTCTTCTGGATCTCCTGAAGCCCGCCGGCGATGACCGAGTAGGCGGAAAGCATCGTGCGCATCCGCTCGGCTGCGAACTCGGTGCTCTCGCGATAGACGTCCGCGGCGCGGGTCGTCATCTCTTCCGATACTTTTCGGCCCTCGCGGCTTAGCGTCCGGGCAGTCTCCTCGGCGCCCGCCACTGCTCTTGGGCGAGAACTCGTCTGAGGCTTGGATTCGGAACGGTCGGTCTCGGCGGTCATGGCGACGTCCTTTCAGTCCCGTTGTGATATGCCGCCGGGAACGCCCGCGCATTCCCGGCGACACTTAACGGAACGGATCGCCGGCGATCACGGTTCCCCCGAAAAGTCCTCTTATTCTTTCCGTAGATTATTGATTATTCTTCAGATTCTGTATTGCTATGTAAAATGAGCCGGTTTATAGTGGTTTGTTTGCGCGCCTGGATTGGCGCTGGATTCCCTAATCGGCGATAGATCGTCATACCGACGAAGGCTGCGGCCTACCGCGGCAGGTCGGAACGGCCCATCAGGTATTCGTCGACGCCGCGGGCGCATTGGCGGCCTTCGCGAATTGCCCAGACGACGAGCGATTGTCCCCGCCGCGCATCGCCAGCCACGAATACCTTGTCGACCGAGGTCTGGTAAGTCCTGTCGTCGGCCTTGATGTTACCACGCGCATCAAGCGCCAGCTCGAGCTCCTCCACCACCCCCTTATGGACCGGATGCACGAAGCCCATCGCGAGCAGCACGAGGTCGGCCTTGATGTTGAATTCGGTGCCCGGTATTTCCTTCATTGTCATCCGCCCGTCGGCGCCGGCGCACCATTCGACGCGGACCGCATCCAGGCCGCTGACGCGCCCCTTCTTGCCGGTGAAACCTTTGGTCGCGACCGCGAACTCGCGCTCGCAACCTTCCTCCTGCGAACTTGAGGTCCTGAGCTTCAGGGGCCAGTCGGGCCACGTCATGAGCTTGTCCTCATGCTCTGGCGGCATGGCCAAAATCTCGAGCTGCGTGATCGATTTCGCTTTCTGCCGGTTCGACGTGCCGATGCAGTCCGACCCGGTGTCGCCGCCGCCCATGACCAGCACGTCGCGGCCGGTCGCGAGAATCGCGCTCTCCTCGGGCACAGGCTCGCCGGCAACACGGCGATTCTGCTGCGGCAGGAATTCCATCGCGAAATGGATGCCCGCGAGGTCGCGGCCCGGCACCGGCAGATCGCGCGGCTGCTCAGCGCCGACCGCAAGGACAACCGCATCGTAGCCCCGCAGCATCGAGCCGATCGACATATTGCCGCCGACATTGGTGTTGGGGTGGAATTCCACACCCTCCGCCCGCATCTGTGCGATACGGCGGTCGATGACGAACTTCTCCAGCTTGAAATCGGGGATGCCGTAGCGGAGGAGGCCGCCGATCCGGGGCGCCTTCTCGAAAACCGCGACGTCGTGGCCGGCGCGCGCGAGCTGCTGCGCACAGGCTAGTCCCGCCGGCCCGGAGCCGATGATCGCGACGCGCTTGCCGGTTCGTCGCGACGCGATGATCGGCTCGACCCAGCCCTCGGCCCAGCCACGCTCGATGATCGCGTGCTCGATCGTCTTGATCGTCACCGGCTGCTCGATGAGGTTCAGCGTGCAGGCGGCCTCGCAGGGCGCGGGGCAGATGCGTCCGGTGAAATCGGGGAAGTTGTTGGTCTGGTGGAGAACCGCGAGCGCCGTGCGCGCATCGCCTTGGAAGGTGAGGTCGTTCCACTCTGGGATGATGTTGTTGACCGGGCAGCCCTGATGGCAATAGGGAATGCCGCAATCCATGCAGCGCCCGCCCTGCCGCCGGAGTTCGTCCTCCGGCAGGTCGTGCACAAACTCGCGATAATGCTTCAGGCGCTCGGAGACGGACGCGTAGGACCGGTCCCGCCGCGGGAACTCCAGAAACCCAGTCGTCTTGCCCATCAGGCGCCCACTGCCAGACTGACTTGAGGACGCTCCGTGGCGCGGGATGTGGCCTGCATCTGCTGCAGCGCGCGGCGATATTCGATCGGCATGACCTTGATGAATCTGGATTTGAAAATATCCCAGTCGGCCAGGATCTCCTTGCCGCGCGGGCTGCCAGTAAACTGAACGTGACGCTGGATCAAGCGCTTCAGGCGAAGCGCGTCGTTCTGCGTCATATTGTGCATAAGCTGCACCAGCCCGTGCGCCTCGAGATCGCCGCCGCGGTGCTCCAGCGCCTCGATCGCCTCGTCCTCCTCGACGATCGGCTCGAGCTCGACCATCGCCTGGTTGCAATGGCGCGCGAAATCGCCCCGCTCATCGAGCACATAGGCGACGCCGCCCGACATGCCGGCGGCGAAATTATCGCCCGTCGCGCCCAGCACCACCACCACACCGCCCGTCATGTATTCGCAGCCATGGCTGCCGACGCCCTCGACGACGGCGATGACGCCGGAATTCCGGACCGCGAAACGCTCGCCGGCGGCGCCCGAGAAATAGCACTCGCCCGCGATGCCGCCATAGAGGACGGTGTTGCCGACGATGATGCTCTTCTCGCGCTTCAAGCGGCTCTGGCGCGGCGGATAGATGATGAGGCGGCCGCCCGAGAGGCCTTTGCCGACATAGTCGTTGCCCGCGCCCTCGAGCTCCAGCGTCACGCCGCGCGCGAGGAAAGCGCCGAAGCTTTGGCCGGCCGTGCCGGTCAGGTTGGCATGGATCGTGTCGTCCTCGAGCCCTGCATCGCCATAGCGCCGCGCGACCTCGCCCGACAGCATCGCGCCCACCGTGCGATTCACGTTGCGCACCGGCAGGTCGACGGTTACCGGCACACGATGCTCCAGCGCCGGCTTGGCCGCCTCGATAAGCTTATGATCGAGGGCTTTGTCCAGCTCATGGTCCTGCGGCTCGCACTGATGCTGCTTGACTTCAGGGCCCACGGCCGGCCGGTAAAGCACGCGCGACAGGTCGATGCCCCAGGCCTTTGGATGGTTGATGCCCCGACGCTGCTTGAGCTTATCTGCCCGGCCGATCATGTCGTCGAACTTGCGGAAGCCGAGGTTCGCCATCAGCTCGCGCACCTCTTCGGCGACGAACATGAAGAAGTTCGTGATGTCCTCCGGCTTGCCGACGAAGCGGTGGCGAAGCTCCTTGTTCTGTGTCGCCACGCCGACAGGGCAGGTGTTGAGGTGGCATTTGCGCATCATGATGCAGCCGGCGGCGATCAGCGCCGCGGTCGCGAAGCCGAACTCGTCGGCCCCCAAAAGCGCGCCGATCACAACATCACGGCCGGTGCGGATGCCGCCGTCGACCTGCACGGAGATCCGGCCGCGCAGACCATTGATCACCAGTGTCTGATGAGTCTCGGCCAGCCCGATCTCCCAGGGCTCGCCCGCATGCTGAATCGACGTGATGGGGCTCGCCCCGGTGCCGCCTTCCCAACCGGCGATGGTCACATGGTCGGCCTTCGCCTTGGCGACGCCGGCCGCGATCGTGCCGACGCCGATCTCCGACACCAGCTTCACCGAGATGCGTGCCCGCGGATTGACGTTCTTCAGATCGTGGATCAGCTGCTTCAAATCTTCGATCGAATAGATGTCATGGTGCGGCGGCGGCGAGATCAGACCGACGCCCGGAACCGAATGGCGGGTGCGCGCGATCCAGTCATCGACCTTGTGGCCGGGTAGCTGGCCGCCTTCGCCGGGCTTGGCGCCCTGCGCCATCTTGATCTGAATGTCGTCGGCGTTGACGAGATATTCGGCATTGGCGCCAAAGCGGCCGGAAGCGACCTGCTTGATCGCCGAGCGCATGGAGTCGCCATTGTCGAGCGGGGTGTAGCGCTGGGGATCCTCGCCACCCTCGCCCGTGTTCGATCGCCCGCCCAACCGGTTGAGCGCGATCGCCATCGTCGTATGGGCTTCCCACGATATCGAGCCGAAGGACATGGCTCCGCCGGAAAAGCGCCGGACCAGAGACGAGGCCGGCTCGATCTCCTCCAGCGGGATCGGCTCGGGCGCGAACTCGAAATCGAGCAGCCCGCGCAGCGAGATCAGCGCATCGTCCTGATAGCCGGCCTTGCGCGAATATTGCTTGAACAACCGGTAATCGTTGCCGCGAACCGCATGCTGAAGCAGTGATACGACCTCCGACGTCCAGACATGCTTCTCGCCATGGACGCGGTAGGCGACGTCGCCCCCCACATCGAGCGCCTCGCGGTAGTTGGGGGCGTCGCCGAAGGCGAGCTCGTGCCGCCGCACGGTTTCGACCGCGATCTCAGGCAAGCCCGCACCCTCGACCGGGGAGGCGGTGCCGGTGAAATATTTGTCGAGGAAGGCGCTCGCCAGGCCGACCGCGTCGAAGATCTGGGCGCCGCAATAGGATTGGAAGGTGCAGATGCCCATTTTGGACATTACCTTCATCATGCCTTTGGCGATCGCCTTCACGTAGCGCTTGTGGATCTCGTTCTCGGAGAGATCGCTGCCCATCTCCCAGCGCAGCGCCGAGAGCGTGTCGAACGCGAGATAGGGGTTGATCGCCTCGGCGCCGTAGCCGGCGAGCAGGCAGAAATCGTGAAGCTGGCGCGCCTCGCCGGTCTCGACCACGAGGCCCACCTCGGTGCGCAGCCCGTCACGGATCAGCCGGTGATGGACGGCCGCCACGGCCAGCAGCGACGGCACGGCGACATGCTCGGAATCAACCGCGCGATCGGTCAGTACGATGATGTTGTGACCGGCGCGGACTGCGTCCTCAGCCTCTTGGCAGATCCGGTCGAGCGCCGCTTCCATGCCGTCCGAGCCATCCGCCACCTCATAGCAGATCGACAGCGAATGCGTGCGGAAGGCGCCGCCCGTATTGTCCTCGATGCGACGGATCTTCTCGAGATCGACATTGGTGAGGATCGGCTGCTTCAGCTCGAGCCGGATATGCTTGCCGCCGGTATCGAGGTCGAGCAGGTTCGGCCGCGGGCCCACCAGCGTCACCAGCGACATCACCAGCTCTTCGCGAATTGAATCGATCGGCGGGTTGGTGACCTGCGCGAAGCGCTGCTGGAAATAGTCGAAGAGCAGCTTCGGCCGCTCCGACAGCACGGCAAGCGGCGTATCGCGACCCATCGAGCCCACGGCGTCCTCGCCGCTGATGCCCATCGGCTTCAGGAAGACCTTCAGATCTTCCTGCGTGTAGCCGAAGGCCTGCTGGCGATCGAGCAGCACGCCCTTTGGCGGCGCCATCGGCGCCACTTCCTCCGGCAGGGTCTCGAGACGGATCTGCGTCTTGTCGAGCCACTTTTGATAGGGCTTCTTGCCGGAGATGTCGGATTTGAGCTCGGCGTCGTCGATGATGCAGCCCTGCTCCAGATCGACCAGCAGCATCTTGCCGGGTTCGAGCCGCCATTTGCGGATGATCCGCTCTTCGGGCGTCTCCAGGACGCCGGCCTCCGACGCCATGATGATCAAATCGTCATCGGTGACGTAGAAGCGCGCCGGACGAAGCCCGTTGCGGTCCAAGGTTGCGCCGATCTGGCGGCCGTCGGTGAAGGCGACGGCGGCCGGGCCGTCCCACGGCTCCATCAACGCGGCGTGGTATTCATAGAAGGCCCGCCGGTCGGCCGGCATCAAGGCGCTGCCCGACCAGGCTTCGGGAATCAGCATCATCAGCGCGTGCGGCAGCGAATAGCCGCCGGCGATCAGCAGCTCGAGGCAATTGTCGAGCGTTGCCGAATCCGAATTGCCGTCGCCGATCAGCGGCCACAGCTTGGCGAGGTCGGCGCCGAGCGCTTTCGACTTCATCGAATGGCGGCGCGCCATCATCCAGTTGATGTTGCCGCGCAGCGTGTTGATTTCGCCGTTATGCGCGAGAAAGCGGAACGGGTGCGCCAACTCCCATGACGGGAAGGTGTTGGTCGAGAAGCGGGCATGGACCAGCGCCAGCGCCGATTCTACCCGCTCGTCCCGCAGATCCTCGTAATAGTCCGCCAGCCGCTCGGCGATGATCATGCCTTTATAGACGATCGTGCGGGTCGACAGGCTGACGATGTAGAAGGCGCCGGCATCCTGCAGGCCGCGCGCGCGCACGTCCTTGTGCGACTGCTTGCGGATCACGAAGAGCTTGCGCTCGAACGCGTCGACATCCGGGCAATTCTCGCCGCGGCCGACGAAGATCTGACGAATCACCGGCTCGATCGGCTTGATGCTCTCACCGAGCGTGGAGCTCACCACCGGCACGTCGCGCCAGCCCAAAAGCGTCTGGCCCTCGGCGGCGACGTAGTGCTCGATCGTCTCCTCGACCTTGCGCCGCGTCTTGGCGTTGCGCGGCAGGAACACCATGCCGACCGCATATTCGCCATGCGCCGGCAGCTTCATGCCGAGGCGGTCCGCCTCGGCCCGGAAAAGCTTCTCGGGCAACTGAATCAGAATCCCGGCGCCGTCGCCGGCCAGGGGATCGGCGGACACGGCGCCGCGATGCGCCATGTTGGACAGTATGCGCAGGCCGTTCGCCACGATGTCGTGGCTTTTCTGATTTTTGATCTGGGCGATGAACCCGACGCCGCAGGCGTCGTGCTCGTTGCGCGGATCATAAAGGCCCTGGGCTACGGTCATCCTGCCACCTTATCCCGACTTCTTCGCAAACGCACCTGTTTGCGCATGCCGATCCGGTGATCGACTCCGCCCAACGGCGGCGGAGCTTCGATCACGCTGGGACCACCTACCTCGAGATGCTGGCGCAGCTAGGAAATGGGCCTTCGGCCTCACGCGATCGTCACCGAATAGGTCACAATTGCTGCCTAACTCCGCATGAGTCAAGTAGCGACAAGGCGGACCCCCCGCGCGCACCTTCGAGGGCGATTGCCGGAAGCCCGAAAATCTGGTTGTTGTCGAGGGTTACGGCAAGATGAAGCGGAAGGAAAAAGTAATGGAAAGCAGGCTACTCGGCCGGAGCGGGCTGTTCGTGTCGGCGATCAGCTTCGGCGCCATGACCTTCGGCGGCGAATGGCGCTTCCAGATTGTCGGACAGACGGGCGAAGGCGAGGCCGAGCGGCTGATCGACATCTGCTTCGATTCCGGCGTGACGCTCTTCGATACGGCCGACGCCTATTCGAACGGGCGGTCGGAGGAGATCCTGGCTCATGCGCTGGGCGCCAAACGGCATCGCGCAATCATCGCGACCAAGGCCTGGGGACGCACGGGACCGGGCCCGAACGACATCGGCGCCTCGCGTCAGCATTTGGTGCAGGCTTGCGAAGGGAGCCTGAAGCGGCTCAAGACTGACTATATCGACCTCTATCAAATCCACGGATTCGATGCGCTGACGCCGCTCGAGGAGACGCTGCGCGCGCTCGACGATCTCGTGCGCTCCGGCAAGGTTCGCTATATCGGCTGCTCCAACTACACTGGCTGGCAGCTGATGAAGGCGCTCGCGATCGCGGACAGCCGGAATGCGGAGCGCTACGTCTCACAGCAGATCTATTATTCGTTGGCCGGCCGCGATGCGGAGAACGAGCTGGTGCCGGTGGGCCTGGATCAAGGCGTCGGCATCCTGGTCTGGAGCCCGCTCGCCTTCGGCATGCTGTCGGGAAAGTTCCGGCGCGGCCAGCCCGACCCGGAGGGCGCCCGCGGCACGCTGGCCGGCGCGCCGGGAGGCATAGACCGCGCGCTGGTCGACAAGATCACCGACGTCCAGGCAGAGATCGCCCAAGCCCGCGGCGTGACGATGGCGCAAGTCGCGGTGAACTGGCTTCTGAAGAAGCCGGGCATAAGCTCGGTCATCATCGGTGCTCGCAACGAGGCTCAGCTCAGGGACAATCTGGCCGCTGCCTCCTGGAGCCTGTCGGATGAGGAGATGAAACGCCTGGACGAAGCCAGCGATACGCCGCGACCCTACCCGTACACCGTGCAGAAGACGGTTTTCGGAGACAGGAATCCTTAAACTCCGGCCTACCACCCATACTTCGCATTGATGCCGAAATAGACGGCGCGGCCGGGGGCGGGCTCGAAGAAACGGCCGTTGCTCTCGTTCACGATCACCGACCCGGCATATTTGCGGTCCGCGAGATTGTCCAGCCGGACGAATTCATGGAGCTTCAGATCGCCGAAATCCTGGTCGAATCCGGTACGGATCGAAGCCGTGAAATATTGCGGCGCCGAATCGCTGTTGGGATCGTCGACATAGACACGGCTTTCGAACCGCGTCTCGAGCGCAGCCGAGAAACCGCTCGGATCGTCGTGCCAGGAGAGCTCCGCAAAGGCGTCGTTGCGGGGAATGCCCGGAATTCGGTTGCCGGCCGGAACGCGGCGCGGCACGCAGGGCAGACTGGGACAGGAGAAGAAGGACTGGACATAGATCGCGCGCAGCCAGGTATAGGCCGCGGCCACCTCGAACCCGTAAGGAAGCTTGCCGTCGAGGCTGAGTTCGATTCCGTCGCGTCCCGTCCGGCCGACATTCTGATAGACCGAACGGCCGCCCGTGTTTTGCTCGATCGCGAGCTCGTTTGTGGTGTCGATATGGAAACCGGCCAAGGTCGCTTTGACGTTGTCGCCCAGAAAGCTCTTGATGCCGACTTCATAATTATCGCTGCGGCTGGGCTTGAGGACGAAATTGAGGCCCGGTAGAGAGCCGTTGGTCGAACGGTAGGCGAGTTCGTTCAAGGACGGAGTCTCGAACCCTTTGCCGTATGAGGCGTAAAGATTGACCCAGTCGGTCATCCGCCAGGTGACGCCCGCCGCCGGCGTCGTCGCGCGATAGGCGACATCGCCGCTGTTGCTCGAATGCGCGGAGGCGACATAATGGTCGTGAGCGGAAACCAGAACCCGGCTGTTCCTGACGCCGGCCTCGACGAGCAACGGATCGAAATCGAGCTGAGCCTGGAGATACTGGTCGAACGAGAAGACGTCATCATTCTCGTCCCGCCGAAGCGCTCCCTCGACGCCGGTCTGGCCACCGATGAAGTTAAGATATCCGGTGCGGAATTCGTCCAGCTGGTCATAAGCAACGCCCGTGGTGACCTCCAGCTTCGCACCGCCGAGCTGGCGCTTGTCGGTGAGGTGGATATCGGTCCCTTCATAATTGTTGCCGAGCCCGATCACGCCGCCTGGACTCTGAGGCGATGCCTGGGTCGATAGCGGGATCGCCTGGTACTGCTTCACGCTGCGATTGCCGCCATAGACGATCGCATCCAGTGAATCGGCATCCGTGAGCGCGCGCTTGTAGTCGAGGCCGAACTGCTCCTGGTCGACATATTTGCGGGTGTCGAACTGGATCGCGCCGGTCCCGGCGAGAGTCGCGCTGACGGCGAATTGCGCGCGCGTCAGCCCCAGCGGATCCTGCGCGGAGATCGAGACGGCGTTGGCAAGAAAGGTGAGGCTCGACTGGTCGTCTAAATCGTCACGAATCTTGGCGTTGAAATCGGGCCGGTCGGCACGGCTGTGGTCGCGCGATCCGGCGGTGTGGAAGTCGGCCGCGTCGGCGACATAGTTGAAGCCGTCCTGCTCGCCCGAAATCTTCGCCGCGAAGCGGCGAAAGCCGAAACTGCCCGTCTCCGCCGTTGCTTCGAGATGGGTTCCGGGCTGGCCGTCCTCCGTAAAGATCGCAATCACGCCGCCCGAGGCATTGCCGTAGAGGGCCGAGAAGGGCCCGCGCATGACTTCGATGCGCTGAGCCGACCCCAAATCGAAATTCGAGACTTGTCCTTGGCCGTCCGGCTGCGTGGCCGGGATGCCGTCGACATAGAGTCGGATACTGCGAACGCCGAAAGTCGAGCGTGCCCCGAAGCCGCGCGATTCGATCTGCAGATCCTGGGCATAATTCTGTCTGTTCTGGACAAGAATACCGGGAACGCGGGCCAATGATTCCGAAAGATTGACCTGGAGCTGACCCTGCTGGAGGGTCTGCTGGCCGATGCTGTCGATTGCGATCGGCTGGTCGAAGCTCGATTGCGCGCTTCGGGTCGCCGTGACGACAATCTCTTCCCTCGCCGGGGAAGACGAATCCGCCGGCTGCGCGAAGGCCGGGATGGCAACCAGCAAGAGCGGCGACGACCGGAGCGCGAACCGGGACAATCGCCCGCATGCATTCATGATCGCTCCGGTCCGGACCGACGGCCGGATCCGATCCCTTTCGACCATGTCGCACTCCCTCTCGCGTTTTTCGCCGCCGTTCGGGCTGCGGCGGACCATACGAGGCTTGCGGCCCGGTTCCGCGCCGCTATGTTCCGTCCGGAACGGCCGCCGGCTGGAAAAGCACGATAATGACCGTCAAGCAAGCTGCCAACGTCCTGGACCTAATCGAATTCTTCGCCCGTTCTAAGCGGCCCGCGACGCTGTCCCAGATCGCCGAGGCCTTTGGATGGCCTCGGTCCAGCACGTTCAACATCATAGCCACTCTGGTCGAACGCGGCTTTCTCTACGAGCCCAAGGCCCGCGCGGGCTACTACCCGACCCCGCGGTGGCTGTCGCTCGCCCAGGACATTGCCGAAGCCGAGCCCTTGCCCGCCTCGCTGCACGCGTTGCTGGGGCGGCTTGCGGCTGAGACCGGCGAGACGGTCCATGTCGCGGCCCAGGCGGGCCTCTCGGTCGTGTTCCTGGACGTGGTCGAGTCGGACGCCGCGGTGCGTTATTTCGCGCGCATCGGCAATCGCCTGCCGATCCAAGCGACCGCGACCGGCCGGGCGATCCTGGCGCAATATGCTCCGCCGGCCCGTCGCGCGCTGCTGGAGAAGGTCCAGTTCGAACGCTACCAGCCGGCGACGCCGATGACCGTCGACGCCGTCGAGGCGGAGATCGTGCGCGGCATCGACCGCGGCTGGTTCGAGAGCGCCACCGAATTCACGCCAGACGTCCAGGGTGTCGCTGTCTCCCTGCCTCTGGCGGACCGCCGTCTGGCGCTGGCCGTCGCCGGACCGGTCTTCCGCCTCGGAGCGCGGATCGGGGAAGTGGGCGCGCTGGCGCGCGACGCGGTCGGGCGCTATCTACGGGAGTTTGTTGAGTCAACCTCAGCCCGTTGACACTTGTTCACGAACGTGCACAAAACGTCCACGGGCATGAATTCCTGGGAGAAACATTGGATGAGCGAAGCGGTCCTGTATGAATTAAAGGGGCAGGTGGCGGTCATCACGATCAATCAGCCGGACCGCCGCAATGCGCTTTCGACCGCCGTGCGCCAGGGGCTGTTCGAAGCCTGGGACCGCTTCGAGAGGGATGAGACCGCCAAGGTCGCGATCCTGACCGGGACCGGGGAGAAAGCCTTCTGCGCCGGTATGGACCTGAAGGAAGCGAGCGCCACTTCGCTCAAGGTGCCGCCGCGCGGGTTGGTGCCAATCATTGGGGACAATGTCCATCTGACGAAGCCCACCATCGCGGCCGTCAATGGCGTCGCCTTCGCGGGTGGCTGGCTGATCTCTCAAGCTTGCGATCTCTGCGTCGCCGCCGACCACGCAACCTTCGGCATTACCGAAGTCAAAGTCGGTCGCGGCACGCCCTGGGCAACACCGCTCATCAATATGCTGCCGCAGCGGATCATGATGGAGATCCTGCTGACCGGCGCACCGGTCGCTGCGCAGCGCCTTTACGAGATCGGCTACGTCAACAAGGTCGTGCCGCTGGCCGATCTCATGACGGAGGCAATGAAGATGGCCGAGATGATCGCCGCCAACGCGCCCTTGACGGTTCGCGCTTGCCGCAGGACGGTCTATCTTGCAACCGAGATGGGCCGTTCGGCCGCGCTCGACGCCGCGCGCGATGTGTTCGAGCCCGTCTACTTGAGCGAAGACGCCCAGGAAGGTCCCCGCGCTTTCGCCGAAAAGCGCGCGCCGGTGTGGAAGGGACGGTAGCCAAAAGGAGGAAGAAATGCCCGGAGAGATGCTGCGTCACGATAAGCTGTTCGTCGGCGGCGAGTGGGTATCGCCGGTCGACGGCGAGGTGGTGCCATCGATCGACCCGTCGACCGGCGAGGCGTGGGCGACGGCGGCGTTCGCCGGCAAAGCCGATGTCGAGCGGGCGGTCGACGCGGCGAACGAGGCGCTCAAGAGCTGGAAGAAAACCAGCCCGACCGAGCGCGCCAACCTACTGCGCAAGCTGGGCGACCTCTATGCGGCAAACGCCGGCCGGCTGGCCGAGCTCGAATCCCGCGACAACGGCATGCCGATCCGGGATTCGCGCGCCGGCATCGCGGGCCACGCGCAATATTACTATTATTATGCCGGACTCGCCGATCAGATCAGCGGACGTGCCATCCCGGTCGACAGCTCGGTGCATGTCTACACTTCGCGCGAACCGGTGGGTGTCGTCGGCGCGATCACGCCGTGGAATGCGCCGCTGCAGACGGTGATGTGGAAGCTGGCGCCGGCGCTCGCCGCCGGCTGCGCGATCATCGTCAAGACCGCCGAACAGACCCCGATCACCGCCTATGAGCTGGCCAAACTATGCGCCGAGGCAGGGATCCCCAAGGGGGTCGTCAGTGTGGTTCCGGGCTGGGGTGAGACGGCCGGCGCGGCGCTGGTCGAGCATCCGAGGGTCAACAAGATCTCCTTCACCGGCGAGCACCGCACCGCGCAAATGATCATGCGCGGGGCGGCCGTGAATCTGAAGCGGCTCTCCTTCGAATGCGGCGGCAAGTCCCCGCACATCATCTTCGACGACGCCGATCTCGGCCAGGCGATCAACGCCGCGACCCACAGCTCCTTCGCGCTCTGCGGCCAAAGCTGCGCGCTCGGATCGCGTCTCTTCGTCCATGACTCGATCTACGACAAGGTCGTCGAGGAAATCGCCGCGCGCTCCCAGCGGGTCCGCGTCGGCAGCGCGCTCGACCCCGCCACCCAGATGGGGCCGCAAGCGCATGAGGAGCAGTACCGGAAGACTCTCCGCTATTTCGATATCGGCCGCTCCGAAGGCGCGCGCCTCGTCGCCGGCGGCAGTACGATCGACGGGCTCGGCAACGGCTATTTCGTCAAGCCGACCGTTTTCGCCGACGTGACCAACGACATGCAGATTGCGCGCGATGAGATCTTCGGACCCGTGGTCGGCGTTCTGCGCTTCAAGACCGAGGATGAGGTTCTCGCAATGGCCAACCAGACCGATTACGGCCTGGTCGCCGGCGTATGGACGCAAAATGTCGGGCGCGCGCACCGCGTCGCGGCGCAGCTGCAGGCCGGCATGGTGTGGGTCAACACCTATCGCTACATCCGCTACAAGGTGCCCTATGGCGGCTTCAAGATGAGCGGCCTCAATCGCGAGAACGGCCCCGAAGGACTCGACCCGTATCTCGAGACCAAATCCACGATCATCAACCTGACAGGCAACTATCCGGACGCTTACGCGCAATAGCGCCGTTCACACCGAGGAGAGGAAAGATGCGTCTACAGGGCAAGCTCGCGGTCATCACCGCCGGGGCGTCGGGTATGGGCAGGGCGGCGAGCCTGATCTTCGCGCGCGAAGGCGCCAAGGTCGCCATCATCGACATCAACGAAGCGGCCGCGAACGGCGTCGTCGACGAAATCAAAAAGGCGGGCGGCGCAGCGCACGCCGTCAAGGCCGATCTCTCCAACGCGCAGGAGTGCCGCGGATCGATCGCCCGCGCGGCCGAGCTTCTGGGCGGCATCGACGTGTTCTGGGCGCATGCCGGTATCCCCGGCACCGATGTGGTCGAAGATATTGCGCTCGAGGATTACGAGTTCGCTATGTCGCTCAATGTCCGCTCGACCTTCCTCACGGTCGGCGAAGCGGTGAAGCATATCCGCAAACGCGGCGGCGGATCGGTGATCATGACCGCCTCGATCTCCGGCATCGTGGGCTCGATGCTGTCGCCGCTCTATTCGGCGGGCAAGTTCGGCGTGGTGGGGCTCGGCAAGTCGCTCGCGCTTCGCTACGGGCCGGAGAACATCCGTGTCAACGTGATCTGCCCGGGCCTGACCGACACGCCGATGCTGCCGGGCTTCATGGGGCGCGGCGCCGACGCCGCGGCGGCTCAGGAGACTCAGAAGCGCTTCGTGTCGATGATCCCGATGGGACGTGTCGCCACGCCTGAAGACATCGCCTACGCCGCGCTCTATCTGGCATCGGACGAATCCCGCTACGTTACCGGCGTGGCGCTGCCCGTCGATGGCGGCTTCACCGCGAAGTGAGACATTGATATGAGCGACAAAGTCATCAGCCTGGGCGGCGCATCGGGGTTCTGGGGCGATACGCCGGAAGGCGCGCGTCAGCTCATCAAATCCGGCGAGGTCGATTACCTCGTCATGGACTACCTGGCCGAGATCACCATGTCGCTGCTGGCCCGCGCCAAAGCCAAGAGTCCCGACGCCGGATACCCGCCCGACTTCATCACCCAGGTGATCCAGCCTTATGCGAAGGAGATCGCCGAGCGGAAGATCAAGATCGTCGCTAATGCCGGTGGCGTGAACCCGCTTGCCTGCCGGGACGCGGTCGCCAAGGAGCTAGCGGCCCAGGGCGTAAATCTCAAAGTCGCGGCGGTGGTCGGCGACGACGTATTCCCGCTGATCGACAGCTTGCGCGAAGAAGGCGTCAAGGAGCTGCAATCAGGCGCGCCGTTGCCCAAGACCGTCGTCAGCGCCAATGCCTATATCGGGGCTTTCCCGATCGCCGCGGCGCTCGACGCCGGCGCGGACATCGTGGTGACCGGCCGTTCGGCCGACAGCGCGCTGGCGCTCGGGCCGCTGATCCACGAGTTCGGCTGGAAGCCCACCGATTTCGATAAGCTCGCGGCCGGCAGCATGGCGGGCCATATCATCGAGTGCGGCCCGCAGGCGACCGGTGGAATTTTCACCGACTGGCGCGAGGTGGCAGCGGGATGGGCCGATATCGGCTTCCCGATTGCGAATTGCCTTGCCGACGGCAGCTTCACGATCGGCAAGCCAAGGGGTACTGGCGGGCTCATCTCGATTCGCACTGTGGCCGAGCAGATCACTTATGAGACCGGCGACCCGGCAAACTACATTCTGCCCGACGTGGTCTGCGATTTGACCCAGGTGCAGCTCAAGCAAGTTGGGCCGGAGCGGGTTCAAGTAAGCAATGTGCGGGGCAAGGCGCCGACACCGACCTATAAGGTGAGCGCGACCTATCCGGACGGCTTCCGTTCGATCGCGACGCTGATGGTCAACGGCATCGACGCCGCCGAGAAGGCGCAGGCCATGGGCGAGGCGATCCTGAAACGCACGCGCAACATCTTCGCGCGCGAGGGGCTCGGCGATTATGCCGACACGTCGATCGAGATCTTGGGCGCCGAGGCGACCTACGGTCCGCATGCCCGCGTCGGCAAGGTGCGCGAGGTGATCCTCAAGGTGGGCGTGCGACACACCGACAAGCGCGCGGTCGATATCTTCACGCGCGAGATTGCGCCGGCCGCGACCGGCATGGGCCAGGGCATCTCCGGCTTCGCCGGCGGTCGGCCGAGCGTGCAGCCGGTGCTGCGCCTCTATTCCTTCCTGCTCGACAAGAGCCGTGTGCCGATCGAGATCGACCTCGACGGAAAGCGCACGCCGGTCAAGGTGCTGACCGAAGGCCAAGCGGTGCCGCAGCGCGGTGTCGAGCCGCCAATCGCGGTCGGGCCTGCCGAGGCCGACACCGTCACCGTGCCGCTGGTCGCGATCGCCCATGGCCGCAGCGGCGACAAGGGCGACATGTCGAACATCTCGGTGCTCGCGCGCCATCCCGACTTCCTGCCCGAAATCGCCCGCCAGCTCACCGCCGACGCGGTCGCCAAATACATGGCGCATGTCGTGGCCGGGCCGGTCGAGCGCTATGCCTGGCCGGGGCTGCACGGCTTCAACTTCCTGCTGCAGCACTCCTTGGGCGGGGGCGGCGTCGGCTCGCTCCGCTACGATCCGCAGGGCAAGGCGCACGCCCAGATGCTGATGGATTTCCCGATCCAGGTGCCACGGCGTTGGGTCGTCGAGGGACGTGTGAAAGCCGCCTAGGCCGAGGTCACTCCCTGGGCTCGAACTGGCGCATGCCTTCGGTTTCCTCAATGATCGTCCAGTCGTCGCCGCCATTGCAGCGGGCGACCCAGGCGACAGCGCTCGGGCGACCGCGATTGTGGCCGTTTTCGAGGACCACGCGGAGCACGTCCTTCTCGGACAGGATCTGACGAAAACGGGCTTCGGCCTGCTTGCGGCTCGATGCCGGCTCGAACACCCAAGCGGCGCCGTTGTGTTTGTAGTGGCCGACCGCGAGATCCCCCGCTTTCCCCGCCGGATAGGGTTCGCCGGCGGCGATCAACACCTCCCCTTTTGTTGTCATGTTGCTCTCCGGGCCTCGATCTTTCCTGCAGCCTAGCACGTTCATTGCGCTCGCCGAATACAGGCTTTTACTGCCTGTCCAGCACCGATATTTCCGGCGCTGTAATCCATCCATGTCTCGCCGGCTTTTACAAGAAAATCCTAGAGAGTCGCCGCGTCGGCGGCAAAGCTAGGCGGGGTCATCACTGAAATGAACGGCAGCGATAACGAATTGTCGCTGACCGAAATCAACGAACCGGCGCTTTTCTCGTCGGCGGATGCTCGGCCGTTCCGCAAGGCCCGAGCGCCCGGGGCTCACCGGCGGGCAAAGAAAGGATGCCCCAGAACGCGATAGGATGGGTCGGCGGACCCCGGCCGGCCGAACGCGGCATCGCGGGTGTCCGGCCGCTCGGGCGCCCATTGCGTCGGCCCCGCCGTCAGCCAATCGACGATTACGGTCCGCCGCGCGAACAGCCAGCGCCCGTTCCACTTGGCGTAATGGTCGAGATAGCGCATGCCGTGCGTCAGATCCTCGAATCCGCCCTCTTCGAGCCGCAAGCGGCTATGGCCGCTGACATAGACCTCGCCCTGAGCGCGCTCAGAGCCTTCGAGCGCGATCAAATGGCTGTGCACCAGGTGCGCACTGTTCTCGACCCTGACCATCACCCGCTCCAGCCAGTCGACATAGCCCTCGGCGGAGCCGCTATAGGCCCCGCCATGGTCGTCTTCGATTGCTTCGGGCGTGTAGAGGCTTCGGAGCAGCGCGAAATCTTGCCGGTCCACACCGCGCGAATAGGAGCCCACGAGCTCGCGGATCGCCTCGCGCGCCAGCAACGCCTGTAGTCCATTCTCCTCTTGGCCGATTTCCTTGCGCATTCGATCGCCCCCCGTTTCCCGCCAGATTAAGACATTCGGCGCAGGATGCCAGAGTCGGACTCAGAGCGCGTTTCGCGTACGGAGGCTCATGATTCAGCCTCTTGCCCGATAGGATCAGATTTGGGCATCGCGGGATGCGGCGTATGCAAAAACACATAAAGCGAGCGAGGCGTGGTGGCTGCCAAATTTGCGACGTCGACGAAGGCCAGCGCGTGTTTCGACAAGCAGAATCGGGCATCCGTGACCCGCGCCGGACTTTGAGATATGACTTGACGCGCCAGACGAACCGAATCCCGCGACATGCGGGACAGGAAGGGGGATGCGCGATGCCCGAGCCCTGCTGTCACCCCAAGGCCCCGCACAAGAAGCTCCGCGTGCCCGAATGGTACGTGTCGAGCCTGATGATCGACCGAGCGCTCGATGCGATCGTCAGACGGGTCAAGGTCCTCGACCGGATCCACGACATCCCCTATCTCGCGGGGTACAGCGCCGACGGAAAGACCATCTATATCGACCGCCACCTGCCCAAAAGCTTCACCTACAAAGGCCGCGAGATCGAGGTCGACCGTTATCTGATCCTGCATGAGGAGGTCGAGAAGACCCTCATCGATCAGCTCGGCCTCCATTATCTGCACGCACACCAGATCGCGACCCGCGCCGAGGAGGCCGCCGTGCGCGCCGACCGCGTCTCCTGGCGCGAATATGACCGTTTCATGCAGAAATATGTGAAGGAAGCCGACAGCGAGCAGCTGACCGACGTCCCCGCCGATCTCGACCTCAAGCCCTATCGCGACGAGCATGATTATGAGCTGATGACGCGCATGTTGGCGGCCGTGCGGGACGGCAGGGTGCCGCCGGGCGTCTCGATGAAAAAGCTCGACAAGGCGATCGGCCGGCGGCTCGCGAAGCTGCAGAGCAAGAAAAAGGCCGCCAAGCCCGCCAGGGTCAGCAAGAAGAAGACGAGCAGCAAACGCGCGGCCTGATCCGAGCGCTACTGCTCCTCGTCCGGCAGCTCGGACTGGAGAATCTCGTAGATTTCGCCTACCCGGCCGGCCGGAAGGCGCTCGGTCTCGGTGCCGAGTTCGTCGTCCGCGCTAGCCCATTGGAATGCTTCCAGCACCTCGGCCTCGGTCGCGCCGAGCGCCACGATGCGGGCGATCGTGACATCATCGAGATCGCCCAACATCTGCCGGACCCGGGCAGCGGTTACAGGCTTGTCGATCACGGTAGCCATAGGAAAGAAGCTGGCGTCTCCGGCAGACAATTCAACCGCCGGCGCGCAAAAGCGATCAGACCTCCGCCAACTGATGCGGCAGACGGAGTGATCGGGCGGCCGCCAGCATAGCCTTGCGAAGCTTGCCGAGCGCGCTCTCCTCGACCTGCCGAATGCGCTCGCGCGAGACTTTGAAGCGATGGCCGAGTTCCTCCAGCGTCTCCGGAGCCTCGGAGAGACGGCGGCGCAGGATGATCTCACGTTCGCGGTCGTTCAGCTTTGCCATGGCGTCGCCCAGGAGGCGCCGCCGCGCAGCTAGCTCTTCGGCCTCGCCGATGCGGGTCTCCTGGTCGGGCCGATCGTCGGCGATCCGCTCCAGCCATTCGGTGTCGCCCTCGCCGGTCATGGTCGCGTTGAGCGAGCCATCGGCGCCCGCCATGCGGCGGTTCATCTCGATGACGTCCTTTTCCGGCACATCGAGCTCAGTCGCGATTTTCGCAACCAGTTCGGACGGCATGTCGCCCTGCCCTTGCCAGCCGGCTTCGGCCTTCAGTCGGCGCAGATTGAAGAAAAGCTTCTTCTGCGCCGCCGTAGTGCCCATTTTCACGACCGAGCTGGTGTGCAGCACATATTCCTGGATCGCCGCCCGGATCCACCAGGTGGCGTAGGTGCCGAACCGCGCTTCGCGGTCCGGATCGAATTTCTGAGCGGCCTGCATCAGGCCGACATTGCCCTCCGCGATCAGCTCGGCGATCGGCAGGCCGTAGCCCAGGAAGCCGCGCGCGATCTTGATCACCAGGCGCAGATGGCTGCCGATCAGCTCTTTAAGGGCAGCCTCGTCCTTGCGGTCGCGCCAGGCGAACGCCAGCGTCTTTTCCCGTTCGAGCGTGAGGTAGGAATACCGGGCCGCGTCGGCCAGGTAGAGGGCGAGCGGCGAGCCCACCCCTTCAGCGATTGTCGTCAATGTGTCGATGTCTCCAGCATGCTCGGAGGTTCTTTGGCCGCGGCACCTTGCCCACGGCCCCGTGAGGCGCAGGCACCCGCCCGCCGCGTCAATCGGACTCCGACAGAGCTATAGATGGGAACCTTGGCGGAACATTCAAGAGGGACGTAATTCCAGGTAATTGACGATTTCCACCCCATGTTCGTATTATGTTCTTGAGTTGGCGATTTGAGGCGGACAGCCGGACGTTCGGATGGAAACGACAGCCACCATCCTCCATGCAGACCTGGATGCCTTCTATGCCTCGGTCGAGCAGCTGCTCGACCCCGCCTTGCGCGGCAAACCCATCGCCGTCGGCGGCGGCGTCGTGCTCGCAGCTTCCTACGAGGCCAAGGCTTTCGGGATCCGAAGCGGCATGCCGGGACAGCAGGCGCGGGAACTCTGCCCGCAGCTGACTTTCGTCGGCGGGCACTTCGAGCAATATCGGCGATTGGGCGATGCCGCCATAAAGGTGCTCGAGGATTTCACCCCCCTTGTCGAGCGGATTTCCATCGATGAGGCCTTCGCCGATGTCAGGGGTTGCACGCATCTCTTCGGCCCGCCAATCGAAATCGCGCGGGCGATCCGCCGCCGCGTGCGAGCGGAGCTCGGCCTTCCGATCTCGGTTGGCGTTGCACGGACCAAGCATTTGGCGAAAATTGCCTCCCAAGTGGCAAAGCCCGACGGGCTTGTGGTCGTTGATCCCGACACCGAACTCGAATTCCTTCACCGCCTCCCGGTGGAGCTCATGTGGGGCGTGGGCCCGGTGACCGCCGCGCGCTTGGCCGAGAAGGGCGTGCTGACGATCGGGCAGTTGGCGAACACCCCAGGATCGTCGCTCGAACGGCTGCTCGGACCGGCAGCCGGAGAGAAGCTGGCCGCGCTGGCCTGGAATCGCGATCCGCGGAATATTGAGACGGACCGGCGGGCCGGATCGGCAGGGGCGCAGTCGGCGCTCGGCCGAAAACCCGCGGAGGAGCGCGTTTTCCGTCCCACTCTTCTCCATCTCGCCGACAGAATCGCGACCCGTTTGCGGGCCAAGTCCAAGTCCGGGCGAACGGTTACGGCGCGTGTTCGTTTCGCCAACTTGCAATCCGTAACGCGCTCGGTGACGCTCGACGCGCCGATTTCTGCAACCGTGATCCTTGCCGAGGTCGCCGAAGAATTGGTCCGCGCGGTGCTCGTCGACTATCCCGACGAGAAGGTCATCTCGCTGCTGGCCATTTCGGTATCGCATCTCGAGGAGCACTGCGATCTGCAGCTGGAGCTCCCGCTCGGACTCGCGGACGAAGCGCGCCGTCCCGGCACCAAGAGAGGCATGGCGCGTCGGATGGCCGACTGCGCCGTCGACCGGATCCGCGATCGCTTCGGATGGGACGCAATCGGATATGCGTCGGTAGCGCTAAGCACTCACCGTTCCGTTCCCGACGCATTTCGCACGCTGGCCGAAAAGGACCTTTGAGCGCTGCGGCCTTGTCGGAGCCTCATGCGGCGGATCTCGCATTGGCCGGCGCTCCCCCAAGGCCTCTCTCGGACGCCGTCCCGGTGACGATCTCTGCAACGGCGCCGACGACATCGTCGACCTCCTGATCGCCCATGCCCGGATAGAACGGTAACGACAGGACCGCCCGACCGAGACGCTCGGCAATCGGGAAGTCACCCGGACGGAAACCGAAGCGTTCGACGAAATAGCTCATCAGATGAATGGGATTATAGTTCACCACCGCGCCGACGCCGCGCCGATTGAGCTCCGCGATGACCTGGTCCCGACCAGGCCCGTCGAATACCCAGATCGGCAGCACATGATAGGCGTGGATGCTGTCGGGGCGTTCGGCCGGGACGACGATACCGGGTAGACCCGCAAGGCCGGCTCGATAGCGCCGCGCCAACGCCTGACGCTGCGCGAGCTTCGCGTCGAGGCGGGCGAACTGAGGCAGCAGCAACGCCGCCTCGATATTGCTCATATTGTACTTCCAGCCCATCTGGATCATGTCCCAATGAGCGTAGTTCTGGCTCGCGCGTTCAGCGGCCGATCGTGTCATTCCGTGCAACCGCCAGAGCTTCAGGCGCTCGTAGAGTGCGCTGTCGTCGGTAACCAAGGCGCCGCCTTCGCCGCACGTCATGTTCTTTGTCGCGTAGAAGCTGAACGACGCCGTCTTGGCGACCGCGCCGGGCGTGAGCCCATCGCGGCGACCCTCGATGCAATGGGCGGAGTCCTCGAGCACCACGAGATCATGACGGTCGGCGATCGCCGCGATCGCCCGCATGTCGCACATGAGACCGTAAAGATGGACCGGCATGATGGCGCGGGTTTTGGGCGTGATCGCCGCCTCGATACGGCTTGCGTCAATATTGCCGGTATCGGGTTCGACATCGACGAAGACCGGCGTAGCGCCAGCCTCGATAATCGCAGTAGCGGTGGCAACAAAGCTCATCGGCGTCGTAATGACCTCGTCGCCTGCACCGATGCCGAGCGCCAACAACGAGAGATGCAGCGCGCCGGTGCAGCTCGTCACGGCCAGCGCATGACGCCGACCAAGCAGCGCGGCGAAGCGGCGCTCGAACTCGGCAACCGTTTCGCCCGTTGTGAGAATGTCGCCGTCAAGCACGCGGGCGACTTCGTCAAGCTCTGCCTGGCCGAGATCATGACGGTAGAAAGGAATGCGAAAACTAGCCACAGGCGGCCTGCTGGTTGAAAAGAGCGGCGGATAGTTCCTCACGACGCGCAAGCCGGCGACCGGGGGCCCAGGCATTGAAAATCATGTCGATCGCCGACAGGTGGGAGACGAAGGCGCCGAACGGCTGGGCGTAGACCGGGTGATCGAATGCCTGCCATTCGACGTCGACGCCGGCCTTCGAAAAAAGGTCCGGTTCGAGATAGCCCTGAGCCGCGTCACCGCTGAGATAGCGATCGGCCGAGAATTGCCGGCAGAGCGCCACCAGCCTGTCGTTGCGGTCTCCGGAAAGCGCTAATTGAGAGGCGCGGCGCGTCGGCGTCGTAATACCGAGCCAGCCGCTGATCAGCGCGATGACCGCGAGGTCAAGGTCGACCAATTTCTCCCAATCGCGTTGAAGCAAATCGGCAAGCGCCGGCAGATAGGCATCGCGGTAGGGCGCGCGAGCGTAAAATTGCGTGAGAGTCGCGACATGCTTGCGCGCCCAGGGACGACGATTGTCGATCCGCACCTCATCGATTCGCTGACCATGCTGGGGCTGAGACACCGGCACGCTGAGCCACACGGGTCCTTCCGGACCCTTGACCCGATTGCGATTGCGCCAGCCGTTTTTGTCGAATTGCACGTCGTCGTAATGCACGAACAGATCGGCCCGCGCGAGTTGATCGAAATAGCCGAGCCAAGGCAGATAGCCGGGTTGCAATACGACCAGCACCGTCACGGCGAATCGCGCCATTCGCCGCGCAATAAGCCAAGGACAAGCACGTCGTGCCGATGACCGCCGACATAGGCGTGAGAACGCAAACAGCCTTCGCGAACGAAGCCGGCGGCTTCGTAAAGGGAGACGGCAGGAGCGTTGAACGCGACGACTTCCAGCCAGACGCGTTCGAGACCGAGGCTCAGAAAGCCATATTTGAGCATCAAGGATAGAGTCTCGCGGCCGAACCCCTGCCTCCGCGCCGTGCCGTCGCCGATGGTAATGCCGAACCGGGCCGACCGTGCCGGCCAGTGAATATCGTCGAACATCGTGAAGCCGATCAATTGAGCGCCTCGGCGAAGAATGGCGAAGGTGGCGCCGCGACCATCGCTCCGCTGAGCCTTGGCAAGCCAGGCCTCCTCCATCGACCGACTGACCGGAAACGGATATCCGAGCTGTGAGTCGCGTGTCGCGGGGTCGTTGTGCCAGCTTTGAGCCGCGTCGACATCACCGGCTTCGACAGGCCGCAATCGGACCAAAGACCCTTCAAGCGAAACGATCAACCGATGATCCATCATAGTGCCATCCGCTCCCACCAGTGCAGGAACAGCGCCAGGTTCCACACCCGGCTCGAAGCATCCACCCGACCGGCATAATGGGCGTCGACGAGCGCTGTCACTGCGCGCGGATCGAGCCAAGGCTGCCGCCTGAGGGCGGGCCCGGCAAAAGCGCTTCGGACGAAGTCGCTCAAAATGTCGCGCATCCATCGATTGATCGGCATCACGAAGCCTTCCTTCGGCCGATCGACCACCGCCGGCGGCAGTAAATCCGCAACGGCGCGCTTGAAAAGATGTTTCACTCGTGCGCCTCGAATCTTGAGCCGGCCGGGGACGGCGGCGGCGAACTCGACGAGACGATGGTCGAGGAGCGGCGGACGAACTTCAAGCCCATGGGCCATCGACAGCCGGTCAACGAATGCCAGCACCTGGTCGGGCAGAAGGGTCGCCTGATCGACGCTGAGGGCGCGATTGAGCGGATCGGCCGTCCCGCTTTCCGCATAGAGATGGCGGACCAGGGTTTCACTTGCCACCCCATCCGTCAAATGCCTCATGATCGGGCTGTAGAGCGCGCGCTTCGCGGCGTCGTCGGCTAGATACTGCCCCATCCGTCGTGCGGCCTCGTCGCCGCGGGCCAATAACAGTTCGAGGGTTTCGTGACTGAACTCGGCGACGGCGGGATCGGAGCCTGCGGCGACGGCCGCCAACGGTTGCGCCAAGCGATGGGGCAGATAGCTGCCGAACAGTTCGTCGGCACCGTCGCCCGAGAGCGCCACCTTGGCGTGGCGTACGATGGCGCTACTCAGGAAATAGGTCGACATCACGCCGGAGAATGGCTCGTCGAACGCGTCGAGTATCGACTCCATCGCCGGCGGCACGGCATCGGCGGTGACAAGGTGTTCGATATGCTCGGTGCCGTACCTCGCAGCCACTTCGCGCGCATGGATGCGGTCAGCGTCCTTGCCGGCCATGCCGGCGTCGTACACCAGCGTGAATGTTTTTAGACGGCCGCCCGCTCTCTGCGAGGCGAGCGCGGCGACGGCCGAGGAGTCGACACCGCCCGACAAAAATGCGGCCACGGGGACGTCGGCCTGCATTTGCAATGCGACACTGTCCTCGATCAAGGTGCGGAGCGTCGCCGTCGCCTCGGCTTCATCCAGCGTGTCGTCCTCGCGAAACACCGGCCGCCAATAGCGTGACAGATCCAGGCGGCGGTCCGTGAAAACTGCACGCTCGCCCGGCCGCAACTGCCTGATCATCGCAAACGCCGAATGCGGCGCAGGTACATTCTTGAAGGTGAAGTAGTGATGCAGGGCCACAGGATCGACATCCCGACCGATCGCGGGATGGCGAAGCAACGCTTTGGGTTCGGAACCGAAGACGAGCCCGTCCGGATGCTCGGCATAGTAAAGCGGTTTGATACCGACCCTGTCCCGTGCGAGCACCAGTCGCTGTCGGCGTCGGTCCCAAAGTGCGATGGCGTACATGCCATTCAGCACATCGACGAAATCGTCGCCCATCTCCTCGTAGAGATGGACGATGACATCGCCATCGGCATGATGGCTGCGCAGCCGGTGGCCGCGCGCTGTCAGATCGGCGCGAAGACTTTGATGGTTGTAGATTTCGCCGTTGAACACGGCGACGATCTCGCCATCCTCGTTCAGATATGGTTGATGGCCGCCGGCAAGGTCGACAATCGACAGGCGCCGCATGCCGAGATGCACAGGCCGATCATCATGGCGGCCTTCGTCGTCGGGACCGCGATGACGCAACGCGGCGAGCATAGGCCCGAGAGCTCCATCCCCGCTCCGAAGATCGAAATATCCGGCGATCCCGCACATCGCGCGCCTTATGCGTCGTCAAGCGACCCTAAAAATCCGCCGATTTCCAATGCCAGCGTCGGATCGGCAGCCTTCGCCAAGTCGCGGCTGCGTCTCAAGAGGTCGGCCGCCTGATCGAGCAGCATTCGGCGGTCTTGCGCCAAGGCCACGGCGTCGTTGCGCTCGGCTCGAGCTTGATTGACGATATTGCGCATATTGTCGAGCGCCAGCGATTCCGAGCGTTTGCGCGGGCGAGCAATATCTGTTTCGAGATGACCTTCGATCATGGTGTAATAATCCCGTTCGGTGGTGGTACAGCTGCAGCGATCGCAGCGACCAGCGCCGCTCGATCGGCCGCGCTGGCGCCTGCGCGCCGTCCAAGCGGATGGACATAGACCGCGATCTTGCCTTCGGCTTTTCCTTGCCAGCGGTTGAGGTCCGTATGGCTGGCGAAGACCAGATCCTCGCCGTCCCGGCCCGCATCGATCGCGATCAGGCGGAACCGCGGATCCCAGGCGTCTCCCTCTTTCGCCACTACGGCGTAAACGACCGGCTCCTGGTTTGCGCGCACCACGAAACCGGAGGGATCATATGGCCCGGTGAATAGATGACCGGCGATCTTCAAGGCCATGGCGAACTCACATGACCGCGGCGGTTTGGAAATCGTCGTGCTGCCCGAGCTTGGCCTGCCTCGCAGCTTCGGCGCCGCGGACCACTTTCCAGTAGTTATGAGTCCAAGAGCGGTATTTCCAATCAGGACAGCCGGCGCAGAGCGCGATCTCCTTGCCCTTATTGCCGAGATGTTTCTCGCGATAAAAGCGGAAGCCCGGGCCATGCCAGATATCGGCGATCCGCTCGTGCCAGACATTGCCCATGCTGGTATTGGCCGAGATGTCGTAGCCGCACACCATCACGTTGCCGCGACTGTCGATGTTCAGCCGCTCGAAAATGAATGGGCACGGGGTGTCGTCGATCTCGAGATAGGGCGACGGATCGGCGGAGCGCGCGGCGTCGAGTTCCGTGTTCGAGCCCCAGGTCAGGAACTTGCGTTTGATGAAATAGTCGACACCGACGCGGTCGACCCAGAAGCGCTCTACCTGGTCGATATCAACGCCCTGCTGGTTGACGCCGGACGCGACGATCTTCGAGCCCGATCCGAGTTCGCCGCGCAACGCCAACATGCGCTGAACCGTCCCGACGAGAACATCCCAATCGAGCCCCTTGCGCACGATATCATAGGTGTCCGGATCCGCCGCATCGACGGAAAACTCGATCATATCGACGCCGGCGACAAGCAGCGCCCGCATTTTGTCTTCATCGAAACAGGAGCCGTTGGTGATCAGACCGATTTTGCAGCCGACCGCCTTGGCATAGACCAAAAGTTCGACGGCATCCGCATGCAACATCGGTTCGCCGCCGCCGGAGATCCGAAGATAGGCGCCGTGCAGGCCGGATTCATCGGCGATCTTGCGAAAGAGCGCGGGCGGCATATAGGGCGCATCACGATACTCTTTGCGGATGTTCGAGTTGGTATAGGGGCAATGCGGGCACAGCGCATTGCAAGGATAGACGAAGGACAGGACCAGCATCATCGGATAGACCGACGCTTCCGGCCTCAGGCCATAAATGGTCCCGCCTTCAGTCATGGCCACGGCCATCGACCGCGCCGCGCTTTTCGGTCGTCGAGCTTTCGTAGTACCAGAAGGGCCTGGTGCCTTCGACGCTTTCCTCTTCGTAAGAAGCGCCGGCCACTTGCCAGTCACCACAGCCTTTGCAGATATTCGGGATATCGCGCCAACGATGCTCGCGATGCGGCTTGCGCACGCGCTCGCCGAGAATAGCCCAAAGTTCGGCAATGCTCTTCTCGGTCACATTGCCGGCGGTGAACATCCCTTCATAGTCGACCGCACAGGCGACCACGCGGCCGTCCTGGTGGATCGCCATGGTATTATTCGCCCAAGGACAGGCGATGCGGAAGCCGGCGGCATGGCGGATCGTGTCGCTGCGGACCGTGCCGGTGCGAGTCCATTCGAGCATCGGGCGCACCTTGACCTCGGCTCCTCGCGCGCGCCAGTAGCGTCGATAATCCTCGACCTCGTGTTGATTGTCGCGCATCACCGAAAATTGCGCCGTGATCGTCGGATAAATCTGGCCGCTTTCCAACCGGCGGCGGCAGAGTTCCTCGACAGCCGGGTAGACCACATCCCATCGGGCCTTGGCGCGGACCTTCTCGAAAGTCTCCTTGGACAGACCGTCAAGGCTCAGGATGAAGCGCTTCAAGGGTGAAGCCAGGATGCGATCAATCATGCCCGGCCGATCGAGGAGTGTGCCGTTGGAGTTCAACACGAGATTGATGCAGCCGACGCTCGCCGCATAATCGAGCCGATCCCACAGCTCGTCGCCGAGGATCAGAGCCTCGCCGTAAAATGTCGGCCAGACTTCGCAATCCGGGCGCACACGTCCGACTTCTTCCACGATCTTGTTCCACACCGCCCGTTCCATGTGCTGTTGTGGGCGGATCATTTCTCGGTGCGAGCAGTGAATGCACTTGATATTGCAATAGGAGGTGTTTTCGACCACGAGCTGCGGCGGGAACGCGTGGTCGTGCAGCGCGTCCTCGATCGCCTGGAGTTGCGCGATCCGCTCGGGACGATCGAGATGCGGCATCAAGCTGGCAGGTTCGGGCGCTGGCGCCGCCGTCACTGATGTCTCGGTCGCCGACATGATGATTCTCCCTTCAATGTGACCCTCAGACCACTTTGCGGGAACCATGTAGACATACTTAAACCTAAGACATAATTAACGTAAAACAGCATCAAGGTAAGACATAATTAACCTTACGCGCTCCATCCTCCCCAAATCGATTTCAGCACGAAGAAACGACACAGCACCGACGGATAGCGGGTGCTCTATCAAGAGCAATGAGGGTGTGATGGCGAAACGGCTATTGGTGACGGGGGGCGCCGGCTTTATCGGCTCGAACTTCTGCCATTACGTTTATGACAAATACCCGGATTGGCAAATCGATGTCCTCGACATCCTGACCTATGCCGGAAACACCGCCAACCTGCCGGAAGAGGCGACCCGGCATTCGGGCCGTATTCGCCTGTGGATCGGCGACGTCACCAACGCCAACTTGGTCGACAATCTCGTTTCGAAAGCGGACACCGTCGTTCACTTCGCCGCCGAGACTCATGTCACTCGCTCGATCTTCGACAATCTCAACTTCTTCGAAACCGACGTGATCGGCACACACATCGTCGCCAACGCGATCCTGAAGGCACAGGACCGGATCGAACGCTTCATCCATGTCTCGACATCGGAGGTCTACGGCACCGCGCGAGCGGAGACGATGGACGAGGATCATCCTTTGATGCCGATGTCGCCCTATGCCAGCGCCAAATGCGGCGCCGACCGGTTGGTCTATTCCTATTGGGAAACCTACCGCATTCCGGCGATCATCGTACGGCCGTTCAACAATTACGGCCCGCGACAGCATCTCGAAAAAGTGGTGCCGCGCTTCATTTCGAGCGCGCTGCTCGACGAGCCGTTCACGGTGCACGGCGTCGGCCAGGCGGAACGCGATTTCATCCATGTCGACGATACCTGCCGAGCGCTCGACCTGCTGCTCGCCGCGCCGCGCACGAAGGTGATCGGCGAAGTCTTCAACATCGCCTCGGGTGAGGCGCGTTCGGTGCTTTCGATCGCTGAGCAGGTTGCCGAATTATCCGAAAGACCGCGGGACTCCATCGTCTTTATCGGGGAGCGGCCGGGGCAAGTCGTTCGTCATATCGGCGACTATGGCCGTATCGAACGGCTCCTCGGCTGGCGCCCCGAAATCCGTTGGAAGGACGGGCTCAAAGCGACTTACCGCTGGTACCGGGACAATCGAGACCATTGGCGGCCGCAACTGTGGATGCGCCAGATCCCGGTCAGGACGCAATCGGGAGTCGTTGAGCTGCACTGACTTTTTCACCGGGATAGGATGCGGTCCGCTGCCGCGTGAACCTGCTCTATGTAATCGCACTTCGTCCGAACAATTCCTCTGATGTGCGCAGCCAAGTCGCGTCGTTCCCGGTCGTGCGATAGAAAATAGTCGATCTTCGAATTCAAGTCGGCCATGTCTCGATACATGACTTTCTCGGACTCCGGCCCCAAGAGGGAAACGGCATCCGGCTTGAAATCGAATAATGCGAACCCGCCGGCGGCAAAACAGCATATCGGTTTTGACGAGCAATTGGTTATGAACGCGGCATTGGTGATATCGACGAGGATTTTCGAGCGAGCGTAGACCTCCGGCAGACCGTCGGCGAAGTCGACGCTGCCCTTGTAATCCACATGTTGCATTCGCTCGCCTAGCCGCGGAATGCCCTCCGGATCGGCAAAGGCGCCGTAGAACGACACTCTCCGGTCAATGCTGTTGAGGACTTCCGTCCTGGCTTGGGTATTGCATTGCGCGCCAATCAACTGATTAGCGAACTCCCAGAAATAGGCCTGATCGAAGTCCAGTCGACTTTCATGCCTCTCGGCTTCGGACAGTTTCTGGATCTGTTCAGTGAGAAGATTCCATGCAACGGCAAGAGGCATGGTCCGCTTTGCGGAAAGAACCGCGTCGTAACAGCGGCCGGCAATGGGCGCCTTTGGAAATGCCCGGGCATGTCGGTCACTCAAGTAGACATTGCCGGCGAACGCGATGTCATTGAGATAGTCGCCGTCATTTTCGCCGTAGTTCAGATAGGGCTTGTAGGCGGCAGCCGCAACGACCGATACATTGTCGGTGGCGAGCAAGCCGATACGTCGCATTTCATCGACCTGGCCGGAATCGATCGCCGAATGAAACATCAGCGGACGGCTGATCCTCTCTCGTACCCTTCGGATCGCGTCGCTCTCTTCGGATGGCGACTCGGACAGAATGATCGACGGAAACTGGAACAAGCCATGATCCCAGAGCAGCAGCAGTGGAACTCCCAAAATGTCCGTGAATATATTGGCTCCCGTCGCTTTGAGAGCGCACATCAATCCGTATCCGGCGTTGCTCAGCGAGATCGCAAGGTCCGGTTGATACGCTCGGACTTCGTCGACGAGATCCAATTGACCGGCAAGATCACCGCCGGCGAAGGGTTTCGTATCGACTCGATGGAATGCCAAGCCGAAGCGATGCTCGAGTTGCTCTATTAAAATTTCCGCCGCTCTGCGGTCGTACCCGCCAAACCATTTTTCGGGGGGGAGCGTGACGGCGATGCGCGCGCGCGCGAGACTATTCATCAGTCATGCTCCGTCCGATCACACGTGATCCGTCGAATTGTTTTCAGGCGGCCGCGCAATGTCAACAGCGCGGGCGGCAGAGTCGGGCCGCCGTGGGAGGCCAAGCGAGCCTTGGCGCCACGCGACTCGCGAAGCGGGCCTTCAGAAGCGGATCGGGAAAGATAATTCGACAACAAAGTCCGGCGAGTCGCGCGTTTCGCCGATGCTCGTGTTCAGCTCCATCACCAGCCCGCTATCGAGAATGGAGAGCAAGCCGGCCGAAAAGAAACCGATCGTCTGCTCCGTGCCGGGCACGAGCTTCCCGTGCAGGGAGGTCTTGCCGACAAAACCCAGTTGCTGCGCGAAGCGGAGCGACGTTTCCGGGCTGACGGCAAGCAGCACGCCCACCGAAGGCAGAAACTGATCACCGAGCCGGATGCCGTCGTGGCTGAGAGTCGTCTGGTATCCCAAGCTCGCCGTGAAAACGAGGGGGTCCTGGCGCTTCACGGCGGTGAGTGCGGTCGTAAACTGATTGAAACCGTTCCCGAGCGCGATGCGATTGGTCATTCCGAAATTCGAATTCCAGGTCTCGGCCAAGAACAAGCCCGGATCCAGATCGCTTTCGTGAATCAGTTGCTTGACGAGTGTAACAGCCGGATTGCCAATGCCTTGGACGCTCAGCGAGCGCTCGCTGATGCCAGAGCCGAGAGCGCGCGTCGCAACCGACTGCTCGTTATATTCGTAGGGTAGGCTGACTTCCGCTTGGGTGTCCCAGGGCAACCCGACGCGAAGAAGCGCATCGGCATCCAAGATGTTCTTTCGCGTCACGTCCTCGGTAATGAGCACGGTTCCACTTGAGCTGAGAGCAATCTGGCCCGGAAATGAGGTTCGCTGCGACTGGTAAATCAGGCTCGGAACGAATTCGAAGACGCCGCTGGGAAGCAGCGCCGCACCAGTTTGGACGAGAGCTCGCTCCAGCGCGTGCTGGGCTGCCTCTTCGCTAACCGTGAACGAGCCGCTCGACGAGGTCCCCTCAGTCTGCTCACCCGACTCAGCCGATGCTTGCGCAGGCGGGTTCGCCGGCGCCTGAGCGGTCGATGGAGCGGCTGCCTTTGCTTGCTGCGGCGGCGCGCCGGAAGGGCTGTTGCCGGTCGACGGAGCTCCTGCCGTACGTGCCGCCTCCTGGCGCTCGAGCCGCTCCACACGTGCCAGCAGATTGCGAATGATGACATCCCGCTGGTCGATCTTTTTTTGCAGTTCCTTGATGACGGCCGGATCGATCGTCTGGGAGGACTGCTCCGTTGCCCCGGCGCTGCCGCCCGCATCCGCGGCTAGCGTCGCGCCGCTGGCCAGCGATGCCAGAGCGCACGCCGCGAGCGAGACCTTCAGTCCGAAATCGGGCTTCTTGTCCACCGGATGCTCGGACCTGAGCGGATCCCAGGCGAACCTGCGGACGGACGTCCGATGCGCGGCCGTCGGCAGGTCAAGTCCCTCGAATTGACCGGACCGCGGGACACAGAGGCCCAGACGCCCCGAATGCGCGAAGCCAGCCCTCATTTCCTCGAGCTCTCGCCAGGATGGCTCCGTCGCCGGATGCTAAGCCAGGTCAGGAAGCCGATAATCGACTATGCCCCAAGTGTCGCAGCATCGGTACACCCCCGATGGCTATATACCTAATTGCTACATTATGACCGTTAATCTCGTCAAATGAATAGGATGAGGCCGTTATCGCAGACAGCGTGACGGCTCACTGCCGCACGCCGGACATCGTTCCGAGGACCTGGCGGATGAACTCCGCCGAGGGAGCGACAAAGTCGCCGGCTTGCACGGCCAGCCGTCCCGGCGGCGCCTGTGTCCCGTCGCGCGTGACGATAAACCCGACCTTTCCGATCTTGGGAAAGTCAATCCTCATCTTTTCAAATCTTTCCCGTGATACGGTGACGTTCCCGAAGGCCGGATCGGCATACAAAACGCGATCTCCGATCAATCCGCGGAACACGACAAAGTGATTGTAGCCAAGCGGTCTGACGGCGACGATGATGGGCGCGAAACTGACGAGATCGCTCATCTCCAGTTTGCCGTAGCCGATCCCGATATAGCCGCGGCCGGCCACGTACCGCTTCATGTCGAGCAGCGAAAAACCTTGGCGGATACGCACAAGTTCCGGATGGGCGATGTATTCCTTGCGGCGGATCAGGCCGCTCGTAACGTCCTGCTCAGTGACATGATCGTCGAATTGGTAATTCAAGATTGTCGCAAGCGCCGCTGCACCGCAGCTAAGATCCGATTTCTGGACGATGACGCTTTCTTCTCGCATCTCCACCATCGATCGGACGGCGCTCTGCGCCTCTGCCGTCGCGGCCGGCGCCCGACCCAGCGCTGCGGCAACGATGCTGAGCCAAAGGAACGTCCACCGACGTCGTTTACAACGTCCCAATGTCCCGACCGGCCGCCCCAACCGGGTGAAGCAATGTGGATGGAGCATCACCGACCGCGGACCCGGGCGCCTGTAAACGCGCTTGCCTGCGTCGGCGATCGATTCGTATTTGCACCATGCCGCCGAGCCTTCATTTTACTCTCTTCGACTGCTTGGGTGACGAGGAGTAAAACGGCATGATAAATGAAAACATCAATGCCTAAAAGCAGGAACCGGCACCGCGCCGAAGCACGGGTGCATTTGCCCATTTACAGCGTACGGCTTTGTTTCAACGACGATGTCCGGGAGGGCAACCGGTAAAAGCGGAATGGAGATGGCTTGAGGCCGCTCCTGTTACTTATGCGTTTCTCGTTCAGCCGATGGCCGCTGCTAGGGGAATGTGACGCTCAAGGTCAGGGTGGCGCGCGCCGAACCTTGCGAATTCGACAATGCGACCGCCGAGACTTCACCGAAATCGAAGGCCTCTCGCCCGGCTTCCGTCGAGGCAGCCACGACATTGGCGCTGGTGGAAGCCAAGGTGCCGTCGGCCTGAGCGGTACCCTCGGCGGTGACGTATGTGCCGGCCGCGATGCCATCCATCTCAGCGTTGGTGAGTTGCGTCGGCTCCTGCGCGTTCGCGGCCATCGCGCCGGCTGCAAACAAGGCCGAGATCGCCCATGCTGACCGATTCCGTGTCATAGCCCGCGTCCAACTCTAGCGAACCGTCGTTATTCCGGAGGAATCCGGTCCGAACTGCGAGGCAATGCTGATGGTTGGCGTATTGATGATCAGGTAGCAGGTCGTGCACCCGATCTGATTCGGTGTCGGATCCAGCAGGTAGGGCCGCTGGAAAATCGACACCACGGTCAGGCTGGTATTACTCTGATCGATTTCGAGAAACCCGCCATTGACACGGTCCAGGTCGTCATTACTGAGCGGCAGAGGCTGGGCAAGCCCTGTAGCAGCGAAGAATGGAAGTGCCGATAGAGCGCCAAAGATCCGTTTCATCGTATTTCTCCTCGGTTTCGGAAGACCGAACACGTCATTCCGCTTTGCGCGCTTCCATGGCGCCGGGAAGGAGACGGATTGCTGCAAAACTGGTGGGCGCGTTTTCTTGCCGTCCTGTGCCACCGTAGAGCCAGCAATTCGCCTCCTCTGCTGCCGGTCAGTGACCGCAGCGGTCCCGTACGGTTACTGCGGCGCGCCTGGTCCGAACTTCGATTCGACGCTGATCGAATCCGACGTGATGACCAGGTAGCATTCCGAGCACGCCGTAAGCGGCGCGTCATAAACCGATACCTGCGTCCAGCTGGTGTTGCTCACTTCCGTCTCGTGGACGGACCAGCCGGCGGTCACGGTGTCCATCTGGTCGTTATCCAGTCGGATCGTCTGTGTCGGTTCTGCGATCGCAAGACCGCCCAGGAAAGGCAAAGCCGCTACTGCGGAAAGTAGATACTTCATCTTGATCTCCTTTTGCTGAGCCGTGGTCAGTATTGTCGAGCATGAGGGGAACGACGTCCTATGCCGGAGCAATGGACGTCGCACCGATTACGGCAACGAAGCCGCCGAGTCCGCATGGGACGCGGATGCGGCCTGGAACAGGAAACCGCCCGCCGCCACGCCCTGGCTGAAGGACTGGCCGATCGCGAAGAGATGGACGGTGTCGACATTGGTCGACGTCTGCGATGCCGTGTCCGACAGAACTTCGCCGAAGGTGATCGAAACGGCATTGGCGAGCGCGGTGCCGCCGGCGGTGACGCCATCCATCTGGCCGTCACTGAGGGTCTGAGCGGCATTGGCAGTTCCGGCGAGAACAAACAGCGCGCCGGCCGCGAGGAGATGTTTCAACATTGTTCGAGCTCCTTTTTCAAGGTTGAAGGCGAGTAAAGGCGCAGTGTCCGTCTAGCCGGAAACTCCGGGGATCGGCGCTGGCGAGTAGTGTGCGCTGACCGACGACGACTGTGCCGCCGCTATCGACTTGTAGAGAATTGACCCGGTCTCTCCCGCCGTGGCGAAAGCGGCTGCGTTCACCTGCGACAGGGTGGCTGTGGTTGTCGTGATAATGCCGCTTTCACCCACCAAGCCTTCGGCGTCCGCGACCGCGATGGATGTGAAACCTGCGGTCACCCCATCCATCTGATCGTTGGTGAGTGGCTGGGCCGCATACGCGCCGGCCGACACAAACGGCAGCAGAGCAAGGCTCAAAAGTATTCTTTTCATCCGAACTCTCCTTCTCCAGGTTGCGCTCGGAGCTCACCCCCGAGCCTCTATCATAGCTCCATCGGCCAAGATCTTTTCTGCCAAGTCACAAGCAATGACCCGGCAATGACCCAATAGAGCTACAATCCTATCCAGGCGCCGTAGACAACTGTCCACCCGGCCTGAAATGTCACGCCGCCGGCGCCATGAATTGTTGCGTTGTAAGAAGATGTGATTACTTGATTGCCGTCGGCCCCGCCGGTGGTAGTGACCCCCGTGGCGGACGTGGCCGGCGGCGCTCCGTTCGGCGTGAAGGTGTTGTTGCCGACGGATGTAGCCGTCGCATCGGTCGCACCGGCGCTCGGGCCGAGATTCGGGTTTCCCGGATAAGGCGACGGCTCGTTCACCACGATCGAGTTGCTCGTGGTGTTCGTGAGGGTGAATGATCCGGTTGCTTGCGCGTCGCTGCTCGAAAGCACGAAAGAGCCGCCCGCTGTGACTCCATCCAACTGACGATCCGTCAGGAGCGTCGGTCCGCTCGCGAATGCGCTGAGCGAGGTGAACATCAACCCGGCTGCTGCGACAGTGGAGCCCGCGACGTGAGGTAAGAATTTCATGATCGCTCTCCCTCTCTGAACTCAACTCTTCCGTTCGCCTCTACCCCCAAGGCAGCCAGAAGGGGCACTTGCCTTCAATCGCGCAAAGGTCGTATTCGCTAACGCCATAGTAGATGCGCCAATAATCCAAACGGGATTTACTGCTATGGGGATCCGACGGTTATGGTCTTGGCGGCATTGAGAATTGCCGCGATCTTTGGAGGTATTTGAACTTGGGGGAGCGGGCTGGATGGCGTGCCGCCGCTACCGCTGCCGCCGCCGCTACCCCCGCCGCTTCCGCCGCCGGTACCACTTCCGCTTCCGCTTCCGCTTCCGCTTCCGCCGCTACTTCCGCCGCCGATGACTTGCGTGCTGCTGGAAGAGGTCGTGACGCCGTTTGCGCTGTTGGAGGTCGAGGTCGAAAGCGTGCAGCCGCTGGTGCAGTTGGTCATCGGCAAGGTGTCGATTCCGGCGACGACGACATCGAGCTGCTCGGCTGTTAATTGGGGAGCCGAAATAGCGCCGCCGGCCCAGACCGCGGGAGCCGCCCACACTGAGGAAGCCAGGGCCGCGAACAATAACCTCCTCATGTCATCCTCCTTGAATTTGCGCTTTCTTGAATCGCACAGCTATCCGCGCAGGATCGGATGGATCCTGAAGTATTTCGTCTTGCTTCTGTGCAATAATTAGTAGTAAATATTAGCTTTGTTGCGCAACCGCGCAAAAGTCTTATGATATCCTTAAACTAGAAGAGGGATATTTGTACTACAAATGCGCCGTTAACTGCATGGACCTTGCTCAGAAGGGTTTCTCGCCGCAACCTCTTTTTGGACATCTTTGCCGACAAAAACCGGTCCTGGAGGATCCACCGGGTACCAAATAATGGGTATTGAATCCGAGGCTCCGTCTACGCGTTTACTGCAAGCCGGGGATCGGAGCGTTTTCACTGCTGAAAAAGTCCTCACTACCTCCAAAAATCCACCTGACCTATCGATGCAAACAAAATACGCTGCCGTATCTTCAACTGCGCAACGTCAGTGGTCAGACAGCGTTTCAGCCAAGGCTTGGATGGGCGAGGGCCCGTGGGGGCTAACCGATGTCGCTGGTTGTTCTTGGTCCCATCGCGTTATTCCGCGCCGGGCTTGCAGGCCTCTTGAACTCGACAGACTTCAGTCCCGTGGAAGAGGCGTCGAGTCTGGAGGAGCTGGAGCAGAGGCCGGAGGGAACACCGCGGCCGGAGATGTTGCTCATCAACCTGCTCCATGGCAGGGAGGATCCCGGCGCTATGATGCTGGAGATTGCGGATTGGTCACCATCCACAAAGGCGGTGTTCTTGGACTCCTGCTTCGATCCGCGAGCCATGAGCGCGGTGATGGCCGCCGGCGCTGCCGGTTATCTCCTCGAAAGCATTTCGCGTGAGGGGTTGTATCATAGCCTTCGCTTGGTAAGGGCTGGCGAAAGGGTTCTTCCCTCCGAGCTTGCCTCGGCCCTCGCCGCCTACCCGTTCGGACCCCAATGGCCGAAACGATCGAATTGGCGAGCAAAACCGACTAGAGCCGGCCGCCGCGACGAATGATGGGCGGCGGAAGCTGATGCCGCCGAATAATCGTCTCCTTATTCGCTGAGATTGCGCCCCACGCGGCCGCAAGAGCGAGCCACAAGCCGTGGCCATTGAGAACAAATTGTTTTCGGATACGGGACGCGATTCCGATTTCGCTTTAGCCGTCGGCGATAATTATCCCTTTGGGCAGTTTCTGGTGGTACAATTGCTCGCTTGAGTATCTGCGAGCGTACCTCCCGTGGAATCATCCTGGTTAATCCCAAATGGGTATCTTCACGACGGTCGTGCCGGGAATCGGCGCCTATGGCTCTCGACGAGCTTGGTTCTTGCCTCGGCAATAAATCTATTTTCGTTACCTCAGTCTGCGCAGGCTTCCGGTTCCATCGCCGACCGGATACTGACAGACGACCAATTGGATACGGTGAGCGCGTCGGGTGAGAACGTTACGCTCGAACTCTCCGCATCCGCCGACGGTCCCGCGGCCGTGAGCACGACACGGGGACAGGTCGCAAGCGGACGGTCAACGGTGTTGAAGGTGAGTTACGACCCGAACGCTTTTCCGGCCGCTCGAGCCCGCTTGGTCGACACCGTCGCTGCCGATGTGATTCTTGCCAACGGTGAAGCAGATGCTTCCGGCGCCAGCAATGCGCAGTGCTCGGCGAAGATCATGACGACGGGCAGTTTTGCGTACTTCGATCAAGCGCAGATGCAAACGGTGACCCCTTCGTCCGCCGTATGCGCGTGCGCCGCCATCGGCCTCCGCTTCGGACCTTAGTCGCCGTAGCCGGCTAGACCGAGATGCGCGTCCGTCGCCCCCAAGGCGGCACGTTGGCCGGCGGGCTCTCCCACCAAGCCACGCCGCACGGGCGCGCCCGCGAGTCCTCTGGACAGGCCCCACAACGCCGCCTGTGTCCGATTGGTGACTTTCGCTTTCCGCAGGATGCGCTTGATATGGACCTTCACGGTCGCCTCGGCGATAGCGAGATTGCGAGCAATGACCTTATTGGATTGACCATGGGCGAGGCAGGCTAGAATCTCGACCTCGCGCGATGACAGGTCGAGATCGGCCGTAGCCGGAAATATTACATTCAGCCGGCTTTGTTCCGCGACTAGGGCTGGGAAGAGCGAAGCAAGTTGAGAAGGAAAAACCTTCTCGCCGGCCTGGATGAGATGCAGGCTCTCCTCGAGCGCCAGAGGCGAGATATCCTTGAGAAGATAGCCGCTCGCCCCGACTGAAAAGCACGCGCATAGATCTTCAAAATCAAGTCGATCGGCGAGAAATACGATGTTTGCATTCGGAGACGTGGCGCGAATATCTTCCGTGATTTGGATGATTGGCACTTGCGACGAAGAAAGGGTGATTACGAACAAGCCCGGGAAAATGCCGCCGTCGAACCGTCGCTTAAGCTCTTCGATCGTCTCGGCGGCCTCAACGCGGGAAAATCCGATCGCAGCGAGCACGCTTACAAGCCCGGAACGAAACAACGATGCCGGTCCTATTACGGAAGCCACCTCCATCGGGTCCCTCCATTGATGTAGCTTGTCACAAAATTAACCCTAGAAGGTCCCAAAAAATTAATCCTTGTTAACTCTTGGAACCTTAGTTAGCCGCTGGAAGTCACAAAAAGTAAATACCACCATCGAGTGATTGGTTTGCTCATTCTGGCGTAATCCAAACGCCAAGCCTGACAGATCCCGTGCGATCTCGGATCGTGCCTAACCCATTGTAGGGAGAGTGATTTCACCCGAACAACAGGCCGCGTGCGCGCGAGATCAGTAATCCTCGCGGGTTGTTCTCATTACGAGCCAATCGACGGCGAGCGCCTTGTTCATATAGATTAATGCAATTGTCATGCCAAGTTAACGATCCCATAAGGTTGGGGAATTCGCACAGATCCGTCAGGTTAGGATTGTAAACTTTTCTTAACAGTACAGTAATAAAATCGTTCGTTGATCTTTTACAATGAAACACACGGTATTGGTGTCGGCATGCTTTGAGGTGCTCCCTCTTGTGCCGGCGGCCAAGAATTGCCTTCGCCGAGCATCTTCACGACGACAGAGGCTGGGGATTGCTCCAAGCCGAGCATTCCAACGCGGTCGAGAAAGCCAGCCGGACCAATAACTGCGGCCGCGCGCCCACGCACGATGTGTCGTAGAGCTTGCCCCGTCGCTGTAAAAAATGCCGACACCTTCATTTGAAGGGGATGCGGTCCGAAACATTCGGCATGGCAATGGGACCGGCCGCGACGCGCGATCTCTCGGGCATCGAGCTTCGTCTCATAGTGCAAAACAATCAGCGCGCTTCTGGAAGCGCTCGCCAAATCCGGCCTCGGCTGGAGCCGGGTGCAAGGCGGGAAGATCGCTTAGCTACCGATCCGCTCTGCGCGTGATCTCTTCCCAGAGCCGCTCCGCGCCGATCTGCGCGACGGCGGCGCCGAGGGTCTGGGCCCAATGGGCCTCGGCGCCATATTCGCAGGCCCAGGCGAGCAGACGGCGGGTCCAGCGATGCAGGCCGTATTCCTGGGTGAAGCCGATCGCGCCATGCACCTGATGAGCGAGAGCGGCACCGGTTTGCGCCGCGCGATCGGCTCTCAGCTTCGCCGCCGCGATCTCGAAGGCGGCATCCCCATGATCGAGCGCGCGGGCGGCGGCCTGCGCGGCGCAATTTACCGCCGCCGCCTCTTCGGCGAAGACCGCGAGGCTCTGCTGCACCGCCTGGAACTTGCCGATCGGCTTGCCGAATTGGACGCGCTCGTTGGCATAGGCGATGGAACGCTCGAGCGCTCCGTCCAGCGCGCCGGCGATGGCCGCCGTCCGGGCAAAGGCGCCCAAGGCGAAAGGATCGGCATCGCTGGGCGCGCTCTCAAACGGGGCATTCTCGAAGGTGAGCGCGTCGCGCGGCTCGTCCGCCGGGCTTGCTCCTTGTTTGAGCAGCGCCTTGGCCGTCTCCAGATGCATCAGCATGCCATCGACGACCACCACGATCGAGGCCGCATGCCGACCCCAAGCGACCTGCGCGGTGCCGGTGAATCGGCCATCGACGAGCCGGCCGGTCGCCCGCGACGCCAGCAGCGCGAGCTCGTCCGGAACCGTCAGTCCGGCTTCGCTCAGCAGCCGGTTGGCAAGAATGGATTCCGCCACGGGCAAGGCCAGGGCATGAAAGCCCGACAGCCGCAGCACCGCCGCGGCATCGAGCCAGTCGCCGCCGAAGCCGCCTTCGGATTCCGGCACCAGCAGCGAAGGGAAGCCGTTCTCTGAAACCTGGGCCCAGGCCTTCGCGAATTCGGGCTTGGGATCGGCGGCCAGATCGGCGAACAGGCGGTTCGCGCTCTCGGTCAGCAAGGTCCGGCTCTCGCTCATCGCAGACCCAGCCCCCTTGCCGCGATGCCCCGCAAAATCTCCCGCGTCCCGCCCCGGAGCGAGAAGGAGGGCGAAATCTGCAAGAGCAGCGCCGTCATGCGCGCGAGATCGCTGTCCGCCTCGACATCCCCGGTCATCGCCGCCTGCACCGCCCGAGGCAAATCCTGCTCGAAGCTGTTGCCCAGATCCTTCACCATCGCCGCCTCCAGCATCGGGTCCTCCCCCGAGGCCAGCTTCGCCGCGGTCGACAGCGACATCTGCCGCAAGGTCCAAAGCTCGGCGGTCAATCGTCCGATCAAGGCCTGGAGCGTCTCCGAAGGCGCGGCGCCCGCATGCCGGATCAGCTCCACCAGGAGCGCATAGCTGGACAAATAGCGCTCGGGACCAGACCGCTCGAGCGACAGCTCCGCCGTCACCTGCTTCCAGCCATTCCCCGCCTCGCCCACGCGCATCGAGTCCGGGACCAGAACCTCGTCGAAGAACACCTCGTTGAAATCGTGACCGCCAACCAGGTCCATGATCGGCCGCACCGTGACGCCCGGGCTTTCCAGATCGATCAGAAATTGGGTCAGCCCCTGCTGCCGCTCCGATCCGGGCTCCGAGCGCAACAAGGCGATCATGTAGCGCGAATGATGGGCGAAGGTGGTCCAAATCTTCTGTCCGGACACAAGCCAGCCCTCAGGCGTTTTGACGGCCTTGGTCCGGATCGAGGCAAGATCCGATCCCGTGCCGGGCTCGCTCATGCCGATGCAGAAATAAGTCTCGCCGCGCGCGATTCCCGGCAGCAGGTTTTGCCGCTGCTCCTCCGTCCCATAGCGCAGCAAGAGCTGCCCGCTCTGCCGGTCGGCGATCCAGTGCAGGCCCACCGGCGCGCCGGCGGCCAGCAGCTCCTCTAGCACCACATAGCGCTCCAGCGGATGACGCTCGCCGCCGCCATAGCGCTTGGGCCAGACCATGCCGATATAGCCGGCCCGCCCCAGAGCCAAGCTGAATTCCCGGTCCGCCACGGCCCAGCAATTGACCCGCCGCAAGGGATCCCCCGCCGGCATATGCGCCGCGATGAAGGCGCGGATCTCCGCACGCAGCGACGCCACGTCGAATGGCGGATCGAACGGCAGGACCGAAAAACTCTGCATGCAACAGAAATCCTGGAATCGGACGCGGGTGACAACGCGGCGCCGGCCGCCGGGTGGCAGCCATCGTAGCCACGATATGGCCCCGGCGCGGCTGGCGAAGCAACCGCAACTGTGTCTCCACTGGCGCCCGGATTCGCAACAGGAGAATTCGCGATGGCCATCGACTGGTCCTTCGAGGACGAGCTCGATCGCGTCGAAGCCCTTGCACGCACCCTATCAGCAGCTCCAGCGGACGAAGCCGCAATCGCTCGCCCACGGGCTCCCGACGCAGACTGGACACACATGGACACTAGGGCGCACGCCAAGCTACTAAGTTCTTGATTTTATGGCGTCCCCAGGGGGATTCGAACCCCCGTTACCGCCGTGAGAGGGCGGTGTCCTGGGCCTCTAGACGATGGGGACTAGGGCCGTGCGAAGGGGGCTCATATAGTCCGCGGCCGGACGGAATGCAATTGGCCCCGCCGTTCAGTCTCGATCGATGTGGAAATCGAAATGATCGCCGGATTCCTCCACGCGATAGGCGAGCTTCTCGTCGATCGCGTTCTCGGAGGTGAAGGTGAGGATGCGGGGATGCATCTGGGCCAACTGGCGAGGCTCGATATAGTCGGAGGCGGCGATGATCAGCTCGTCGCCGGCATGGCAGGTGCGAGCCGCCGCGCCGTTCAGGATGCAACAGCGCGAGCCGGCTTCGCCATAGATTACATAGGTCGAGATCCGTGCGCCGGTGGTCTTGTTCCAGATCTCGACGAACTCAAGCGGATAGATCCCGGCAAGCCGGCAATGCTCCGGATCGAGCGTGATCGAGCCGTGATAATTGAGATCGGCCCCGGTGACTCGGATGCCGTGCAGCTTTGCGCGGATGACGCGGATCATGCGCGCCCGAAAGGATTGACCGCGATATTGTCGATGAGGCGCGCTTTGCCGAGCCGAGCCGCCGCCAGCAGACGTCCGGGCCCGTCGAGCCGCGCCATCGGCGCGAGCGTCTCGGGATGAGCCAACGCCACGTAATCGACGCTCGTAAAGCCGATGGCGCGAAGCTCGGCGTCCGCCGCCGCTGTCGCCGGTTCAGCAAGCGCGCCGGCGCGCAGCTGCTCCGCCGTCTTCGCCAGCACCTTGTTCAGCCGCCGCGCCACGGCGAGCTCGTCCGTGGTGAGATATTGATTGCGCGAGGAGAGTGCGAGGCCGTGCTCGTCCCGCACTGTCGGCACCGGCATGATCTCGACCGGCAGATCGAGGTCGCGCGCCATGCGCTTCACGATCTGGAGCTGCTGATAATCCTTCTCGCCGAAGGCCGCGACGTCGGGAGCCGCCTGCAGCAACAGCTTCGCGACCACGGTCGCGACGCCGTCGAAATGACCAGGCCGCGCGACGGCGTCCAACACCTCAGTCAGCGTTCCGCCCACCTTCACGGCGCTGGCAAAGCCGTCCGGATACATGTCGGTGGCCGAGGGCATATAGGCGATGTCGACGCCGAGGCTCGCGAGCTTCGCCAAATCCTCCGCCTCGCTCCTGGGGTACCGCGAAAAATCCTCGTTCGGGCCGAACTGCGTCGGGTTAACGAAGATCGAGACAGCCACCCGGTCGACCTTGGCCGAGAGCGCGCGCACGAGCTCCAGGTGACCTTCATGCAGCGCGCCCATCGTGGGCACGAGGCCAACCCGCTCGCCGGCACGATGGCGCTGGGCGCTCCAGCGGCGGAGCCCCGTCGGCGAATGCTCGATCTGGATGAGTTCAGGCGCGCGCCTTGGGTACGCCATAGAGATTCTCCGGTCCTGGGAAGCGATGCGCCTTGACGTCGGCGGCGTACGAGGCCGCAGCCTCGGCGATCTGGGGGCCGAGCTCGACATAGCGTCGGACGAATTTCGGTTTGAAATCGCCGGCCAGTCCCAGCACGTCGTCGATGACCAGCACCTGGCCGTCACAGGCAGGCGAGGCGCCGATGCCGATGGTTGGCGCGGAGATCGCATCCGTGATGCGGCGGGCGACCGGGTCGATGGTGCCCTCGATCACGATCGCGAAAGCGCCGGCGTCGGAGATCGACTGCGCGTCTTCCTGGAGACGGGCAGCCTCGGCATCATCGCGGCCGCGGGCGCGATAGCCGCCCAGCCTGTTCACTGATTGCGGAGTGAGGCCCACATGGCCCATGACCGGAATGCCGCGCGCGACCAGAAAGGAGACGGTCTCGGCCATTTCGGTGCCGCCTTCGAGCTTGACCGCATCGCAGCCGGTCTCGGACATCACGCGGGCGGCGGCGGCGAAAGCCTGGGTCGGCGACGCCTGATAGCTGCCGAAAGGCAGATCGACGATCACCGCAGCATGCTCGGTCGCGGAAACGACGGCCTTCCCATGCGCGATCATCATCTCGAGCGTAACGGCCAGCGTGGATGGCAGGCCGTAGACGACCATGCCGAGAGAATCGCCGACCAGGATTGCGTCGACATGCGGGTCGACCAGACCCGCGATCGGCGCGGTGTAGGCGGTGAGGATCGCGATCGGCTCGCCGCCCTTGCGGCCGGCCAATTCCGGGATCGTGATCCGTGAACTGCGGCGAGCGACGCTCACTGCGGCCGACTCCCTCCTGCCCCGCGCCCGCAGAAACTGAAACATTTGCGTGGCGCGGGGCAGACCATAAGATTTGTCGGAGCCGAGAAGCAAGCCTACCTCCGGTTGTGGACACCTTGGTCTTATTCTTGTTCAATATCGCCGCGCGCTCGATTCGCGGCGCGAAAGCAGTCTGACTCCTCGATGAAACTTGACCAAATCCGTCTTCACGCCCGTGCAGAACGCTGGCCCATCCGCGGCGCCTTTACCATTTCGCGCGGCAGCAAAAACGAAGCGGAGGTCGTCACAGCCGAGCTGATCGCCCGCACGACCGACGGGAGGACGGTGCGCGGTCGCGGCGAGTGCGTGCCCTATGCACGCTACGGCGAGACGGTCGAAGGTGTGCTGGCCGAGATCGAGGCGCAGGGCGAAGCGATCGCGGGCGGCCTCGATCGCGAGGCGCTGCAAAGCGCGATGCCGCCCGGTGCGGCGCGCAACGCGATCGATTGCGCATTCTGGGATCTGGAAGCAAAGGCGCTCGGCGTGCCCGCCTGGCGTCTCGCCGGACTCGCTCGTCCGCCTCGGCCGCTCACGACCGCCTATACGCTCTCGCTCGACACGCCGGAAGCGATGGCGCGGGCAGCGGCAAGCTCAGCGCATTTTCCGCTCATCAAACTCAAGCTCGGCGGAGGGGCCGAGGATCTGGACCGGGTCGCGGCCGTGCGGCGGAGCGCGCCTCAGGCCAGGCTGATCGTCGATGTGAATGAGGGCTGGACGCAATCTCACCTCGCCGTGCTCGCGCCGGCGCTGGCGGCGCTGGACGTGGCGTTGATAGAGCAGCCGCTGCCTGCCGGCGCCGATGAGAGTCTGGCGAGCTACGCCTCGCCGGTGCCGCTGGGCGCCGACGAATCCGCCCGCGGCCGCGAGAGCCTGACGGAGGTCGCCGAACGCTACAGGGTGGTCAACATCAAGCTCGACAAGACCGGCGGCCTCACCGAGGCGCTGAAGCTCAAGGCCGAGGCGGAGGCGGAGGGGCTGGCCATCATGGTCGGCTGCATGGTTGCGACCTCGCTTGCGATGGCACCCGCCTTTCTCCTTGCCCAGGGCGCCGCCTTCGTCGATTTGGACGGACCGCTTCTGCTGGCCCAGGATCGCGAGCCTGGTCTCGTTTATACCGGAACGTGCATAGATCCCCCGACTACACATCTTTGGGGATAGATCAATGACTTACGAACGAAACCATGCGCGGATAAACGGTTAATTTGACAATTGCTTAATGAAATTCCGCGAGCCTGGGCGGACGCTGACTCCTCTGACCGGCAATGTCATGCAGCTCGATCTGTCCCAATTGCTCGTGATGATCATCGATGACAACCGATTCATCCGCCGCCTGGTGCATGAGATCCTGAGGGGCTTCAACGTCGGATTCATCGTCGAGGCGGAAAACGGCGCCGATGCGATGGAGAAATTCAAGGTCGCGAAGCCCGACATCGTCTTCTGCGACTGGCTGATGCAGCCCACCACGGGGCTCGAGCTCCTGCGCGAGGTCCGTGCCGGTCGAACAGCCCTCTCCAGCAACACGCCCGTCATCATGATGACAGGGCAGCTCGACGTCGACAGCGTCCTCGCGGCGCGGGATCTCGGCGTCAGCGGCTACCTCGCCAAGCCGGTGACCGTCGATGGCGTCATGACCCGCATCGTCGATGTCGTCGGCGCCAGCGCGATGGCCTGACATGCAGGCGCCGGCTCCTGCAATCTCGCTTTATGTCAAGGCCAACGGCCCGAACGCCATGCCGGTCCGCGCGCTGGTCGAGCGCGCCGAACGGGCCGTCGAACAGATCAAGCAGGATTACCTGCCTTTCCTGCGCGATACACTTCCGAACCTCGAAGCGCTCACGGCGCTCGCAGCGGCGGCTCTGGTCGAGGACCCTTGGCACGATCTGAAGCTCGCGGTGCTGGACGTGAGGAGCAGCAGCGCCACGGCCGGCTACGACCAGCTGAGCGCGGTCGCGACCTCGCTCGAATGGCTGCTCGGCGAAGCGCCGGCCCGCGATCCGCGTATCGTCGAGGTGGTCCAGCTGCATCTCGATGCGATCTGGCGCCTTATCGAGGAAGGGACGCCGCGCCTCGGATCGCCCAAGGTACAAGCGTTGCTGGCGGCGCTCGGCAGGGTCACCGATCACGTAACCCGCGGCGCCTGAGCCGGATTTGGACCTAGCCTGCCTGTCCCTATAAGAAGGGTGCATGCTGCAAATCACCGACCTCACCTATCGGGTGGGCGGGCGTACATTGCTCGATGCCGCCAGCGCCGCCGTGCCAACCGGACACAAGGTTGGGCTCATCGGGCCGAACGGCAGCGGGAAATCGACGCTTCTCAGGCTAATCGGCGGCGCTCTGATCCCCGATGGCGGCGAGATCGCCATTCCCAAGGGCGCGCGCCTCGGCTTCGTCGCCCAGGAAGCGCCGGGCGGCGCCGCCAGCCTGCTGGACACCGTGCTCGCCGCCGATGCCGAGCGGGCCCAGCTGCTGGCCGAAGCGGAAGGCGAGAGCCATGGCGATCCGGCCCGCATCGCTCAGGTTCACCAGCGCCTGGCCGATATCGACGCCTATCGCGCGCCCACGCGCGCAGCGGAGATCCTGGCCGGACTCGGCTTCGACGAAGCCGCGCAGGCCCAGCCGTGCAGCGCCTTCTCGGGCGGTTGGCGTATGCGCGTGGCGCTGGCGGCAGCCCTTTTCGCCGGCCCGGACATTCTGCTGCTCGACGAGCCGACCAACCATCTCGACCTCGAGGCGACGATCTGGCTGGAGGCGTACCTCAAGGGCTATTCCGGCACGCTGCTGCTGGTGAGCCATGATCGCGAGCTCTTGAATGCGATCCCCGACGGCATCCTCCACCTCGACCGCGGCAAGCTCGTCGCCTATCGCGGCAATTACGACCAATTCGTCCGCCAGAGGAGCGAGCGGCAAGCGCACCAGGCGGCCGCACAAGCGAAGCAGGCGGCCGAGCGCCGTCACATCGAAGCCTTCATAGAGCGCTTTCGCTACAAGGCGACCAAGGCCCGCCAGGCGCAAAGCCGGATCAAGGCGCTCGCCAGGATGGAGCCGATCGCCGATGGGGTCGAGGACCGAACCGTCACCTTCGACTTCCCGGAGCCGGCGCCGCTGTCGCCCCCGTTGTTGACGCTCGACTCCGTCGCAGCGGGTTACGGCGACAAGACGGTGCTCAAGGGATTGGATGTCAGGATCGACGGTGATGACCGGATAGCGCTGCTGGGCGCCAACGGGAACGGCAAATCGACCTTCATCAAGCTGCTCGCCGGCCGGCTCGAAGCGCAAGGCGGCAAGATGATCAAGTCCACCAAGCTGAAGGTCGGCTATTTCGCCCAGCACCAAACCGACGAATTGGATGTCGGGCTCACCGTGTTCCAGCAGACGGCGCGCGCCATGCCGACCGCGACCGAGGAGAAGGTCCGAGCCTATCTCGGCCGCTTCGGCTTCCCGCAGGCGCGCGCGGAGACCAAGATCGGCGCGTTGTCGGGCGGCGAGAAGGCGCGCCTGCTGTTTGCGCTGATGGCCAAGGACGCGCCCAACATTCTGCTGCTCGACGAGCCGACCAATCATCTGGACGTCGAGAGCCGCGAGGCGCTGATCCGGGCGTTGAACGATTATGACGGGGCGGTGATCCTGGTAACCCACGACCCGCATCTGGTTGAGCTCGTGGCGGATCGGCTCTGGATCGTCGGCGAGGGTAAAGTTCGCCCCTTCGACGGCGACCTGGAGGATTACCGCAAGCTCCTGCTCGAGGAGCGGCGCGCCACGCGCCGGACCGCGCAGACCGAGAAGCCGGCGACCGAGGACAGGCGCGCGCAGCGGCGCTCGGCCGCCGAGCAACGCGCATCGTTGGCGCCCCTCCGCCGCGCCGTCGAGGCCGCGGAACGCGAGATTGCGGCGCTGAACAAGGAGATCGCTGCGCTGGACCAGAAGTTGGCCGACCCGGCGCTCTATCGGGGGCCGTCCGCGAAAGTCACAGATTTGCAAGTCGCGCGCGGCGCCGCAGGCAATAAGCTCGCAGCAGCCGAGGAACGATGGCTCGAAGCGTCCGTTCTTCTCGACGCGGCTGTGAAAGGAAACGAAGCCGCCTAGACGGCCGTGAAACAATCGTCCGGCCGGCCTTGATCGTGACCTATGGCGGATGCTTCGGGAGAGCCGCAACCATGTCGAGACGGTCGATTCGATTGGCCCTCGCGGCCGCGATCTGCGCGTTTGCGATGGCGCCCGCCGGGGCCGATGTGCGGATCATCCTGAGGGACGGGCGCGTCATCAACGTGCCGATCGCCCCGGAGGAAGTGCAGAGCATCGAGATGCGCCAAGGCCGAACCGGCGCTGCTCCCGGCTTGCCGCCCGCGCCGAGCGGGACCAACCTGCCACCGGCGCCCGGCTACCTTCCAGGCTCCAAGATCACGCCCGAAAACACCGCGCCCGTCGAGCCGCCGCGATCGGGCGCGACGTTCAACGCGCCGGCTCCGGTCGCCGCCGAGCCGACGACCGCCGGGAAGATTCAAGTCGGGCCGACTCGCCAGATCAAGCTGCCCAGTCAAGCGGCCGGTCTGGCCAAACCGGGCGACATCATCGAGATCGACGCGGGCACCTATCGCGGCGACGTCGCTTCTTGGCGAGCCGACGGCATCACGATCCGCGGAGTCGGCGGACGGGCGCGCCTGGTCGCCGACGGCAACAATGCCGAAGGCAAGGCGATCTGGGTCATCAAGGGCCACGATACGACAGTCGAAAATATCGAGTTCACCGGCGCCGAGGTGCCCGACCACAATGGCGCCGGGATCCGTGGCGAGGGGGTGAACCTCAAGATCATCAACTGCTTCTTCCACGACAATGAGGAAGGCATCCTCGCCGGCGATAATCCGACGAGCGTGATCGATATCGAGAATTCCGAATTCGCCCGGAACGGCGGCAACGAAGGCCGCTCGCACGAGATCTACATCAACCACATCAAGGAGCTGATCGTCCGCGGCAGCTATTTCCACCAAGGACATATCGGCCACCTGATTAAATCGCGCGCCGCGACGAGCCTGATCATGGGCAACCGCATCACCGACGAGAATGGTGATTCCAGCTATCAGATCGACACCTCCAACGGCGGCCGCGTTTTCGTGATCGGCAACCTGCTCGAACAGGATGAGCAATCTCAGAACAGCAATATCGTCGCCAACGCCATGGAGGGAGCCACCAACGAATCGCAGGAATTCTGGGTGGTCAACAATACCTTCGTGAACGATCTCGGCCACGGCACCTTCGTGGTCAGCCGCGCTCCCGGTCGGGCGCACGTGATCAATAACTTGTTTATCGGCGGCGGCGTCGCCTTCCACGGCACGGGAGATCTCCAGAACAATGTGATGGCGGCAGGCCCGGGCGGCGCGCCCAACCTGGAGAAGGCGCTCTTCGATTCAGGCGACATCAAAGAGGAAGGCACCAAGACCGCAAGCGATCCGGGGCTCGTTGACGTCAAGAATTATGATTGGCATCCCAAGCCGGATTCGCCCGTGATCGGCGCCGGCGTCGATCCGGGCAGCGCGGACGGTATGTCGCTGCTGCCGACAGTCGAATATGTCCACCCGGCGCATGGCAAACCGGTGAGGATCAAGGCGCCGATCGATGTCGGAGCCTATCAGCACGGTGGCTGACCCCGAGCCGGCGACCTTACCGGGCGAAAATGTACTCCTTGAGCTGGCTGGCCTCGCTTTCCAGCATCTCGAGCCGCGCCTTCACCGCGTCGCCGATGCTGACGATGCCGGCCAGATGGCCTTCCTCGATCACGGGCATATGCCGGAACCGTCCCTGGGTCATGATCTCCAGCACCTGGTCGATATGCATGTCGATCTTGGCCGCGGTCACGGCTTCGGTCATCAGATCGCCGACCTTGAGGTCGAGCAGTCTGGCGCCGTGCTCATCGAGCGCATGAATGACGTCGCGCTCCGACAGAATACCGGCGATGGTCTTGCCGCCGTCATCAGTCACGACGACGGCGCCGATGCGCTCATGCGCCAGCATGGCAACCGCCTCCTTAACAAGGGCGTCGCGGCGGATGGTGACGACCCGGCGGCCTTTGACGTTGAGAATGGCTTTCACGGACATGGCCGATCCTCCCACGGAAATTGCGGCTGTTCGTCGCACTAGGGAGGACGTTACTCCTGTCCGACGGTTCCCCACAAATCGCCGATTTCAGGATGGGGCCAAAGACGGCCCTGCGAATCCCGGATACCGGCGTCTTCGACGAAATCGGGCCCGATGGGCACCTTGCCTTCGCCCCCCGGAATATCCAGTACATAGGTCGGCTGGGCGATCCCTGAAAGGCGGCCACGCAGGCTTCGCATGAGAGCCCGGCCTTCGACGATGGAGACCCGGAATCCCGAAGTCCCGGGAGCCAGGTCGGGATGATGGAGATAGTAGGGCTTGATGCGCGCCCGGACCATGGCCCGGAACAAGGCCTCCAGCACGCCCACATCGGCATTGACGCCGCGCAGAAGGACGGTCTGGCCGAGCAGCGAGACCCCGGCCCGCGCCAACCGGGCGCATGCGGCGGCCGCTTCCGGACCGAGCTCCCGCGGGTGGTTGGCATGGATCGCGAGCCAGACCGGAAGCGGCGAGCCGAGCGCTTCCAGCAACGCCGCATCGATCCGGGCTGGATCAGCGACCGGCACCCGGCTGTGGATCCGCAGAGTTGCGACATGCGGAATCTCTGAGAGAGCGGCGATGATGCCGGCGAGCCTGCGCGGCGCCAGCATCAAGGGATCGCCGCCGGTGAGGATCACCTCCCAGATCTGCGGACGGGCGCGGATATAATCGATTGCCGCCGCGAGCTCCGCCTCGTTCAAGGCGGCGCCGCCGGGACCGACCTGTTCCCGGCGGAAGCAGAAGCGACAATAGACAGGACAGGCGTGCAGCGGCTTGAGCAGCACGCGGTCCGGATAGCGGTGCACGATGCCTTTGACCGGCGAATGGGCCTCGTCGCCGATCGGGTCGGTCCGTTCGTAAGGAAGCGTCTCGAACTCGTCGGCGGAGGGCACAAATTGTCGAGCGATCGGATCGGCAGGATCGTGGCGATCGATCAATCCAGCGACGGTCGGCGTGATCGCGACGGCATAGCGCGCCGCGACCTTCTCGATCGCCGGCGCCTCATCCGCGGCGACTAGTCCGGCCTTCACCAGCGCCGGCACTTGCCGCAAGCTTCCGGCTTGCGAAAGCGCCGATTCTCGCGTGTCATTTGCTGTAGGCGTCCGCCGGTCGCTCGGCGTCGCCATTGGGAAAGAGGTCATGACCATGCTGCTCCACGCGGTGGTTATCGCGTCCAATCTCGTCATCCCGGCGGCCGCCGATGCTTGCGAACGGGATCCGACCGATATCCGCGTCTACGCGAAAATCGAGCCGCCGACGACCAACTTCTCGAAGCCGTCCCGCCAGTTACAGAGCAAAAGATCCGAGACCGAGATTGCGGGCGATCCGCGTTTCGCGACCGTCGCCGGGCTGACGGTCGGCAGCATCGGTGTCGATTTCGAGGTGCGGATCGCCGACCTTCGGTTGGCAAGCGGGATGATCTGCGCCTGGCCTTCCGTCGTCACTGTCACCTTGTCCGCGGCGCCGGACGTCTATGTCGTGCCGGATCACGGCCCCTGCCAGACCAGGGTGGCCCTCGATCACGAGATGCGCCATGTCGCGGTCTACAGCGACATCATTAACCGCTATGTCCCGATCTTTCGACGGCGGGTCGCGACGATGGTCGACGCGATCGGAACCGTGGGTCCGGTGCCTGAGGAGAGGCTGTCGACGCTCCGCCATCGGATTCAAGACAAGATCGGGGCGTCGATCGACGTCGTGTCCGACGAAATGGACGCAAATTGGGTTTCAGCGGAGCGCGCCATTGATTCCGAGACCGAATATGACCGTCTCAGCCATGTCTGCCCGCAGGTGGATTTTGTCCCGGAATCCCGTTTTCCCGCGCGCCCCGGATAAGCAGGCGGCCGCCCGTTCTTAACAATCGTGACATCGGGGACGACGAGGCTTTATAGAGCATTTAGAATCCTACCGATATGCAAGGCGGTTCCCAGCGGCGCAACCACCGCCAGAAATCGAGAAGTCGCGCACCCATGGACATGGCTGCTAATGGTCCCGTCGAGAGCGGTCGAGCATGAGCATTAAGTTCGAGACCTTGGGAAACGCCACGATCCAGCTCTTCGACGAGAGCGGACCGGTATTGGCGACCGATCCTTGGCTCGTCGGCACCTGCTATTTCGGGAGCTGGGCGCTCGACCATGCGCTCACGCCGGAGCAGATCGCCAATGTGGTTAATTCAAAATTTATCTGGATCTCCCACGGCCATCCGGACCATCTGCACCATCAATCCCTGGATCTTCTACCCCGGGGAAAGAAGATTCTGCTGCCCGATCATTACGACTCCGAAATCCACAACTTCCTGATCGAGCGCGGCTTCGATGTTACGGTTCTCCCGTATCGCAAATGGTTCCGGGTATCGCCGCAGATCGAGGTGATGTGCCTCGACAATATCAATCAAGACGCGATTCTCGTGGTCCGGCTGGGCGACGCTCTTCTGATCAACCTCAATGATTCGCCGATTGCCGGAGAGCTGTCCTTCCTGAGAAAACTCGTTCGGCGCCATCCCAACGACAAGACATATCTGGCTGCGCTCTGCTCGATCGACGCGGACATGATCAATTTCGTCGACAATGAGGATCGCCGCACGATCGAGCCGCCCGAGGAACGCAAGCCCGGCGCCATTTGGAACGTTGCGCGGATCGCGGCGAGCCTCGGCGTCAGGAATTTCTGCTGCTCTTCCTCGCAGCACATCTATGTCCGCTCCGATTCCATCTGGGCGAACGCCTACCGGATCACCTGGCCCGATATCCAGCAGCATTGGAGCAGGCCCGCTGTTCGCCCGATCGAGCCGTTTGTTACGGTGGATGCGACGACCGGCGCAATCACGCGCAACTATCCCTTGCAAGCGCCCGATGCAAGCCAGATCACCGATCGGACGGGCGAGGACGATTGGAACGAAAAGATGTCGGAGGAGGATTGGTCGGCGGTCGACGCCTTCTTCCGTCGCTTCGACATGATCCGTCCTCATTTCGATTTTCTCGAGGTCTCGATCGGGGGCGACCGGCGGCGGTTCGAGCTGAAACCCGCACACCGCAAGCCGCTATCGAAGCAGCACGGCGTGGTCTTCATCGCGCCCAAGCGATCCTTCATGGAAGCGATCAAATGGGGCTATTTCGACGACCTTCTCATCGGCAACTTCATGAAGGTGCGCCTGATCAATACCGGCCTCTACCCGCGGTTCACGCCGCTGGTGGCAAAGCTTGGCGGCAACGCCAAGGTCTATTCACGGCCTCAATATCGAAAATTCCTCCGTCGATACTTTGTGCGTAATCCGTTCGGGACGCTCGCTTATTTGCTCGAGCCGGAGAAGAACTATGTGTTCATGCCCTGGCTGAGGCGGCGAGCCGAGGCCATCGGGATCAAGGCGCCGCTCAAATATGTCTATCGCTCCATGCGGGGCGATCCGATCGGCCGCGCCGCCTCCGTGGGTCCTGGACTGCGAGAGCCCGCACCGTCCCAGATCGTGACCCTTCCGGCCGATGAAAAGCCGATCATCATCACTGTCATCGATACCGAAGAGAATTTCGACTGGGACGCACCCTATTCGTCGAGCTCGGTGTCGGTTCACGGCATGCGCGAGATCGAGACGCTGCAGCGTCTTTTCGACCGCCACCGCGTGAAGCCGATCTATATGGTCGATTACGCGATCGCCAATCAGCGGGACGGCTACGGGCCGCTTTTGGATGCGGTCAAGGACAAGCGCTGCGAGATAGGGGCGCACCTACATCCCTGGGTTAACCCGCCGATCATCGAGGAGATCTGCGCCAGGAACTCCTATCCGTTCAACCTGCCGAAGAGCCTCGAGCGCGAAAAGCTGCGCACGCTCACGAGCATGATCTCGGCCAGTTTCGGTGTGAAGCCGGAGGTCTATAAGGCCGGTCGTTACGGGATCGGCGCCGCCACGCCCGATCTTCTGACCGAACAAGGCTACAAGGTGGATCTGAGCGTCGTCCCAACGCGCGACTACACCGATCAGTTCGGGCCGGATTTCAGCGGCTTCGACGCCGCGCCCTTCTGGATCGACGAGAAGCATAGGCTGCTGGAGATACCCTTCACCACCAGCTTCATCGGTGCGATGCGGGGGCAAGGAAACTCGTTTTTCCGGGTCATGAACTCGCAGACCGGCCGGGCCTTTCACCTCCCCGGCGCCTTCGCGCGGCTCGGACTCATGAACCGCGTCAATCTCACGCCCGAAGGGGTCACGCTCAAAGAAGGCAAGGCGCTGACGAGGCAACTCGCCGCCAACGGCGTGCGTGTCTTCACGCTGGCCTTCCACAGCACGTCGCTGACGCCGGGAAGCACCCCCTATGTCGGCTCGATCGCACAACGCGACGCTTTCTACCGGTGGTTGGATTCATATTTCGAATTCTTTTTCGGCGAGATGGGCGGTCGCGCCATGACTCCGATGGAATTTTATAACCTTATCTTAGGATTGGAGGGTAAAGATCGGCGCATGGAGATGCTGGCGACCGCCGAGTAGGTCGCTGGGCGGATAAAGGCGCTTCCATGACGGTCAGCGTTGTCATCCCGACGTTCAATCGCGCGCGCCTTGTCGTGAGGGCTGTGGAAAGCGCGCTCGACCAACGGGGCGTCGAAACCGAGGTCATTGTCGTCGACGACGGCTCGACCGACGATACGGAGCGGGCGCTCAAGCCGTTTGCCGACCGTATCCGCTATATCAAACAAGAAAATCGCGGCGTTGTCGCGGCCAGAAACCGCGGCATGGAGCTGGCCGCAAAGCCCTTCATCGCGCTGCTCGATTCCGACGACACCTGGCTCCCGTGGAAGCTGGCGCTGCAGCTACGCTGCTTCGAGCTCTTCCCCGAGCTCATGCTCACCTGGACGAACTGCTTCGAGGTCGACGGGACGGGCGCGGTCCTGCAATCGGATTTCCTGCGAAAATACCAGGCCGCCGCCTACCGTCACTTCACCGATTCCGATCTCTTCCAACGCGTCGTCTCGATCGATTGCCCCGCCGCACCGGAAGGGACAACGGTCGATCTGAAGATCGGCCGGATGGCCTCGCCGCTATTCATGGGAAATCTGATCGTCACCCCGACAGCCGTGTTCCGGCGCGAGGCGCTGTCCGTGGGAATGTTCGACCCCGAGATGGGTCAGGCCGGCGAGGATTACGATCTCTTCTGGCGCATGGCGGATTTAGGTCCGTTCGGGCTGGCGGACGTGCCGGCCATGTATTTCCGCCGGGGCGGCAGCGATCATCTGCATACCGCGCGCAGGCAGATGGCGGTATCCAACCTGAAGGCCATTGCCAAGTATCATAAGCGCCATCCTCAAGGGCCCGCGCTGAATGAGCGGCTCGTGGCCACGAGAATGACGGAAGCCCATGCTTGGGTAGCGACGGCGGCGTTCGACGATGGAAGAGTCCGCGAGGCGCGAAGGCACGCTGTCGCCGCGGCGCTGCGCGGCAGCCGTCAACCGCGCGTCTATATCTACCTGTTGCTGTCGCTTCTGCCCCGCCGGGTGACCAGCATCGCGCGCTGGACGGTGCATCGCCTCAAGGGTTTGCGTCGCGGCGGCGCGCCTGCCGCGACAATCGCTGAAGCGGCACCTGGGGCGCGTTCGTAAGATCGAAGCTCATCGCCGTCAGAACCAGCTGCAACCCGACGATGATCGGTAGCGCGGCAACCATCACGGTTCCAGCCGATGCCGTAGTGCCGAGCGCATAGCTCTGCAGCCATTCTCTCAGACCGAAGATCGCGCCGAAAGCGATGAGCGGAAATCCCAATAGCACCATAACAGAGGCGATATTGAAGTCTCTCAGAATGTAATTGTAGTAAAATCGCTTGAATATGTTTTGGATGTTTAGGAATAGAAACGGCACAAGTACCCGCGTTATCGATAGACTGCTCTTTTCATTCCCATAGCGCGCGTTCATCGGCACATCGAGGACAACCGCGCGGACCGTGTACAGGCGAAAGAGCATATCGGATTCGAAAAAATATCGTTCCGCGATCTTGGCGAGCGGCAGCGCCCTCAAGGCGGCACTGTGGATGGCGGTATAGCCGTTGGTCGGATCCATGATCCGCCAATAGCCGCTCGAAGCTTTGGTAAGGAACGACAGCCCGGCATTGCCGACCAGCCGGATGACCGGCATTCCTTGCGTGGATTCCGGCCAGAAGAACCGATTGCCCTTCGTATAGTCCGCGATTCCCTGGACCAAGGGCTCGACCAAGTCGGAGAGCAGCGCGGGATCCATCTGACCGTCGCCGTCGATCTTCACGACAATATCCATGCTCCGGGCAAGCGCCGCACGGTAACCCGCGATAACGGCGCCACCCACGCCGCGATTGTAAGGATTGCGCAGGATCACCAGGCGCGGATCGCTGCATTCCTCCTTCAGGAGGTCACCGGAGCCGTCGGGGCATTTATCGTCGACGCAGATGATCAGCTCAACGCTGCTCGGCACCCGCCGAACCACGTCTAGAATCGTGTCGCGTACCTTGTAGCAAGGTATGACCACGGCAATGCGGGGATTCGGGGCGGTATTGGCGACCGCCGAATCTCCCTCTCCGAGCTGCCGTGCCACATCGTCCATGAGAACGGCACGGTCTGCGACCAACTGCGCTTAGTCAAGGGGACACTTAATCAAGATCCGAATGCCGGGCGCGCCTGTAGCCGTCCGGCCCAGCCTTTCAGCAATTCGCGGCAGGGAACCTCGATCACGCGATAGGTGACGCTCGCCGTACCGATCGTCACCGCTGCGGTCGTGAGCATATATGCAAGCGCGCTTCCGTCGGTCGAAACTTCGGTCCAAAAGCGCCTTATGAAATGAACGATCGGATAGTGCGTCAGATAGATCGAGTAGGAGATCGCGCCCAGCCAGTGAAGCGGCTCCGCCGACAGGAGCTTCGCGACCCGGCCCGCATTGCCCGCGATGGCGACCACAGTCGGAAATATGACGGCCGCGATCACGACGTCGTTCGCCTTGAGCGCCAGCGTGAGCACGACCCCCGCGAAGAGAGTCGCGACGCCTAGATCGGAAGTGAGAGGCGTTGCCGCGCGGCGTGCACGATATCCAATCACGCCGAGCCCGAAATCGGCGAAGCATCTGGCGAGCGGCAAGTAGGTGACGGAAGAGCGCCAGATATTGAGATTCCATTCATGTTCGTAAGCGGTCCAGACCAGGCCGACGGCACAAGCAACAGCAGTGATCCATGAACGCCGCGGTGATCCCAGGAGGCCCGCCCAGACGAAGGCCGGAAACAGCAGGCTGGCCGCCCATTCCGTGCTGATCGACCAGGCGGGCAGGTTGATCCAGTCATTGTCGCCTGCGGGCCAGAAACACCAGCGCTGGGTGAGGGTTGCTTCCTCCACGATCCGCATCGGCGCATAGAAAGGATGGAGCAGCACGATGCCGGCCAGAACGGCCAGATGCATCGGAAACAGCCGTCCGAAGCGACGCATCACGAAGTCGAGATAGGACCGGGCCGAGACGCCGGCGGCCATCCCGTCGCCGTAGGTTCTGGCCAGGATGTAGCCGCTGAGGAAAAAGAAGAAATCGACGGCCAGATAGCCCTCACGCACGATCCAAGGCGCCTCGGGGTCGCCTAGGCCGAAACTGAAGATATGCAGGATCATTACCCAGCAGGCGAAGATGCCTCTGAGGGTCGTAAGTGGCCGTATCTCCCGCATAAGGCAGCCTGATGCCATGGCTCACCGACCTGGTAAAGCCGCTAAATTGAAGCAGCTAGTAAACCGGCAACGCCGTTCAGGGAGCTGGCCTCTTGCTTTCCGCCGCTGCCGCCCGGGCCAGTGCGTCCTTCGCCCTGTCGGAATCGCCGAGCACTTGATAGGCTCGAGCCAAGCGCCGCCAGCCTTCCGCATCGTCGGGGTTGGCCTGAAGCTTGGCAGCAAGGCTCCCGACCATCGACCGGATCATCGCCTGTTGTTGCTCGGGCGTCATCTGCTCGGCAGCCTGGATGTCGGCGGCGCTCGGCTCCCGCTTGGCCGAAGCCGGCCGGGGCTGGGGAGTCTCTTTGACGGGATCCAGGCCGAGGGCTTGGGCTGCACCGGCGATCCGGGCCTTCGTCGGCTCGATCCAGGGCGCGTCGGCCGGCGAATCGGCGAGCAGCGATTGCCAACCTTTGAGGGCCGCCTTCATGTCTCCGGCCTGGGCGTCGGCCAGCGCCAGATAATAACGCGCTTCCGGCTTGGCGTCGGAATTGTCCGGAACGGCCTGGAACCGCTGCTTCGCTTCTGCGCCGATCGCGCCGCCATCCGCAGCCATGAGAGCCTCGGCCAGCGCAACGCTCAAGGACGGATCGTTCGGGTCGATGCCGGCCGCCACCCGGAAGGCATCGACCGAATCCCGCGGGCGGCCGAGTTTCATATAAGCTTCGGCCACGACCACCCAGCGATCGAGATCGGCCTTGTCCGGCTTGAGCTTGGATTTCACCTGCTCGACGGCCGCCAGGATCTTCGCGGGATCGGCGTCGGGCGAAATCTGGCGCTCGGCCAAAGGCTGCGCAGGGAGGCCGGGTTGTCCAACCGCGACGTAGATGAGAATCGCACCGACTGGGACCGCAAGTGCGATGGCGCCGGTCATCCAGCGGCCAGCGCGCGTTCTAGCCGGCGCATTGTCGGCTGATCGCGCCGCAGCCAGCATCCGACGGCCAATCTCTGTCTCCAGCGCCGCCGCCTCCGCCGGTTCGACGAGGCCTCGCGCGCGATCGCGTTCGAGCTCAGCCAGCTGGTCGCGATAGACCGCAAGATCGGCGCCCGCCGGATCGGCCGGCGTGGCCTTCCGCACCAACGGCCAAACCAGCAGGACGACGACGGCCGCAGTCATCAACGCGGCGACAATCCAGAAGCCGATCATTTGAGCGCCTCGATCGCGGCCCGCTCGGCCTCGGTCAACGCCGGAGGCTCGGCGGCTGCCGGCCGGCGCCGGATCACGACCCAGGCGAGCGCGCCACCCGCCATCAACAACAGCGGCGGCGCCAGCCACAGGATCCAGGTCGAGGGCTCGAAGGGCGGCTTCAGCAGGATGAAGTCGCCGTAGCGGGCATGCATATAGTCCAGCACCTGCTGGTCGGTGTCTCCGGCAGCCACCCGCTCGCGGACCACCTTGCGAAGGTCGCGCGTGAAGTCGGCGTCGGATTCCTCGATCGATTCGGTCTTGCAGACCGGGCAGCGGAGCTGTTTGCCGATGGCTTCGGCGCGCTTCTCCTGCGCGGGATCCTTCAGCATCTCATCGGGATCGACCGCGAAAGCCGGCCGGCTGAGCATGAGCGCAGCCAGCAGCGCGAGCACCCAACCCCTCATTTCGTCCCCAGCTTGGCAAGGAGGGGCAGAATCGTGTCCTTCACGTCGGCAGGGGTCAACGGCGCCGCCTGCTTGAACCGGATGCGGCCCTCGGCATCGACGATGAAAGTCTCGGGCGCGCCATAGGCGCCCCAGTCGATCGAAACATGCCGGTCGCTGTCCATCCCGATCGACGTGTAAGGGTCTCCGAGCTCGGCCAGGTATTTCAGCGCGTCCTCGGGCTTGTCCTTCTGGTCGATGCCGCGGATCGGGACATGCGCCGTCTTCGAAAGCCCCATCAGGACCGGCTCCTCGGCGCGGCAAGGAATGCACCAGGAGGCGAAGATGTTGACGATCTGCACCTGCCCTTTGAGGTCTGCCGAGGAGAGCCCGTGCTCGCGCCCCGGCAAGGGCGGCAGATCGAAAGTGGGGACCGGCTGGTCGATCAGCGGCGAAGGAATCACCGAATTGTCGGTCCCGTCGACCAGCGGAATGGCGAAATAGGTGGCCAGGCCGACGAACAGCAGGATCGGCAGGACGAAAAGCAGGCGGCGCATGCTATTCGGCCGATGCAGCGCCGGGCACGGGAACCGCGCGGCGCGCCGGCGCGCCGATCCGCAAGCGACGATCGGAAAGCGAAACCAAACCCCCGCCCACCATGATTACTGCGCCGATCCAGATCCAAGGGACGAGCGGATGATGGTAGAGCCGCGTGACATAGGCTCCCGGCTGCCCGGGATCCGGCTCGCCGATCACGGCGTAGATATCTGCAAAGAAATTCGTGCGGATGCCGATATTAGTGACCGACTGATCCTGCGGATGGACGACCCGCCGCTCGGGCGTCAGAACCGCCACGGGCTTGCCGCCCTGCGTGACCGTGAAGGTCGCGCGATCGGCGTCATAGTTCGGCCCCTTGACCGGCCCGACGCTGTCCAGCCGCACCTGGTAGCCGGCGAGCTCGACGCTATCACCGGGGCGCATCGCCTGGATGCGCTGCTCGGTCCAGAGCGAGGTGCCCGTCATGCCGGCGATCGCGATCCCGAGCCCTGCATGGGCGAGCATCGTGCCCCAAGCGGCGCGCGGCAGCGCGGCTGCGCGCGCGAAGCTGTGCGCGATCGGCACATGGCCTAGACGGATGCGCTCCGCGATCTCGACGACCGCGCTGCCGACGAGCCAAGCCGCGCCCGCCAGTGCCGGAACCGCAAGAATCGGCCCGCCATGGGCGAAATACCAGGTCGTGAGCGCGATCACCGCCGCCGCGAGCCCCGCAAATTTAAGCCGGGCCAGCGCGCCCCCGAGATCGGCGCGCTTCCAGGACAGCATCGGCCCGACGCCCAAAGCTGCAACAAGCGGAACGGCGAGCGGCAGGAAAGTGCTGTTGAAGAACGGCGGACCGACCGACACGGTCTTCCCCGCAATCGCGTTCAGCAGGATTGGATAGAGGGTCCCGATGAACACTGTCGCGCACATCGTGGTGAGCAACAGATTGTTCAGCACCAACCCACCCTCGCGGCTGATCGGCTGGAACAGCCCGCCCAACTTCAGCGCGGGTGCCCGAATCGCATAGAGCATCAGCGCGCCGCCGGTCGCGGCGATCAACAAGCCTAGAACGAAGATGCCGCGCGCCGGATCGAGCGCGAAGGAATGGACCGAGGTCGTAAGTCCCGAACGTACCAGGAAGGTGCCGATCAGCGATAGGCTGAAGGTCAGGATCGCGAGGAGGATCGTCCAGCTCTTCAGGGCGTCCCGCTTCTCGACCACGATCGCGGAATGAAGCAGCGCGGTGCCGGCGAGCCACGGCATCAGCGAGGCGTTCTCGACAGGGTCCCAGCCCCACCAGCCGCCCCAGCCGAGCGTGTAATAGGCCCACCAGGAGCCCATCGCGACGCCCAGCGTCAGGGCCGACCAGGCGGCAAGCGTCCACGGGCGCACCCACCGCGCCCAGGCCGGGTCGACTTTGCCCTCGATCAGCGCGGCGACGGCGAACGCAAACGCGACCGAGAAACCGACATAACCCAGATAAAGGAAGGGCGGATGGAAGGCGAGGCCGGGATCCTGCAGCAACGGGTTCAACCCTTGCCCGTCCACCGGCGGATTGGCGAGGCGCTCGAACGGGTCGGACGTGCCGAGAATGAAGGCGAGGAAGCCCAACCCGATCATGCCTTGCACGGCGAGCACCCGAGCCTTGAGCCCGCGCGGCAGATTGTTGCCGAAGACGCCGATCAGCATGCCGTAGAAGGAGAGAATGAAGACCCAGAGCAGCATCGAGCCTTCGTGATTCCCCCACACGCCGGTGATCTTGTAGAGCAGCGGCATCGCCGCGAAGCTGTTCTCGACCACATTCACGACCGTGAAGTCGGAGACGACGTGCGCGTAGGCGAGCGATGCGAAGGCGAGCGCGATCAGCGCGAATTGCAGGCTCGCGGCGGACGAGCCGAGCGCCATCCAGCGGACATCGCCGCGCGCCGCGCCGACCAGCGGCACGATCGATTGGGCGAGCGCCACGAGCGCCGCCAGCACGAGAGCGAATTGGCCGAGCTCGGGGGTCATTGTACCTTGAGCGTGCTGGTTGCGTGCTGCCGCTCGCCTGCATGCTGAAGCGCTTTGGCGACTTCCGGCGGCATGTATTTTTCGTCATGCTTGGCAAGCACCTCGTCCGCGGCGAAAGTGCCGTCGGGACGCAGCTTGCCCTCGGTCACGACACCCTGGCCTTCGCGAAACAGGTCGGGCAGCGCCCCCGTATAGGTGACGCCAATGGTCGAGACCTTGTCCGTCACGCGGAACTCGGTGGTGCTGCCCTCGTGCTTGACGCTGTTCGCCTCGACCATGCCGCCGAGGCGGATGGTGCGGCCGGGCGAGACATGGTCGGCGGAAATATCGCTGGGGCTGTAGAAATAGGTAAGGTTATCCCGGAACGCGAGCAGGGCCAGCACGGTCGCGACCGATAGTCCGCTCATGCCCAGCACCAGCGCCTGCAGACGCCGTTTCGCGCGCCGCGTCATGACCGCGCCTCGCGGCGATGACGCCGTGCTTGGCCGACAGCGGCCAACTCCCGCTCCAGCCGCCTGCGAAGGCGAAGGGTGCGCAGAGTCCAGGCGACAATGCCGGCGAAGGCCGCCGCCGTCAGCCCATAGGCCGGCCAGACATAGTCCCCATAGCCGCCCATGGCGAAGAAGGTCCCCAGATCATGCACGCGCGTTTCTCTCGCCCTCAGTTAGGCGCCAGGCCTGGCCGATACAATCGACGCCTTTGCCGCACCTAGCCTTCCCCAGCCGCCGTGCGCCAAGCCTGTATCCGGCGCGCCAGCAGTTCGCTGTCGACCCGGAGCAAAACCACGCTGACGAAGAAGAAGGCGAAGCCGCCGATCATCAACAAAAGCGGGATCAGCATCCCGGTCGCGATCGATGGGCCGCCTTTGGCGAACAGGCTCGATGTTTGGTGCAGCGAATTCCACCAATAGACCGAGAATTTGATGATCGGCAGGTCGACGACGCCCACCAGCACCCAGATGGCCCCGAATTTGAGCCCGCGCTGCGGGTCGTCGAAAGCATCGACGAGCGCGATATAGCCCAGATAGAGGAAGAAGAGGATCAGCTCCGACGTAAGGCGCGCATCCCAGACCCAATAGGCCCCCCAAGTGGGCCTGCCCCAGAGCGAGCCCGCGACCAGGCAGATCAGCGTGAAGATGGCGCCCAATGGCGCCGCCGCCTTCACGAACACGTCCGCCAGCGCATGCTTCCAGATGATCCCGGCAGCGGCCGCTGCCGCCATCATGTAATAGACCATCTCCGACATGATCGCGGCGGGAACATGGACATACATGATCCGGACGGAATCGCCCTGCTGATAGTCCGGCGGGGAGTCGAAAAGGCCGAAATAGAGGCCTGAGCCCAGCAGCAGCACTGCCAATCCTGTGCTCCACGGCATGATCGCGCCCGCCAGCCTTTCGAACTGGGCCGGGTTGGCATAGCGGTGCAGCGAGAAACGCGACGCGGTGGCCATTCCCAAACAACTACTCCAACGCGCTCCGGATCGCCGCGGCGGCGACGACGGGCGCCAATACGATCCCCAGTACGAGCATGCTCGCGAGCAGCAGCAGATGCGGTCGTGCCGGCAGTCCCTCGGCGACGGCGCCTACGGCGCTGGTCGCGAAGATCAGGACCGGAACATAGAGCGGCAGCACCAGGATCGCCAGTAGCGCTCCGCCGCGCCTGGCGCCCAGGGTCACGGCCGCGCCCACCGCCCCGATCAGGCTCAATGTGGGAGTACCGAGCAAGAGGCTGATCTCCAGCGCGGCATAGCTTCCGGCGTCGAGCCGCATCATGAGCCCGAGCAGCGGCGCCACGATGATCAGCGGCAGGCCGGTGGTCGCCCAATGGGCCGTCACCTTGGCCAGGACGGCAAGCTCGAGCGGCATCGGCGAGAGCGCCAAGAGATCCAGGCTGCCATCCTCGAAATCGCGCTGGAACAGCCGGTCGAGCGCCAGCAGCGTCGCGAGGAGCGCCGTTACCCAAATGATTCCCGGAGCAAGCTTCGCCAGCAGATTGGGCTCAGGTCCCACGGCCAAAGGGACGAAGATCGTCGCGAGCACGAAAAATGCGATCGGCGCGACGAGATCGGAGCCCTGGCGAAGCTGAAGCCCCAGATCGTGCCGAAACAGGCGGAGCGCGGTCTTCACAGCGCCTCCGCCAAGGCGCTCTGCGGGAGAGCAAATTCAGCGAGGTCGAGGCGACCTGCGTCCGGGAGCAGGATCGGCGCGTGGGTGGCCGCCACCACTATCCCGCCGGTGCGCCGGTGCGCGGCAAGCGCAGTTTCCAACGCCGCGATCGACCGCGTATCCAGTCCGACCGTCGGCTCGTCCAAAAGCCAGAGGGGCGGCGCCATCGCGATCACCCGCGCTAGCGCCAGACGCCGTCGCTGGCCGGCCGACAGGAACCGCGCCGGCAGATCGGCCAGATCGGCTAGGCCGAGCACGTCCATTGCGGGCTGGACCCAAGCGGCGCGATCCCTGAGATCGGCCCAGAAGCCGATCGATTCCCGCACGCTCAGCATCGGCTTGATCGCGTCGAGATGGCCGAGATAGGCGATCCGCGCACGATGCGCGCCCGGATCGTCGGCGACCGGAAGCCCGTCCCAGGCCAGCTTGCCCGCGAAAGGCGCGAGCAGGCCGGCCATCAGCCTGAGCAGGCTCGATTTGCCGCTGCCGTTGGGGCCGACCAGCACCAGGGCGCCCCCAGTTTCAACTGTGAAATCGAGGCCCGAAAAAACGACCCTGTGGCCGCGGCGACAGGCGATCCCAGAGCCGGTGAAACGGCTCACGGGCCGGCGGCTCGGTCCGTCGGGATGAGGTCCGCCTCAAGCCGGCAAGCGGCGTCGAGCAAGGCCCGGTAGATCCGCTCCGCCACGTCGGCCGGGAAGCCGACCCGTTCGGCATGAGCTTTGGCCTGCACCACAACCTGCTCCAACCGGTCGGCGAGCACCGGATGAATGCCGTGCTCCGCCTTGAGCGCCGCGACTTGCCGGACAACGTCGAAACGCTCGCCCAGCAGCGCGATGATCTGCGCGTCGAGCTCGTCGATCCGCCGCCGGTAGGGGGCCAGGAGGGCGCGCGCGTCCGGCGGGGTGGTGTCCCAACCGGGCTTTTCCGGATGCGGGTCGCTGATGGTCATGGCTCGTCCGATCGTGGGCTCGGATGCTAAAATGCGGCGTTTGATCGTCTTGTCAAACTGGGCTAGATGCACTGCAACACGCGGCGTCGGTCAGCCTGGCCGGCGCTCTGGGCCCCTCCTGAAAGGCATTTCCCCGTGGCGATTACCGGAAAAGACACGCTCAAGACCCGCCGTACGCTGACCGTCGACGGTGCTGCTTACGATTATTTCAGCCTGGAAGCTGCCCAGGGCCGGATTGGCGACGTGGCGCGCCTGCCCTTCTCGCTCAAGGTGCTGCTGGAGAACTTGCTCCGTTACGAGGACGGCCGCACGGTGACGGTCGACGACGTGAAGGCCGTCGCCGATTGGCAAAAGTCCAAGACCAGCGACCGTGAGATCGCCTACCGCCCAGCCCGCGTGCTGATGCAGGATTTTACCGGTGTTCCGGGCGTCGCCGACCTCGCCGCCATGCGCAAGGCGATCGAGCGCCTCGGCAGCTCGGCCGACCGGATCAACCCGCTCTCCCCCGTCGACCTGGTGATCGACCACTCGGTGATGGTGGACGTCTCGGCCACGCCCAATGCTTTCGACCAAAACGTCGCTAAAGAATTCGAACGCAACGGCGAGCGTTACGCGTTCCTGCGCTGGGGTCAGACCGCCTTCGACAATTTCCGCGTCGTGCCGCCCGGAACGGGCATCTGCCACCAGGTGAACCTCGAATATCTCGCTCAGACTGTCTGGGTCGGCCAGGAGGGCGGGCACAACATAGCCTACCCGGACACGCTGGTTGGCACCGACAGCCATACGACCATGGTTAACGGCCTGGCGGTGCTGGGCTGGGGCGTCGGCGGCATCGAGGCCGAAGCTGCGATGCTGGGTCAGCCCATTTCGATGCTGATCCCAGAGGTGATCGGCTTCAAGCTGACCGGCAAGCTGCGCGAGGGCACAACGGCGACCGACCTCGTGCTGACGGTCACGCAGATGCTGCGCAAGAAAGGCGTGGTCAACAAATTCGTAGAGTTCTACGGCGAGGGCGTCGATGCGCTGGCGCTGGCCGACCGGGCGACTCTGGCCAATATGGCGCCACCTGCGGCTTCTTCCCGATCGACAAGGAGACAATTCGTTATCTTACCATGACCGGCCGCGATGCCGGGCGGATCAAGCTGGTGGAGGCCTACGCCAAGGCGCAAGGCATGTGGCGGGACGCGTCCACGCCCGATCCGGTCTTCACCGACACGCTGTCGCTTGATCTCGCCACCGTCGAGCCGTCGCTCGCCGGCCCGCGCCGGCCGCAAGATCGGGTGCTGCTGTCGCAAGCCGCGAGCGCCTTCGCCGCCGAGCTCGAGAAGTTCGGCGTGCCGGCCGGCGACGCCAAGAAGCGCGTGCCGGTCAAGGGCGCGGACTTCACGTTGGGCCATGGCGACATCGTCGTCGCGGCGATCACCAGCTGTACCAACACCTCCAATCCCTCGGTGATGCTGGCCGCGGGCCTGCTGGCCCGTAAGGCGGTCGCCAAGGGATTGAAGGTGAAGCCCTGGGTCAAGACCTCGCTCGCGCCAGGCAGTCAGGTGGTCACGGAGTACTACAAGACCGCCGGCCTGCAGGGCGACCTGGACGCGCTGGGCTTCAACCTCGTCGGCTATGGCTGCACGACCTGCATCGGCAATACCGGCCCGCTGCCGGACGCCGTCTCGGCAGCGATCAACGAGAACAACCTCGTCGCGGCGGCCGTCCTGTCCGGCAACCGAAATTTCGAGGCCCGCATTCATCAGGATGTGCGCGCGAACTACCTGGCGTCGCCGCCGCTCGTCGTCGCCTACGCGATCGCCGGTTCGATCACGGTCGATCTGGTCAACGATCCGCTCGGCACGGACCAGGAGGGCAAGCCGGTCTATCTCAAGGACATCTGGCCGTCGAATGAAGAAATAGCCGAGACGGTCGCCAAGTCTGTGACCCGGCAGATGTTTCAAAGCCGCTATGCCGACGTCTTCCAAGGGCCGAAGCAGTGGCAGGAGGTTCGCTTCGCTGAAGGCCAGACCTATAAGTGGGATGTCGGGTCGACTTATGTGAAGGAGCCGCCTTTCTTCCAAGAGATGGGCAAAGAGCCGGGCAGCATTTCCGATATCGTCGGCGCTCGGCCGCTTGCGATCCTGGGTGACAGCATCACCACCGATCACATCTCGCCGGCCGGCAATATCAAGAAATCTTCTCCGGCAGGCGAATATCTGCTGCAGCACCAGGTGCGGCCGGAAGACTTCAACTCTTACGGCTCGCGCCGCGGCAATCATGAGGTGATGATGCGCGGCACCTTCGCCAATACGCGCATCAAGAACGAGATGGTGCCGGGGGTGGAAGGCGGCGTCACCAAGCACATGCCGGACGGCGCGCAGATGCCGATCTATGACGCGGCGATGAAATACATTTCGGCAGGCACGCCGCTGATCGTCATTGCCGGCAAGGAATACGGCACCGGCTCGAGCCGCGACTGGGCGGCCAAGGGCACAAGGCTCCTAGGCGTCAGCGCCGTGATCGCGGAGAGCTTCGAGCGGATCCACCGCTCGAATTTGGTCGGCATGGGCATCCTGCCGCTGCAGTTCAAGGAAGGCACGGATCGCAAGTCCCTGAAGCTCGACGGCGCCGAAACCTTCGACATCAAAGGCTATGCTGCAGCCCTGAAGCCCCGGATGGAAGTCACGATGACAATCCACCGCGCCGATGGCAGCACCCAGGAAGTGCCGCTTCTCCTCAGGATCGATACGCTGGATGAGGTCGAGTACTACAAGAATGGTGGCATCCTGCAGTTCGTCCTGCGCAACATGCTGAAAGCGGCATAGGGAACGTGCGCGCGGAATAGCGAGGCGTATCCCGCCTCTTTGGCGGGTTCCCGCTAGCCCGTCTCTGCGATCAGCTCGAAAGGGAGGGGTCCTGCCGACCCGGCAGAAACCCTCCCTCATTGCGGCGCCCCGACCGCGCCCCTATGTTCCCGGCCCATGACCGACCAGACGACGCCGCTCGCGCGAATCCGCAATTTCGCGATCATCGCCCATATCGACCATGGGAAATCGACGCTGGCCGACCGGCTGATCGAGACCTGCGGCGGGCTCGACAAGCGCGAGATGAAACAGCAGGTGCTCGATTCCATGGATCTCGAGCGCGAGCGCGGGATCACGATCAAGGCGCAGACGGTCCGCCTCGCCTATCGGGCCAAGGACGGGCTCGATTATCAATTCAACCTGATGGATACGCCGGGCCATGTCGACTTCGCCTATGAGGTCAGCCGGTCGCTGGCGGCCTGCGAGGGCTCGCTGCTGATCGTGGACGCGACCCAGGGTGTCGAAGCCCAGACGCTGGCCAATGTCTACCAGGCGATCGACAACAATCACGAGATCGTGCCGGTCATCAACAAAGTCGATTTGCCCGCCGCGGACGTGGATAGGGTCAAACAGCAGATCGAGGAGGTCATCGGGCTCGACGCATCAGACGCCGTACCCATCTCGGCCAAGACGGGTGTCGGTATCCCGGAGCTGCTGGAGACGATCGTCACCCGTCTGCCGCCGCCGCGCTCGGGAGATCCCGAGGCGGCGCTGAAGGCGCTACTGGTCGATAGCTGGTATGACGCATATCTCGGCGTCGTCATTCTGGTCCGGGTTGTGGACGGGCTGATGCGCGCCGGACAGAAGGTCCGCTTCATGTCGACGGGCGCGGCGCGCGACATCGACCGGGTCGGGATGTTCACGCCCAAGCGCGTGATCATCGATCAACTGGGCCCCGGCGAGATGGGCTTCATCACCGCCGGGATCAAGGATATCTCCGAGACCAAGGTCGGCGACACGATCACCGAGGAACGCCGTCCGGCCGCCCAGCCGCTACCGGGCTTCAAGCCTTCAGTCCCTGTCGTCTTCTGCTCGCTGTTCCCGGTGGACGCGGCGGATTTCGAACATTTGAAGGATTCGCTGGGCAAGCTCGCGCTCAACGATTCGAGCTTCCATTACGAGCCTGAAAGCTCGGCGGCGCTCGGCTTCGGCTTCCGGTGCGGTTTCCTCGGTCTGCTCCACATGGAAATCATTCAAGAGCGGCTGGAGCGCGAATTCGACCTCGATCTGATCGCGACCGCCCCCTCGGTCGTCTATCGCGTCCATCTGACGAGCGGCGAGATGCTCGAGCTCTATAATCCGGCCGACATGCCGGATCCGGTCAAGATCGATCATATCGAGGAGCCCTGGATCAAAGCGACGATCCTGCTGCCGGACGAGTATCTGGGCGGCATCCTCCAGCTCTGCCAGGAGCGGCGGGGCGAGCAGCTCGAGCTGACTTATGTCGGCAGCCGCGCCATGCTGGTCTACCGGCTGCCGCTCAACGAAGTCGTGTTCGACTTCTATGACCGTCTGAAATCGATCAGCCGCGGCTATGCGAGCTTCGACTACCAGCTCGACGCCTACCATGAAGGCGACCTGGTGAAGATGCAGATCCTGGTCAACAACGATCCGGTCGACGCCCTGGCCATGGTTGTCCATCGCAGCCAGGCCGAGCGCCGCGGCCGGCAGCTCTGTGAACGGCTGAAGGAGCTGATCCCGCGGCAGCTGTTCAAGATCGCGATCCAGGCGGCGATCGGCGGCAAGGTCATCGCGCGCGAGACCGTCTCAGCGCTGCGCAAGGATGTCACCGCGAAATGCTATGGCGGCGATATCAGCCGTAAGCGTAAGCTTTTGGACAAGCAGAAGGAAGGCAAGAAGCGGATGCGGCAGTTCGGCGAGGTCGAGATCCCGCAATCCGCCTTTATCGCCGCTCTGCGCATGGGCGACGAGAACTGAAAGAAGGGGAGATGGGAATGCGGTATCAGGCAATGCTGGCCGGAGCAACCATGTGCTCTCTGCTGAGCGGCACGGCGCTCGCCGGCGCGGTGATCACGCTCAAGACGACCGGCAGCGATGAAGCGGCGACGAGCACGATCTCACTGGAGTCCGATCGTTTGCGGATGAGCAACCCCCAGGAGGAGATAATCTATCGCACCGACCTCCATAAGGTTTGGATGATCCATCCGAGCGATCACACCTATCGCGAGCTGACGCCAGAATCGATGCAGCAGATGCGTTCGCAGATGAGCGCCGCGATGGCTCAGATGCAGCAGAGCCTGCAATCGATGCCGCCCGAGCAGCGCAAGCAGATCGAGGCGATGATGGCAAAGCGGGGCATGCCCGCAGGGGGACCGGCGCAGCCGCGGCAGGTGACGTGGACCAAGGCCGGCGGCTCCAAGACGGTCGGTCAATGGTCCTGCACGCCCTACAAGATGAGTGTGAATGGCGTGGAGCAGGTCACCATGTGCATCGCCAAGCTGTCGGAGGTCGGCCTTACCCGCGACGATCTGAAGGCATTCATCAGCTTCGGCTCCTTCATGCAGCAGGGGTTGGCAGGCGTCGCCGCGCAGGCGGGGGCGCTCTACGATTTCGACGCGATGAGCAAGCAAATCGGCTTCGACGGCGTCCCGGTGGAGACAACCCACGCCGAGCCGGGCGGCCGGGAAGAGATCGTCGGGACGCTGCAGAGCGTCGAGCACAAATCGATTCCCGCCGACGCCTTCGAGCTTCCAGCCGGCTATACCAAGCAGGAAATGCCGCCGATGGGGCCGCGCGGAATGCCGTCGGGCGGACGCCCTCCGGCGGAATAAATCTCGGCAAAAGCAATGGCGCCCTCGAGGGGATTTTTAGTTAGCGGACGCCGAATGTTCATAGTCGACGCCGATTAATTGCTATTAATATAACAGAAAATTTATGATGCTTTAGCGCATTATGACGTTATGCTTATCGGCATGACGGTTGTGCGAGCTTGCGAGCCTCTTCTTCTTTCGGTAGATGGCGGGGCGCGAACGTAGAAAATCTCTCGTGCGCGGCACCAACTCCCGATCAGCGAAGGGCCAGCCGATCATGGTCGCGACCCAAGGCAGCAGATTGAAGCCCGCGCTGATGGCCGCACTGAAGGTCGCCGGCTCCGTCCTGTTCCTCTGGCTCGCGGTCCGCAATCTCGATTCTCGCGAGGTCGTGCAGGTGTTCGCCGGTGCAAACCCCGGCCTTTTGATGCTGGCCGTCGCAGCCTTGCTGTTCCAGGCGCCGCTGATCGGGCTTCGTTGGACCACCGTTTCGACAGGGCTTGGCGAGAGCCTGCCCTTTGTTCCGGCCTCGCTCATCGGCCTTGCCGGCTGCTTCTTCAACCTGGTGCTTCCGTCGGGCATCGGCGGCGATGGTATGCGCGTGCTGCTCGCCGGCCAGCGAGGCATCGGTCTCAGGGCCGCGGCGACGACAGTGGTGGTCGATCGCGTTTCGACTCTTTTAGGGTTGGTGGTGCTGATCGAGGCCGGCGCGCCGTTCCTCTGGCCGATGCTTCCGCTCGCCACCCAACGCTATCTCCTCCCCCTGATCGGGCTTGCGACGACCGGCGCCTTTGCCTTGCTGGTGGGTTGGCACCGTTTCGGACGCCTTCTGCCCCTTCTCGGCAAGGTCCGATTGCTCGCCGATTTCAGTGCCGGCGCGGAGAGGCTCTTTCTCCGCTCCGGCGCCGGCCTGCGGGTGCTGGCAATAGCGACCGTCGCCCAAAGCTTCAATTCGCTGGCGGTTTGGGTTCTTGCGCAAGCCTTGGCCGTTCCAGCGTCATTCGAGGCCATCATGCTGGTCTATCCTGTCGTGATGCTGCTGCTCGTCCTGCCGATCTCGATCGCAGGCTGGGGCGTGCGGGAAGGCGCGATGGCTTACGGGCTTGGCCTTTTCGGCATCCGGCCAGAACTCGCGGTGACGCTATCCCTTGCTTTCGGTGTGGCCAACATAATCGCATACCTTCCGGGCCTCCTGGTCTGGCTCGTCATGCGACGCGAACCCGCGCTCAGAGCCGCCTCATGAGCACAGGAAGCGGGTCGTCCGCTTATCCGCGAGCGCGCGACAATAAGCCCGGCGGGTTCGACTCGCTGGCGCCGGGACGCGTGTTCCATTTGGAGCGATGGGCGCTGCTCGCTGTCATCGTCTTCGTCGCCGCGTTCGCGGCCGTTGCCGCACATGACGAAGGGGGCTTTGTCTCCAAGCTTCGCGCGGTCGATGCGGGGACGCTCCTCGCCCTGCTCGGACTGTCGCTCGTCAACTTTCTGCTGCGGGCAACACGCTGGAAGCTTTTCGCGGACCGTCTGGGCGTCCGCGTTTCGTGGCGCGAATCCGCGCTCTATTATTTTGCCGGTTTCGCCATGACGATCACGCCCGGCAAGATCGGCGAGTTCGTCAGACTCTGGTTCCTCAACCGGCGGCATGGATATCGGATCGAACGCACGACGCCGCTCGTCATCGGCGATTGGGTTGGCGACGCGCTCGCGATCCTGCTCCTGGCCGCGATCGGGATTTCCGCCTTCACCCGCCTCGCCTGGATCGCCGCCATAGCCGGCGGGGCGGTGGTGCTGGCCGCCATTCTCCTGCTGCGGCCGAAGCTGCTGATAAGAACAGTCGGATGGGCTTATGGTCGGATCGGCCGCGGGCGATCGCTATTCATTCGCATCCGGACGGCGCTGAGGCAGTTCGGCAAGCTGAGCTCGCCCCGCATCCTCGCGCTAGCGCTTCTGCTCGGCACGTTGGCCTGGTTGGCCGAGGCGGGCGCCTTCTATTGGGTGCTTTCCTCGATGGGCCAAACCCTCCCGATCCTCACGACGGTCTTCATATTCTCGTTTTCGATGATGGTGGGTGTGGCTATTCTATTGCCCGCCGGCTTTGGGGGGATGGAAGGCACGATGGTGGCCCTGCTGTTGCAAACTGGCATGGATCTGACCCCCGCGCTTGCGGCTACGGCGCTCATTCGGTTGGCGACCCTCTGGTTTGCCGTGGCGGTAGGCTGCCTCGCCATGCCTGCCGCGCTGCGACTATCGGGCGGCAAGGCCGGGCGATGATGCAGGTCGAGGCTCTATCGGAAGGCGAAGGCGGCGCCACCGCCGCATTGGATCAGCGCTTCATCATTCGCAGCCGGGTGCTCTGCGTCGATTTCGACGAGACCTTCACGATGGTCGATTCGCTGCATGAATGCGTCGTGGCGGTTCTTCGGGCGAGACCCTGGATCATCTTTCTCCTGCCCTTCTGGATCCTGGGCGGCCGCGAGACTCTGAAGCGCAGGCTCGCCGAGCTCGCCGGCGCCGATTTGCGATCCGACCTGTTCCCGCGGCGGCCCGAAACGCTCGCCTTGATCGCAGCCGCGAAGGCGCAGGGACGCCGCGTCGAGCTCGTATCGGCGGCGCATCAGGATCTGCTCGATCGGGCCTGCGGGAATGCGGGATTTGATGGGATCTTCGGCACGAGCGACGGCGTCAATCTCAAAGGAATGAGGAAAGCAAAATTCCTCCTCGAGCGTCATCCGGACGGTTTCGCCTATGTGGGCGACAGCCGGGCCGACATACCGGTCTGGCAGGTGGCGAGCGAGCGATTTGCGGTCGGCATCTCGGCCTCGACACGGCGGCGCATCAGAGCGACCGGCCTCGATGTCCAGGAGATCGCGCCGCGTGCCACGACCGGGCCCGCGTTGCTGCGCGCCATGCGGCCGCACCAATGGGCGAAAAATCTGCTGATCTTCGTGACGCTCGGTTTGGCGCTCGACAATGTCACCCCCGTCGTACTGATGAAATTCATCGCCGCTTTCGTCGCCTTTTGCGCCGTGACGAGCGGAACTTATCTGATCAACGATCTGACCGACATCGTCGCCGACCGCCTGCATCCCAGAAAGCGGAATCGGCCGCTGGCAAGCGGCGCGCTTTCTGTCGCGATCGCCGTGCCGGCAGCGGTCATCCTCGTTGCCGCAGGCCTCACGCTCTCCCTGGTCACGAGCCTGAATATCGGCATTACCCTGCTGGCCTATTTCGGGCTGACGCTCGCCTATTCGCTGGGTCTGAAGCGCCTGGCGATCGTCGATGTGCTCGTGGTGGCGATTCTGTTCACCACGCGGATCATCGCGGGAGCTTTCGCCTATGAGACGCCGATCTCCGAATGGGTGCTCATCTTTTCGCTATTCTTCTTCACGAGCCTCGCCTTCATGAAGCGCGTCGTCGAAATCGGCGCGCTGGATCCGAAGTCGGTCGCAATAGCGGGGCGCGGCTACAGATTGCGGGATGAGCCCTTTCTTCTCACCACCGGGATCGCCTTCGGCGTCGCCGCGCTGGTCATCTTCTCGCTCTATGTCTCCGATGTGAGCCGCAGCGCCTTCAGCCAATATCGCGGCCCCGAAATTCTATGGGTCGGGTTGGGCTTGCTGGGATATTGGATCATGCATATGTGGCTCCGCGCGTCGCGCAGAGAGATGCATGACGATCCGATCCTTTTTGCGCTCCGCGACCCCGTCAGCCTGGGATTGGGCGCGACCGTCTTCCTGATCGCAGTCTTGGCGCAAATCCTGTGAGCGCGGACGAGCGATCGGATAGCGCCGGCGGCATCCAAAGGCCGCGCCCCAAAGTCGCGATCACCGGCGCCGCCGGGCTGATCGGCCAAAACCTGATCATTCGGCTGAAGGCACGCGGCTACCGCTCGATCGTGGCTATCGACAAGCATCCGGCGAATACGCCGATCCTCGCGCGGCTTCATCCCGACATCACCACGATCTCGGCCGACCTGGCAATGGATGACGGTTGGCAGGACGCGCTGAAGGGGGTGGAGGTTCTCGTCGTCGGCCATGCGCAGATCGGCGGCACGGATCCGAAGGCGTTCGACGACAATAACGTCGTAGCGACGAGCAGGCTGATCGCCGCAGCGGAAGCGGCCGGGGTTGCGCGCGCCGTCCACCTCTCCTCGTCGGTCGTGAACTCCGCCGCTGTCGACTGGTACACCGAGACCAAGAAGGAGCAGGAGCGGATCGTCACGGCGAGTTCCATTCCCAGCGTCGTCCTGCGCCCGACTCTGATGTTCGGCCTGTTCGACCGCAAACATATCGGCTGGCTCGCACGCTTCATGCAGCGTGTGCCGGTCTTTCCGGTGCCGGGTACCGGCCGCTTCCGCCGTCAGCCGCTCTATGCCGGAAATTTCTGCGACGTCATCATCGCCTGCATGGAGGGCAAGGGGACGGGAGGCGCCTTCAGCATCTCGGGTCTGGAGGAGATCGACTATATCGATCTGATCCGGCAGGTCCGCAGCGCAGTCGGCGCCAAGACGCCGATCATTCCGATCCCCTATTCCCTCTTCTGGGCGCTTCTCTGGCTTTACGCCAAGTTCGACCGCGAGCCGCCTTTCACCACGCGCCAGCTCGAGGCGCTGGTGATCCCCGAACTGTTCGAGGTCATCGATTGGCCCGGCATCTTCGGCGTGCGTCCGCTTTCGTTGGCCGATGCGATCAAGGAAACCTTTGGTCCGTCCCGCTATTCCGATGTCGTGCTGGAGTTCTGAGATGGCGCGAGTGGCGGTAATCGGCGCGGGCGTGATGGGTCTTGCCGCAGCTTACCATGCGCAGAAGCGCGGACACGAAGTGACGATCTATGAGGCCGCGCCGATCGCGGGCGGCATGGCGGCCCATTTCGATCTCGGCGGCCTTTCGATCGAGCGCTTCTATCATTTCGTCTGCAAAACCGACCTCGCGACCTTCGCGCTCCTCGATGAGCTCGGCATTGCCGACCGTATGCGGTGGACGCCCACCTCCATGGGCTACTTCATTGACGGCAAGCTCTACAAATGGGGCGACCCGATCTCGCTGCTGCTTTGTCCGGCGATCGGCTTCATCTCCAAGATTCGCTACGGCCTCTGGGTGTTCATCTCCTCCCGGCGCGAGACTTGGCCCTCGCTCGAGAAGGAAAATGCGAAGGACTGGATCATCCGCTGGTGCGGCCGGCCGGCCTATGAACGGCTCTGGCACGCGCTGCTGCATTACAAATTCTACGAGCTCGCCGACAATATTTCGGCCGCCTGGATTTGGACTCGCATCAAGCGGATCGGGCGGTCGCGTCGATCCCTGCTGCAAGAAGAATTGGGTTATCTGGAGGGCGGATCGGAGACGCTCGTCGAGGCTCTGGCCTCCGCGTTTCGCGCGGCCAGTGGAACAATTCGACTGGGCACGCCGGTCGAGCGTGTGTTGATCCGGGATGGCGCCGTGACGGGGGTCCGCATTGCAGACGCCGAAGTGCCGGTCGACGCCGTCATCTCCACCGCGCCCACGCCGTTCGTGCCCGACATGATCCCCGACCTTCCGGCGGACGTGCTGCAAAAATATCGCGCGATCCAGAATATCGGCGTCGTCTGCGTCGTGCTGAGGCTGAAGCGCTCAGTATCGAAGCATTTTTGGGTGAACATCGTGGGATCGTCTCACGAAGTGCCCGGGATCATCGAATTCTCGAATCTTCGGCCCGTCTCCGACACGGTCGTCTACGTCCCGTACTATATGCCGCCGAGCAACGAGAAATGGAGCTGGACGAACGAACGATTCCTCGACGACGCGCTCGCCTGTATCCGCGAGGTCAACCCGAGCGTGACGGCGGACGATCTGATCACCCATCATGTCGGACGGCTCCGCCATGCGCAGCCCGTCTGCCCGCCCGGTTTCGCGGAAATGCTGCCGCCCATCGAGACTTCGATCCGCGGCCTCCAGGTCGCCGACACCTGCTTCTATTACCCGGAGGACCGCGGCATCTCGGAGAGCGTACGCGTCGGCAAGGAGATGGCTCTCAGAGTCGGTGCATCATGATGATGTCCGGCTGGGGGCGTTTTCCCAAGGTGGATTGCGACCGAGCCATCATGCGAGGCGAAGAAACCGCGCGCGCATTGTTGCGATCCCGTGCAAGTCTGATCGCTCGCGGGAATGGGCGCTCCTATGGCGACGCGGCGCTCAATCCGGCTTGCGTGCTCGACATGCGCAACGCCGACCGCATCATCGCCTTCGACTCCGAAGCCGGCCGCATCACGGTCGAAGCCGGCATGCTGCTCGCAGACCTGCTCGAATTCCTTGTGCCGCGCGGCTTCTTCGTGCCGGTCACGCCCGGCACCAAGTATGTGACCATCGGCGGGATGATCGCCGCCGACGTTCACGGCAAGAATCATCACGTCGCCGGCAGCTTCGGCCGGCATATCAACAGCCTGGCGCTTCTCTGCGCCGACGGCGAGATCCGGCATTGCTCGAGCGAGCAGGCGCCCGATCTCTTTCATGCCACCTGCGGCGGGATGGGTCTTACCGGGATTATCCTGACCGCGAGCTTCCGGTTGATCCGGATCGAGACGCCGATGATACGGCAAGAGACGCTCCGCGCCCGCAACCTCGACGAGGCGATGGCGATCTTCGAGGAGTCGGCCGCGTCCACCTACACGGTCGGCTGGATCGACTGTCTTACGAGCGGCAGCAAGCTCGGCCGAGCCCTCGTTTATCGGGGCGAGCACGCCAAGCGCTCGGAGGTGGCGGATCGCGCATCGCATGCATCGGTCTCACGTAGGCTCCGCGTGCCGATCGATTTTCCGAGCTGGGTGCTGAACGGATGGAGCGTGCGCATCTTCAACGCGCTCTATTATCGGCGCGGACGGGTCGGGACGGAGTTCATCCATTACGATCCATATTTCTATCCGCTCGACGCGCTGCTCGATTGGAACCGCATCTACGGGCGCAACGGCTTCGTCCAATATCAATGCGTCCTGCCCAAACGATCGAGCCGCGCCGGGCTGGAGGCGCTGCTCGGTCGCATCGCCGCGGCGCGAACCGGCTCCTTTCTCGCGGTGCTGAAGCTGTTCGGGCCCGGCGACGCGGGGTATCTTTCCTTCCCGATGGAGGGCTACACGCTGGCCCTCGACTTCCCCGCCAATCCCGCCACCTTCAACTTGCTGCTCGAACTGGATGAGATTCTGATGGCGCATGACGGCCGGATCTATTTGGCGAAGGATTCGCGGGCCGGTCCGAGGCTCATGAAAGGCGGCTACCCAAAGCTCGCGGATTTCAAGGCGGCCCGCGCACGTTTCGATCCGGAGCGCAAATTCCGATCGGTGATGTCGGAGCGGCTCGACCTATGACGCAGGGATCCGTTCTCCTCCTCGGCGCCCACTCCGACATTGGACGCGCGATTGCGCGGGCCTTCGCCCGCACCGGTCGCCCTTTAATCTTGGCCGCGCGCCGAGCCGAGCGCCTCGAGCGCGACGCGCAAGACCTGAGGTTGCGCCATGACATCGAGGTCAAGGTCATGGAATGGGACGTGCTGGACGTGGCGCGGCATGGCGCGCTGATCAGCCAGCTGGATTCCCTTCCCGAGATTGCGGTTTCGGTCGTGGGCTTGCTGGGTGAGCAGGCGAAATCCGAGACTGACTGCCAAGCCGCCAAGTTGGTGATCGAGACCAACTACGTCGCGCCCGCGCTGCTGCTGGGCGAGATCGCCGAGCGCATGGCGGCGCGCGGCCATGGAACGATCATCGGCGTGAGCTCGGTCGCCGGCGAGCGCGGTCGAGCGAGCAATTATGTCTATGGTTCCGCGAAGGCGGGCTTCACGGCTTTCCTGTCGGGGTTGCGGGCGCGCATGTGGCGTCGCGGCGTGCGCGTCGTCACGGTGAAGCCCGGTTTCGTCACGACCGAAATGACCGCCGGCATGAAATTGCCGCCCCTGCTGACGGCCACTGCCGACGAAGTCGGGCGCGCTGTCGTGGCCGCATCGGAGCGCGGCGCTTGCGTCGTCTATGTCCGCCGGCGATGGTGGCCGATCATGGCCATCATCAAGCTTTTGCCCGAGCGCATCTTCATGCGGCTGAAATTCTAAATACAAGGTCTCCGTAATGGCCAGAGGATATCAGACCGCGATTATATATGTTCTGTCATTCATCGTGCTGCTCCTTGCGATGCCGAGAGACCTTTATGTCTTTGACGAAGGCATCATTCTTTTAGATGCGATGCGCGTCCTGAACGGCGAAATCATTCACCGCGACTTTTATGCGAACTACGGGCCGGGACAATATTACGCGCTCGCCGCCTTGTTCGCGACCTTTGGCAAGAGCTTCATGGTCGAGAGGTTGTTCGACATTGCCGAACGCGCGGCAGGGCTGGCGACACTGTTCTATGTCGTTCGTCAGGTCTCCCCTTTCAAGTTTTCTCTCGCCGTCACCGCGTTGGGCGGAATGTGGATGATATTCACCCTCATGTCGCCGCTCTACCCGGTATTCCCCTGCATTCCGCTCTCGATCATAGGGGCTTATCTGCTGACTCGCGCCGCCCGACTCGCCTTTCCCATTTGGCGGGTCGGGCTTGCGGGAGCGACCGCCGGTGCAGCCGCCCTATTTCGGTACGATGTCGGCTTCCTTGTTTTCGTCGCGCATATTCTGTCGCTCACATTTCTGGTCTATCTGAACGAGCCGCCGGGACGGCGGACGCGACGTTGGCTCAGAGCCGTTGTCGCCTACGGAGCTGGGACAGCGCTGGCCTTCGCGCCCGCGGCGATTCTCCTCCTTGTCACCGGCGCGATCCCGGGATTTATCGGCGATATCATCGATTTTTCGGCGCGCTACTACCGACGGATGCGGAACCTGCCGTTTCCGGGATTCGAGGTCTATCCAAACGATATCGTCCGGTGGGGCGTTTATTTTCCCATTTTGGCAGTCGCCCTGTCGGCCTTGCCGTTGCTGTCCAGCCTCAGAAGTTTGCGATGGCGGCGGCCTGAAGAACGCGCGTCGATCGACTATTATGCGGCCTTCGGTATCCTTTCGGGTCTCCTCTTCTTTAAGGGCGTCGTGCGCGCTGTGCCTTTACACATGACGCTCGCCATTATTCCTTCGCTCATCGTATTCGCCCTCGTGCTCAAGGGATGGTGGCGGCAAGGCGTGGCGCTACGCATCGCCGCTTTTGCGCTCGGCTTGGTCATCTTCCTGCCGAGCGCCAATGGGATGAAACAAGAGATAGGCCACAGCTATCGCGTCGGCGATCGGTCGATCGCTCAGTGGCTCGCCATTCGTGCCGGGCTGATCTCCGCGCGCGCAGCGCCGGCCTGCGTCGAAGCCCCGAACACGGGGATCGCGCAAATCTCCCCCGATTACGTGCGCATCGCCAACTTCATCGACGCATTTAGCCGGCCCGACGAGCGCATATTGGTCGCCGTCGATCATCATGATCGACTGGGATGGAATGCGGCTTCGCTTTATTTCATCGCGCGACGTCTTCCCGAAACCCGGTGGGCACAATTCGATCCGGGCCTGCAGACGCGCGCCGACATACAATCCGCAATGATCGACGAGCTCGATCACGGCTCCGTCCGATGGGTGGTTCAGGACGGAGAAATCGCACCCCCCGACGAACCGAACGAGAGCTCGCTCAGCAGCGGTGTTACTTTGTTGGATGATTATCTGAAAAAAAACTATCATCCCGTCGCATATGCAGGAAAGGTATCGCTACTGCTGAAAAACGGCGAAACACTCCAGCGTATCGCCCCCGGATCACCAGATTGCGAAGCGGAACTGGTCAAATGACAGTCACCCGGCGCCGATGGCGGTTGGAGCCTCGGCGCACGGTGCTGCTCGTGCTGCTCGTTCTGGTCTCGATCAATGCGCTCGTCATATTGAGCCTTGGCCTTACCAAGCCCGTGCTGGAAGCCCACGCCTTTCGGCAGAGCCAAACGGCGCTGACGATTTACTGGCTGTTGCACGGCGGCCCCTTGCTCGCCTACGAGACGCCGAATCTGGGTTATCCCTGGTCACTTCCGCTGGAGTTTCCGACATACCAGTGGCTGGTTGCGTTATTGAGCTCCGCGGGCGTGTCGATCGACGCGGCCGGGCGACTGGTCGCGTTCGCCTTCTATCTCGGCTGCCTTTGGCCTTTGCGCGTATTGTTGCGGACCGAGCGGTTCGACACCAACGCTTACCTCATCATCGCCACGCTGTTCCTCGGCTCCCCGTTCTATCTATATTGGAGCAGGACGGTGCTGATCGAATCCTGCGCCGTTTTCTTCGACCTTTTATGGCTGGCTTTGTTCGCCACCGTCGCCAGATCGGAGAAACCTTCGTTTCCACGAGTCCTGGCGATGATCGCCGTCGGCAGCGTGGGAGCACTTACAAAAGTAACGAGCTTCCCTGGCTTTATGATCATTGCCGGAATTATCTTTCTGGCCGCCGCCCGACGCGCCGACAGCCTGCGATCACGGCTGCCAACGCTAAGCGCACTCGTCGCGGGGACATTGCTCCCAATCATCGCCACCGCCATTTGGGTCGCTTATTCCGATCGGCTCAAGGCGATGAATCCGTTCGGCGCAATGCTGATCTCGACCCAGCTTACCGGATGGAACTTCGGCACGCTCGCGCAGCGGCTGAGCTCGAATTTCTGGCTTGGCGTAGTCGCCGATCGAACGCCCGCCGAAGCGCTTGGCTACGCGCGATGGCTGGGACTCGCGGCCATCGTCGGCACGCTGATGGAGCGAAGATACCTGCTGCCGGCCGCAATCTGCGTGGCCGCGTTTCTGACGCCTTTGCTCGTCTTCACCAATCTTCAGATCGTTCATGATTACTACCAATATGCGGCCGGCCTGTTTCTCATTGGGGCCGTCGGGGTCGGGATCGTAAGCATTGGATCGTGGGGACGCGGCTGGATTTCCGTCGTTGCGCTGGTTGTGATTCTCGCCGGCGATGTGGCGAAATTTCAGCGCTACTATATGCATTTTCTGGTCGCCGACGACCGTCAGGACGAACGTTATCGGCTGGCGGCACTGGTCCGCAGCGTGACCGCGCCGGGTCAATCCGTAATTCTGATAGGCTTTGGCTGGAGCCCGGAGGTTCCCTATTACGGGCAAAGAAAGTCACTTCAATTGCCTTATACAACCGATGCCGCTCTTATGCAGAGAGTATTCGATGATCCGCAGCGCTTTCTCGGATCCGATACCCTCGGCGCGATCGTGTTTTGTGATGACAAGATCAAATATTATGACGACCGCGCTGCGCTCGTGCGAAATTTCCTGGCCGGCCGGAAAGTCCTGGGGGCACTGGCCGATTGCCAAGTGCTTTCGGCGAACCGGTCCGCTTCGTGATCCAGGACGATCCCGACTAAGCAGGCTTTTGCGCCACAATGAAGAACTGCTTGCCCAGCAGCCGCCAGGCCAATGGCACGCGAAGGTAGAGAGCAACCAGCCAAGGGTGCTGCGGCAGCGCCGAGCGGGTGGTATAGGGCAGAAAGCGCGCGATCACGCGCTCCATCTTGAAGCCTTCGAGCAACAAGCCCTCGGTCAGCGACTGCTCGGTCAGCGGGAGATGGTGGTCCCAAAAATCCCAATAGGCGCCGCCCACGAAACGAATGTTCGGCCCCATCAAGAGCACGCGACCGCCCGGCCGAAGCAGCCGCTTCATCTCCGCCAAGACTGCCCTCAATATATTCTTGTCGGGCAGATGCTCCAGAAAGTTCGACGTGAAAATAGTGTCGACGCTACCGTCGGCAAGCTGATCGACCCGGCTGGCATCCGCTCTGATGAAAGTGATGCCGGGATCGAGAAAGCCGGGCGCGTCCGGGTTCAGATCGACCGCAAATTTGCGCTTGGCGTCGATGTGGTTGATGAACTCGCCGTAGCCGCATCCAAGATCGAGAATGGTCGAATCCCGATCAACCCAACGTGAAAAGAAATCCCGGCAGAGGACTTCCCAGATTCGACGCTTCGGCGCCAGCGACTCTGGCTCGAAGCGGTGCCGGTAGAGGCTCACGACGTCATAGCTCATGCCATCCCCAGCGCGTGATTTGGAGTGCCGAATTCGCTCTTGCGGAGAGAAGCTAGGCCCGTCTCGCCAGGCGTGGCAAGAGCCAGAGCGCGACGGCGATGAGACCTGATCCGACCGTAAAGAGAATAACGAGCTGCCAGAGGAGTGCTCGATCGAACTCGCCATGGCTGCCCACGATCATGCCGCTCGCCTTGCCTACATAGACGCAGGCCAGGAGAAACGGAAAGGTGCCGAAGGTGGTCAGGAGGTAGTGGCGCCACGAGATCGGCGTGAGCCCGAGGCCGTAGCTGGTGATCCCGAAAGGGGCGATCGGGCTCAGCCGCAGGAGCAGGGCGTATTTCCAGCCGGACCGAGCGAGATTGCGCTCCAACCGCTCCAGATCGAGGAATCGTCCCACGAGCCTGCGGCTGAAAGAGCGGAAGAAATATCGCGCGAAGCCAAAGGCGATCAGCGCCGCGAACAGAAACGAACCGGCGCTGATCAGGAAGCCCGCGGCGATTCCGAAAAATGCGCCTGCGAACACGCCCAGGATCGATGCCGGCAAGATGCTCGTGAGGCAACCCGCGATGAGCAGCGCGACGAAGAGCGCATAGAAAACGAAACTGTCATGTTCGCGGAATGTGAACAGGCTATAATAGGCAGCCTCGATTTTCGAGGAGAAGACCGCAAGAAGGCCGGCGACCGCCAGAACCGCGATTGCTCCGGCCAGCGTTCTTCGCCTTCCCGGCAACCGCCGTATCTCCAAATCGGAATACATTAGGGTACGGTCCCGACGCGCGCGGTCGTCTT
>DATGMP010000005.1:0-128042 GCA_035293565.1 Alphaproteobacteria bacterium | reverse complement strand
CATGCGATGAGCGGATGGCTCTCGCGCTCGCCCAGGCTCACGGACTGCCGGATCTGGCGGCTCGGATATTGACCGCCCGAGGCGTCGGGCTCGATTCCGTCACCGCTCATCTCGGCCCGACCTTGCGTGAGTTCTTGCCCGATCCCTCCGCGCTTCAGGACATGGACAAGGCTGCGGAGCGCATCGCGCGCGCCGTCATGGGCGCCGAGCGGATCGCGCTGTTCGCCGACTATGATGTCGACGGCGCGACCTCTTCGGCGCTCCTGCTGAGGTTCCTGCGTGCGGTCGGAAGCGACGCGCTGCTCTACGTGCCGGACCGCATATTGGAAGGCTACGGCCCCAATGCCGCTGCTTTCGGCAAGTTGGCGGAGCAGGGCGCCAGGCTGGTGATCACGCTGGACTGCGGGATTTCCGCTCATGAACCGCTCGCGGCCGCACGAGATACGGGCCTCGAGGTCGTGGTCATCGACCATCACGCCGCCGAAGCCCGCTTGCCGGAAGCTTTCGCAGTTATCAACCCGAACCGGCTCGACGAATCGGGCGCGCTCGGCCACCTGGCCGCGGTTGGCGTGGCCTTCCTGACGATAGTGGCGGTCAATCGCGCTCTGCGACGGGCCGGCTGGTACGCGGATCGCGCGGAACCCGATCTGAGGCAATGGCTCGATCTTGTCGCGTTGGGAACCGTTGCCGATGTGGTGCCGCTCAAAGGGCTCAACCGCGCCTTCGTCGCGCAAGGGCTCAAGATCATGGCGGTCCGGCGCAATCCCGGCCTCGCGGCCTTGGCGGATGTCGCCGGTATCAGCGAAGCGCCCTCGGCCTATCACCTCGGCTTCGTCTTTGGACCCCGTGTGAATGCCGGAGGCAGGGTCGGGCAAGCCGACGGAGGCGCACGATTACTGTCGACCGAGGACTCCGCAGAAGCGGCGGGCCTGGCGACGATGCTCGATCGTCATAATGCCGAGCGTAAAACCATCGAGACAGCTACGCTCGAAGCTGCGATCGCGTCCATCGAGGCTTCCGGCAAGGCCGATACGGCCCGAATCCTGGTCGCGGCAGGACAAGGCTGGCATCCGGGCGTGATCGGAATTGTCGCATCCAGGCTGGTCGAGCGCTACCACCGGCCTGCCTGCGTGGTCGGCATCGTCGATGGCGTGGGGAAAGGATCGGGGCGGTCAGTTGCGGGAATGGATCTCGGAGCTGCGGTCATCGCCGCGCGGCAGGCGGGGCTCTTGGTCGCGGGTGGCGGTCATCCGATGGCAGCCGGCTTCACGGTGGCCGAACACCGGCTCGAAATGCTTCGAGCCTTCCTCGACGCTCGGATCGCCGAAGGTGCCGCGCGCCCCAACCCCATGCTCATGATCGACGGTGCGCTCGCGTGCGGCGGGGCGACGGTGACGCTGGCAGAGACCGTCGAGCGGCTGGGGCCCTTCGGTTCGGGAAACCCGGAGCCCCGCTTTGCTCTCAAGGGCGCCCGGATCGTAAAGGCGGATGTCGTCGGGACCGGACACGTCCGATGCATCGTTTCCGATGGCACCGGTGGTTCGCTCAAGGCGATCGCCTTTCGCGCCGTCGATTCGGACCTGGGTCAAGCAATGCTCAACTCGTCCGGAAAGCCGCTTGCTCTGGCGGCACGGCTGAAGCTCGATCGCTGGAACGGTGAGGCGCGGGTTCAGCTTCAGATCGACGATCTGGCCGCCCTCTAGCCGTCGGGCGACCGGCAGAGAAGCGCCCAAACGCGGTGAGGCGCGATGATGGGATCACCGGGAAAATCGCGTTTCAGAAGCTCGGCAAGCTCCTCGTCGAAGCGCGCCACCCTGTCGGGCGGCAAGCTGGCGGCAATGCCGGCACTGGCCCGAATCCGGCCGCGCCAGGCTTCGTGGCTATAAGGCACCTCGATATCGTAGGAGAAGGTCTCGATGTCGTGGAAACCCGCGACGGCGACATCGAACGCCCATCTCGGATGTATGCCGAGACCGCCCGCGGCAACCTTCCACGGCGGATTATGCGCGATGATCAGTTGCTCGGTAGCGTCGACGACATTGCCGGGCAGCGGCAGCCAGTCGAAATGCGCGATGATCAGGCGACCGCCGGGTTTGAGAATCCTTCTGATTTCGGCAGCAGCCTTCGGACGGTCGAACCAATGCCAGCATTGGCCCGCAGTCACCACGTCGAAGCTAGCGGCCGGCAATCCCGTCTCTTCGGCCCGCCCTTCGACGTAGCGGGTAGCGACGCCTGCCTCGGCATCGAGTCGCCTCGCCTCGTCCATCAGTTTGGTCGACGGATCGAGGCCCGTCGTCAGGCACCCGCCGCGCGCGAGGCCGCGGGCCACGGTTCCGGCGCCGGTACCGAGATCAAGCACCTGGTCGCCGCGTCGCACATAGTCGGCGTCGAACAGCCGCCGGAAGAAGCTGTCGGGAAATCCTGCGCGGTGCCGGCCGTAATCCTGCGCTGTTTTACCGAAATCCACCTTGCTTCCGAGTTTGCCGAAATCGAGTTCCATCGCAGACCTCTATCGCGTTGATTTCGTTGTGACAAGGTGTTGAGAGGCGATGTTTACGCGCTGCGCTAACCAATTGTTCGCACGTGCCGCCGCAGATTGGCGCGATGCGAATGAAAATCGCAATATCGCTGCTGTCGGCGTTGCTCATGTGGATCCCGCGGGCGTTCGCCCAGGATTCGATCAATCCGGATGCGGCCGCGAATGAAGGTGACGGGACCCAGATCGTCGTGCCGCCGCGCAAGCCGGCTCCGGCTGCACCGACGGATCTTCGTCCGTCGGCCGCCGCTTCGGATTCTGCGGGAGTCGAAATCGACGCCGATGCCTGCCGCTATGTGACCCAACATGTCCCGTCGCCCGACACCGACTATGTCGGAGGCGTGGACGCGAACGGGAACCCGGTCGCCCCCGCCGGTCTCGCCCCCAGCGCCCAACTCAAATTTCCGTCGACCGTCGTCATCGAGGTTACGTCCAATCTAGCGCGGATGCTCGGACGCCCCGCGCCGGCGAGCGGCACCACTCTCGGTACGGGCTACCGCGCCGATGCGCTGGTTGGCATGGTGTCGCTCGTGGAGGGGCGGCTCTATTTCAACGGCCAGCCCATTGGCGACGATCCGGATATCGAGCTGGCGGCTCTGTGCCGCAACGCCGCGCGCAACCAGAAGGGCGAGGCGCGATAGACAGGGCTGGCCCGAATCCCTACAGTCCGGCCCTCATGCGCCTCAGCCGATATTTCCTCCCGACTCTCAAAGAGAATCCCGCCGAAGCCCAGGTGGTGTCGCACCGTCTGATGTTGCGCGCGGGCATGATCCGCCAAACCGCCGCGGGCATCTATGCTTGGTTGCCGCTCGGTTATCGCGTTCTACGCCGCGTCGAAGCAATCGTCCGCGCGGAGCAAGACCGCTACGGCGCGATCGAGATGCTGATGCCGACGCTGCAATCCGCCGATCTCTGGCGCGAAAGCGGACGCTACGACGATTACGGCAAAGAGATGCTCCGCATCCGCGACCGACACGAGCGAGATCTTCTCTACGGGCCCACGAACGAGGAGATGATTACGGACATTTTCCGTAATTCGATCAAGAGCTACAGAGATCTCCCTAAGAATCTATATCACATCCAGTGGAAGTTTCGCGACGAGGTTCGCCCGCGGTTCGGGTTGATGCGCGGGCGCGAGTTCCTGATGAAGGACGCCTATTCCTTCGACGTCGACTATGCAGGCGCGGTCAGGTCCTACCGGCTGATGATGTGCGCCTATCTGTCGACCTTCGCGCGCATGGGGCTGAAGGCGATCCCGATTGCAGCCGATACCGGCCCGATCGGCGGCGATCTCAGTCACGAATTCCATATCCTGGCAGATACCGGCGAGAGCCAGGTCCATGCCGATCCGGCGCTGCTCGAGCTTGAGGCAGAGACGCCTGGTCCGGAGGACGACATCGACAGTTTCTACGAAGCGGTAACGAGGCGCTATTCCGCCGCCGACGAGAAGCACGATCCGGCCAAATGCCCGCTTACCGCCGACCAGCTGGTCTCGCGCCGCGGCATCGAGGTCGGTCAGATCTTCTATTTCGGCACCAAATACTCGAAGCCGCTGAACGCCGTCGTCACGGGCCCTGGCGGGGATTCGATTCCCGTCGAAATGGGCTCCTATGGAATCGGCGTTTCGCGCGTCGCGGCGGCGATCATCGAAGCGAGCCATGACGATGCCGGAGTCATCTGGCCGGATTCCGTCGCGCCGTTCGGTGTCGGCCTAATCAACCTCAAGGCCGGCGACGCCAAGACGGATGAGGCGGCCGAGCATATCTATCAAGCGCTTTCCGGCGCCGGCCTGGATATCCTCTATGACGACAGGGACGAACGCCCCGGCGGAAAATTTGCGGATATGGATCTGATCGGTCTGCCCTGGCATTTGATCGTCGGGCCGCGCGGGCTCGCCGCCGGGACGGTCGAGCTGAAACGCCGGGCAACCGGCGAGAGAAACGAGCTTTCTGTGGAGAGCGCGCTCGCTCGCCTGACCGAGGCGCCGCGTCCTGTTTCCCTCGGCTGAAAAGGATCCAGGTTCCGAAATGACTTTCGGACCCTTCGAGCGCTTGTTGGCCGCCCGCTATCTCCGCGCGCGGGGCGAGGGATTCGTTTCGGTGATCGCCGGCTTCTCGTTGCTGGGGATCGCGCTCGGGGTCGCGACGCTGATCATCGTGATGTCGGTGATGACCGGTTTTCGGACTGAATTTGTTCACGACGTCCTGGGTGTGAGCCCGCACATTCGCGTGAGCACGACAGGCCCGGTCGAGAATTACGAAGATTTGGTCACGCAGCTTGCAAAGCTGCCGCATGTCACCAGCGTCGTCCCCTCTGTCGAGGGAAATGTTCTCTTCACAAAATACGGCTATGGCAGCCTGCTGCAGATAATTGGAATCCGAGAGAAAGACCTCGCCGCCAAGCCGATCTTTGCCAAGAATCTCGTTAGAGGTTCGATGGCCGACTTTACCGACGACAAGATCGCGATCGGCGTCAGGCTGGCCGAACGGTTCAATCTCAATGTCGGCGATCAGATGACCCTGATCAGCCCGAAGGTCACTTCCACGCCCTTCGGCTCAATGCCTCGGCGGGGGACATTCGAGATCGGTCTCATCTTCAATGTCGGCATGTACGATGTCGACAGCGGCGCCGTCGTCATGCCCCTCGAGGCGGCTCAGCAATTTCTCCAGACCGGCTCGGGCGTCAGCGAGCTCGATGTGATGATCGAACAGCCGGAAGAGGGACTTGCCGAGGTCGAGCACGAGATCGCCAGCACGCTCGGGCCGCAATACCGCATTCTCGACTGGATGCAGCAAAACTTCGCCTATCTGAATGCGCTGGTAACCGAGCGAACCACGATGTTCATCATCCTGGTCCTCCTCATCGTTGTTGCAGCCTTCAACATCATCTCCGGCTTGATCATGCTGGTGAAGGACAAGGGCGCGGATATTGCCATACTGCGGACGATGGGGGCCACGCGCGGCATGATCATGCGCGTCTTTTTCATGATCGGCGCGACCATCGGCACGGTCGGATCGGCAACCGGCGTTCTGATCGGCGTCCTCTTCGTTCGGAACATCGAGGGCATCCGGCAGCTCGTCCAGAAGATCACCGGGACTAACGTCTTCGACCCGTCGCTTTATATCTTCTCCCAGATCCCGGCGAAGATCAGTTGGGGGCAGGTCTCGTACATCGTGGCGATCGCGCTCGCGCTGAGTTTCCTGGCGAGCATCCTGCCGGCTTGGCGAGCATCACGCATCGACCCCGTAGAAGCGCTACGCTATGAATGACGGCTCCGTCCTTCGCCTGTCCGGTATCGTGCGGACCTTCGAGCAAGCCGGCGAAACGCTCGAGGTGCTGCGAGGCGCCGATTGCCAAATCGCGAAGGGCGAGCTCGTGGCTCTGGTTGGTCCATCGGGCGCCGGGAAATCGACGCTACTTCACATAGCGGGCCTGCTGGAGAGGCCCAATGCCGGGCAGATCGACATCGCCGGAACGGACGCCAGCCGGCTCGATGACGAAGGCCGCACGGCATTGCGGCGACAGACGGTCGGGTTCGTCTATCAATTTCACCGCCTGCTGCCCGAATTCAGCGCGATCGAAAACGTCATCGTACCGCAGATGATCGCCGGTAGGCCGCGAGGCGAGGCCGCTCGGCATGCCTCGATGCTCCTCGATCGCGTCGGGCTTGCCGGTCGCGCATCGCACCGGCCGGGGAAACTATCGGGCGGCGAGCAGCAGCGTGTGGCGATCGCGCGGGCGCTCGCCAACAGACCGGCCCTCCTTCTCGCTGACGAGCCGACCGGCAACCTCGATCCCAATACGGCGGAGGGCGTTTTCGCGCTGCTTCGGGACCTGATCGCCGAGACCGGCCTGGGCGCGCTCGTCGCCACACATAACCTCGATCTCGCGCGCCGCATGGATCGCATTGTCGAGTTGCGCGATGGGAAGCTGTTCAACAGCTGATCGCGGCCGCGCGATGTGGCAGCATTGTCCGCCAACATGAGTCGAAACGAAACCACGGATCTGCGCAAGCTGGCGGAGCAGGCAATTGCCCTGCATCGGTCGGGGAAGGCCGTCCAGGCGCTGCCGCTCTATCGGCGTCTCCTAGAGGCGCAACCGGATAGCATACCGTTCCGCGTGCTGATGGCCGAAGCGCTCCGCATCGCCGGCGAGGACGCGGAGGAGGCGCGCATATTGGAGGAGGCCGCGCGCCTCGATCCCAACGCGGCCGGCCCGCAGGTACTCCTCGGGGGACGCGCAGAGCGCAAGGGAGACCGATTGACGGCGCTTGCTCACTTCGACAAGGCGCTCGCCGTCGAGCCGGGCAATGCCGAGGCGCGCATGCGGCGCGCCATGACGCTGGTCGCACTCGGACGGCTGGACGATGCCGAAACGGCGCTCGCGCTTTTGGTGCTGGAACGCCCCGAGGCCGCCGCTCTCTGGATCGCCTACGGCACGGTGCTGGGTCAAAGACGCAAGGTCGGAGAAGCACGCGAGGCTTACGGCAAGGCCCTTGCCATTGCGCCCGATCTGCCGGAAGCGCTGCACGGACTTGCGACGATCATCGAAATGGAAGGCGACCGCGATGGGGCTCTCGAGACCTACCAGAAGGCTCTGAAGCTTGCGCCCAAGGATCCGATCCTCAAGACGAACTATGCGACCTTCTTGTCGAGGCTTGGCCGCATGGAAGAGGCGGAGAAGTTGTTCGAAGAGGCGCTCGAGATCGATCCGCGACAAGCGGCCGCCAGCAACAACCTCGGCAGCCTGCTCATCAAGACTGGGGATGTCGAGCGGGGCGTTGCGCTGGAGCGCAAAGCGGCCGAGCTCGACCGCGACAATCGCGGATATGCGGCGAATGTGCTGTTCGTTTCGCATTACGATCCCGCAATTTCGCCCGAAGCGCTGGCGCAAGCCCATTTTGACTGGGGTCGCCGCCAAGCGGCCCTCGCGCCTGCATCGCCGGTCTTTGCCAACGCGCGCGACGCGGCACGCCGGCCGCTTAAGGTCGGGTACGTATCGGCCGATTTTCGCAGCCATTCGGTGGGCCACAATTTCTTTCCGGTTCTCGCCGCGCATGATCCGGCCGAAGTCGAAGTCACTCTCTATTCGGACGTTGACCAACCGGACTCGATGACGGAGCAGCTTCGGCGGGCAGCCGCCCATTGGCGGGCGACGTTGGGAGCGGAGGACGGAAAGATCGCCGACCAGATTCGCGCCGACGGCATCGACATTCTGGTCGATCTGGCCGGCCATACCGGCGGCAATCGGCTGGGCGTGTTCGCACGCAGGGCTGCCCCGGTCCAAGTCACATGGCTCGGCTATCCCGATACCACCGGCCTAGCCGCGATGGATTACCGGCTAGTCGACGCGATCACCGATCCGGATGGTGTCGCCGACAAGCTGGCCAGCGAGACGCTGATTCGTCTTCCGCATGGCTTCATCGTCGCGCTTCCGCAATCCGATGTTCCGCCGGTCGGCGTGCCGCCGATTTTTCGCAACGGCTATCCGACCTTCGGCTCGTTCAACAATCTGGCCAAGGTGAACCGGCGGGTCATCGCCCTCTGGGCGCGTCTGCTGCACGCGGTTCCGAATTCACGTCTAGTCCTCAAGAGCTCCTTCAATTCGGACGAATGGGTTCATCACCGGTTTCGGGAGGCCTTCGCCAAGTCCGGTATCGGACCGGAACGGCTCGATTTCCGCATCCGGACTGCCAAGCACGCCGAGCATCTGGCCCTCTACGGCGAGGTCGATGTCGCGCTCGACCCGTTCCCCTATAACGGTACGATGACGACGTTGGAGGGGCTGTCGATGGGCGTGCCCCTGATCGCGCTTGCCGGCAATAGCCATGTCTCGCGGGTGAGCATGAGTCTGCTGACCCGGATCGGCCATCCCGAATGGATTGCCGAAAGCGAAGATGCATATATCGCAAAGGGTGTCGATCTGGTGGCCGACAAGGGCAGGCTCGCGGCGCTCAGAATGCGCCTGAGGCAGGAATATTTGGCTTCGCCTCTGGCCGATGCGCCGGGCTTGGCGCGAGCCATCGAGGCGGCTTATCGCGATATGTGGCGGAAATGGTGCGCAACATGAATACAGTCGAGAAACGCGCCGCGTTCCGCCGTCTGCATGAGAGCGGGTGGTTCGTGATGCCGAATCCCTGGGATGCGGGTTCGGCGAGGCTTTTGCAGGGCCTCGGCTTCAAGGCGCTGGCATCGACTAGCGCGGGCATGGCCTGGGCTAAGGGCCTGCCGGACGGCAGAGTCGATCTCGACGATGTCTTGCGGCACTTGTCCATGTTAGCCGCCTCGGTCGATGTGCCGCTCAACGCCGATTTCGAGAACGGCCATGCCGATGCGGCGGAAGCGGTCGCGAAGAACGTCGCGCGTGCGGTCGAGACTGGGATCGCCGGCCTTTCGATCGAGGACTCGACCGGAAACGGTGCGTCGCCGCTTTACGATTTCGAGGATGCCGTCGCTCGCATCGCGGCCGCGCGACGCGCCATCGATGCGAGCGGAACCGGTGTCGTCCTGACCGCGCGCTCCGAGGGGTTCATCCGAGGACGTCCGGATCTGGAGGAAACGATTCGCCGCCTGACGGCCTTTTCGCAAGCCGGCGCCGACTGCCTCTACGCTCCTGGCATCCAGGCGCCCGAACAGATCGCGGCCGTTGTGAAGGCGGTTGCGCCCAAACCGATCAACGTGCTCACGCTCGGGCATTCCGCTGCGACGCTCGCCGGTCTCGGCGTGCGGCGGATCAGCGTCGGCGGCTCGCTGGCGCGCGTAGCCTGGACCGCGTTCCTAGGCGCGGCGCGCGAGATCGCCGAGCATGGCACCTTCGAAAGCTTCTCTAACGCTGCCCCAGGCAGCGAGCTGAATCGCGCCTTTGCCCAGCAGAGCAAATGAGCCACGCCGATTTCGTCCACCTGCGCGTCCATTCCGCCTATTCGCTCTCGGAAGGGGCGATCAAGATCAAGGATCTGATCAAGCTCTGCAAAAAAGAGCGGATGCCGGCAGTAGCGATCACGGACACCGGCAATTTGTTCGGTGCGCTCGAATTCGCCTCCGCGGCGGCCGACGAGGGGGTCCAACCCATCATCGGCGTTCAACTCGGCCTGAAGCGCGGCGGATCTCCCACTCGCCCGGGGCTGCGGCCGGAACCGGACCAGCTGGTGCTCCTTGCTCAAAATGCCGTGGGTTATGCCAACCTGATCAAGCTGGTGAGCCAGGGGTGCCTCGAGAATGAGGAGGGACACCCGGCCGTTCTGCCCTTGAGCGCCCTCGAAGGCTTGACCGAGGGCCTGATCGCGCTGACCGGTGGGCCCTCCGGACCGGTCGGCCGGCTTCTGAATGAAGGACAGCGGCCCGCCGCAGAGGTCGCGCTGGCCGATTTGATGCGGCTCTTCCCCGACAGACTCTACGTCGAGCTCATGCGCCACGGGCTCGATACCGAGAAGCGCATCGAAGCAGCCCTGATCGAGCTTGCCGACTCCAATGGATTGCAGCTTGTCGCCACCAATGAGTGCTTTTTCGCCGACGACGGGATGTATGAAGCGCATGATGCGTTGCTTTGCATCGCCGGCGGCACTTACGTCACGGAGGATAATCGTCGGCGAGCCACGCCCGACCACCGCTTCAAGTCAGCAGCGGAGATGCGGGCGTTGTTCGCCGATCTGCCCGACGCCGTCGACAACACGCTTGCCATTGCCCGGCGCTGCAGCTTCTTGCTGAAATCGCGCAAGCCGCTATTGCCGGCTTTCCCAACAGCCGAGCACCGCAGCGAAGCCGACGAGCTGCGTATGCAGGCGAAGGCCGGCCTCGAGGAAAGGCTCGCGCGACAGGTCTTCAGACCGGAGATGGACGAAACGGAAAGGGCTGCAGTTCGGCTCGAATATGAAAGCCGGCTCGAATTCGAGCTCGGTGTCATCATTCAGATGAAGTTCCCTGGTTACTTCCTGATCGTCTCGGACTTTATCAAATGGGCGAAGGACCATGGCATACCGGTCGGTCCGGGGCGGGGCTCCGGCGCGGGATCGCTCGTCGCGTGGTCGCTCACCATCACCGACCTCGATCCGATCCGGTTCGGATTGCTGTTCGAGCGTTTCCTCAATCCCGAACGCGTCTCCATGCCGGACTTCGACATCGATTTCTGCCAGGACCGGCGCGACGAGGTCATCGCTTACGTCCAGGAGCGCTATGGTCGCGATCGGGTGGCGCAGATCATCACCTTCGGAAAGCTTCAGGCCCGCGCCGTGCTGCGCGATGTCGGCCGCGTGCTTCAGATGCCCTATGGGCAGGTCGACAAGATCTGCAAAATGGTGCCGAACAACCCAGCTGCTCCCGTCACCTTGGCCGAGGCCATCGCGGGCGAGCCCATGCTGCAGGCGATGCGCGACGAGGATGAGAGCGTCGCCAAGCTTATGGACATGGCGCAGAAGCTCGAAGGCCTCTACCGCCACGCGTCCACTCACGCCGCCGGCGTCGTCATATCCGATCGGCCGCTGACGGAGCTGATCCCGCTGACCCGAGACCCTAAATCGGGCACGCTCGTGACCCAGTTCAACATGAAATATGTCGAGCAGGCGGGGCTGGTGAAGTTCGACTTCTTGGGGCTTACCACGCTCACGATTCTGAAGCGGGCTGTCGAGCTTTTGGAGCGTCAGGGGATCGGCATTGATCTGGCTGCTCTGCCGCTGGACGACCGAGCGAGCTACGAGCTGATGGCGCGAGGCGACACGGTAGGCGTCTTCCAGGTGGAAGGCTCCGGTATGCGCGATGCGCTCAAGCGCATGAAGCCCGACCGGATCGAGGATGTAACGGCGCTCGTATCGCTGTATCGGCCGGGACCGATGGACAACATTCCGCAATACATCAAGGTCAAGAACGGCGAAGAGAAACCCAATTACCTGCACCCGACGCTCGAAGGCATCCTCAAGGAGACCTTCGGCATCATCATCTATCAAGAGCAGGTGATGCAGATCGCGCAGGTGCTGTCAGGCTATACGCTGGGCGGTGCCGATTTGCTGCGACGCGCCATGGGCAAGAAGATCAAGGCCGAGATGGCGGCCCAACGCGAGGCTTTCATAAAGGGGGCCGTCGAGCGGGGTGTCGACTCCGGTCAGGCCGGGCAGATCTTCGATCTCGTCGATAAGTTCGCCGGCTACGGCTTCAACAAGTCGCATGGCGCAGCCTATGCGCTGGTCGCCTATCACACCGCCTACATGAAGGCCAACTATCCGGTCGAGTTCCTGGCGGCGTCGATGACATACTCGATCGCCAATACCGACAAGCTTAACGTCTTTCGACAAGAGATGCAGCGGCTCGGGATCAAGCTGTTGCCGCCCGACGTCAACCGCTCGCACCCGGATTTCGCTGTCGAGAAGCTGCCGGACGGCTCGAAGGCGATCCGCTATGCGCTGGCCGCGATCCGCAATGTCGGCCGACCGGCGATGGAAGCCGTGGTCACCGAACGCGAACGCAACGGGCCGTTCAAGGATCCGTTCGATCTCGCGAGACGTGTCGAGAACGGAGTCCTCAACAAGCGTCAGCTCGAAAATCTGATCAATGCCGGCGCTCTCGATAGCCTGAACCAGAATCGGGCGCAGCTTTTCCAAGCGGTCGATCTCCTGCTCCGCGATGCGGCCGAGGCTGCGAACGAGCGGGAGACAGGCCAGAGCAACCTGTTCGGCGGGGACACGGCGAGCCTTCCCGTCCCGGCCTTGCCGGTCGTTGCGCCCCACACGCCCATGGAGCAGCTCCGGCTTGAGTTCGAGGCGATCGGCTTTTATCTCTCGGCCCATCCCCTCGATCAGCATGCCAAGGCTTTGGCTCGCCTCGGTGTCATCGGGTATCGCGAGATGCTGGCCAAGGCGGGCAGGGGCGGTTCGACCCGTTTCAGGGTCGCCGGCATCGTGACCGCGCGTCAGGAACGAACGTCGGCCAAGGGCAATCGCTTTGCCTTTCTGCAATTGTCGGACACGACGGGAAGCTTCGAGACGACTGTCTTCTCCGAGCTGCTCTCGGCTCATCGGGAGCTGATGACGGCCGGGCAGGCGGTGATACTGACCATCGACGTCCAGAAGACCGGCGACGAGGTCCGCCTCACCTGTCAGGGCATAGAGGCTCTGGAGCCGGCGGTCGAAAATGCGGCGGCGGGCCTTCGGATATTCCTCTCCGCGGCCGAAGGCGTGCCCGGCCTTCGCGAGGCGCTGGCTCGGGAAGGACGCGGAAGAGGCCAGGTGACCGTCATCGTGATGGAAGAGGCGCGAGAGGTCGAGCTCAAATTGCCGGGCGCCTGGTCCGTCACGGGGCGAGGCCGGGCAGCGATTAAGTCGCTGCCCGGCGTCGTCGAGGTGCAGGAGGTCTAATAGCCTCCGGTCCGCGGGGGCGGAGCCGGCGGCGCGGTAGGCGCTCCGGGCGCAGGCGCGATGCGCATTACCGTGGGCCCGATCGCATTCATCACGTTACGCGCGTCGTAAGCATAGGGGTTGTTGGCCGGCTTGGCGCCCCGATAGAGGATGATATCGGCGATCGCATCATAGGTGTTGATCGGCCGGGAGTAATCGAAACCGGGCCCCCAGGGGCCTGGTCCGCCCCAACCATGGCGCCAGCCCCAACCGCCGCCCCAGCCCCAGGCGAGGTCGTCGCCGTAATTCTCGTAACCGGTGTTCTTGTCCACGTCCTTGTTGACGATGACGAAATAGTCATAGCCGTTTTCAAGCGTTACTTCGGCGCAGCGATAGAGCATGTAGGTATCGACCGTCTGCCGTGACGTCACCGAATTGCCGCGGAAGGATATGCGGAACCGGTTGTTCTCGATCCGTTGCGTCGTATAGCCTTCGCCTTGCTCGGAGGCCGCCGGCTGATAGGGGGTCGGATGCGCGCAGGCGGTCACGATGCCCACGGTCGCTACCGCGGCTATTTGGCGGATCCTCCATAGAACCGTACGCATTTTCTTGTCTCCTCAAGCGGGTTGTACCCGCGATTTCAGGCAAAATATCGATTTGCCGTCGCGAAATCGATCACTCATATCTAAGCATGCCGATCGCTAAATGCCCTATTGCCCTCGCTGCAAAGACGCACGGGCGCGCCCGCCTATTCCTACGGTGCCGGCAGGCCGGACGCAGGCAAGATTGTCAATTCGACAGCGGATCTATATATGAGCCGCAGCTGGACGCGCTTTTAGCGGCGCCCCGGCAAATTCACACGCGGGCTCGGCGTTCTACCGGAACCAGTTCCGGTCACGCTCCGGTGTCCAGAGATGGACGATTCCCGCGGAGGCACAAACCGGACGGAAGGACTATGGCTCTACCCAGCTTTACCATGCGCCAGCTCCTGGAAGCAGGCGTTCACTTCGGACATCATACCCGCCGCTGGAACCCCTTGATGAAGCCCTACATTTTTGGGGTTCGCAACGGCATTCACATCATCGATCTCGAGCAAACCGTGCCGATGCTCCATCAGGCGATGGACGCGGTGAGGAATGTTGCCGCCAATGGCGGACGTGTGCTCTTCGTCGGCACGAAGCGTCAAGCGCAGGAAAAAATCGCCGCCGCCGCCCAACGTTGCGGACAGTACTATGTCAACCATCGCTGGCTCGGCGGGATGCTGACCAACTGGAAGACCATGTCCCTGTCGATCCGGCGCCTTCGGGAACTGGATGAGAGGCTCAACGACCCGCAGCAGCAAGCCGGCTTCACCAAGAAGGAACTGCTCCAACTCACCCGCGAAAAGGACAAGCTCGAGCGGGCCTTGGGCGGCATCAAGGAGATGGGCGGACTGCCTGATATCCTCGTGATCATCGACGTTCCTCGCGAGGAGATCGCGGTCCAGGAGGCGACGAAGCTCAAGATCCCGGTGGTCGCCATCTGCGACAGCAACGCGGATCCGCATGGGGTCACCTATCCCATTCCCGGCAACGACGATGCGCTTCGCGCGATCGAGCTCTATTGCGATCTGCTGGCGGGATCGGTGCTCGACGGGCTTCAGGCCGAGCTCATGGCTTCGGGTGCCGATATCGGCGAACTGGAAGAGGCTCCGACTGAAGAAGCTTTGGGAGCCGGCGAGGGCGTCGCGGCGGCTGGAACCGAAGGCGGCGATGCAGCTCAGCCCTCGGCTTGAGCCTGACTCCAAGATCGAAGAGCAACGGACATACCATGGCTGAGATTACTGCCACGCTCGTCAAGGATCTGCGCGACAAGACCGGCGCGGGCATGATGCAATGCAAGCAGGCGCTGACCGAAACGGGCGGAGATATTGAATCCGCGATCGATTGGCTGCGCAAGAAAGGGCTGTCGCAGGCTGCCAAGAAGTCCGGCCGCGTCGCCGCCGAGGGCCTGATCGGCGTCGCAGCGATGCCGCGCGAAGGCGCGGTGGTCGAGATCAACGCCGAGACCGACTTCGTCGGCCGCAACGAGCAGTTCCAGGCCTTCGTCCTGTCGGTCGCGAAGCTGGCGTTGAACTCGTCGGCGGATATGAACAGCCTGAAGCAGATGCCCTATCCGACTGGCCGGTCGGTCGAGGAGGAGCTGACTCAGCTCATCGCCACGATCGGCGAGAATATGACTCTGCGGCGGGCAGCCAAGCTCACCGTGAATCAGGGGGTGGTGGCGACCTATGTCCACAATTCTCTAGCCCCGGGCCTGGGAAAGATCGGTGTTCTGGTCGGGTTGGAATCGGCCGGCGACCCGGAGAAGCTGAACGCGCTCGGCCGCCAGATTGCCATGCACATTGCGGCGGCCCGACCCGATGCGCTCGATATCGCCGATGTGGACGCCGCCGCGCTGGACCGGGAGCGCAACGTGCTGAGCGAGCAGGCCCGCGCCTCCGGTAAGGCGGAAGAGATCATCGCAAAGATGGTCGAGGGCCGGCTTCGGAAATATTACGAAGAAGTCGTGCTCCTCGAACAGGTCTTCGTGGTGGATGGGGAATCCAAGGTGCGCAAGGTGATCGAGGCGGCAGCCAAGGATGTCGGCGCGCCGGTCCGCATCGCGGGCTTCGTTCGCTTTACCCTGGGCGAAGGCATCGAGAAGGAGCAGGGCGACTTCGCCGCCGAGGTCGCCGCCCAGCTGAAGCCGCGCGAATAGGCGACACCCATGCCCTCGGCTCCGCCCTACAGACGCGTCCTCCTGAAAATCTCAGGAGAGGCGCTCATGGGCGGGCAGGAGTATGGGCTGGAGCCGGAAACCGTCGCGCGCATTGCCGCCGAGGTGCAATCCGTCGCGGCCTTGGGCATCCAGGTTTGCCTGGTGATCGGTGGCGGCAACATCTTTCGCGGCGTTTCCGGCGCCGCGCAGGGGATGGAGCGCGCGACGGCCGACTATATGGGCATGCTCGCGACAGTCATCAATTCGCTGGCCATGCAAGCCGCTCTGGAAAGCCTGGGCGTGCAGACTCGCGTTCAATCGGCCATTCCGATGTCGACCGTCTGCGAGCCCTACATCCGCCGTCGTGCAGTCAGACACATGGAGAAGGGACGGGTCGTTATCTTCGCCGCCGGTACGGGCAATCCCTTCTTCACGACTGACACCGCGGCCGCCTTGCGGGCATCCGAAATGGGCTGCGACGCGCTGCTCAAGGGCACGAAAGTGGATGGCGTCTACAGCGCCGACCCGAACAAGGTGACAAACGCCGAGCGTTACGATCGCCTGACTTATCTCGACGTGCTCGCTCGCGACCTGCAGGTGATGGACGCGTCGGCCATTGCCCTTGCGCGAGAAAACAAGATCCCGATCCTGGTCTTCGCCATTACCGAGCATGACGGGTTCGCCAATATCTTTCGCGGCTGTGGCCGCTACACGATCGTCACGGAAACGCCATAAGTCCGTTGTAGCCGGGACTATCTCGTGTAAAGCCATGTGGGATCCGAAAGCCCGGAGCGCGGCGCGCGCGGGCCAAGATCAACACCAAAGGGGGTCTCGATATGACCGATCCGCGTCTTGCCGATTTTGCCCGCCGAATGGATGGCGCGCTCGAAGCCTTGCGCAAGGAGTTCGCGGGTCTCAGGACCGGGCGAGCCTCCGCCAACCTTCTCGATCCGATCCATGTCGAGGCCTATGGCGGTGAGATGCCGCTCACGCAGGTTGCCACGATCGGGGTGCCTGAACCGCGACTTATCACGGTTCAGGTCTGGGACAAGGCCAATGTGAAGGCCGTGGACAAGGCGATCCGCGATGCCGGCCTCGGCCTCAATCCGCAGATCGACGGAACCGTCGTACGGGTCCCCATTCCCGAGCTGAATCAGGAGCGTCGCAACGAGTTGGCAAAAGTTGCCGGCAAATATGCCGAACAGGCTCGCGTGGCGATTCGTAACGTCCGGCGCGACGGGATGGAAATGCTGAAGCGTCTGGAGAAGGATGGGGAAATCACGCAGGATGAGCATGAGAAAGCCTCTGCGGAGATGCAGAAGCTGACGGACCAGCACATCAAGAAAGTCGACGAGGCGGTGGCAGCCAAGGACAAGGAGATCAAGCAGATCTGATGACTGCCGAGGCCGAATTCTCCCAGGAGCCGGGTCCGCGCCACGTTGCCATCATCATGGATGGCAATGGCCGTTGGGCGCAGGCGCGCGGGATGTTCCGTACCGCCGGCCACCGCAGCGGCATGGAAGCTGTACGCCGCACGGTCGAGGCCGCGCGCGAGCTCGGGCTTCCCTATCTGACGATCTTCGGCTTCTCCTCGGAGAATTGGGGCCGCCCGATCGAAGAGGTCGAGGAGCTGATGCTGCTTCTTCGCCTATACCTCAGAAGCGAGATCGCCGAACTGCACCGCAACGGGGTCAGGCTGCGCGTCATCGGGGACCGGTCACGCCTGGCAACTGATATTGTCAATCTGATCGAGCATGCGGAGAGCCTGACCCGCGGGAACAAGGCGCTCAACATGACCGTGGCTCTGAGCTACGGCGGGCGTCAGGACATCGTCCAGGCGGCGCGACGGCTGGCCGAAGGCGCGCGCCAGGGCGAGGTCGACCCGGCGGCTATCGATCAGGAGCTGCTTTCATCGATGCTGTGGACGCGGGAAATCCCGGATCCCGATCTCGTCATCCGCACGTCGGGCGAGCAGAGGATCAGCAACTTCTTCCTCTGGCAAGCCGCCTATGCCGAGCTGGTCTTCGTCGATACGCTTTGGCCCGATTTCTCGAAAGCCGATCTCGAACATGCCATCCGGGAGTTTCGCCGGCGCGAGCGCCGTTATGGTGCCCTCGTCGGCAGCCGCTGACCGGCGACGCAATCTGTCGCTGCGGATCCTGTCCGGGCTGGCGCTCGCGCCGCCCGTCCTGGTGCTCGCTTATCTGGGCGGTAAATGGTTCGGCGTCGCAATGGCTGCCGGGGCGGCGATCGCCCTTCGCGAATGGTTCCGCATCGTCCTCGGCCGGCCACTGATGGCCGGCTACGTCGCTTTCGCGACCGTAATGCTCGTCTATTGGCTTTACGGCGCGCCAGGGGCGCTCGTCGCGCTCGCCGGGCTGACGGCCTTGTTCGCTTTGGTCGGCCGGGCCGGACATCAATCCAGCCCGGTCTTCGCTGCACTCGGGTTGCCTTATGTCGGCCTGACCATGGTGGGATTGCCATGGCTCCGTGACGTCGGAGACTCGGCCTGGCAGCTGGTCTTCTTCGTTTTTCTGACCGTCTGGGCGACCGATATCGGGGCATTCGTCGTGGGCCGGATAGTCGGCGGCCCGCGATTGGCTCCGTCGATCAGTCCGAACAAGACCTGGAGCGGCCTCGTCGGCGGGATCGTCGCGGCGGCTTTGATCGCGTTCGCCTGGGCGGCGATATTCCACGCCCGCGTGCCCGCCTATGCCATTGTCATCGCGATTGGGTTATCTTTGGCAGGGCAGGGTGGGGATTTGTTCGAGTCTTCCGTCAAAAGGCGCTTTCAATTGAAGGATTCAGGGGGGTTGATCCCGGGCCATGGCGGCTTGCTCGACCGAATCGACGGTTTGCTCTGGGCAGTGCCCAGCTTTGCTCTTCTCCATGCTTTCGGCGGAACTACAGGCTTGATGCCATGAGCAATTCGCACCAACGCCGTGTCAGTATCCTGGGCGCGACCGGATCGGTCGGGCGTAGCACGCTCAGCCTGATCGAGGAGAATCCCACGAAATTCACGGTCGAAGCCTTGACCGCGAATCGCGACGCCGAGGCCCTCGCCGCGACGGCGCGCCGGGTTGGGGCCAAGCTCGCAGTCGTGGCGGACGAAAGCGCCTATGGAACGCTTCGCGCGGCCCTTTCCGGCTCGGGAATCGAGGCCGCCGCGGGTCGTGAGGCCGTGGCGGAGGCCGCGAGCCGCCCCGTCGACCTAGTCATGGCCGCGATTGTCGGCGCCGCTGGCCTCAAGCCGACCTTAGCGGCTTGCCGCTCGGGCGCGACCGTCGCGTTCGCCAACAAGGAGTGCCTCGTCTGTGCCGGCCCGTTGATGCTGGCGGAGCTGAAGCGGCACGGAACCCGCTTGCTGCCGGTCGATAGCGAGCACAGCGCCATATTCCAGGTTTTCGACCAGGCGCGTCCCGGCAGCGTCGCCCGCATCATTCTGACCGCATCGGGCGGCCCGTTCCGGACCTGGCCCCGGGCCCGAATGGCGGCGGCGACCGCCAAACAGGCCGTGGCGCACCCGATCTGGTCGATGGGCGCAAAGATCTCGGTCGACAGCGCGACCATGATGAATAAGGGGCTCGAGATCATCGAGGCTCGCTTCTTGTTCGACATGCCGGAGCCGCAGATCCATGTCGTTGTCCACCCGCAATCGGTAATACATTCGCTGGTCGAGTATCATGACGGGTCTACTTTGGCCCAGCTCGGCACGCCGGACATGCGAACGCCGATCGCCGTCGCGCTGGCCTGGCCCGACCGAATGCCGGTAGCGCGGCCGCAATTCGACCTCGCGGAAATCGCGCAGCTGACGTTCGAACAGGCGGATCCCGAGCGTTTTCCGGCACTTGTCCACGCGCGGCGCGCCTTGCAAATGGGGGGTGACGCCCCTACTATTCTGAACGCGGCCAACGAGGCGGCGGTGGCAGGTTTCCTTGCCGGAGGAATTGGCTTTCTCGACATCGAGCGGGTAGTGGAAAGCGCACTGGACGCGCTGCCCGGAAGCGTTCCGGCCTCGATCGACGACGTCGTCGCCATCGACAACGAAGCTAGGCGATTTGCCGAAGATTTCATTCGGGTGCGCCTTTCGCGGCGCTCGGTCAGCCCCGCGTTATAAGGACGAAAAATGGCCTTGATCCCCCATTTTGCGCTCACTTCCCTGGCCTGGACCTATCACTACATCCTGCCCTTCGTGGTTGTCCTATCGATCCTCGTCTTCGTGCACGAGTTCGGTCACTATTGGGTGGCCCGCCGATGCGGGGTAAAGATCGATGCCTTTTCGATCGGTTTCGGCCCTGAAATCTTTGGATGGACCGACAGCGCCGGGACGCGGTGGCGGATCGCCCTCATACCGATGGGCGGCTTCGTCAAGATGTTCGGCGATGCCGACGCCAGCAGTCGTCCCGACATCGAGGCGGCCGCTCAAATGGACGCCGAAACGCGCCGCGTCTCGTTCATGCATAAGAAGCTCTGGCAGAAATCCCTCGTAGTGAGTGCCGGACCGGTCGCCAATTTCCTCTTCGCGATCCTGGTCATGACGGTGCTTTTCGCGACGGTCGGCCAACCTTTCACGCCTCCGATCATCGGGAAAATCCAGCCGGGCTCAGCGGCCGAGCATGCCGGGCTCATGACCGGCGACGTCGTTCAGAGCGTCGATGGCCGTGAAGTCCGCCGATTCGAGGAACTGAAGCTCCTCGTCACGCTCGCTCCTGGCCAACCAATCAAACTTAACATTCTGCGCAATGGCCAGCCGCTGGAGCTCGTAGCCACGCCCGCGGTGGTCGACGAGCGCGACCGGTTCGGCAACGTCGAGCGGATGGGACAGCTCGGCGTCTATCCCTCGAGCGAGCTCGTGATGCGGCACGAAGGCCCGCCGACCGCGCTTTGGCAGGCGACTCGCGAGACCTGGTCGATCACATCCAATACGCTGGGCGTCGTCTGGCAAATGATCATCGGGACCCGCGGGACAGGCGACCTGAGCGGCCCGATCGGAATCGCGCAGATGTCCGGCGAATTCTGGCGCGAAGGCTTCGTTCCGCTCACCCAGTTCGTAGCGCTTCTCTCGATCAGCCTGGGGCTGATCAATCTCTTCCCCATACCAGTGCTGGACGGCGGCCACCTGCTGTTTTATGCAATCGAAGCAGTGCATGGCCGTCCGGTCAGTGAGCGTGCCCTCGCTTTCGGATTCCGGGTCGGTTTTGCTCTGATTTTGTCGTTCTTCATCTTCGTGATGTGGCAGGACATCGCCCGCATCATTCCCGGAACCTGAGTTCAAGGTCGTCACAAACAATGAATCGGTGGCTTGCACCGCTACTCTTGACGGCTGCCCATACGGCACTGTTCACGCTTCCGATGAGCGTGGCGCTCTCCGACGTGGCCCACGCCCAGCAAGGGGACGTGATCCACGACATTCAGGTCGAGGGTACGCAGCGCATCGAGCCTGCGACCGTTCTCTCCTATTTAACGCTCAAGCCCGGGGATACGTTCGACCAGGCGCAGCTCGACGCGTCGTTGAAAAACCTGTTCGCCACCGGTCTGTTCGCAGACGTGACGCTTCGGCGCGACGGGAATACGCTCGTCGTGACGGTCGCGGAAAATCCGATCATCAATCGCATCGCCTTCGAGGGTAACAAAAAGCTCGAAACCGATAAGCTGACGGACGAGATCCAGCTGAAGCCGCGAACCGTCTACACCCGCACGCGCGTTCAAGCCGACGTCGACCGGATTTTGGAGCTCTATCGGCGCGCCGGCCGCTACTCGGCGCGGGTCGAGCCCAAGGTGGTCGTCCTCGATCAGAATCGCGTCGACTTGATCTTCGAAATCGACGAGGGTCCGCGGACGCCCGTGAGTCGGATCAATTTCGTCGGCAACCACGCTTTCGACGGCGACGATCTGCGCGACGCCATCATGACCAAGGAAGCGGCCTGGTGGCGCTTCCTGACCTCGAACGACAGCTACGATCCCGACCGCCTGCAATATGACAAGGAGCTGCTGCGCCGCTTCTATCTCGCCAATGGATATGCCGATTTTCGCGTCGTCTCGGCCGTCGCCGAGTTGACCCCCGACCGCCAAGACTTCTTCATCACCTTCACGGTCGATGAGGGCGAGAAGTATAATTTCGGGAAGATCGACATCCGCTCCGAGCTCAAGGGGCTCGATCCCGATACACTCAAGGACGAGCTGAAGACCCAGGAAGGAGACGTCTACAACGCTTCGAAGATCGAAGACACGGTCGTCGCTCTGAGCCAGGCGGTCACGCAGCAGCATTACGCGTTCGTGGATGTGCGACCGGAATTCAACAAGAACCGCACGTCGCATACAATCGACGTAACCTACGACGTGAGCGAGGGGCCGCGCGTTTTCGTCGAGCGGATCGACATCTCCGGCAATGACGTGACGATCGACGAAGTCATCCGGCGCGAGATGCGCTTCTCGGAAGGCGACGCCTTCAACCAGGAACTGGTGAAGAAATCGCAGCAACGAATCAAAGATCTCGATTTCTTCGACAAGGTCGACATCACGAACACTCCGGGATCTGAACCGGACAAGACCATTGTCAATGTCAAGGTAACTGAAAAGAGCACAGGCGAAGTCTCGGTCGGCGCCGGCTATTCGGGCCTGGACGGAATATTCGCGCAGTTCAACATCCGCCAGCGCAATCTATTCGGCGAAGGCAAGGACGCACAGTTCGGTGCAGAGATATCGAATTACTATCAGACGCTGAATATCAGCTATACGCAGCCCTATCTCTTCGGTCGCGATGTTGCTGCTGGTTTCGATGTCATTCGGTCGGTTCTGAATTATTCGCAGAATTACAGCTACGATCAACAGCGGACGGGCTTTGATATCCGCGCGGGTTACGCGCTATCCGATAATCTCCGTCAGACGATCACCTACAGCTTCTTCGCCAACGAGATCACGAACATTCAATCCTTGGCGTCGCTCTATATCGTCGAGCAGGCTGGCTTGAGATTTACGTCGCAGATCGGCCAGTCGATCGCCTATGACCGCCGCGACAGCCGGGTCGATCCGACGCGCGGCTATGTGCTCAGCCTATCGACCAACCTGGCCGGTCTCGGCGGCACCAACCATTTCTTCCAAACAGTGGCCAAGGCCAGTTATTACTATCAATATGCCGAGGGTTGGGTTCTGAACGCCAGATTCGGCGTCGGCGACGTGGTCGGGCTGGGCGAGCCGGTCAATATCGAAGGGCGGTTCTTCGTCGGCGGCGAGGATTTGCGAGGCTTCCGGATTGCCGGCATTGGCCCCCGCGACGTCCAAACCCACGACCCGTTGGGCGGCGAGTATTACTATACCGGGACGCTCGAAACGAGCGTGCCGCTGGGCCTGCCGCAGGAATACGGCATCAAAATGTACGGCTTTACCGACTTCGGAGCGCTGGGCGGCATCTATCTGCCGAAGACGCCGGTCACGTTTGACGGTATAACCGGGATACCGCAGGCCTATAACGATTTCGCTCTCCGCGCGTCGGCCGGTATCGGTGTATCGTGGAAATCGCCCTTCGGTCTGATTCGCGTGGATATCGCATATCCGTTCGCGAAGCAGCCCTACGACAAGGGCCAAATCCTAAACTTCAACTTCGGATCTCATTTCTAGGGGATTGTCGGTCATGCGCAGTTTTATCTCCGTTCTCGGGCTAGCTCTTGCCGGCACATTGGCGTTGGGCAGCGGCGCCTTCGCGCAAACCCCGGCGGCCGCGCCCGCGGCTGCGCCGGCCCTCGTGGCGCCGACGATCGGAATCGTCGATCTGCAGAAGATCATGCAGGAATCCGCCGCGGGCCGGAGCATACAGGGGCAGCTCGAAACGGAAGCGCGCAAGATTCGCGATCAGCTCACCAAGGTGGGCGAAGAGCTGAAGACCGCCGAGAACGATCTGAAGCGGCAACGGCCCGTCCTTCAACCGGACGCGTTCCAGGAAAGGTCCCAGGACCTGCAGCGCCGGTACGCCAATGCTCAGCAGCTGCAGCAGGAGCGTCAGGAAGCCTTTGCCAAGGCGACGAATGATGCCCGAAACGTGGTCGTCGACAACGTTCTGTCCATCGTTCAGCAGCTGGCCGCCGAGCGGCGGATCGGACTGGTGCTGCAACGGCAAGCCGTCCTGACGCTGTCGGACAAGAATATGGACATCACCGACGACGTGATACAGCGGCTGAACACGAAGCTGCCCTCCGTCACCGTAACCGTGGCGCCTCCAGGCGCGGCGAACACGGCGGCAGCCGCCGCCGGTTCGGCGACGGATGGGATTCCGGCTCCGGCCCCGGCGGCCACCACGGCTCCGGCCAAGAAGAAGTAGCCAGCCTTCCAGGCTGACTTTGCGGAGGAACCGATCGCTTCCAGCCGTGTAGTCGTTGGATGACGGATCTTCGCTTTTTCCGGCCGCACGGGCCGTTCCCCCTGGGACGACTTGCGGAGCTGTCCGGTGCCGAACTCGCGCCTGGCTCTCACCCGGACGCCATGTTCGACAATGTGGCTCCACTCGACCGGGCGGGGCCACGGGATGTGTCGTTTCTCGACAATCGAAAATATGTCGACGCCTTCAGCATGGCTCAAGCGGGAGCCTGCGTCGTCCGGCCTGCCTATGCCGACCGCGCACCAAAGGGGATGCAGCTTCTCTTATCGGCCACGCCCTACAAGGCCTTCGCTCTGATTGCTCAGCAGTTCCATCCGAGGCCGCGCCCCGAGGCCGGCTTCGCGGCGGGGTCGCATGTCGACACCGATGCGATTATCGGCGAGGGCTCGGCGGTCGCCGCGGGGGCGGTGGTCGGCGCCGGTGCGAGGGTCGGGCGGAATTGCGTCATTGAAGCGAATGCCGTGATCGGTCCGGGCGTCGAAATCGGCGACGATTGTTGGATCGGCGCCTGCGCCTCGGTCACGCATGCGATTCTCGGCAACCGGGTCACCATTTTCCCGGGCGCCCGGATCGGTCAGGATGGATTCGGCTTCGCCATGGACCAGTCCGGGCACGTCCGAATTCCGCAGATCGGACGTGTTCTTATCGGGGACGATGTCGAAGTCGGAGCGAATTCGACAATCGATCGTGGCTCGGGCCCGGACACGGTAATCGGCCAAGGAACGATGATTGATAATCTCGTACAAATCGGGCACAACGTCCAAATCGGGCGCGGCTCGGTCATCGTCGCCATGGTCGGAATCTCCGGAAGCACCAAGATCGGCGACCATGTCGTGATTGCCGGCCATAGCGGTATCGCCGGACATTTGACGATCGGCGACGGCGCGCGAATCTCGGCAAAGAGCGGCGTTTTTCGGGACGTTCCGGCCGGCGCGCAACTGGTCGGCTTCCCAGCGGTACCTACGCGGCAATTCTTTCGCCAGATGACGGTGCTGGCGAAGTTGGCCAAGGAACGTGGTAGCGGCGAGGCAGAATAGAGTGACGGTCGACGCACGGCAGATCGTAGAGCAGCCCCCGAGCAGCCTCGACATCACGCAGCTCATGAAAATGCTGCCGCATCGGTATCCCATGCTGATGGTTGATCGGCTCGAAGAGATCGTGGTCGATCACAGCGCGGTCGGCATCAAGAATGTTTCGGTCAACGAGCCCTGCTTCCAGGGGCACTTTCCCGAGAAGCCCATTATGCCGGGGGTTCTCATCATCGAATCGATGGCGCAAACCGCCGCCGCGCTTGTCGTATTGTCGCTGGGCGGCACATCTGAAGGCAAGCTCGTCTATTTCATGTCGATCGAAGATGCGCGCTTCCGCAAGCTCGTGATGCCGGGGGACACGCTGCGCGTCCATGTCGAGAAGATCCACAAGCGCGGCAATGTCTGGAAATTCCGCGGTGAAGCTCGGGTCGGCGGCGTCCTTTGCGCCGAGGCCGTCTACACCGCCATGATCGTCGACCAATAAGCGGCCCCAACAGGACCTTCTCCCTTGATCCATCCGACCGCGATCGTGGATCCCAAAGCCGAGATCGGCAGGGATGTAGCGATCGGACCTTTTTGCATCATCGGCCCGCATGTGATCCTGCATGACCGGGTCGAGCTCAAAAGCCACGTTGTCGTCGAAGGCCGGACGACGATTGGCGAGGAGACGATCGTCTTCCCCTTTGCCTCCCTCGGACAGCCGCCTCAGGATCTGAAGTACAAGGGCGAACAATCGAGCCTCGAGATCGGCGCCCATAACCGTATCCGCGAGTATGTGACCATGAATCCCGGGACCGAGGGCGGCGGGATGGTGACTCGCGTCGGCAACAACGGGCTCTATATGGCGAGCGCTCATGTCGGCCACGACTGCATGCTCGGCGATCATGTCATCATGGCAAACAATGCGACGCTAGCCGGACACGTCACGCTTTCCGACTACGCCTTCATCGGCGGAAATTCCGCGGTTCACCAATTCTGCCGCATCGGCATGCATGCCTTCGTGGGCGGCATGACCGGCGTCGAGCGCGATATCATTCCCTATGCGCAGGCCATGGGTGATCGCGCGCGGCTGACCGGCCTCAATCTGGTGGGGTTGGAGCGCGGCGGCTTCGAGCGCGACGACATACAGACGCTTCGAAGCGCCTACCGGATGCTCTTCGGTCCCGACGGCACGCTTGCCGAACGGCTTGAGGAAATGGCGCGAGTTTTCGCCGCGAACCGCTATGTCAACGAGATCGTCGAGTTCGTCCGTGCCAAATCGAGCCGCGGTCTGTGCCAGCCTGCCGCCGCGAATGGGCACTGAGAGGGGCACGCTCGGCATCCTGGCCGGCGGAGGTACGCTTCCTCGCCGCATCGCAGACTCGGCCCGGGAAGACCTTCGGCCGGTTTTCATCATCGCTTTCACCGGTCAGACCGATCCAGCGACCGTCGCCGACCTTCCCCATGCATGGGTACGGCTAGGTGAAGCCGGACGCGCCATCGCCGAGCTCAAGCGGGCGGGCGCCGCGGAGTTGGTCATGGCGGGTCCGGTACGTCGGCCGAGCTGGTCGGAAATCGGGCTCGATTGGCGTGGGGCGCAGATCGTCGCCAAGATCGGCGCGCGGGCGCTGGGGGATGACGGCCTGCTTTCGGGGCTGGCTCGGGAGCTCGAAGGTGAGGGGTTTCGACTGGTCGGTGTCACCGATCTGCTAACCGACGGGCTCGTTGCCAAAGGCGTTCTTGGGCGGCACGCGCCGGACAAGCAAGCCCGCGACGACATCGCGCGTGGAGTCGATGTCGCGCGCGTATTGGGCGAAGCCGATGTCGGGCAGTCCGTGGTCGTTCAGCAAGGGCTAGTGCTGGGAGTCGAGGCCATTGAAGGAACCGATGCTCTGCTCGCACGCGCCAGGGATCTGGCGCGCGCCGGCGTGGGCGGCGTGTTGGTGAAGATCGCCAAACCCCGGCAGGACCGGCGAATGGATCTGCCGACGATCGGCCAAAGAACACTCGCGCTCGCTGCTGAGGCGGGGCTTCGCGGCGTGGCGATCGAAGCCGCCGGCACGATCGTCGTGGACGTCGACGCCTGCATCTCGGAAGCGGATCGGTTGGGCTTGTTTTTGATCGCCATCGATCCTGCTGAAACGTCCGCGAAGTGACCGATCGACCGCTGGTCTTCCTGATCGCCGGCGAACCGTCGGGCGATCGTCTCGGCGGTCGCCTAATGGCTCGACTGCGGCGCAAGACCGGAGAAAATATCGCCTTTGCCGGCATCGGCGGAGACCAGATGGTTGCCGAAGGATTGGAGCCGCTGTTCCCGATGGCGGAGCTGTCGGTCATGGGAATAGCGGAGATCCTGCCGGGCCTACCGCGTCTGCTGCGCCGGATCGACCAGACTGTCGGTGAGGTCGCGCGACGGCATCCGGACGTGCTTATCACGATCGATGCTCCGGATTTCTGCTTCCGCGTCGCCAAAAAAGCTCATCGGCTGGGGATTCCCTGCATCCATTACGCAGCGCCCAGCGTCTGGGTATGGCGGGCCGGGCGAGCCCGGAAGATCGCGCGCTTCCTCGATCATCTGCTGGCGCTCCTGCCGTTCGAGCCACCCTATTTCGAGCGGGTTGGCCTTCCTTGCACCTTCGTGGGCCACCCGGCTATCGAGGGTGGGGTCGGCAAGGGCGACGGCGGCGGCTTCCGGGCACGGCACGCCCTCGCGCCCGATCGCAAGGTCATCGCCATGCTGCCCGGCAGCCGGAAAGGCGAGATCGAGCGGCTTCTGCCTGTCTTCATCGAGACCATGCGCCGGGTGCAAGCCGGACGTCCGCCGTTGACCGTTGCGGTGCCCACGGTTCCGCACATCGCGGCTCTGGTGAAAGGCGTATTGGCAGGCTCCGGGCTGGAGACGGTTTTCGTCGACAGCGAACCGGAGAAATTCGACGCGTTCGCCGCGTCGGAAGCGGCGCTTGCGAAGTCCGGCACCGTCACGCTGGAACTGGCCCTCTCAAGCGTGCCCGCGATCGTGGCCTATCGGGTCAATGCCATCAGCTACGCGATCGCGATCCGGCTCGCGAATTTCAAATATGCGGCGCTGCCCAATCTCGTCCTTGACCGCCCGCTGATACCGGAATTCCTGCAAGATGAATGTCGCGCAGAGCCGATGGCGGCTGCGCTGGCGAAACTCTTGGACGATCCAACTGCGCGCGCCGAACAGATTGCCGGCGCACAGACGATCCGGAAACTGCTATCCGGGCCGACAGGGCTACCGAGTGAAGCGGCAGCCGATGTCGTTCTGAAGATGCTCGAGGTTGCCGATCAGCGCTTGTTGATCGCCACGTAGGAGCGCTGCGCAGCGCCGGTGTAGAGCTGCCGGGGACGGCCGATCTTGTGCATCGGATCCTCGATCATCTCGTTCCATTGCGCCACCCACCCAACCGTGCGGGCGATCGCGAAGAGCACCGTGAACATGGAAATGGGAATGCCCATCGCTTTCAAAATGATGCCCGAATAGAAGTCCACGTTCGGGTAAAGTTTCTTCTCGATGAAGTACTCGTCCTCAAGCGCAATCCGCTCCAGCTCCATCGCGAGTTCCAAGAGCGGATCGTTGATGCCGAGCTCGCCCAGCACCTCGTGGCAGGTCTTGCGCATTACCTTCGCGCGCGGGTCGAAATTCTTATAGACCCGATGCCCGAAGCCCATCAGGCGGAAGCCGCTGGTCTTGTCCTTCGCCTTCTTGATCGCCTCGCCGATCTTATCCTTGTGGCCGATCTCCATCAGCATCTTGAGGACGGCCTCGTTGGCGCCGCCATGGGCAGGCCCCCACAGCGAGGCGATGCCGGCCGCGATACAGGCGAAGGGGTTGGCGCCCGACGATCCGGCGAGCCTTACGGTCGAGGTCGAGGCGTTTTGCTCGTGATCGGCATGGAGGATCAGAATGCGGTCCATGGCCTTCGCGAGGACCGGGCTGATCTTATATTCCTCGCACGGCACCGCGAACATCATGTTCAGGAAATTATCCGCGTATTTCAGGTTGTTCTGCGGATAAACGAAGGGCTGGCCGATCGAGTATTTATAGGCCATCGCGGCGATCGTCGGCATCTTGGCGATCAGCCGGTGCGATGCGACCTCGCGCTGGCGCGCGTCCGTAATGTCCGTAGAATCATGATAGAAGGCCGAGAGCGCTCCCACGACGCCGCACATCACGGCCATCGGGTGCGCATCGCGACGGAAACCGCGCAAAAAGCTGGTCAGCTGCTCATGCAGCATCGTGTGGTAGGTGATCGACTTCTCGAACTCCGCTTTTTGCGATGCCTTGGGCAGCTCGCCATGGAGCAGGAGGTAGCAGACCTCCATGAAGTCGCTCTGCTCCGCCAGCTCCTCTATCGGATAGCCGCGGTGCAGCAAGATGCCTTTGTCACCGTCGATGAAGGTGATTTTGGACTCGCAGGACCCGGTCGACGTGTATCCAGGATCAAAAGTGAAATAGTCGGTTGCGTCGTAGAGCTTTCGAATATCGATGACATTCGGCCCCAACGTGCCCGAGAGAACTGGAAATTCGTAAGTCTTCCCCGCGGTGTCTACGAGCTTGACGGTCTCGGCACCTTTTGGCGCGGCTTGGGCGGTCGCTTGGCTGGTCATGAGCACTCTCGGAACAGGTTTCGAACGGCCTGGCGCCTTTTGGCGCTGCAGCAAAATACCCCCGGCCGAGGATTAGATCAACGCGGTCATCCGGGATCGGCGGACGGGCCGGCCGCATGCCGATCGGCGACCCGCGCCAAGACCTCGTCCTTGCCCAAGATGGCGGCGACCTCGAAAACCGGCGGCGAAACCGTTCCCCCAGTGAGCGCCGCTCGGAGCGGCTGGGCGATGTCACCAAGCTTCACTTGGGCCTCCTCCGCAAGCGTTCGCGCCGCGGCTTCCAACGGCGCGGCCTCGAACGGCTCGATGGTTCGCGCCTTGCCGGCCCATTTGCCGAGCAATTCGAGAGCCGCCGGCGTCATGAGCTGGGCTGCCTTGGGCTGAAGCTGGATCGGCCTCTCATCGGCATAGAAGCGGGCGGATTCGACCAACTCTACCAAAGTCTTGGCGCGGGCTTTCAACCCGGCCATGCCTCGCTCCAGCCGTAAGCGTTGCTCTGTGGTGATATGCCGGCCCCGAGTCTCTTCGAGCGAAGGCAGGACCAAATCGGCGAGGCGGCGATCGTCGGCCAAACGCATGTAGTGGCCGTTCAGATTCTCCATCTTGGTAAAATCGAGCCGGGCGGGCGAGCGACCGATGCCGTCCAGGTCGAACCAGGCGACGGCTTGCTCGGTCGAGATGATTTCGTCGTCCCCATGCGCCCACCCCAGCCGCAGCAAGTAATTCCTGAGCGCTTCGGGGAGATAGCCCATGGCCCGATAAGCCTCGATCCCGAGCGCGCCGTGCCGCTTCGAGAGCTTCTTGCCGTCCGGCCCATGGATCAGCGGGATATGCGCAAATACCGGCACGTCCCAGCCGAGCGCACGGTAGAGCTGAATCTGCCGGAAGGTATTCGTGAGGTGATCGTCGCCGCGGATGATGTGTGTCACGCCGAAATCATGATCATCGACGACTACCGAGAGCATGTAGGTCGGCGTCCCGTCACCGCGCAGCAGCACCATATCGTCCAGCTGCTCGTTCGAAACTGTCACCCGGCCCTGGACGCGGTCGTCGAGGATCGTTTCGCCGGTCTGCGGCGCCTTCAGCCGGACGACCGGCGCCACCCCTTGCGGCGCCTCGGCAGGGTCGCGATCGCGCCAGCGTCCGTCATAGCGGATCGGCAGACCGCTTTTCCGTTGCTGCTCGCGCATCGCCTCCAGTTCCTCAGGCGTGGCGTAGCAGAGATAGGCATAACCCAAGTCGAGCAGCTTCCGAGCCATTTCGGCATGCCGATTCCGGCGAGCGAATTGCGAAACCGCCTCGCCATCCCACTCCAGCCCGAGCCAGGATAGACCGTCAAAGATCGCCTGGGTTGCCTCAGGCGTCGAACGGGCGCGGTCGGTGTCCTCGATCCGGAGCAGGAACTTGCCGCCGTGATGGCGCGCGAAGAGCCAGTTGAAGAGCGCCGTCCGAGCGCCTCCGATATGCAGGTAGCCGGTGGGCGACGGGGCGAAGCGGGTGACGACGGTCATAGGGGTCCAGCGCGTTTGAAGCGGTTCGGTGCTTAGCACATCCAGAGCGATCGGCAATGAAGGCTCGTTCGGCCGACCGATCGCTGCTAGGAGATCCGACGAGCACTAGCCTGTTCGGAATACCCCCGTTGCACGACCGCTCGCCGCCTTGGCTGTTCTTCTTCCTGGCTCTTCCCCAGGGCGTCTATTTCGGATTTGTCGGCACGGCCATGCCCTGGATGCTCAAGCATGCGGGCATCCCTGTCGATCAGATTGCCTCGGCAAGCGCCATAATCAACCTCCCCTCGATCATCGGTTTCGTCGTCGCGCCGCTGGTCGACCTCGGGCGCCGCCGGAAACTCTGGTTGTTATTCGGGGCCGCCACCAGCGCTGCGATGCTGCCGGGCAGCATGCTGCTGCCCCTGCCGGGCGCCTTTACGGCCATGACAGCGCTCCTGACTTTAGGAGCGCTGCTGAACGCGTTCGTCTCCTCGGCCGTCGGAGCGCTGATGGCGGCCACGCTTCGTGCCGAGGGTCGAGGCATGGCCTCCGGTTGGTTCCAAGCCGGCAATGTCGGCGGTGGCGCCGTTGGCGGCGGGCTGATTCTCGCGACGCTGCAGCATGTTTCCCTCACGGCCGCAGCCTCGGTCGGAGCAGCCGGCATCCTCCTGCCAGCTCTCGCCGTCCTGCCGATTGCCGAGCCAAAGGTGGTTGCTCCAGCGACGTTCCGGGGGCTGCGGGATGCGCTGTTCGAGACAGCGCGCGATCGGCGGACGCATCAAGCCGCGGCAATATTCCTGTCGCCCATGGGCGCTTGCGCGTTGATCTATCTTTTTACGGCGCTCGGCGACGATTACCGGGCCTCCCCCGATTTTGTCACGCTTGTCAGCGGGATCGGTGGCGGCATCGTCATCGCCGTGGGCTCGCTGCTTGGCGGTCTGATCTGCCGGCACATGGAGCGACGCATGGCCAATATCGCGGCCGGGACGGCGTGCGCATTCAGCGCGCTCCTTATGATGATGGGGCCCCTGGGCCCTGCGACCTACGCCGCGGGCACGATGCTCTATTCGCTGACATCGGGACTGTGCTACGCGGCCTATGTCGCTCTGGTGTTGGACGTCGTCGACGCCGATCGCGGGACCGGAGCGACCCGCTTTTCCATCCTTAATTCGGCCGCGAACCTGCCCGTCTCCTACATGACCTGGGCGGACGGGCAGGGCTATGCCTTCTTCGGACCCAGAGGGATGCTGGCGGTCGACGGCGGCGCCGCTCTCCTGACCGCGATTGTGCTGTATTCTTGGGTAAGGCGTCGCCCAATGATCGTGGCATCGCTCGAACCAAAAGCCGTGGGGAGGAACTCATGATCGGTTTGCGGAGGCGAAAGTTCATTACCGGGGGCGCCGCGATGGCGCTCGGCGCCGGAACGATGTCCTTCGCGCGGGCCGACCCGCTGGGTCTTCCGATCGGCCTCCAGCTCTATACGGTGCAGGATGCGATCCAGCGCGATTTCGATGGAACGCTCCGCAAGGTGGCGGCGATCGGCTATCGGGCGGTGGAGACCGGTCTTGCCCTCGGCGGCCGCTCCGCCCGCGACCTTAGAATGATCTTCGAATCGCTCGGACTCGACTGGAAGAGCGCGCATATCAACGGCGCCGAGCTTCAGGGCGGCCTGCAGGAAACGATCGACCAGGCGCATGAAGCGGGGCTCAACTTCCTCGTATGCGCCTTTCCTTTGGCGCTGCGCCGGAGTGCGCCGGCGACATTGAATAATGCGGCGGGGTACGTGATGGATATCGTCCGCAACTTCACGCTCGACGACTGGAAGGCCAATGCCGATTTCTTCAACAGGGTCGGCGAGCAGATCAAGAAGGCCGGGCTCCAGTTCGCCTATCACAATCACAATCTCGAATTCCGCAAATTCGGAGACGCGACCGGCTATGACACGCTGCTCGCCCGGACCGACCCGGCGCTCGTCAAGCTGGAGCTGGATTGCGGCTGGATGGTAAGCGCCGGCCGAGACCCGGCCGATTACCTGACGCGCTATTCCGACCGCTACGTGATGCTCCACGTCAAGGACTTGAAGCAGGCACCGCCCAATACTGAGCTAAAAATGAAAGGCGCCGACCTCGGCACCGGCATCATCGATTGGCCGCGCCTCTTCGCCGCCGCCGGCAAGGCCAAGATCGCGGCGGCCTATGTCGAACAGGAGCCGCCTTACCCCCAATCCTCGCTTCAGTCCGTGCAGGCCGATTTCGACTATCTGCACAATCTGAAATTGTCGTAGCGACGGCCTTACTCTGAAGCGACTCGGGAGGGCGCTAGATCAACAATTCACGTGAAACGCAAGATCGTCGTGTATCCCATTGAATTTCCTCGGAGCGACTCGGGCGATTTCAGATCGAATGTGAACCGGCCGATGTAACGACGTCCGAGCGGCTTCAGGAGCGGTTCGATCTCACGAGCGAGATTTTACATTTTGACCCAGCTTTTAGCCAAAGATCGATCAAATTGATTGGAGTATCCGTTAAAAGCCCTGTCGCTCAGGATATTAGATTAGCGGTTTGGAACACCCATCGTCCGGCTGATTTCGGCTATCTGTACAATTTCAAATTGTCTAAGCTTGAGCTGTAATGGCTCAGCCCACAGCAACGACTCTCGGGCATCTACGGGAACGCGCCGAATCGCGGCTTGCCCGTCTGTGGGGCGGGCTCGGCGGATTGTTCGAGCAAGAACGAGACCGCTGGCTCATCTGGACGCCGGTCCTTATAGGGCTCGGCGTTGCTCTTTATTTCTCGCTGCCGGTCGAGCCGCGACTTTCGACCGGGGTTCTGCTGTTCGGGCTGATCTCCGCGCTCGGGCTCATGCTGCGGCACCGGCCGCCGCTTGCGCGCCTCGCGGCGGCACTCGCGATGGTGGCGGGCGGGTTTCTGGCCGCGGAAGTCAGGACGGCCATTGTCTTCGCGCCGATCGTCGACAAGCCGGTCGGGCCGGTGATCGTCAGCGGCCGGGTGGCTGAGGTCGAGCTTCTGGAGAAGAGCGCACGGGTGCTGCTGGCGGATGTCTCTGTCGGAGGGCTGTCTCGCAGTGCAACACCGGAGCAGGTGCGGGTGAGGCTCACGCCGCGGTCCGACGTCCCGCGGCTCGGCGAGCGACTTTCGCTGCGCGCCAAGCTCTATGCGCCGCCGACGCCGGCAGCGCCGGACGCGCACGATTTCCGCCGCGACCTGTTCTATGAGCGGATCGGTGCTGTCGGCTATGCCGTGCGGCGTTTCACGGAACGGCCTAGCGCCGACGATGCCGGCGCCCCGTTGCTCGGGCGGTTGCGCCAGATTGCGGCCGAGCGCATTTCGGCAGTGCTCGCCGCGCCGGGCGACGGCCCCGAGCGCGCCATTGCGCTGGCTCTGCTGGTCGGCGAGCGCGGCCCGATTCCAGACACGGTCAACAACCAGATGCGGGACGCTGGCCTCGCCCATCTGCTCGCCATATCCGGCATGAACATCACAATCGCCGCCGGGCTTATCTATTTCACGCTCAGGCTCGGCCTGGCAGCGATTCCCTGGATCGCGCTCCGTCTTCCGATCAAGAAGCTCGCCGCGGCCGGCGGCCTCCTTGGCGCCATCGCCTATACCGAATTCGTCGGCGCGCCGGTGTCCGCCGAGCGATCGATGATCACGACCAGCTTCATCATGCTGGCAATCATGCTCGATCGAAGCGCGCTGACGCTCCGGCTGGTCGCCATCTCCGCAACCCTGCTCGTCGCTTTCGAGCCGGAAGCTCTGATGGGGCCAAGCTTCCAGATGTCCTATGCGGCGATCGTTGCGCTTGTGGTGCTTTACGAGCGGTGGCGGTGGCATGGATCGATGCCGAGGGAGACCGGCGCGCTTCGGCGCATCGTCACCTATCTCGGCGGCATCGCCGTCATGTCGGTCGTAGCGAGCGCCGCGAGCGCGGTTTTCGCGATCTATCATTTCCAGCAGAGCGCCTTTTATGGGCTCGGCGCCAATCTGATCGCGGTCCCGATCCACGATCTCTGGATCATGCCTTGGGGCATCGCGAGTTATTTTCTGATGCCCTTCGGGCTGGAAGCCTTGGCGCTGAAGCCGATGGGGTGGGGCATCCATGCGATGCTCGCGACGGCGAAGCTGTTCTCGGGATTCCCGGGCGCCGCCGGCCATTTCCAAGCGATGCCGGATCGAGCCCTGGCCCTGATCGTGATCGGCGGGCTCTGGTTTCTGCTTTGGACGCGCCGCTGGCGCTGGCTCGGCGTGGCGCCCTTCGCCGCCGGCGTATTGCTGACGTTCACCGCACGTCCGCCCGATCTCCTGATCTCGCAGGATGGAAAGCTCGTCGCGATACGACTGGATTCCGGCGGCATCGCGCTATCCAACCGCTTGCACGACAAATTCACCCAGTCCGTCTGGGTGCGGCGAGCTGGGGAAGGCGAGATCGAGGATAACCCACCGGCCGCGCTCGGCGATACGCCTCAGGCCGCCGGCTGCGGCGACGGCCTCTGCCGCTTCACCGTCGCCGGACGCAAGGGGGCCATCGTGTCCAAAGCCGAGGATGTCGCCGCGGCTTGTGCCGGAAGCGACGTCGTGATCGCCCAGATCGCCGCCCATCCGGATTGCCACGCACCCTTGGTCGTCGATCCGACCGACTTGGCACGCGACGGCGCGATCTCAGTGCGCTTCGACAATGACGGACCGCATGTCGAGACGGTTCGGGAGACCACGGGAGAGCGCCCCTGGACGGAGCCCGCTCGACGGTGAGGCGAGGGGGTTCTACAAAGGAGCCAATCGGATCATCGGAGGCGTATCATGGGCGAGTTCTCGGGGAAGGTTGCGCTGGTCACGGGCTCTGGCGGCGGCATCGGGCTTGCGACCGCCAAGGCTTTTGCGGAGGCCGGCGCAAAGCTGGTGATCGCCGAGATTTCGACCAAACTCGGTGAAGCCGCCGCCCAGGGCATCTCGACCAACGGGGCCGAAGCGATCTTCGTTCAGACCGACGTTTCCAACACGGCCTCAGTCGCCAATATGGTCGAGCGCACCGTCGCGACATTCGGCCGGCTCGATTACGCGATCAATAATGCCGGGATCGATCCCGAGCTGACCCCCACGGCCGATTGGGACGAGGGGGTGTTCGATCGCATCCAATCGATCAATCTCAAGGGCGTCTTCCTGTGCATGAAGCATGAGATCGCCCAGATGCTGAAACAGGGCGGCGGCACGATCGTCAACGTCGCCTCGATCGCCGGCGTCACCGCCGTCGCCAACAAGCCATCCTACACCGCGAGCAAGCACGGCGTGGTCGGCATGACGAAAGCCGCCTCGCTGCAATATGCGCGCAAGGGAATCCGCATCAACGCGCTCTGCCCCGGCGGCGTCGAGACGCAGATCACCGTCGACAATCATGGCGGTGACCCGGCCTTCATTGCGCGCATGGCGGACGCTCACCCGATCGGCCGGATCGCCGATCCATCCGAGATGGCGACCGCGGCGCTCTTCCTGTGCTCGAAGGCCTCATCCTTCGTTCTGGGCCACACGCTGATCGCTGATGGCGGCCTGACGGCCGGCTAAATCGCCCGCAACTGCTCAAAACCAAAAAATAGGGAAGCAGTGAGACCGCGCATTATCGTCAACACACGACCGCTCGATCTGGGGCTGAGCGCGTTCTTTGTCCTGTCGATTCTCTATGGCGTTTTGGACAGCCTGCCCGAGGGGCTCGGATTTCCCGTCGCCCCCGACAGCCCGTGGCCACCGCTGCGCGCGCTTTACGATTGGGCGGTGACCCAGGAGCCGGCGCATTTGCAGCCGCCCACCAGCCTTCTCGCCAATGGGCTGTTCGACGGCTTCATACAATCGCCGATCCTGGTCTTCGTCATTTACGGGCTGCTGCGCGCCCGCGATTGGGTTCGGCCGCTATCGCTGATCTATTCCGGCGCCGCGGTCGCCAACATGCTGATCTATTTTGACGTCACCTTCATGGGACCGACGCCGCCGCCTCATCCGGCCATTTATCTGCCCTTCAACCTTCCGTGGCTGATCGCGCCCGCCATTCTCGGCGTTCGCATGCTGCGGCCCGATCCGTTCGGCGAGATCAGACGGCCCGCGCTCAATATTTCCGGATCAGTCCAACCAGGCGTCCCTGCACCTTGATGCGATCGGCGCCGTAAATCTGCGTTTTGTGGGACTGGTTCGCGGGCTCGAGTGCGATCGTGTTGCCCTTGCGGCGCAGGCGCTTCAACGTGACTTCCTGATTGTCGACCAGGGCGACGACAATCGCGCCGTTTTCCGCCGTCTCGTCGCGACGGATGATGACGGTGTCCTCATCGAGGATGCCCGCATCAACCATCGAGTCACCGCTCACCTTCAGTGCGTAATATTCACCGGTACCGAGAAGGCTGCGCGGGACCTCCACATAATTGCCGTGGTCGCGCAGCGCTTCGATCGGGGTACCCGCTGCGATTTTCCCGTAAAGCGGAAGCTGGTCAAACGCGTCGCGGTCCATCGTCGCCTCGACAGGCCGCCCCTGGAGCGGGGAGAAGTCGCCGCGAATGATCTGCGGCCGAAATCCGCCAGGCTGCCTGCCGCCGCCCTGGACCTCCGGTAGGCGGATCACCTCGAGCGCCCGTGCGCGATGACGAAGGCGGCGGATGAAGCCACGCTCCTCCAAGGCCGTCACCAGCCGATGCACGCCGGATTTCGATTTGAGGCCAAGCGCGTCCTTCATCTCGTCGAAGGACGGTGGAATGCCCTCCGCCTGCAGCCGCTCATGGATCAGCAGCAGGAGCTCGTGTTGTTTCCGTGTCAACATTGGGCGTTACCTCGCGCGAATCGCAGAACAAATCGTGATTGTTCTATTTTAGTTCGCAAGAGGCGTCAAGCGGGTTCCTAAATCGTCGCCGGGCCTAGGGTTCCAAGAGGCTCCGTGTCGCTGCGGTGAGATCGGGTTGCCGCAAGAGACTCTCGCCAATGAGAAAGCCGACCGCACCCGAGTCGGCCATACGCCGGAGGTCGGCATAGGTCCGCAATCCACTCTCCGCGACGAGCATTCGATCCGGCGGAACACGCGGCGCCAGCCGCTCGAAGGTGGCGAGATCGGTCTTCAGCGTCTTGAGATCGCGATTGTTGACGCCGATGAGCGTTGCATCGAGCACCAAGGCTCGTTCGAGCTCGGCTTCATTGTGCACTTCGACCAGCGCGTCCATGCCGAAACGGACGGCCTCCGCCGCGAGCTCCGCGATCGCCTGATCGGACAGGGCAGCCACGATCAACAGGACGCAGTCGGCCCCCAGCGCGCGCGATTCGGCGATCTGGTACGGATCGATCATGAAGTCCTTGCGAAGCGCCGGCAGCGGGACTGCGCTGCGGGCTTTGGCGAGATCCTCGTCCAGGCCGCCGAAATACGGCTCGTCGGTCAGAACCGAGAGGCAGACCGCTCCGCCGGCCTGATAAGCGCGCGCTACATCGGCTGGATCGAAGCCCGGCCGGATCTCGCCGCCGCTGGGCGAGCGGCGCTTCATCTCTGCGATGAGCGCGAACCGGCCCTCAGCCGCGCAGGCTTCAAGAGCACCCCTGAATTCGCGCGGTTTCGCTTCGGCGGAGGCACGCCGCTCCAATTCGGCCCAAGGGAGGATGGTCTTGCGACGCGCGACATGCTCTCGCTTCGCGGCAAGGATCGGAGCGAGCGCGTCGCTCATCAGGACTTTTCGGCCATCCGCGCCAGCAATGCGCGGGCGCGTCCGTCATCGATCGCAGCCGCAGCAAGCGCGACGCCGGCGGCAAGATCATGGGTTCGGCCGGCAACGATGAGCGCCGCTGCCGCGTTCAGAAGCACAATGTCGCGATAGGCCCCGATCTCGCCTTCCAGCAATCGGACCAGGGCGGCCGCGTTGAAAGCCGGATCCGCGCCTTGGATCGCCGAAAGCGGCGAGCGGGCCAGCCCTGCATCCTCGGGGACGATCCTGCGGCGCTCGACGCCGCCGGCGGCGACGATCGCCACCTCGCTGGGACCCGAGATGGTCAGCTCGTCCAACCCGTCGCTTCCCTGCACGACCCAGGCTGATACGGATCCCAGCCGTCGCAGCGCCTCGGCCACTGGCTCGATCCAGCTCGTGTGATAGACGCCCACCAGCTGGCGCCGCGTGTTGGCTGGGTTCGCCAACGGGCCCGCGAGGTTGAATATGGTCCGAAAGCCGAGCTCGCTGCGGATCGGTCCGACCGCGCGCATCGCCGGATGGTGCGACGGCGCGAACAGGAAACCGAGCTTGTAGCGATCGAGCATCGCCTGCGCGCCTTCGGGCGTTGCTTCATTCTCGACGCCCAGCGCGCCCAGCACGTCGGCCGTACCCGATCGGGAGGAGGCAGCCCGATTTCCATGTTTCGCCACTGTGACTCCGCAAGCGGCCACGACGAAGGCGACTGCGGTCGAAATGTTGAGCGTTCCGCGCCCGTCACCGCCCGTTCCGCAGCAATCGATCGCATCCGGCGGCGCCCGCACGGCGATGGCGTGACGACGCATCACGCGGACAGCGGCTGTCAGCTCGTCCACCGTCTCGCCGCGCGTCGCCATAGCGGCCAGGATCGCGCCGATCTGTGCCGGGCTCGCGGTACCGGCGACGATCGATTCGAACACGCTGTCGGCTTCGCTCTCGGAAAGCGGCGCCCCGGTTGCGAGGCGCGCCAGCATCGGCCGGAGCGCCGCTGATCCCTCGTTCATGCGGCCAATTTGGTATGCGCCAGGTCGAGGAAGCGACGAAGCAGATCGTGCCCATGCTCCGACGCGATGCTCTCGGGATGGAACTGGACTCCGTGGATCGGCAGCTCGACATGCGCCAAGCCCATGATCAGCCCGTCCATGGTTCGGGCGTTGACGCGCAAAGCGGCCGGAAGGGTGGCTGCTTCGACCACGAGCGAGTGATAGCGAGTCGCGTTGAAGGGCGAGGGGAGGCCGGCGAAGACGCCAGTGCCGTCATGCTCGACAGCGCTGACCTTCCCGTGGATGGGGGCGGGGGCGCGCACGACCTTGCCGCCGAAAGCCTGGCCGATCGCCTGATGGCCCAGGCAGACGCCGAGAAGCGGCACGCGCCGCTGCGCGCTGAGTCGGATCAGCTCGAGGCAGATGCCGGCCTGGTCGGGCGCGCAGGGGCCGGGGGATAGGATAACCCCCTCCGCGCCGAGCTTCAGCGCATCCTCCGCGCTCATCGCATCGTTGCGGACCACTTGCGTCTCCGCGCCGAGATCGCCCAGGAACTGGACCAGATTGTAGGTGAAGCTGTCGTAATTATCGATCAGCAGCAGCATGGCTCAGTTACCCTCGGCCTCTTGATCGGCAAATGATTGCGCTTGCTCCGCGGCCCTGAAAAGCGCCGCGGCCTTGTTGACCGTCTCCTGATATTCTGCCTCGGGATCGCTGTCCGCCACGACGCCACCGCCGGCCTGGACGTGCAGCACGTCATCCTTCAGCACGGCCGTGCGCAGCGCGATGCACGTATCGAGCGTGCCGTCGGAGCCGAAATAACCGACCGCCCCGCCATAGACGCCGCGACGCGAGACCTCCATCTCGTCGATAACTTCCATCGCGCGGATCTTGGGCGCCCCGCTCACCGTGCCGGCAGGAAAGCCGGCGAACAGCGCGTCGACCGCATCGAGGCCAGGCCTGAGCTTGCCGGTAACATTCGAGACGATGTGCATCACGTGCGAATAGCGTTCAATCACCATCTTTTCGGTCACCTGGACCGAGCCGATCTCGGCGACCCGACCGACATCGTTGCGGCCGAGATCGAGCAGCATCAAATGCTCCGACAGCTCCTTGGGGTCCGCGAGCAGCTCGGCCGCGAGCGCCTCATCCTCCTCCGGCGTCTCGCCGCGGCGCCGCGTGCCGGCGATCGGGCGAATGGTAACCATGCCATCGCGAACACGGACCAGGATCTCGGGGCTCGAGCCGACCACTGAGAAGCCGTCGAAATCCAGAATGAAGAGGAACGGGGAAGGGTTGAGCCGCCTGAGCGCGCGATAGAAGGCCAGCGGAGACTGGGAGAAGGGGACGCTCATCCTGTGCGAGGGCACGACCTGATAGACGTCGCCGGCCCGGATATACTCCTTTACCCGCTCGACGATGTCGCAATATTCGGCTTTGCCCGTGTTCGAGGCCGGCTGGGCGCGACCCGTATTCGGCGCGGCTGGCGCAAAAGCCGGCGTCGCCGGCAGCGACCTCGACAATCGTGCGACCACGGCGTCGAGCCGCTCATGCGCCTCGGCCTCGGCTTTCGCAGCCGACACGCCGACGCGCGGCCAGACTGGTGTGATGATTCGCACATCGCGCGCGATCGCGTCGAAGACCAGCACCAGGCTCGGCCGCACAAGCACTGCGTCGGGAACGCCGAGGTTATCCGGATTGGCCGAGGGAAGACGCTCGACCAGCTTCACCATGTCATATCCGAGATAACCGAACAGGCCACTCGCCATCGGCGGTAGGCCAGGCTGCGGATCGATCCGGCTTTCGGCGAGAAGCGCACGCAGCGAGTCGATCGCCGAGGCAGCGATCGGCTCGAACGGCCCGGGCGGACTGGCGGCGGCATCGCGATTGATCTCGGCTCGGCCGTCCTTGCAGCGCCAGACGAGATCGGGGGCCAGCCCGATCACCGAATAGCGGCCGAGCGTATTGCCGCCCTCGACGGACTCCAGAAGAAAGGAATAGGGGCGGCCTCTGCCAAGCTTCAGCATGGCGGAGACGGGTGTTTCCAGGTCGGTGACCACGCGTTTCCAGACGAGCTGGGGCCGCCCAGCCGCGTAATGCGCGGCGAAGTCGTCGGAATCGCCTTCGTAGGCTTGAGCGAGCGCGGTCATTGTCCGGCGACCATCTCGATGGCTCGGTCGTTGGTCTTGATTTTGTATTCGCTGGCTAAAGCCTTGCGGAACTCGTCGAGCTGATCGTTCTCCAGCCCGCGATCGAGCTCCCGCGCGAGCGGAGCCATGTCGACGCCTGGGGCATGCGGATCGGCAGCATGCACCTCGATCAGCCGCGCGACCATCTGCCCGCCGGGCAGCGCCACCGTCGTTACGTCACCGATCTTTCCGAGCGTGAACAACGCATCGATCAAAGCCGGCGGGAGCGTCTTCTCGTCCTGTTGCGAGGACGCGGATTCACGCGTTACCGCCGGTGTGGTTTCCATTTTTGTCTTCGCTTCAGCCGCGATCTCGGTCATGGGCGTGCCAGATTTGGCCTTGGCCGCGAGCTCCTCCGCGCGTTTAGCATTCGCCTTCGCTTGTTGCTCGGCGGTCCAGCCGGCGGCTACATCGGCACGCACCTCGGCTAAGGGTCGGGGAGTCGGCGGCGTGATTGAATCCAGGCGTACCGCGAAATAGCCGCCATCCTTAGCGTCCTCGAAGCTGCTGGTCTCGCCGGAAGCGAGCTGGAATGCGGTTTTCAGCCAAGCTGGATCCGGCTGGGGACGCTTGGGATCCGCGGCTTGCCCCGGAGGCGGGTTTCCCTTGGCGTCGACCGGTCCGACCTTCAGCGGCGTGGCGTTAACGCTCGCGGCCACCTGGTCCATCGGCGTGCCGCCTTGGAGCTTGTCGCCCAGCTTGTCGATCTGTCCGGAGAGCCGGTCGATAGCCCCGTCATGCTTCAGTTGAGCGATGAGCTTCGGCTTCGCCTCTTCAAACGAGACGGCATGCCCCGGCTTTACGTCGACGACGCGCACAACGTGCCAACCCAACGGCGACTCCACCGGCCCCGTGACCGCGCCTTTGGCTGCGGCAAAGACCGGATCGCGCAACGCCTGGGGAAACTGGTCCTTGGGTGCGAAATCGAGCGTTACCGGCTGGATCTTCCCGCCGGTCGCGGACTTGGCTGCGTCGGCGAGCGTTGTCTTACCGTCGGCGGTCGCCTTGACGATCGCGTCGGCGGTCGCCTTGTCGCCCACGACGACCTGGTCGATCTTGCGCTGCTCCGGAACGACGAAATCCGCCTTGCGAGACTCGTAGGCGGCCTGAAGTTCGTCCTCGGTGGGCGTGATCTCGCCGGCGAATAGATCGGGCGACAAGGCAAGCACGGTGAAGGTCCGGTACTCGGGAAGCGTGAAATCGATCAGATGCTTTTGATAATAGGCCTGTAAATCGGCATCGGTCGGCGCAGGGATGCCCGCGACCGCCGAATCCGGAAGGAAGACGGTCTGCGCGGCGCGTTGTTCGTTGCGATAGCGATAGAGGTCCTCGACGAGCGCCCTGGGCGCCACCGCAGTCCGCACCACGGGAGCGATCAGCGTCTGACCGGCGAGATCGCGGCGGAGCTGTGATGTGAACTCCGCCTCGCCCATTCCCATGTTGGAGAGCTGCATGGCGAAGCGCGCCCGGTCGAAGCGCTTGTCCTCGCCGGCAAAGGCCGGCTCCTCCTCGATGGCGCGCCGCAACAGATCGTCGCCGATCCGAATTCCATGGTCCTTGGCGGCTCTCGCGTAAAGAGTCTCCGAGACCAACCGGTCCAGAGCTTGGCGCGCCACTTCCTGCTTCTGGGCAACCGTCGGCGCGAATCCCAACCCGACTCTCCGCTGGAGGATCGACATATCGCGTCGATAGTCGCGATCGAGCTGCTGAAGCGAGATCGTCGTCGAGCCCACGGTAGCGGCGTCGTTTGACTGAAGGCCCCGGATGACGAGGTCGCGGAAGCCGAAGCCTACCCCCAGCAGCGCGAAGGTGAGGACGAGCACTCCGAACAGCAGGCGACCGATCAGAGAATTGATAAGCTGGCGAAAAATCTGAATCATGGGACCGACTTGGACATGGGCCGAAACAGGGCGCGCGGTCCCCGAAAAGGCGGTTTCATTATTTTAAGGGCTGGCCTTCGGCCGGGCAACCCGAGGCCAAAGGCCGCTAGGCACGATCGCGTCTCGGTGCCATGATAGGGTCATGATCGACTCTCGGATATCGATTCTGCACCTCTATCTCGCCATCGCGGGCGGTATGGTTATCGTCGGCGCGGGCTTGGTTAGCCTCCTCTGGTTCGGTCGCCTGCCGGTGCTGAGCTTCGTCGTCGGGCCTCTGATCAGCGCCACGGCGTTTTCCAGCCTGCAGACGTTGAGGGGCAGGGTCCGGAAGGGTTAGCCGCTCGGCTCAACCCTCTTAACCCGCGAGATGAGCCGGCACGCGGCCTGACGCCGAGGTCGCGCGAATCGGTGCGTTGTCGACGTTCCGACCTCGGGAAAAGATACTGATGGGCACGCGTACCAAGCTGATCGCCGGCAACTGGAAAATGAACGGCACGCGCGCCGAGGCCGCGAGTTTCCTGGGGAAGCTCGGAAGCCTCAAGCCGGTGCAGCGCCCGGGACGCCAATTACTCGTCTGTCCACCCTTCACGCTCATATCGCTGATGGCTGAACCGCTCGCCGACCTCGGGAGCAAGATCGGCGGCCAGGACTGTCACGCCGAGCCCAAGGGCGCTTTCACCGGCGACATCTCCAGCCTGATGCTGCGCGATTTGGGCTGCAGCCATGTCATCGTTGGACATTCCGAGCGGCGGCCGCACAGCCACCAGCATCATGACACCGACGCCGTCGTCCGCGCGAAGGCTGAAGCCGCGCTCAAGGCTGGACTCGACCCGATTATCTGCGTCGGCGAGACCTGGCCGGAACGGGAATCCGGCCAGGCCGAGAAGATCGTCAGGGCACAGATCATGGGATCGGTCCCCGACGGGATGGAGCCCCATCGGCTGATCATCGCCTATGAGCCGGTCTGGGCGATCGGCACGGGCAAGACCCCGACATTGGATGACATAGCCGCCATACACCGGATGGTGCGTACCGCGCTGGCCAAGAAGACCAAGGCGCCGGACCATGCGCTGATCTTGTATGGCGGCTCGGTCAAACCGTCGAATTCGCGGGAGATCCTGGTTCTGGAGAATGTCGACGGGGCGCTGGTCGGCGGGGCTAGCCTCGATGCCGCCGATTTCATGGCGATCGCCGATTCCGCTCCTATTTAAGGGGGTATTGGCAATCGTAGGGGCAAACCGCTACAACCCCGCGATCTTTCGACCGGATGCTTCATGGAAACGGTTCTTCGCGTCTTTCAAGTTTTTCTGGCCATTGGCCTGATCGGAGTCGTCCTGCTGCAACGCTCTGAAGGGGGCGGCCTCGGGATCGGCTCTTCCGGCGGCATGGGCTCCTTCATGAGCGTGCGCGGAACCGCGAACCTGCTCACCAGGGTGACCAGCATCCTGGCCTTTCTGTTTATGGCCACCTGCCTCGCTCTCGTTCTGATCTCGGGTCCGCGGCAACAAGCCCACTCGATCCTCGATCAGCCGGCGCAGGCGCCAGCCGGTCAGTCCGCGCCCGCTCCGACCAGCCAGCTTCCGACGCCGACGCCGGCCGCGCCCCAGCCGGCGCCGCCCGCCAATCAGAACGGCGCTTCGGCGCCCGGCGCACAGTGACGGAGGCGGGGCGGGGGGCTACACTTCAAGAGACACCGGTCGAGTCGCTGAAAGGAAGGCGGGGCTGCACATGACGCGCTTCATCTTCATCACAGGCGGTGTCGTCTCCTCGCTCGGCAAAGGATTGGCTTCCGCGGCGCTCGGATCGTTGCTCCAGGCTCGCGGATTCAAGGTCAGGCTCAGAAAGCTTGACCCTTATCTCAACGTCGATCCGGGCACGATGAGCCCGACCCAGCACGGCGAGGTCTTCGTCACTGACGACGGCGCCGAGACCGACCTCGATCTCGGCCATTATGAGCGTTTCACGGGCGTTTCGGCGCGCCGAACCGACAACATCACGACCGGCCGGATCTATTCCGACATCCTGACCAAGGAACGGCGAGGCGATTATCTCGGCGCCACGGTCCAGGTCATTCCGCATGTCACCGACGAGATCAAAGCCTTCATACGGGCCGATCTCGGCGACGCGGATTTCGTGCTCTGCGAGATCGGCGGCACGGTAGGCGACATCGAGAGTCTGCCTTTCCTCGAAGCCATCCGGCAGTTCGGCAACGAAGTCAGCATGACGCGAGCGCTCTTCATCCATGTGACGCTCGTGCCCTATCTGCCGGCCGCGGGCGAGCTCAAAACCAAGCCCACGCAGCATTCGGTCAAGGAGCTGCTGTCGGTCGGGATTCAGCCTTCCATGCTGCTGTGCCGGTCGGATCAGCCAATACCGCCCGATCAGCGCCGCAAGATCGCGCTTTTCTGCAACATTCCGCCCGAACGGGTGATCGCGGCGCTCGATGTCGAGACGATTTATCAGGTGCCCATCTCCTATCATGAGCAGGGCTTCGACGATCAGGTGCTGGCCTATTTCGGAATCGAAGCCCGGGCGCCGGATCTCGCGCCCTGGCGCGGCGTGGTCGATCGGGTGCGGCAACCCGAGGGTGAAGTGACCGTCGCGATTGTCGGCAAGTACGTCTCTCTGCTCGATAGCTACAAGTCGTTGGGCGAGGCGCTGACCCATGGCGGCATCGCCAATAATGTCAGGGTCAACGTCCAGTGGCTGGACAGCGAGCTTTTCGAACGGCCCGATTATCCGGCGGACGTGATCCATCATCTGGAGAATGCCCACGCTATTCTCGTCCCGGGCGGCTTCGGCAACCGCGGGACGGAAGGCATGATCCGCGCCGCCCAATTCGCGCGCGAGCGCTCGGTGCCCTATCTCGGCATCTGCTTCGGCATGCAGATGGCCGTGATCGAGGCGGCACGTCATCTGGCGGGGCTCAAAGGCGCGGGGTCGACCGAGTTCGGCCCCTGCGACCATCCCGTGGTCGGACTGATGACGGAATGGACTCGCGGCAATATGCTCGAGAGACGGGAGGTCAATGGCGACCTCGGCGGTACGATGCGGCTCGGCGCCTATCCCTGCCGGCTGCTCGACGACACCCGCGCAAAGGCCATTTACGGCCGGGAGGAAATCTCCGAGCGGCATCGTCACCGTTACGAGGTGAATATCAATTATCGATCGGCGCTCGAGGATGCGGGCCTCCGCTTCTCCGGCCTTTCCCCGGATGGAGAATTGCCGGAGATCGTCGAGATCCCAGACCACCCGTGGTTCGTCGGGGTGCAGTTCCATCCGGAGCTGAAATCGAAACCTTTCGATCCGCACCCGCTCTTCGCGTCCTTCGTCGAGGCCGCTCTGCATCAAAGCCGTCTGGTCTAGCCGCCTTTCGGTTTCGCGTGCACTCTCGGCAGGTCCCGCCCTAGAGGAAGTCATGCCGAAGATCCCCGACGATATCTTCACCGAACCAGAATTCTCGCCGGATACCCTCGCTAATCTCGGCCCGCTGCGTCGACTGGCCGGTGTGTGGCAGTCGGATCAGGGCGTCGACATCAACCCCAAGGCGGCGGGCCCTGAACGGCGCGTCTACCGCGAACATATCCGAATGGATCCGATCGACGCGCAAACCAATGGTCCCCAACTTCTCTACGGCCTGCGCTACCACATCCATATCAACACGCCGGAGGAAGCCATCACCTTCCACGATCAGGTCGGCTATTGGCTGTGGGAACCGGCCACCGGGCTGATCATGCAGACGATCGCAATTCCGCGCGGCCAAGTGGTGCTGGCGGGCGGAACGGCCGCGCCGGACGACAAATCCATTTCGGTGGAGGCAAGACGCGGCGACTCGCGCTTCGGCATTTGTTCGACCACTTTTCTCGAGGAAGCCTTTCGCACCGACTATTATCGGATCGACATTACCTTCCACGATGACGACAGCTGGACCTATGTCACGCGAACGGATCTGGCGCTCAAGGGCGCCGCGCCGCCGTTCGATCACCGGGACACCAACACCCTGCGACGGATCGCGCCGCCTGCGCCGAACCCGCTTGTCGATCTGCTGAAGGCTCGCCCGACAGGCTAGAAAAAGCGTCCGTTTGCGGTAATCTCGCCGCATGTGGTTCGCAGTGGGAGACTATGTGGCGGGGGCGATCGTCGGCGCGGGAACCGCGCTTGCGATCCACGCGGCTGTTTATCCCGGCATGGACATGGTTGTCGCGATGCTGATTGGCATGGCGATCGGAATGGTCCTGCACCTGGTTCTGGGATTTCTCCTGGCCCCGCTGCTCGGCATGTTCCAGACAATGATGCCGGCCTCGCTTATTGGCATGTATGGCGGCATGGCCTTCGGCATGCGAGATTCGATGGGCGCGGGCTCGACCGAATGGACCTCCTCGGCGCTGGTGGGCGCAGCGTTCGGAATTCTCGTCGTCCTGGCCCTCAGCCTTTACGACCGGGCGCTCAAAGCCAGTATCATCGAGGAGCCGGAGTAATGACCGACATCGCCACCCGCGACAAATGGGATGCCGCGGCGAAATCCTTCGATTTGCTCGCTCGTGGGGATGAACGCCGCTTCGGCGAGACCAAGCGACGTTTCTTCGCCGGCATCCGAGGAAAGACGCTGTTCGTTGCGGCGGGGACCGGCAACGACTTCAAGTTCTTCCCGCCCGGCCACGAGATCGTCGCCATCGACATCAGCCCCAAGATGCTGGAGCGCGCCAAGCTGAAGCTCGGCACCTACGCGGGCGAGATCGAGCTGCGCGAGATGGATGTGACCGCGCTCGACTATCCCGACGATACTTTCGACACCATCGCCACGATTTGCACCTTCTGCTCGGTGCCGAAGCCCGTGACGGGCTTGCGCGAGCTCCATCGGGTGCTAAAGCCGGGCGGCCGTATCCTGATGTTCGAGCATGTGCGTAGCCATATCGGTCCGCTCGGCATCATGCAGGATTTGATGACCCCGCTGACGCGCCGGGCTGGGCCGGATCTCAACCGGGACACGGTCGGGAATGTCAGGAGGGCAGGTTTCCGTATCCGGCGCATCGAGAATGCCTATCTCGATATCGTGAGGATGATCGACGCCTCCAAGGAACCCTCTGCCGCCTCGCCATAGTCTCGGAACGTTTCACACCCCCCGTGGTTGGTTCGCCGAGGGCGAGTTTCGCCCGACTCCAATTCGGGAGAACCACCAGATGTTGAAGCGTTGGATTACGGGGGCTTTCGCCGTTGGCTCGCTGATCGGCAGCCTGGCGCTCGCCGCGTGCGGGAGCCCCGAACATGTAACGCGGACGGAAACGACGGAACAAACGACGACCGTGCCGGCCATGGATGTGGCGCCGGTAGTGCCGCCGTCGCAAACCACGACCACAACCACGACGGTCCATGGTGCTCAATAGGTTAACGTCTGCAACAGACGGGTGAAGACATCGGCGCAGGGCCGTCCAGGAGGGGAAGGGCCCTGCGTCGACCCCGCTGAGATGGCAGCAAGCATAAGGTAAGTGCGGACGATCGATCGGGGTTTCGTTCACGCGCGCGAGCCGCTATGTGAAGCGCCCATTGCTTCACGTCAAAGGAAACCCCGATGTCCGCCATCGTCGACATTATCGGCCGCGAGATTCTGGATAGCCGCGGCAATCCTACCGTCGAAGTGGACGTAGTGCTGGAGAGCGGGGCGTTCGGTCGTGCTGCGGTACCATCGGGCGCGTCGACCGGCACGCACGAGGCGGTTGAGCTTCGAGACGGCGACAAATCCCGATATGGCGGCAAGGGCGTCCGAAAAGCGGTCGATTCGGTCAATGGCGAGCTGTCGGACGCGTTAACGGGCGCCGAAGCCTCGGATCAGGTCCAGCTCGACCGGATGATGATCGAGCTCGATGGAACGCCCAACAAGTCCCGCCTTGGCGCGAATGCGATCCTCGGCATCAGTCTTGCGACGGCTAAGGCCGCGGCCGACGAGGCGGAGCTGCCGCTTTATCGCTATGTGGGCGGCGCGAATGCGCGGCTCCTGCCGGTACCGATGATGAATATCGTCAATGGGGGCGCCCATGCCGACAATCCGATCGACATTCAGGAATTCATGGTGATGCCGGTTGGTGCGACGAGCGTGGCCGAGGGCATTCGGATCGGCGCTGAGATTTTCCACACGCTCCGGAAGCTCCTGCATGACGCCGGCCACAATACGGCCGTCGGCGACGAAGGCGGTTTCGCACCCAATCTCGCCTCGACGGAGGAGGCGGTCTCCTTCGTCATGAAAGCCATCGAGAAGGCCGGCTATACACCTGGCGACCAAGTCGTCCTCGCGTTGGATGCGGCGGCGAGCGAGTTCTTCAAGGACGGCAAATATCGCCTCGAAGGCGAGGGCAAGACGCTGGGATCGGACGAGATGGTCCGTTATTGGCAGGATCTCGTGTCGCGCTATCCGATCGTCTCGATCGAAGACGGCATGTCCGAGGATGATTGGGATGGATGGAAGACGCTGACCCAAGCGTTGGGCGGCAAGGTTCAGCTGGTCGGCGACGACCTGTTCGTCACCAATCCGGCGCGGCTGGCAGATGGAATCGCGCGTGGCGTCGGGAACGCCATCTTGGTCAAGGTGAACCAGATCGGCACGCTAACCGAGACGCTGGAGGCGGTCGAGCTGGCGCACAAATCGGCTTATCGCGCCGTGATGTCCCATCGATCGGGCGAAACCGAGGATTCGACGATTGCCGATCTCGCCGTTGCCACCAACTGCGGTCAGATCAAGACCGGCTCGCTCAGCCGCTCTGATCGCCTCGCTAAATACAATCAGCTCCTCCGCATCGAGGAGGGATTGAGCACCGCGGCTCGCTATGCGGGTCGAAACGCGATTCGCCGCTGAATCACCGAGGTTTGCCGTACGAATCTCAACGGAAAAATTTGAGAAAAGCGTTTGACCCGTTGAATCGCTTATGATTCACTCCGGCGCATGGTGCTTCGAACCCGCCTGCGTCGTCGAACCGTTCAGGTGCTGGGCCACGTCATTGCCGCGGCCCTGGTGGGTTATTTTGCCTATTACACGGTCGAAGGCGAGCGGGGGCTTTTCGCGCTTGCGCGGCTTCGCGCTCAGGCGACGCGCGCGGATGCCGAATACGCCACGCTCAAGGCCGAACGCGAGGCGCTCCAACTCAAGGTGACGTCGCTGCGTCCCGACAGCCTCGACCTCGATCGGCTCGACGAACGCACGCGCGCGCTCCTGAACGACAGCCGCCCGGACGAGCTGATCATCAACCTACCGAAAAGCCAGGCACCCGATCGCTAGATCGTTCGGCCGCCGAGCGTGTCGGCGAAAAGGGCAAGCACGCGCACCCAATGCTGTTCGGACGCTGCCCGGTCATAAATAGGCAGGCTAGGAACGGCGAAGCCATGCTGCACGCCGGGATAGATCTCGACATTGTTGACGACCTTGGCGGCGTCGAGCGCCTGTTTCAGCCGTTCGGTTTCTCCAGGCTCGAGATACGGATCGATTTCGGATACGCCGATATAGATCTTTGCCCGAATCCGTTCGGCCAGAAGGTGCGGCGAATCCGGTCGATCGACCGCGAGCCCTGCGCCATGGATGCTTGCTGCCGCGCGCACACGATCGGGAAAATTGGCCGCTGCGGTCAGCGCGAAGGCTCCGCCCATGCAATAGCCGACACAGCCGATCCGCGACGCATCCGCTGAAGGCTCGCTTTCAAGGAAGGCGATGAACGCGCCCGTATCCTCGGCAACGAGGCGATTGTTGAGCGATTGGAACCGCTCCATCATTTTTTCCCGCTCGACCGGGTCGGCCAGGCTGGTCGCCGGGTCGATGTGCTGCGCAGGCCCCAGCCGGTAGTAGAGATTGGGCAGCAATACCGCGTAGCCATGTTGAGCGAAGCGCTCGGCCATTTCGAACAGGGCCGGTCGGATGCCGACCCCATCCATGTAATAGATGACCACAGGCCATTTCCCGGGGTCGGAAGGATGGAAAAGATGGGCGTCACACTGCCCGTCTTTGGTCTTGATCGTGATCGCGCTTCCGCTCATGACCGACCTCGCTTCGTGCTCGAGTGGCGCCATTAAGAAATGTTGCCAACGTATCCAAACGAGGCGTTCGCGTCATCATTCCAAACCTTGCTTTCGCACGCCTCCTGCCCTAGCTCTGTCAGGCCGTCGCCTGTAGCCGGAATCCCCATGGTCGCCAAGCGTCAAGCGAAATCCCCCGCCGGCCAAGCCCGCGCGAAACCGCAAAAGGGCGCCCAGCCCGACCCCAAACTTCTGACCCGCCTCTATCGCGACATGCTGCTGATCCGCCGCTTTGAAGAGCGGGCGGGACAGCTCTATGGGATGGGGCTGATCGGCGGCTTCTGCCACCTCTATATCGGCCAGGAAGCCGTGGTCACCGGCATGATGTCGGTCGGGGATCCCGGTGACAGCATCATCGCTTCATACCGCTGCCACGGACATATGCTCGCCTGCGGAATGGATCCCAAGGGCGTGATGGCCGAGCTTACGGGTCGCGCCGCCGGCTATTCGAAAGGCAAGGGCGGCTCGATGCACATGTTCAGCCAGGAGAAGCATTTCTTCGGCGGCCACGGCATCGTGGGCGCGCAAGTGCCGATCGGAACCGGCCTGGGCTTCAGGCACAAATACAAAAAGGATGGCAATGTCTGCGTCTGCTATCTCGGCGACGGCGCGGTCAATCAAGGGCAGGTCTATGAAAGCTTCAACATGGCCGCGCTCTGGAAGATCCCGGTCCTCTATGTGATCGAGAACAACAAGTACGGCATGGGAACGAGCCAGCAGCGCGCCTCCGCCGGAGAGCTGCACGACCGCGGCGAAGGCTACGGGATTCCCGGCCAAGCCGTGGACGGCATGGATGTGCTGGCCGTGCGCGAAGCCGGCGCCAAGGCGCTCGACTATGTTCGCGGCGGCAATGGACCGATGATTCTCGAAATGATGACCTACCGCTATCGCGGGCACTCCATGTCCGATCCGGCCAAGTACCGGACCCGCGAAGAAGTAGAGGAGATGCGCAAGCAGCACGACGCGATCGATCATCTGGGCTCCAAGATCGTCGGCGCCGGTATCGCCACCGACGATCAGCTCAAAGACATGGATCGCGAGATTCGCGCCCGGGTCGCCGAGGCGGCTGATTTCGCGACGGCGGCGCCCGAGCCGGCGCCTTCCGAGCTTTGGACCGACGTATTGGCGGACGCCTGATGAGCACGCAAATCCTGATGCCGGCGCTCTCGCCGACGATGACCGAGGGCAAGCTCGCGCGTTGGCTCAAGAAAGAGGGCGACGCTGTTTCGCCGGGCGACGTCATCGCGGAAATCGAGACCGATAAGGCGACGATGGAAGTCGAAGCGGTCGACGAAGGCGTCATCGGTAAGATTCTGGTGCCTGAAGGCACGGAGAATGTCGCGGTCAATACGCCGATCGCGCTCGTGAATGGGGAAGGAACTCCGGAGCAAGCAGCGCAAAAACCGGCCGAAAAACCGACTGCGCAGGCGCCGAGCCCACCCGAGCAGAAGGAGGAGCCGGCTCGCTCGAAGGCGGCGCCCTCGCCGGCGACCGCGCTTGCCGAGCCGCCGAAGCCGGTTTCTCCGCCTTCCGACGAGGATCGGTTCTATGCGGCCACCGAAAAGAAGACCGTCCGGGAAGCGCTCCGCGACGCAATGGCCGAGGAGATGCGGCGCGATCCGGACGTGTTCCTGCTGGGCGAGGAGGTGGCGCAATATCAGGGCGCCTACAAGGTGAGCCAGGGCCTGCTTCAGGAGTTCGGGGCCGACCGGGTGATCGATTCACCGATCACCGAACAGGGCTTCGCCGGTTTGGGCGTCGGCGCCGCCTTCGGCGGTCTCAAGCCCATCATCGAATTCATGACCTGGAACTTCGCAATGCAGGCGATGGACCAGATTATCAATTCGGCCGCGAAGACCCGCTACATGTCGGGCGGACAGATGAGCTGCCCGATCGTGTTCCGCGGTCCCAACGGTGCCGCCGCACGGGTCGCCGCCCAGCATTCGCAGGACTATACAAGCTGGTATGCCCATGTGCCGGGCGTGAAAGTCGTCGTCCCTTATTCGGCGGGCGACGCGAAGGGCCTGCTCAAATCGGCGATCCGGGATCCTAATCCCGTGATCTTCCTTGAGAACGAGCTGCTCTACGGCCATGGCTTCGACGTGCCGACTGATCCGGAATTCCTGGTCCCGCTCGGCAAGGCCAAGGTCCTGCGTGCCGGCAGCCATGTCACGATCACAGCCTTCTCACGCATGGTCGACCATGCGCTGGCGGCCGCCGAGGCCCTCGCAAAGGAAGGCATTGAGGCCGAGGTGATCGACCTCCGGACCATTCGGCCACTCGATCTCGAGACTATCGTTGGAAGCGTGCGCAAGACCAATCGCCTCGTGTCGGTCGAAGAAGGCTGGCCTTTTGCGGGAATCGGCGCCGAGCTGGCGGCCCTGATGATGGAGTACGCGTTCGACGACCTCGACGCGCCGGTCGTCCGGGTCCATGGCGCCGACGTGCCTTTGCCCTATGCGGCCAATCTCGAAAAGCTGGCGCTGCCGCAACCGGATGATGTCATCCGCGCCGCCAAAACCGTCTGCTATCGGGAGTAGCCGGCGGTGACCGACATCCTGATGCCGGCGCTGTCGCCGACGATGACCGAGGGGAAACTCGCCCGGTGGCTGAAGAAACCCGGAGACGCCGTCGCGCCGGGCGACGTGATCGCCGAGATCGAGACGGATAAGGCCACGATGGAAGTCGAGGCGGTCGACGAGGGCACGCTGGGCGAGATCAAGGTGCCCGAAGGCACGGAAGGTGTCGCCGTCAATGCGGTGATCGCGACGTTGGTGGTCCAAGGCGAAACTCCCGGCAAACCCCAGCCGAAAGCCCCGGCCAAGGAAGCCGCGGCCGCACCGGCTAAACCGCAAGCGGCTGCTCCGGCGGCGGCTCCCAAGGCAACGACGAACGGCCATGCCGCGCCGCCTACGCCAGGTAAGCGCATCATCGCGAGCCCGCTCGCGCGGCGGCTCGCCAAGCAGGGGGGCATCGATCTTTCGGCGATCCGAGGCAGCGGTCCGCATGGCCGTATCGTAAGGGCCGATCTACAGGGAGTCTCCAAGGGCGGAGCTGCGCCGGCTGCGCAAGCACCGGCCCCGGCGCTCGCCAGAGGCCCGGATGCGCGGCACATGGCCGATCTGCTCGGCATGCCCTACGAGCTGCGGCCCAATTCGAATTTCCGCAAAACCATCGCCCGGCGGCTCACCGAAGCGAAGCAGACGATCCCGCACTTCTACTTGACGGTTGATTGCGAGATCGACGCGCTGCTGGAGTTGCGCAAGCGGCTGAACGCCGGTGCCGATGCCGACGGCAAGGTATCGGTGAACGACTTCGCGATCCGTGCTGCCGCGCTTGCGCTCCGCAAAAAGCCGGAAGCGAACGTATCCTGGGGCGAGGACGCGATCGTCGCTTACAAGGAGGTCGATGTCTCCGTTGCCGTCGCGACGCCAAACGGCCTGATCACGCCGATCATTCGGAAGGCCGATACCAAGAGCCTGCGCCAGATCGCTGCCGAAATGCGTGACCTTGCCGAGCGCGCGCGAGAAGGCAAACTCAAGCCACAAGAGTATCAGGGCGGCACGTTCTCGATTTCCAACCTCGGCATGTACGGGATTCGCGAATTCGCAGCGGTGATCAACCCGCCACATTCCTGCATCCTCGCGGTAGGTGCAGGCGAGCAGCGGCCGGTCGCGCGCAACGGTCAGCTCGCCGTGGCAACGCTGATGAGCTGTACGCTGTCGGTCGATCACCGCGCGGTGGACGGCGCGCTGGGCGCAGAATATCTAGGCATATTCAAGGGCTTGGTAGAAGATCCTTACAGACTGCTTCTATGAGGATCTCTTATGCTGCGCAAAGTGAATCTGGCGGATAAATTCACAGGCTTTTCAGAGCATTGGAGTCCTAGGATCGTAGGCGAGGTGAACGAGTCCTACGTGAAGCTCGTGAAGATCTCGGGCGATTTCGTCTGGCATCGCCACGATGCGGAAGACGAGATGTTCCTGGTTACGCATGGAAAGCTGACCATGCGTTTCCGTGATCACGATGAAACCGTTCTGCCGGGCGAATTCATTATCGTGCCGCGCGGCCTCGAACATATGCCGTCCGCCGATCAAGAAACCGAGATCATGCTGTTCGAACCGAAGACCACTCGCAATACCGGGAATGTGGTCAATGAGAGGACAATCTCCAATTTGGAGCGGATTTGACAATCCGCGCTGCTCGACCGGACGATGCCGCTCTGATCGCCCAGCTCGTGCGCGAGCTGGCGGATTATGAGCAGCTTTCGGCCCATGCGGTAGCGACGCCCTCTGATCTGGCCGCGAGCCTGTTCGGACAGTCTCCCAAAGCCCACGCGCTGATCATCGAGTGCGACGGCAAGCCGGCCGGATTCTGCGTCTATTTCTACAATTTTTCGACCTTCGCCGGCCGCCCGGGGATCTATGTCGAAGATGTCTTCGTGCGGCCGGAGTTTCGAAGGCGAGGACTGGGACGAACGGTCTTCCAGCATCTGGCGCGCAAGGCGGTCGCAGAGGGCTGCGCGCGGATGGAGTGGGCCGTGCTCAATTGGAACGAGCCCGCGATCCGATTCTATGAGAGCCTCGGCGCCGTCGCTTTGCGCAACTGGACGACCGAACGTCTCTCGGGCGCGGCGCTCATCGATTTCGCAAAAGGATAATTCAACACCATGGCCGATCAGAATTTCGATCTCGCCGTCGTGGGCTCAGGCCCCGGCGGCTATGTAGCGGCGATCCGTGCGGCGCAGCTCGGCATGAAGACGGCGATCATCGAGCGCGAGCATCTGGGCGGCATCTGCCTCAATTGGGGCTGCATTCCGACCAAGGCGCTGCTGCGCACCTCCGACATCTTCCACACGCTTCATCGTCTGGAAGAATTCGGCCTTTCCGCCAAAGACATAAGCTACGACGCGAAGAGAGTTGTCGAGCGTTCGCGCAAGGTGGCGAAGCAGCTCTCCGATGGCGTGAAGTTCCTCATGAAAAAGAACAAGATCACGGTCATAGACGGAGAAGCTAAGCTTGCGGCGAAAGGCAGGCTTGCCGTCGCCAAGGACAGCAAACCGGTCGGCGACGTGACGGCCAAGCACATTATTCTCGCCACCGGCGCACGCGCTCGCTCATTGCCGGGGCTCGAGCCCGACGGCAAGCTCGTTTGGACCTATAAGGAGGCGATGATCCCGCCGTCGATCCCGAAGTCGCTGCTGGTCGTGGGGTCGGGCGCAATCGGCATCGAGTTCGCCAGCTTCTACCGCACGATGGGTGCCGAAGTGACAGTGGTAGAGGTCCTCGACCGCATTCTCCCGGTCGAGGACGAGGAGGTCTCGGCGTTCGCTCGCAAGCAGTTCGAAAAGCAGGGGATGAAGATCCTGACCTCGGCCAAGGTCGCCAAGCTCGACAAGGGCAAGGATCGCGTGAAGGCCACGATCGAGCATCAGGGCGGGCCTACGACCATCGATGTCGAGCGGGTCATCTCCGCCATCGGCATCACAGGCAATGTCGAGAATATCGGGCTCGAAGGCACCAAGGTCCGAGTAGAGAAAGGACACATACTGGTCGATCCCTATCTCCGGACGGACGAGCCGGGGATCTATGCGATCGGGGACGTCGTCGGACCGCCCTGGCTGGCGCACAAGGCGAGCCACGAGGGCGTGATCTGCATCGAGAAGATCGCCGGCCTCGATCCGCACCCGCTGAACATCCTCAACGTGCCCGGATGCACCTATTGCGCGCCGCAGGTGGCATCGGTCGGATTGACGGAAGCGAAGGCGAAGGAGGGCGGCCGCAAGGTCAAGGTCGGCAAGTTCCCCTTCATCGGCAATGGCAAGGCGATCGCGCTGGGAGAGCCCGAAGGGTTCGTGAAGACGGTGTTCGACGCCGAGACCGGCGAGCTTCTAGGCGCCCATATGGTGGGGGCTGAGGTGACGGAACTGATCCAGGGCTATGTCGTCGCAAAAACGCTGGAGACCACCGAGGCCGAGCTGATCGAGAGCATCTTCCCGCATCCCACCCTTTCCGAGATGATGCATGAGAGCGTGCTTGACGCTTACGGGCGGGCGCTCCACTTCTGACCCGTATGGACGCGATCGACTCCGCCCCGAAAGTGCGGCATCCGGAAAAGGCGCATCGGGCGGATAATCCGATCGCCCGAAAGCCCGATTGGATACGCGTCAAAGCGCCGACGTCGCCTGAATATCACGCCACCCGTCAGATCGTTCGCGCCCATGGCTTGGCGACCGTGTGCGAAGAGGCGGCGTGCCCCAATATCGGCGAATGCTGGGCCCAGCGTCACGCTACCTTCATGATCCTGGGAGAGGTCTGCACGCGGGCCTGCGCCTTCTGCAACGTCGCGACCGGAAAGCCGGCCCATCTCGATTCCGACGAGCCGAGGCGCGTCGGCGACGCGGTGGCGAAGCTCGGCTTGAAGCATGTGGTCGTAACTTCGGTCGACCGTGACGACCTGGCGGATGGCGGCGCCGCGCATTTTGCCGCAACAATTCGATCGATCCGCTCCGCCGCGGCCGGTACCACGATCGAGATATTGACGCCGGATTTCAAAAATAAGCCGAAAGCCATTGAAATCGTTCTTGGCGATCCGCCTGACGTCTTCAACCACAATCTCGAGACGGTGCCCCGCCTTTATGCGTCGATCCGGCCAGGGGCACGCTATTTCACCTCGCTCCAGCTGCTGTCACGGGTGAAGGAGATCGACCCGTCGATGTTCACCAAATCGGGCATCATGGTGGGGCTGGGTGAGAGCCGGGAGGAGGTGCTCCAGGTGATGGACGACCTCCGGGCGGCCGACGTCGATTTTCTCACCATCGGCCAGTACCTGCAGCCGACCCGCAAGCACGCGCCGGTCGACCGATTCGTCACGCCCGACGAGTTCGCATCCTATGCGGCGGCGGCGCGCGCCAAGGGCTTCACGATGGTCTCGGCTTCGCCGCTGACCCGATCCTCCTATCATGCCGGCGAGGACTTCGCCCGGTTGCGCCAGGCGCGCGCCGAACAGCTGGCCGGTGTCGCGCGATGACAGCTTATAGCGAACGCCGCCATCTGCCTTATACGAGGCAGCAGCTGTTCGATCTTGTGGCGGAAGTCGATCGCTATCCGGAGTTCCTGCCCTGGTGCATGGGCGCGCGCATTCTACGCCGTCATGAGAACATGCTCTTCGCCGACCTGATCATCGGCTGGAAGATCCTCCGCGAGAAATTCAGCTCAAAGGTCGTGCTCGACGAGCCGAACACGATTCATTTCGACTACATGAACGGTCCGCTCAAATATCTGCACGGAGATTGGCGATTCGTCGAAGCCTCGTCGGGCGGGACGATGGTCGAGTTCCAGGTCGACTTCGAATTCAAGTCACGGGCGCTCGCCGCGGTCATGGGCGGCGTGTTCTCGGAGCTGGTCCATCGCATGGTCGGCGCCTTCGAGGCCCGCGCGAAGACGCTATACGGCCCCGGCCTTCATTCGGGCGCATCGGCATCAGCCGAGGTTTCGCAAGCCTTCAAGCAGAAGGCGTAGAGCTCGTTCCGCCGATTGGCGCCGGATTTCGGCACGATCCCCCTGGAAATGGACGCATTCGGTCTTGGTCGGCTGGTTCGAGGCCAATCCAAACCAGACCAACCCGACCGGCTTCTCGGCTGTACCGCCATCGGGCCCGGCTACGCCGGTCACGGATACCGCGACCGCCGCGTGAGCGCGAGCCAAGGCGCCCTCGGCCATCGACGCGGCGACCTCGGCGCTGACCGCTCCGTGCGCCGCGATGAGAGCCGCATCAACGCCGAGCATCTCGGTCTTGGCCGCGTTCGAATAGGTGACGAAGCCGCGGTCGAAAGCGGCCGAGGAGCCTGGTATATCGGTCAGTGCCGCGGCGATCATGCCCCCTGTGCAGGATTCCGCGGTCGCCAACATCCGCCCAGCGGCGCGATAGGCCTCGAGCACGGCCAGCGCAAGACGGCCGGTCGACGAGACGCCCTCATGCAAGGGGAAGCCTCACCGTGGCTATGGCTTGCGCGGCGATGCCTTCGCGCCTTCCGGTGAAACCGAGCCCCTCGGTCGTGGTCGCCTTGACGCTCACGCGGTCCGAAGGAATAGCGGCGATCTCGGCGATCCGCGCCACCATCTCGGCGCGATGGGGGCCGACCTTGGGCCTCTCGCAGATGATCGTGACGTCGAGATGCGCAACCATGCCGCCCCGCGCGCGCACCGCATCCACCGCGTGTCTCAGGAAGAGCGCGCTGTCGGCCCCGCGCCATTGCGGGTCGCCGGGCGGAAAATGGCTTCCGATATCGCCGAGCCCTATCGTGCCGAGAAGCGCATCCGTCAAGGCGTGCAGGCCGACATCGGCATCCGAATGGCCTTCCAGCGCATGGCTATGCGGAACCTTGATCCCGCAAATCATCACGTGATCGCCCGCGGCGAACTTATGCACATCGAACCCGGTCCCTGTCCGGATATCCGCCTGACCCGCCGCGAGAAACGCCTCAGCCGTCGCAAGATCTCCGGCGCGTGTGACTTTGAGATTGCTCATCGAGCCCTCGACGAGAGTGATTGGAATTCCGGCCCGCTCCGCCAGGCCGGCATCGTCGGTCGCGAGGTCGTCGGTCGCGGCGCGGTGCGCCGCCAAGATACGCTGGAAACGAAACCCCTGCGGCGTCTGGACTTGCCAGAGGCCGTTCCGGTCCACAATGCCGCCGCACTCCCGTCTGAGGGTATCGACTACCGGCAGAGCCGCGACGGCTCCGTCGGTTTCATCCAGGGCTGCGAGGACGCGCGAGATGACGTCCCGACTCACCAATGGTCGCGCCGCGTCGTGAATCAGAACGAGGTCGGGTGGATCGGTCGCCAGCGCTTCCAGCCCTCTGCGGACCGACTCCTGTCGCGTGGCACCGCCTTCGATAGGGGCTTCAAGGCGCAGAGCGCCAATCGCTGTCCGATAAAGCTCGGCATGACCGGCGCCGATCACGACCCTAACCCGATCGATGGCCGGATGATCGCGAAAGGTCTCGATACTGTGCCGAAGCATCGGCCGACCACCCAGAAACTGGTATTGTTTCGGCAGTTCGCCGCCATGCCGACTACCGGAGCCGGCAGCCACGATCAGGACCGCCGCGGTCACGGACACCACCCCGAACTTGTTGCGCCGCAATAAGTTCGACTCGACATTTGCCTATAAAAAGAGCAAGTTGCCGGAATGCCTAATAACATAGCATATCCCATTCGCGCGAATCGTCTACCCAAGGGTCCCGCGATCGACGCCGTGCGCATTCTCGAGGCCCTTCCGCAAGCGATACTCGTCGTCGATGCCGGTTTCGCCATACGCTATGTCAATACCAGAGCCGAGGAGTTTTTCGAGGCCAGCGCCGCAACGCTCCTCAATGCGCCGCTCTCGGTATTGATCCCGCCGGACAGCCCCGTCTTCGGCCTCATCCGTCAGGTCATCCAAAGCGGCGCACCGGTCGCCGAGCATGGACTCACCCTCGATCACCGCAAGATCGGCCTGCGGGACGTGTCCATCCAGGCGACGGCGCTCGGAGGAGAGGGCTCCCCCGACCTCGCGCTTCTGACCTTCCAGGAGCGGTCGATTGCGGGAAGGCTCGACCAGCAATGGAACCAACGCGGCGCGGTGAGATCGGCGCGTGCGATGGCGGCGCTCATGGCGCATGAGGTCCGTAATCCCCTTTCTGGAATCCGCGGCGCCGCCCAGCTCCTGGAGCAGGGCGTGCCCATCCACGATCGCGAATTGACGCGCCTCATTTGCGATGAGACCGACCGAATCAAGGCGCTGATCGACCGGATGGAAGTATTCTCCGATGACCTGCCTTTGGAGCGCGAGCCGGTCAACATCCATACCGTACTGGAGCAGGTCCGAAAGGTTGCGGCCGCCAGCTATGCCCGGCACGTGACCTTCGTCGAACGCTACGACCCCTCGCTGCCGCCCGTGCTGGGCAATCGCGAGCAGCTGGTCCGCGTCTTCTCGAACCTGGTCAAGAACGCGGCCGAGGCCATCACGACCGGAAAGGGCGAGATCGTGCTTGCGACGGCCTATCAAAGCGGGCTCCGGCTAGCGCTGCCAAACGGGCAAGGGCGCGCGCACCTGCCGCTGATGGTCAGCGTCGAGGATAGCGGCGACGGCGTTCCCGAGGCGATCCGTCCGCATTTGTTCGAGGCCTTCGTTTCCGGCAAGGCGAGCGGCACCGGCCTCGGCCTCGCTCTCGTCGCCAAGATCGTCGGCGACCATGGCGGCTTGATCGAGCTCGACAGCCCGCCCAATCGCACGATCTTCCGCGTTTTCCTCCCAATGGCCGACAGGTGGAAGGGATGAGCCTGGCAGCGCAACACTCCAACCCTCCGGTGATCCTGGTCGCCGACGATGACCGAGCGATCCGCACGGTCCTGACCCAGGCCCTTGTGCGCCAGGGCTACGACGTTCGCACCACGAGCAATGCCGCTACCCTTTGGCGCTGGGTGGCCGATGGCCAAGGCCAGCTGGTCATCACCGATGTCGTGATGCCGGATGAGAACGGCCTGGACCTAGTGCCCCGGATCCGGAAGCTCCGGCCCGACCTCCGGGTCATCGTGATGAGCGCGCAGAACACGCTGATGACCGCCGTCAAGGCAACCGAGCGCGGCGCCTTCGAGTATCTGCCGAAGCCGTTCGACTTGAAGGATTTGATCCACATTGTCGAGCGGGCCCTGGCGGAACCCGCGCCCAAGCCCGACGAGGTCGAGGTCGACCAGAGCGAAGAGGTGCTGCACGTCATCGGCCGCTCGCCGGCGATGCAGGAAATCTACCGCACCATGGCTCGGCTCATGAGCACAGACCTCACGGTCATGATTCTCGGCGAGTCGGGTACGGGCAAGGAATTGATCGCGCGGGCGCTCCACGAATACGGCAAGCGCCGTGAAGGACCGTTCGTCGCCGTAAACATGGCCGCGATCCCCAAGGAACTGATCGAAAGCGAACTCTTCGGCCATGAGCGCGGGGCTTTCACGGGCGCGGTCAACCGCCTATCCGGACGATTCGAGCAGGCGCAGGGCGGCACGCTGTTCCTGGACGAGATCGGCGACATGCCGGCCGAGGCCCAAACCCGTCTCCTCAGAGTCCTTCAAGAAGGCGAATATGTGACGGTCGGCGGCCGCACCCCCATCCGGGCCGATGTACGAATCATAGCGGCCACTCACCGCGATCTGCGCGCCCTCATCCGCCAGGGACAGTTCCGTGAGGACCTGTATTACCGGCTGAATGTCGTGCCGATTCGGGTCCCGCCGCTCAGGGAACGGACGCAAGACATTCCGGCCCTGGTGCGCCATTTCATGAGCCAGTCGATGGCGAACGGGCTACCGGGAAAGGTGATCGATACCGCGGCGATGCAGCGGCTCCAGTCCCACGGCTGGCCCGGAAACGTCCGAGAGCTCGAGAATCTCGTCCGCAGGCTTTGCGCGCTTTATTCCGAAGAGGTGATCGGGGTTGCAGCGATCGAGGCCGAACTCGCCGAAGCCGAGCCGCCTGCAGCCGTTCCCGAGCAGCCGACAGGCGAAGGGCTCGGGGCTGTCGTCGAGCGCCATCTCAGGGAATATTTCGCCGCCCATGCCGACGGCCTGCCGGCAGCCGGCGTCTATGATCGCGTAGTCCGCGAGATCGAGCGGCCCCTGATCACGCTCTCGCTGGTCGCCACCAAGGGCAACCAGCTCCGCGCGGCAGAGCTTCTGGGGCTTAACCGCAACACCCTGCGCAAGAAAATTCGCGAGTTGGACATCCAGCTGTCGCGGAGCCTAAAATGACGGCGTGAGCGGGCGCCCGGCCATATCGATCGATCTGCGACGGTTCACGTCGCGCAGAGGATGACCCATTGAGCGACGAGGCGATCGAGGCGCGTTCGGCGGCCCCTTGGCGTGGCTTTGTCCAATGGTCGGCCCGGGTAGGTCTCGGCAACAAGGTGGCGGTTGCCTTGATCGTCATGGCCGTGATGGCTGGGGCCGCCACCTACGCGGCGCTGACGGCCGATGCGCCGTTCGGCGATCCCCACACGATCATTCTCCTGCTCACCTTCGATCTGATTTTGTTCCTGATGCTGGGTCTGATCGTCGCCCGGCGCATCGTGGCTCTCTGGGTGAAAAGGCGACAGGGGACGGCCGGCGCGCGCCTTCACGTCAAATTCGTCACCTGGTTCAGCATTGTCGCCGTTGTGCCGGCGATTCTGGTCGCGCTCTTTTCGATCGGGTTCTTCTATTTGGGCGTCGAATCATGGTTTGGCGAGCAGACCAGAACCGCGGTCAACGAATCGGTCGTCGTAGCGACCGCCTATCTTCAGGAGCACGAGCAGGCGATCCGCGGCGATATCCTGGCGATGGCCAACGATCTCAACACGGTGCCGGTCGGGACGCCCGAGTTCCGGGCCGTCGTCGCCCAGCAGGCGTTGATTCGCAACCTCTCCGACGCGATCGTCTTTGATGCCTTCACCGGCCAGGTGTTCGCGGGCACAGGCTTCACCTTCGAGCTCGGGCTCGATCTGCCGCAGGTCTCGGAGATCGATGCCGCGCGGCGAGGCGAGGTGAGGGTCATGACGTCGCCGGCGCAAGACAGGGTAACGGCGCTAATCCGCCTTTATGGCGAGACCTATCTCTATGTCGCGCGGCCGGTCGACCAGCGAGTGCTGGCCCACACGGCGATCGCGAAGGCCGCCTCCGCCCGCTATGCCGAGCTCGAGGGCTCGCGCTCGAGCCTGCAGATCCGCGTGTGGCTCATGTTCATCGTCGTGGCCCTGCTGCTGCTGCTCGCGGCCATCTGGCTCGGCCTTCATTTCGCTCGCTCGCTCGTCCAACCGGTCTCCGAGCTCATTGAGGCGGCGGAGCAGGTGAGGGCGGGCGACCTCACGACGCGTATCAAGGAACCCGATGCCGGCGACGAGCTCGCCCTTCTCACCCGGACCTTCAACCGCATGACCAGCCAACTCGGCAGCCAGCGCGCCGAATTGATGGAAGCCAACCGTCAGCTCGATGTGCGGCGGCGCTTCACCGAGACAGTCCTCGCCGGCGTGTCGGCCGGAGTCCTCGGCCTTGATCTCGACGGCAGAATCACGCTCGCCAACAGGACCGCGGCCGAGTTCTTCGGAACCGATCAGACGGCGCTGGTCGGACAGCCCTTGGCCGAGATTCTGCCGGAGCTCGAGCCGGTGCTCGATCAGCTGGCTCCGAACAACCAGCGGCTGGTCCAATATCAGTTCGATCTGAAGCGGCCCGGCCTTCGCGACCGTTCGCTTCTCGTGCGAATCGGCGCTGAGCAGGGGCGGCAGGTCGGCGGTTACGTCGCCACTTTCGACGATGTGACCGAGCTACTCCAGGCCCAGCGCAAGGCCGCGTGGGCCGACGTCGCGCGCCGGATCGCGCATGAGATCAAGAATCCGCTCACCCCGATCCAGCTCTCGGCCGAACGGCTCAAACGGAAATACCTCAAAGAGATCCAGAGCGACCCCGACACCTTCAAGACCTGCACAGACACGATCGTGCGGCAGGTCGGCGATATCGGCCGCATGGTGGATGAATTCTCCGCGTTCGCGCGCATGCCTCAGCCGGTCATCCGGCCGGAGTCCCTGGGGGATCTCATCGATCAGGCGGTCTTCCTCCAGCGCCAGGCGCACCCCTTGCTCAAGTACGAGGTCAGGAAGCCAAACGATGCGGTGATCGCGGACTGCGACAGCCGCCAGATCGCTCAGGCGCTGACCAACCTTCTGCAGAATGCCTCCGACGCGATCGACGGCCGGTCGAGCGAAGGCGGGCTGGCCTTGCCGCGCGGCCTGATCGAAGTCGAGCTGACGGCCGATGCGGAGCGCGCCTTTATCATCGTGGCGGACAATGGGAAGGGTCTCCCTCTCACCGGCCGCGACCGGCTGACCGAGCCTTATGTCACGACCCGGGTAAAAGGAACGGGTTTGGGTCTGGCTATCGTGAAGAAGATCATGGAAGATCACGCCGGCTCCCTGGATATGCAGGACAATTCCGGCGGCGGTGCGCGCGTGGTGCTGTCCATCCCGCTGCACCAGCCGTCCCAGGCCAAGGCCACACAGCAGAAATTCAGCACACAGTTGCGATATGGCGCGTGACATACTGATCGTAGACGACGAGGCCGATATCCGGCTGCTCATCAGCGGCATCTTGAATGATGAGGGCTATACGACCCGACAGGCTGGAACCAGCGACGCCGCATTGAACGCGCTGCGGGCCCGGCAGCCGAGCCTCGTGATTCTGGATATTTGGCTGGAGGGCAGCCGGCTCGACGGCATGGAGCTGCTGGACGAGATCCGTAAGCACCACCCCTCGGTGCCGGTCGTCATGATCAGCGGACACGGCAACATCGAAACCGCCGTCGCGGCGATCAAGAAAGGCGCCTATGACTTCATCGAGAAGCCGTTCAAGGCGGACCGGCTGCTCCTGGTCATCGACCGCGCCATGGAGGCGGCGCGCCTCAAGCGCGAGAATGAAGAGCTCCGGCTGCGCGCCGGCACTTCGACCGAGCTGATCGGCGTTTCGCCTGCGATCAGCCGCATTCGGCACGAGATCGACAAGGTGGCGCCGAGCGGCAGCCGCGTCCTCATCTCCGGCGCGCCGGGGAGCGGCAAGGAAACGGTGGCCCGCCTCATCCATGCGCGGTCGCGCCGAGCGAGCGGACCCTTCGTCATCCTGAATTGCGCCGCGATCCGGCCGGAACGCCTTGAGATCGAGCTCTTCGGCACCGAGTTCGCGCTGGAGGGCGGCGGCCGCAAGATCGGGGTCATGGAGCAGGCGCATGGCGGAACGCTCCTGCTCGACGAAGTCGGCGACATGACGCTCGAGACTCAGGGCAAGATGGTGCGGGCGCTCCAGGAGCAGACCTTCGAGCGCGTCGGCGGATCGGTCAGAGTCGAAGTCGATGTCCGCGTGATCGCCACATCTACGAAGGACCTGAATGGCGAGATGGCGCGCGGCCGCTTCCGTCAGGACTTGTTTTATCGGCTGAACGTCGTGCCGCTCAGAATTCCCTCCCTTACGGAGCGACGCGAGGACGTCCCGATGCTCGCCCGCAACTTCATGCAGCGCGCCTCCGAAGTCGGCGGAATCCACCCCCGCGAATTCGGCGACGACGCCATCGCGGCGCTGCAGGCCTATGACTGGCCGGGCAATGTCCGACAGCTTCGCAACGTCGTCGATTGGCTGCTGATCATGAACCAGGGCGAGGTCGGAGAGATCATCCGCGCCGACATGCTGCCCCCCGAGATCGGCGCGATCGCGCCCGAGATGGTCAAATGGGATCGCGGTGCGGAGATCATGAATTTACCGCTGAGGGACGCTCGAGAGATGTTCGAACGGGAGTATCTGCTGGCGCAGGTCAATCGGTTCGGCGGCAACATCTCGCGCACGGCGACCTTTGTCGGGATGGAGCGGTCGGCGTTGCACCGGAAGCTGAAGACTCTGGGCGTCCCCGGGCAGGACCGGACCGGCAATGGCGACCGGCCGGGCAGTCAGGAGCGCGCCGAACGCATCGCGTTGGACTGACGAGATGCCCCATCTCGCTTACGTCAATGGCCGGTTCGTTCCCCATGACCGGGCAGCGGTCCATATCGAGGACCGCGGATTTCAGTTTGCCGACGGGGTCTATGAGGTCGTGACGATCCTAGGTGGGCGCACGGTGGACGAGGACGGCCATCTGGATCGTCTCGATCGGTCGCTTTCAGAGCTCGAGATCTCCAAGCCGATGGAGCGAAGCGCGCTCAAGCTCCTGATGCATGAGCTCGTCCGCCGCAACCGGCTGGAGGAGGGCATTCTCTATATCCAGGTCACACGCGGCGTTGCGCCTCGGGACTTCCGGTTCCCCAGAGGTGTGCATGCCACGTTGGTGATGACCACCCGGCGGCAAAATCACTCCGTGGTTCCGGCAGCTGAAACGGGCGTGCGCGTCGTCACGGTCCCGGAGATTCGATGGGCACGGCGCGACATCAAGAGCGTCGGCCTGCTGGCTCAAGTGCTGGCCAAGCAGGCGGCGGCGAAAGTCGGGGCATTCGAAGCGTGGATGGTCGATGATGACGGGTTCGTGACCGAAGGCGCGTCGAGCAATGCATGGATCGTCACCAAGGACGGGGTCCTCGTCACGAGACAAGCCGACCATTCGATCCTGAAGGGCATCACGGGCAATGCGATCGCGGCGCTGGCCGAGGAGATCAATCTCAGGATCGAGCGGCGGCCCTTCACGCCGGCGGAGGCTTATGAGGCTCGCGAGGCGTTCCTCACTTCGGCCACCACCTTCTGCCTGCCCATCGTGGAAATCGATGGCCATTCGATCGCCAACGGGCACCCGGGCGGGATCGCGACCCAGCTGCGCGCCGGCTATCTGGATTATGCCCGCAAGCGCCAGAGCGCCCCGTTCAAATGGCGCTATTGAGCAAAGTTCCGCATCCCAGCGCCATCCTGTTCGACTGGGACAATACGCTGATCGAGAATTGGCTCAGCATTCAAGCCGCCCTCAACGCGGCGCTCGCCGACGCGGGCCGCGAGCCGTTTGACATGGAGCAGGTGCTCGCCTCCGCGCGATTTTCGGGGCGCGAGGTATTCGCGCGGGTGTTCGGCCCGCAATGGCAGCGTCCGCGCGAGATTTTCCTTGCTCATTTTGCAGAGCACCATCTGGATGGAATCCGGATCATGCCCGGGGCCGAGGCTTTGCTTGCGGCGCTTGGGGAGGCGGGAATCCCCATGGGCATCGTCTCCAACAAGCTGGGGGATTTGCTGCGACGCGAAGTCGCTCATCTGGGCTGGTCGGAACGCTTCTTCGGGATCGTAGGGGCGCAGGATGCGCCCTTGGACAAGCCCCATCCGGCCCCGATTCTCATGGCACTCGAAAAGGCCGGAATCGAAGCCGGGCCAGCCGTTTGGGTGGTGGGCGATACCGATATCGACATGCGCGCAGCCCTTGCTGCCGGCTGCACGGCCGTGCTGGTCGGGCCGGGACCGCAGGATTCCAGCTTGCTGACCGACGCTGCGCCGGCGCGGCGCTTCGACGATTGCGATGCGTTGGCGGGGTTTGTCAGGGCCGTTCGGAACACTATATCCCAAGTGTCCTAGGGTTGGCGGCGCCGGCCGGCGGTCGCGCGCCATCACCCCAACAACAGCCAACGCGAAGAGAGCGTCATGAGCGACAAAAATCAGAACGTCCAGGATGTGTTTCTGAACGCCATCCGGAAAAGCAAAGCCCCGGTTACAATTTTTCTCATTAATGGTGTAAAGCTCCAAGGAATCATCACCTGGTTCGATAATTATGCGGTGCTGCTGAGGCGCGACGCGCATTCGCAGCTCGTCTATAAGCACGCGATCTCGACGATCATGCCGGCCCAGCCAGTCCAGCTATTCGAGGCCGGGAAAGAAGAGGAGATTTGAGCCGAGCGAGCAGGGAACAGCAGGATAGGGCGATCCGCCAGAAAGCGCTGGTCGTCCATCCCGTTCTTCCGGCAGAGGAGAATGGCCGGGACCCGCTGGCAAAGCTCGACGAGGCCGTCGGCCTGGCCGCGGCAATCGATCTGGACGTGACATCGGCGCTCTTGGTTCGTGTCAACGAGCCCAAGCCGGGAACCTTGCTCGGCTCCGGCAAGGTGAACGAGATCGGCCGGGTGGTCGCCGAAACAAGCGCGGGCCTGGTCGTCATCGATCACGCCCTTTCGCCGGTTCAACAGCGCAACCTGGAGCGGGCCTGGAAGGCCAAAGTCATCGACCGAACCGGGCTGATCCTCGAAATCTTCGGCGAGCGCGCTCACACGCGCGAAGGATCGCTCCAGGTGGAGCTCGCCGCGCTGTCCTATCAGCGCTCGCGGCTTGTCCGGTCTTGGACCCACCTCGAACGGCAACGCGGCGGCTTCGGCTTCCTGGGCGGCCCCGGCGAATCTCAGATCGAGATGGATCGACGCCTTATCGGCGAGCGGATCGTGAAGCTGAAGCGCGAGCTGGAGCAGGTTCGGCGCACCCGCGGCCTGCACCGCTCGGCACGCAAGAAGGTCCCCAACCCCGTCTTGGCGCTCGTCGGGTACACCAATGCCGGCAAGTCGACCCTGTTCAATCGACTTTCGGGCGCCGACGTGCGGGCCGAGGATTTGCTGTTCGCGACCCTTGACCCGACCATGCGCGGCATCACGCTGCCATCGGGCAGGCGGATTATCCTATCGGATACGGTCGGCTTCATCTCTGACCTTCCAACCCATCTGGTGGCTGCGTTCCGCGCCACGCTCGAGGAGGTCGAGCAGGCAGACCTCATCCTCCATGTGCGCGACATTGCTCATCCCGACAGCGAGGCCCAGAAGGCGGATGTACTCGAGGTGCTGAGCGGCATGGGGATCGAGGCCGAAAGCGATGGTCGGGTAATCCAGGTCTTGAACAAGATCGACAAGCTGCCGCCAGAGGAACACGACAGGTTGATAAGCCGCACGCATCGGCCTGAGATCCTTCCGGTCTCGGCGCTCACCGGAGAGGGAATTCGCCGCCTGTTGGAACTCGTCGATCGGCGCCTCATGAATAGCCGGGAGATCGTCGATCTCAGAGTCGACCTCTCGGACGGCAGCGCGCTTGCCTGGCTGTACCGGATGGGCGAGGTCATCGACCGACAAGATGAGGATGGCGTCGCCGTCATGCGCGTCGGCATGGATTCCGGCACGCGCGCCCGCTTCGAGACGGCCTATCCCTATCGTCCCAACTAATCTTCCGGGAGCACTACGGATGTCGAAGTCGCGCAAGCTGGCGTTCATCGGGCTCGGCGTGATGGGGGCTCCGATGGCCGGTCACCTTGCCCGGGCCGGGCATCAAGTCTCGGTCTATAATCGAACCGCAGCCAGGGCCGAAACGTGGATTGCTGAGTATGGCGGCAAGGCCTTCGCGACGCCGCGGCAAGCGGCCGAAGGCGCCGAGATCGTGTTCGCCTGTGTCGGCAATGACGATGATTTGCGGCAGGTCACGACCGGGCCGGACGGCGCGTTTGCCGGAATGGGCCGCGACGGCATTTTCGTGGATCACACCACCGCATCCGCGGGCATCGCGCGCGAGCTCTCCGAAATCGCCGCGACATCGGGGATCGCTTTTCTCGATGCGCCGGTGTCCGGCGGGCAGGCAGGCGCGGAGAACGGAACCCTGACGGTCATGGTCGGAGGAGATCCTGCCGCCTTTCAGGATGCCGAGCCGGTGATCACCCATTACGGCCGGGCGGTGACTCTGATGGGGCCGTCCGGAGCCGGTCAGCTGACCAAGATGGTCAACCAGATCTGCATTGCCGGCCTGGTCCAGGCTTTATCTGAGGGTATCGCCTTCGCAGAGCATGCGGGCCTCGATGTGACGAAGGTCCTCGACGTGATCAGCAAGGGGGCCGCGCAGTCGTGGCAAATGGAGAATCGCGGCCGGACGATGCATGAGGGGCGGTTCGATTTCGGCTTCGCGGTGGACTGGATGCGCAAGGACCTGGCAATTGTTCTCGGGGAGGCAAGCCGCAATGGCGCCCGCGTTCCGGTAGCGGCCCTCGTCGATCAATTTTATGCGGCTATCCAGGCAAAGGGCGGCAACCGCTGGGATACGTCGAGCCTGATCACGCTGCTGAAGGACTGAATCCGCTACATCCGGCGAAGGCAGACTTCCCCAACCGTGTGATCCGCGCGCTTGCGCAGAACAAGCGACGCCCGCTCGCGGGTCGGCGCGATGTTCTCGCGCAGGTTGACCAGGTTGATGGTCCGCCAGATCTCGCGCGCGAAATCGGTCGCCTGATCCTCGGCGAGATCCTTGAATTTGTGAAAGTAGGATTTCGGGTTCTGGAAGGCCGTTCGCTGCAACAGACGGAAGCGGTCGAGAAACCAGGATTCGATATCGGCTTCGTCGGCATCGATATAGACCGAGAAGTCGAAGAAATCGGATGCCACGACCCGCTCGGTCCCCATCTGCAGCACGTTGAGCCCCTCGAAAATCAGGATCTCCGGCACCTTCACGATCTGGCTCTCATCCTTGAGGATGTCGTACGCCACGTGAGAGTAAACCGGCGCCTCGACCTCCGCCGCGCCCGCCTTCACCTCCGCAAGAAAACGGACCATCCGGCGCGTGTCATAGCTTTCCGGGAAGCCTTTCTTGGTCATGATCCCGCGCTCCTCCAACAAGGCGTTCGGGTAAAGGAAGCCGTCGGTCGTCACGAGTTCGACGCGCGGCCGGCCGGGCCACCGGGCGATGAGCGCGCGCAGCGCGCGGGCGAAGGTGCTCTTTCCAACCGCCACGCTTCCCGCCACGGCCACGATATAGGGCGCGGCCCCGGCGGGGCGGCCGAGAAACGAATCCTTGACCTGAGCCAAAGTCCGCGCAGCGGACACGTGCAGATTGAGGAGGCGCGACAGCGGCAGATAGGCGTCGACGACCTCCTCGATCGAGACTTCCTCGTTGACGCTGCGGAGCGCGGTGAGGTCGGCTTTGGAAAGCGTGAGGGGCGTATTGGCCCGCAGCTTCGCCCATTCCTCCCGCCCGAAGATCGTATAGGCGGCGAAATCCTCCGTCTCGGCGGCGATTTCGGCTCGGTCCCTGGGCATGCGGTCCTCGGCTTCTGGCGCGATATTGCCCATATTCAACCAGAAATCCGGGGCCTTTGTCACATCGCGCTCGTCCGCTCCGCTTCCTTGGCGGCTTGCCAGAGGGCCTCCATCTCCTCGAGCGAGGAGTCTTCCGGCTTCCTTCCGTCGACGCGGAGCCTGCGCTCGACCTCGCCGAAGCGCCGCTCGAACTTGGCGTTGGTGCCGTGGAGCGCGGTCTCCGGATCGATGCCGAGGTGGCGCGCCAGATTGACCACGGCGAAGAGAACATCGCCCAGCTCGTCGCTCAGCCGCGCCTTGTCCGCGATCGGAAGCTCGGCGCGCAACTCGCCGATTTCCTCAGCGATCTTGTCGAGGATCGGCGCCGGAGCGCCCCAATCGAAGCCGACCCGGCTTGCCCGCTTCTGCAGCTTCTCGGCGCGCACAAGGGCGGGCAGGGCACGCGCCACTCCGGCAAGCGCCCCGTTATCCTCGGAACCACTTTTGGCTCCCTTGGCCGCGCGCTCCTCGGCCTTGATCCGCTCCCAGTTGGCATGAACCGCCGCTTCGTCGGCGGCGTCGATGTCGCCGAAGACATGAGGATGGCGCCGGATCATCTTGGCGACGATAGTCTCGGCCACATCATCGAAGTCGAACCGGCCCTCTTCCTCGGCCATGCGGGCATGGAAGGCGATTTGCAGCAGGAGATCGCCCAGCTCCTCTCTCAGCCCGGCAAAGTCCCGGCGGTCTATGGCGTCGGCGACCTCATAGGCCTCTTCGACCGTATAAGGCGCGATCGTCGCGAAATCCTGGGCCACATCCCAAGGGCAGCCGCGCTCCTTGTCGCGAAGGCGCGCCATAACGGCGAGCAGACGGTCGATCGGGCGGGCGTCGCGGAACGCTGAATCGTCGATCATGGGCTCTCTTGCAACGGGGTGGCGGTAACAATAGCGCAACCGTGGGCAACCTCCACTTCCACTTTGCGCGATCCGGTCCTACTTTGCAGCGCAGCGCGCCCCAAAACAGGCGCGGAACGGATACGGATTATGGCCCGCGAGCGCATCTACCTCTTCGACACAACCCTCAGGGACGGCGCCCAGACCCAGGGCGTGGATTTCAGCGTCGAGGACAAGAAGACGATCGCCTCCGCGCTCGACCGGGTCGGCATCGACTATATCGAGGGCGGCTGGCCGGGCGCCAATCCCACCGATACCAGCTTCTTCTCGGACCCGCCCGCGCTCGCCCGCGCAAAGCTGCTCGCCTTCGGCATGACCAAACGCCCCGGCCGCAGCGCCGCCAACGATCCAGGGCTGGCGCAAGTGCTGGATGCCAAAGTCAAGGCGACCTGCCTCGTCGGCAAAGCTTGGGATTTCCACGTCACGGTCGCACTCGGCATTCCGCTGGAAGAGAATGTCGAGCTGATCCGTGATTCGATCGCCGCCATCGCCGCCCGCGGCAATGAAGCCATGTATGACGCAGAGCATTTCTTCGACGGCTACAAGGCCAATCCCGAATACGCGCTGGCCTGCCTGAAGGCGGCGGAGCAGGCAGGCGCGCGCTGGATGGTCCTCTGTGACACCAATGGCGGGACGCTTCCCCACGAGATCGAGCGGATTGTGGGCGAGGTGGTGAAGCATATCCCCGGCGATCGGATTGGCATCCACGCCCACAACGATACGGAGAACGCCGTCGCCAATTCGCTGGCGGCGATCCGGGCCGGCGCCCGTCAACTGCAAGGGACGCTGAACGGCCTCGGCGAGCGCTGCGGCAACGCCAACCTGGTATCGCTGATCCCAACCCTGATGCTCAAAGCCGATTATGCCGAGCGTTTCGAAACCGGAATGGACGAGGAGGGGCTGAGGCATCTCACCCATACCTCCCGCCTGCTTGACGAGCTTCTCAACCGTGCCCCCAACCGGCACGCAGCCTATGTCGGTGCGTCGGCCTTCGCCCATAAGGGCGGGCTCCATGTCTCGGCGGTCGAGAAAGATCCGCGTACCTATGAGCATGTGCCGCCGGAGACGGTCGGAAATCAGCGTCACATTCTGGTCTCCGACCAAGCCGGCCGCTCGAATATCCTGTCACGGCTGCGGGAAGCCGGAATCGAGGTCGACCCGCAACATCCCAAGATCGGCCGGCTTCTTGAGCAGGTGAAGGAGCGGGAGTTCGAGGGCTATTCCTATGACGGCGCCGAGGCCAGCTTCGAGCTGATGGCGCGACGCGCGTTGGACACCGTTCCGGTCTATTTCCGGCTGCAATCCTTCCGTATTCTCGACGAGCGCCGTTTCGCCCCGCGCGGCGAACTGGAGACGCTATCGGAAGCGACCATCAAGATTCTTGTGGGCGGTGAGCTGGTCATGGCTGTTGCCGAGGGCAACGGCCCGGTCAACGCGCTGGACGGTGCACTCCGCAAAGCGCTGGTTCCTTCATATCCGGAACTCGCAGGCATTCGGCTGGTCGACTACAAGGTCCGGATATTGACGCCCCGCGATGCGACCGGCGCCATCACGCGGGTGATGATCGAGAGCGCGGATGCGTCGGGCCAGCGCTGGAGCACGGTCGGGGTCTCGGCCAACATCATCGAGGCCTCTTTCGAAGCGCTCGAGGACAGCCTCACCTGGCGGCTGCTGCGCGAGCGGGGAGCGAAGGCGGCACCGCCGGATACGGGGCGCAAATTGCGGGCGACGTCCTGATAGTAGTTCTTCGTCGATATCCTAAGGGATTGCAGGCTTCCAATTCTCCAGGACGGACTTGCCGTCCAGCGTGTGGGTCTTGCGGCCGATCTCGGCCAGGAACTCGCCGCTATAGACCACGCGTCCGGTGAGCTTCTCGGGATCGGCGGTGGCGAGCGCCAGGGCGGCCTCAGCCATCGTCTCGACCGGCTCCTCCTGCCATCCCGGTGAAGAGCGATATTTGTCGAGGCCGGATGCCGCAGCGCCCGGAGTCCAGACGAGCGACACGGGCGCAAGCGCATTGACCGCGACACCCTTCCCGTACAGCTCCGCCGCCAATCCCGAGGTCAGCCGGTTGAGCGCCGCTTTCCCCGCGCCATAGAGGAGCATGCCGCCCGATCGGTAGAGGTCGGGGTAGGGCGGTCCGGGCGGGTGCTCCGCCGCACGGGAGGTCAGATTGACGATCCAGCCCTGGCCGCGCGCAACCATACCGGGACCAAACCGGCGGATCAGGTCGAACGGTCCTTTGACCGCCAACTCCCAGAAATGATCATACTGAGCGTCGGTGACCTGGTCATATGCGCCGGGCAGGGACCCGACCGCATTGTTCAGCAGGATATCGACACCTCCGAATTCGCTCAGCACGCGATCGGCAAATTCCGCGCGGGAGCGAGGATGGGCCATGTCGCATCGCATCCCGACCGCCTGGCCGCCTGCAGCGCGGATCGCCGCCACGGTCTCCTCGACCGAGCCTTCGACCGGCTTCCCATTGAAATCGCCCTTGCCGCTCATCGTTCGTGCCGAAGCGATCACAGTCGCGCCCTCCGCGCCCAATCGCCTTGCGATGCCTTCGCCGATCCCGCGGCTCGCGCCCGTGACGACCGCGACCTTTCCCTCGACCGCTCTTCCCATGACCAGCCCTTTTGGATTGACGGCTGTATGAGTTAGATCATACAGTCAGAACATGCTCGAAAGCTTGCGCGTCGAGAATAGCGGGGTCCCGATCTACGTCCAGATCAGAGACCAGATGCTCCGCGCGATCGGCGCTGGAGAACTCAAGCCCGGCGACCAGATGCCGACTATGAGGCAGGTCGCGGTCAGCCTAAAAGTTGATCTCAATACCGTTAAGCATGCCTATGATGAACTTGAGAAATCAGGCGCAATCAAGGTCTTACCTGCGCGGGGAAGCTTTGTTGCCGAACGCCCCCCGGCGCCAGCGCCGGAGGAGCAGGCTGCACGCCTCGCCGACCTAGCGCAACGGACCATCGCCATTGCACGGAGCGCCGGTATCGATCCCGCTGCGCTTGCAGAGCGGATCGCCGCCATTACGAGGGGAGAGGACCATGAATCCACGTAGCTCGAATTCGCCGGCCGGAGTACTTGCCTTCCTATGCTTCGCATTGGCCGCGGCATCCGCTTATGGGGCGACGAGCACCGGCGCCACAGGCCTCTACGTGCTCGCGGGCGTGCTGGTCGTCCTCGGACTCCTGACGCCACTTTCGCTCCAGATGGCCAATCAGTGGGAGAGGGCGGTCGTCCTCAGGCTGGGCAGGCTCAAGGCGATCAAGGGACCCGGGCTCTTCTTCATCGTTCCTTTCGTCGACGCGGTCGCGGTCGTGATCGATCAGCGCATTCAGACCATCGAATTCAACGCCGAGCAGGCGCTGACCCGCGACACCGTGCCGACCAATATCGACGCGATCTTGTTCTGGCAGGTTCACGATGTCGAAAAGGCGGCGCTGGAGATCACCGACTACCGGCAAGCCATCTCGCGCGTAGCCCAGACCTCTCTTCGCGAGATGATCGGCTCCTCGCCTCTGACGGCGCTCCTGTCCGAACGAAAAAGCGCGGACCTAGTGCTCAAGGAGGTCATCGGCCGGAAGACGTCCGAATGGGGCGTTTCCGCGATTTCCGTTGAGATTCGGGACGTCGCGATTCCGGCCGAACTGCAGGATGCGATGAGCCGTCAGGCCCAAGCCGAACGTGAGAAAGAGGCGCGGGTCATTTTGGGGGCGGCCGAGAAGGCCGTGGCGCAGAGCTTTCTCGACGCCGCCAACATCTACGCCCAGAATCCGGCCGCTCTCCAGCTCCGCGCGATGAACATCATCTACGAGACGACGAAAGAGCGGGGGGCGACCATCCTCATTCCCACCGGCATGGTGGACGCGATGAACCCAGGAAACATCATGGGCGTGGCGAACATGGTCCGTGCTCCGGGTTCCGGAGGGACTTAGGAAGAACGGGATGAAAGGCATTGATTTATAGGAAGGAAACAGTCCTCGTTACAATGCCAAAGTCTCATCCGATGTCGATCCGTGCATCGGATGCGACTCCGCCGTGAAGCACTGGATCGCCTTGCCGCCATCAACCGAAATGCAGACGCCCGTGACGTAGGCGGCCTCGTCGGACGCCAGATAGAGGATCGCGTTGGCGCCATCCTCCGGCCGGCCAAGCCGGGCCATGGGTATCGTCCGCGCCATGTGGTCCTCGACCTCTTTGTCGTTGCCGGTCGAGGCATGCATCGCCGGGGTCGCCAGCACGCCGGGCGCCATCGTGTTAACTCGGATGTTCCAAGGCGCAAGTTCGATCGCCGCGACGTTCGAGAATTGCAGCAGGGCGGCCTTGGACGCCGAATAAGCGACCGAGGCCGGCACCGAGCGAATAGCGCAGATCGAGATCGTATTGACGATCGCCCCGCCGCCATTCCGCTTCATCACCGGCGAGACCTCTTGGGTCGAGACCAGCGCCGTATCGACATTGATCCGGAAGGCGCGGTGCCAAGCCTCGAGCGACTGCTCCTCGAGCGGGCACATCGTGGCGTCCATCGCATTGTTCACCAGGATATCGATGCGGCCGAACTTTTGGACGGTCTCCCGCAGAGCGGCGCGATAAGCTTCGAGATCGCTGACATCGAGCACACGCGGATGGACCTTGCCGCCCTTCGCCCTGATCGCGTCGGCGGTCGCGGCGAGGGGGCCTTCGCGCCTCGCGCAGATCACGATCTCGGCGCCTTCCTCAGTAAAGCGTCGCGCCGCCGCGCCGCCGATTCCCTCGCTGGCTCCCGCCATGAACGCGATCTTTCCTTCGAGCCTTCCGGCCATAGCGTTTCTCCCGCAATGTTTCTCGGGAGACTGTCGCATAGGGGAAGGCGGCACAGGAATCGAAATCAGCCGCGAGGGCCAGAGAGACTCGCCCACCCACAAGCCGCATAATATATATTATGGAAAATAAAATCCCGTTCGCACGGCCCGAGGCGCTTGACGCTTCGCAAAGATAGCCTCATTCGACTGCAGGCCGTGTGAATCGGAAAATGCAATCCAACCACACCACGATTCGGAATGTCGTCTTCGACATCGGTAATGTGATTGTCCGATGGGATCCTGCCCTCATCTCCGCCCGAGCCTTCGGAGACAGGGCAACTCCTGAGTTGGTTCGCTCCCTATTCGCGCATCCGCTCTGGTTTCAGCTTAATCGGGGCGAAATCACTGAGGACGACGCCAAGCGTTCCTATTGTGATTTGCTCGAACTCGACCCGCGGCACATGGAGCAGTTCTTCTTCCATGTGAAGGACACTCAGGCCCTTATCCCTGGAACCATCGATTTGATGGGGCGCGTGTCGAAGGCCGGATATCGGCTTTTCGCTCTCAGCGACAATGTGCGTGAAATCGTGCTGTACCTACGGCAGAGATACGATTTCTGGCGGCATTTCGAAGGCGTCGTGCTCTCGTGCGAATTGGGAATCCTGAAGCCTGACGCAAAGATATTCTGTCACCTTCTGGAGGCTTTCGCACTGGAGCCAAAAGAGACGATTTTTCTCGACGACGTTGCCCGTAACGTCGAAGGCGCTCGCGCAATGAATATGCATGCAATTCAATTTGTTGACGCCGAACGTGCCGAGATGGACTTAGCGGCTTACGGCCTGAGGCTCCACGGCAATGCCGGTTGACGGTCAGCCGGTCGGGAGCCGCATGTCGTCGACGAGCGCGATTAGAAGGTCGGACAGATGGCCCTGAACCAGCACGGCAGTCCCAGCACGATCCTCTGACGTCCGAGCACAGGCGAAAAGCTCGGATCGAGCGCCATCCCCGGATCCGTCGTGAACGCAATGTCTCCCGCCGGCAATGGCCTCAAGGGCACGAGGAGGAAACCGTCGTCGACCCGGTAGACACGAAAATCGGCGTATTCGCGAAATGCGCTGTCGCCGATCCGCATCTCGTGATGACCCAAATAGGACGCTTCCCAGTTCGCCCGCGCCTTGAACAGCAGACCTGAATCGATTGCCGGAAAGCCGCCATGCAAGAGGAACGCATGCGCATCAGTTATGTCGACCCGGTGTGAGCTACGGTCCCTAACCCATTCTGGTCGCCAGGGAAATAGTAAGACGATCACCGCCGCGGCGATGAGCCCAGCGCGCCATCGGAGCGGCGAAGCGATAAGCGTGATCAGTAGGAAGGCCGCGTAAAGTCCGAAGACCGGCAGAACCCATTTGAAATAATGATAGGCGTAATAGAGCCATAGACTGGGCGGAGGCAGATCGCGATACGCGAGGTAGAGCGTGCAATGAGCTATCACGGCCGCGATTACGAGCCCGTGACGAAGGAAGCCATCCCCTTTCGACGTTGCGAGCATCGCGGCCATGCCGCCAAGTCCCGGCGCGATCCAGGGAAACATGCGCACCAACCCGTAGCCTTCCGGGAAGAGAGGACGCGGGCCAACGAACAGCGTGACCCAACGCAACGGCACCAGCCGCCATTCGAATCCGAGCCTGGCGGAGTCCGTCAAGTAGGGCCCGAGCTGGTTGCCGAATATCGCCAGGTGAGCGACGGCGAGCAAAAGGAAAGGCGGCGCGAACCCGGCCATCGCCAGGGCAAGATAGCGCCGCCTGCCCCGCGGCTCCTCGACGCGTCGGAACACGACCCAGGCCATGAACGGCAGTACGACGACCAGCAAAGCCAGCGCGTCTGTCGGCCGGAAGAGCGCGACCGACGCACCGGCCAATGTCGCCAGAAACACGTCAACCCCGCGCGATGTATCGAGAAAACGCAATGTCGCGAGGAGACAAGCGAGAATAACCGGCGTGGCCGGCGTTGTCGTCCACGGAATGATCCAAGCCTCGAGCGGCTTCGACCAAAATATTGTCGTGATCAGGAAGACCACTGCGCCAAGCCCGCGCGCCCCTCGAACTCCCGGAACGAGGCGCGCTGCAAGCCCTGCGAGCAGCCATAGAGTCGCCAGCAGGCAGACGAGGTCGGGTATTACAAATGGCTGATTCGGCGTGATCCGGACAAAAGGCGCCGCAATCAACGGATAGCCAGGCAAGTACCAATGCTGACCCGAGTCGAGGTTCCCCGAGGCCCATGCTCGAGCTGCATCGAGATATTTACCCTGATCCCACCACGTCCACCAACCGACTTCGTGGCTCGCTTTCGGCGGTCGTCCGCCAATGGACAGCATGGGAAAGCGGAAATAGCGATCCGCTGCGGCTAATAGTGCGACCGTGATGACCAGCATGTCCGCGCGTCGCGCGTGGACCAAGCGGTGCAAGCCGCTCATGAAAACAGCGATCGCCGACCATTTGACAGATCGCTCGTATTGCATCGGCCGCGACTATGGCGAGCCCCGGAAGGCACGGCAACAGAATCGTCGGAGCGTGATTTGCCGAGTCAGGTAATCGTCCCGCGCAAACTCTGAGCTTCGGCCGCCTGCCCGCGATCACGCCAGCGCGGCCAATTCCGCCAGCGCTCTTCGAGTATGAGCCGCGCCAGCGCAAACACGACCATCAGCGTGAAGACCACCGCAAAGAAGACGTCGCTGAGGAAATGCGATCCTCGAGCCATGCGCATGAGGCCGACGAGCGCGGTGAAACCGCCGAGGCCAAGCCACCAACGGCGCCTGTTCCGGTCCGCGATGATCGCAAAAGACATGAAACTCGCCGCCAGCGAGGCGTCGCCCGAGACGAAGGAGCAATTCTTCTCGCATTGGGTGGAGCGGACAAAGGCGGGCGTGAATTGCTTCGTGCCCCCGAATTCCGCCACCTGGCTGGGTCGGGCCCTGCCCCAACTATCCTTCAGCAGCACGTTGGTCAGCAGCCCTGCCCCCAGGGCGATCGAAAGAGCGACGAACAAAAAGTGCTTCGGCGTCAGGCGCCATACCGGTCGGCTTCGATAGAGGCCGTAAAGGAAGGCCCCGACCAGGATGACGAGAAACCATTCCATTGCAAAATGGATCTCATTGTCGAAGAAGCGGCCTATCCAAGTGTCGCCGAGCGTGAAGTTTCTCGGCGGCACGAAGAACCATCCGGCGACGCCCAAGTCGATGCCGGGAAAGACCACGAACAGGATGGCGGCGCTGATGGTGATCAGCCCCAGAATTCGGAGCGGGCGCGTGTTCACAATATCTGCGAGATACTCCCGCCATCGTTTTGAATAATCGCGCAAATTTATCAGAACTTGAGCCGCTGCATTAAGTCCGGTCTTGTTCAGTGACGGCAGCCCCGGAAGGTGCCGTCTCAGCATGTCGTTCATTTGCTCCAGACGCTGCGCGAGATCGGCCGCGCGCGTATCGCCGATAATACCGCCGAGCCAACTAGGGTCCTGGACCACCGGAACGCCGGGCCGGTCAGCGGAAGCGCGAAATGCTCTTATCAAATCCGCGTGAAACCCCAGCCCACGCGGAACGACGGCCAGCTCTGGAAGCGCCTTGCGGACCTCCTCTTCATTTCGAAAGGGCAAATGCAAAAGAACCGCCGGGATCCAGACCCATCCCTGGGATCGGTCGTGACGCACGAACCCGTCCCGCTCGAGCTCGTCCAGCACGTCGGGTATGCGGGCGGCCGGGATCCCGGTGACATGCGCGGCGACTTCGGTTTCGAACGCGGAGCAGCCAATTCGATTGGAGCTCGGGCCCGATACCAGATAGGCGGCAAGCAGCCGACGCTCGACCGACCAATTCGGGCCGGCCTCACGTTGCCAGATCAAATCCTCCCAGCCGGAAGCTCCCATCGCTCAGCCGCCCCCGCCCCGATACCCCGATAGCTCGTAGACGTAATAATGGCGCAACCGCCCGGGTCCGGCGCGAACCGTCCATTCTTCCAACAGCTGATGCTGCGAGAACCGGTCGAGGATGTCCGTCCGGTCGGCGTCGTTCGCGACCAGCAGCGCATGCGCCCCGGTCTGCGGATCGATCGCCCGTTCGGCTTCGTATTGATTGCCGGCGGGCCCCGACCCGACCGCCATCACGAGCGGGAAGGTTCGATAGCGCGTGTAGTAATCGAGCTCTGCCATCGTCTCGCGATCCTCGGCGGCGAGACTGGTCCCGGGCGGCATTTTGTTCATCCGTCCGAGGGCCAGCTCGGCCAGGCTTCGCCAGCCCCGCATCTGGTGAAAAATGTCGAGTGCCTTGGGAAGCCGCACCGACAATGCCCCCGCGAAGAGCATGGTGAAGGCCGCGAACAGCACCAGCTGCAGGACGGCAGAAAGCTTCACGATCCAGTTGCGACCGATTCGATCCAACCAGCCGACCACCAATATGGTCGCCGGAACGTAGGTCACGGCCGCCCAGTTGGCGTGCGCCCGCGAGATGCCGCTCTGAATCACCATTAGAAGAAGGACCGGCAGCGAGAAAGCGAGCAGAAACCGCTCCTGGTCGTATGGCGGATACCGTCGCCAAAGGATGATCCGCACGATGAAGGCAACCATCAGGATGGGCCCAAACACGCCGAACTGCGCCGCGGCAAATGCCAGGGTTTCCTCGACATGCAGCCCGAACGCGCTCCAGTCGGCGTTTGCCGCGGTATGTCCGATCGTCGCCCAGCCGTGCCGTGCATTCCAGAGGACGTTGGGCAGCATGATCGCCACCGCCACGAACAGCGCGAGCAACAATCGTCTCCCCGCCCCGCGCCACACGGCGACCGGCTCAGTCGCCGCCAGCACAATCATGCCGATGAGAAAATAGCCCATGGCGTATTTGCTCAAAAAACCGAGGCCGATCGCCACGCCGAGAAGCACGGCCCAGACACGATGCGGCTGGCCGAGCAATCGCCAGAGTGCGAAAAGCGCTAATGCCCAGCAGAACAGGAGCGGTACGTCGGTGGAGATGATGAGAGCGGAGAAATCGACCCCGGGCAGTGTCGCGTAGCAGAGCGCCGCCCAGAATCCGGCGCGAGCGCTGAACAGATCACGACCGAGCAGCGCCACGACGACCCCGGTCGCGGCGTGGATCAGAGGCGAGGCTAGCCTCACTGCGAATTCGCTGTTGTCGCCGAGAAGCGCGGCCGTGGCGCCGATGAGCCATGCGACTACGGGCGGCTTGGAAAAATAGCCCGCCGCGAGCGTGCGCGACCAAGACCAGTATTGAGCTTCATCCGGCAGTAGATCGAGCGCGCCGGTTCTGAGCGCGAGAAGCCGAGTCAGGGCGATGAAAAGGCTGATCGCAATCGCCCAGACGGTCCAGGTCCGATCCGGAATTTCGAGCGGCGCCGCCTTGCGGTCAGTCATCGAATTCCATGACCTGACCGTCAAAGGCCGGCATTACCCCGTCCGGCAGTTCGTCGAACAGCGTCCGGTAATCCATCGTGTGATTCATGTGCGTGAGGAATGCGCGCGCCGGCTGGACACGGCGGATCCAGTCGAGGACGACCTCGAGATGGGCATGTGCGATATGCGGCTCGCGGCGGACCGCAGCGATTAGCCATACCCCCAGTCCGGCCAGCCTTTGGAACGCCTCATCCGACAGCGACTTCACATCGGTCGAATAGGCGAACGGTCCGACTCGAATGCCTGCCGAACGGCAGACTGTGTGATCTTGCTCGAACAGGCTGAAATCGAGCGCGCCGATGCTGAATTCGGGCAATGCCTCGATCGGACGCAGCGTTGGCTTGTCGTAATAGCCCTTGCGGCCACTGCCGAACATATAGCCAAAGCGGCCACGGATCTGGTCCAGCACCTCCGGATAAGCATAGACGGGCAGCGGGTCGTGTCCGAACATCCCGAAGACCCGCAGATCATCGATGCCCGCCGTATGATCGGCGTGAGCGTGGGTGAAGATGACCGCGTCAAGCCGATCGACCTTGGCGCTCAGCATCTGCTCGCGAACATCGGGACCAGCGTCGATGAGCACGCGCGTTCCCTCTCGCTCGATCAGGATCGAGGCGCGCCGCCGACGATTGCGAGCTTCGTGGGAATCACAATTCCCCCAGGTTCCGTCGGCGAAAGGAACGCCGGTCGAGTTGCCGGAGCCCAGAACCGTAATGCGGAGCCCCATCAGGCGAACGCCGGCTTGGCGCGACTGAAGAGGCCGAAGAAATTGGCCGTGGTGCGGTCCGCCAGCGCTTCGGGGGCCAGGCCGTGCAGCTCGGCGAGAAGCCGCGCCGTGTGGACGACGAAGGACGGCTCGTTGGTCTGACCGCGCTTCGGCACCGGCGCCAGGAAAGGCGCGTCGGTTTCCACCAACAGCCGCTCGAGCGGCACCATCCGCGCGATGTCGCGCAGCTCATCCGATTTCTTGAAGGTGACGATGCCGGAGAAGGAGATGTGGAAACCGAAATCGAGCGCCTCCTCCGCCAGCTTGCGGCTCGAGCTGAAGCAGTGGAGCACACCTTTGAGCCCTGCCCCGCGCCCCTCCTCCCGCAGGATTGCCATCGTGTCCTCTTCCGCGTCGCGCGTATGCACGATAATCGGCAGCTCGGCCTCGAGAGCCGCGCGGATATGACGGCGGAAGCCCTCCTGCTGCATCTCGCGCGGGCTATTATCGTAGTAATAGTCGAGGCCGGTTTCGCCGAAGGCGACGACCTTCGGATGCCGCGCGCCATCGACGAGCATCTCTGTCGTGACCTCCGGCTCCTCCGCGACATGGTGTGGATGCGTGCCCAGCGAGCAGGACACATCCTCATGCGCCTCAGCCACGGCCCGGATCTCCTCGAAGCGGCGAACGCGCGTCGAGATCGTCAGCATGTGACCGACGCCGGCCGCGCGGGCGCGCGCGATCACCGCCTCTTGCTGGGGCAGGAATTCGGGGAATTCGAGATGGCAGTGGCTGTCGACCAGCATGGGCGCGCTCAAGCCTCGACGATCCGTGGGAACAAGCCTTGGGGCGCGGGCAGGCTTTCGCCGGGCTTCAGCCGTCCGACCTCGCCGAGAGCGGCGAAATCCCGCTGCTCGGCCGCAACGCCGAGCTGGTCGAGCAATCGCGCCATCGAATCCGGCATGAAGGGCTGCAGCAGGATCGCGACCGACCGGATCGTCTCAGCGAGCACGAAGAGCACCGTCGCCATCCGCGCGGGGTCAGTCTTGCGCAGGGCCCAGGGCGCCTGCGCGTCGATATAGCCGTCGGCGCTCGAGATCAAAGCCCAGACGGTTTTCAGATATTCATGAAAGCGCTGGCTCAGAATCTCCGAGCGACATGAGGCAAGCAGCGCATCGGCCTGCGCGAGCAACTCCCGATCCGCCGGCGTGAATTCGCCCGGCATCGGAACCGCGGCACTGCAGTTCTTTTGGATCAGCGTCAGCGTCCGCTGCGCGAGATTACCCAGGCCATTGGCCAGGTCCGCATTAAGCCTGCGGACGACCGCGGCATGCGAGAAGTCGCCATCATTGCCGAACGGCACCTCGGCGAGCAGCGCAAAGCGGGTCTGGTCGAGGCCGTAGGTCTCGACCAGCTGGGCCGGTGCGATGACGTTGCCGAGCGACTTGGACATCTTCTGCCCTTCGATCGTCCACCAGCCGTGAGCGAAGACTCGCCTGGGCACCGGCAGCGCGGCGGCCATCAGGAAGGCCGGCCAATAGACTGCGTGGAACCGGAGAATGTCCTTGCCGACCATATGCAGGTCAGCCGGCCAGAAGCGGTCATACTTGCTGCCGGGCGCCGTATCCGGATAGCCGAGCGCGGCGATGTAGTTCGCGAGCGCATCCAGCCAGACATACATCACGTGCTTCTCGTCCCCGGGCACCTTGGTGCCCCAGGAGAAGCTCGTCCGGCTGATCGACAGATCGCGCAGGCCCCCTTTGACGAAACTGATCACCTCGTTCCGGCGGCCAGCCGGTGCAATGAAATCGGGATGCGCTTCATAATGCGCGAGCAGCGCCTCGCCATAGGCCGAGAGGCGGAAGAAGTAGCTCGGCTCCTCGACCCAGGCGACCGGCGCTCCCGACGGCGCGATCTTGGTGTCGTCCGGCCCGTCGCGGAGCTCGCTCTCGTCGTAGAAAGCCTCATCGCGCACTGCATACCAACCGGCATAGCTGCCGAGATAGATCGCAGGATGACCGTCGGGCGTCTCAGCCTTGGCCATCTCGCGCCAAAGCGCCTGTGACGCCTCGATGTTCCGCTGCTGCGTGGTGCGGATGAAATCGTCATTGGAAAATTTCATGAGCCGGGTCAGTTCCCGGAAATTCTCCGACACACGGTCGGTGAACGCCTGGGGTGTCACTCCAGCGGCTGCCGCCGATTGCGCAACTTTCTGCCCATGCTCATCCGTGCCCGTCAGGAAGAAGACCTCCTTCCCGTCCAGGCGCTGGAATCGGGCCGTCACGTCGCAGGCCAGCGTTGTATAGGCGTGGCCGATATGCGGCTGGTCATTGACGTAATAGATCGGCGTGGTGATGAACCAGCGCGCGCGGCCGTCTGTCGTCGGGCTCATAGCAACTCCAAGACCGTCCCTCGGGTCCGCCGGGCGGCTAATGGAGCGCGCCGCTGACCGCGTCGAGGGCGGAAATCACCGTCAGCCTGCGATCCAGATTGGCTCCGTCGGATCGGGCGAACAGGTGGGCGACCTTCTCCCACACCTCCAGAACCCGTTCAAGCCGGCCCTCGGCCAGCCGGGCAGCCAATTCCCGCTCGCCCGGCACGATCTCCCGCCTCCGTTCTACGCAGATGCCCCTCCCAGCCTCGCGCGCCACGCTGCCCAACCATTCAACCAGCAGCTGCGACAGTATGCGGTAGGACTCGTCCGCCGCCGCGGCGCCCAGCCTATCCCCAAGAGCATGCGCCTTAGCCCAATCGAGAGGATCGTCGGCGGCGATCGACAGGAAGTTGGACAGCAGCGCCAGCCCGTCATTGGCAGCAATGTCGAGCGCCCGGCCAATACTTCCTTCCGCGATTTCGGCCAGCGCCAGCCGCTCTTCCGCCTCGATATCGGGCCGGTATTTGGCGACCAATTCCTGGACGATCGGACTCGACAAGCTTCCAACCGTCAGAATGCGGCAGCGTGAGCGAATGGTCGGCAGAAGCGCGGACGGGCGCTCGGTCACCAGCATCAGTAAAGCACGGGCCGGCGGTTCTTCGAGAATCTTCAGCACCGCGTTCTGCCCAGCCCGGTTCATGCCATCCGCGCCATCGATGACGACGATTCGCCATCCGCCTTCGGCGGCGGTCAGCCTGAGAAAAGGGCCGATTCGGCGAACGTCATCGACCGCGATCTCCTTCTTGGCTCGGCCCTTCTCCTCGTCGAATTGCCGCTCGACGGTGAGCAGGTCGGCGTGACCCGACGCAGCGATACGGCGAAAAACGGGATTCTCGGCCGACACTGCCAGGCTCTTGGCCGCAGGGTCGCCGCCAGCCAGCAGGAATCGCGCAAAGCGGAAGGCGAGCGTTGCCTTGCCGATCCCTCCCTTGCCCGCGATCAGCCAAGCATGAGGAAGCCGGCCGCTGCGAAAGGAGGATAGCAGCTCGCTCTCCGCCGCCTCCTGCCCCAACAGGTCGGGGTTGGCGCGCGGTGGCGGGCTTCGATCGACTTCGCCTTCAGCCATGGAGGGCCTGCACGGCGCGAGCCACGATCGGTCCAACCGAGTCGAGATCCTTCGCCAGCCGCGGCAAGGCAAGCTGCAGGATGTTGGCGCCGGCAGCAACGAAGGTCGGAGCGGCTGCCAGGGCGCCCTCGAGCATCGCCTCGGCCGACCGCCCGGCAGGAATCGGCAATGAGGCCCTTATTCCGATCGCGGCAGGATTGCGGCCGTGACGGGTCGCGGCCTCGGCGATCAGCGCACGCGCGGACGCGATCTGATCGGCCTGCACGTTGCCGAAGGGCAGCCATCCGTCGGCAAGTCGTGCGATTCTGTCGGCGCCCTTTGGCGTCGGCGGTCCCGCGAGCCAGATCGGCAGCTCAGCACCGCTGAGCGGCGTCGGACTGCAATGCAACCCTTCGAAAGACACGCTCGCGGAGCTAAAGCTCGCGGCGCCGCCGGCCCAAAGCGCTCTGCAGGCGCCGACATAATCCTCCAGCGTCCGCATCGCGTTCTCGGGCGCGATGCCGGCCGCGCGAAGCTCCGGTGCATGCCAGCCGGCGCCTAATCCGAGATCAAACCGGCCGCCGGAGATATTGTCCAGCGTGGCGGCCATCTTGGCGAGCAGGATTGCCGGGCGCAGCGGCGCGATCAGGATGCCGGTCGAAAGCCGGAGCCGCTTCGTCGCGCCTGCGATGGCGGCCAGGCTTACCAGGGGTTCGGGATAATTGTGATCCGGCGGAAAGGGGAAGTTGGCGATTCCCCCATGAGGTTCGATCTGGTCGGCCAGCACCACATGCTCGCTGAACACGACCTGGTCAGCCCCCGCCTCCTCCACGATGCGCGCCAGCTCGACCAGCCTCTCGTTTCGAGCGCCGGCCAGATGGTCGGCATGGGAAATCGCGATTGAGAGGAGCGGTCGGGAGCTGGATGCCATGCTCCGCTTATAGCCTGTGCCGCGATCTAGTCGCCAGCCGCGACGGCGCCGCCGCCGCTCACGGCTCGCTTGCAAAGCCAGACCAGCGGTATGAGAGCCAGGCTCAGCCAGGCCGAAACCCAGAAGAAATCGAGGGACGATAGGACATAGGCTTGATTAACCAGGCTCCGCGTCAGCTCGCCGACCGCTTGGGCCATGGACAAGCCCTGGGCTTGGAGATGCTGCAGCGCCTGGGCAAGCGACGGATCGTAAATGCTCGAGCTCTCCGCCAACCGCGTCTGGTGGACCGCTTCGCGCCGGTCCCAGACCGTGGTCGTGATCGACGCGGCAAAGCTGCCCGCCGTGATACGGGCGAAATTGAGCAGGCCCGAAGCCGCCGGCACGCGCGGCGGCGGCACGCCGTTCAGGAGGATCGTCAGCATCGAGACGAAAAAAACGCTCATCGATATGCCCTGGACCAACATCGGCATCGCGAAGACGCGGAAGCTCGAATCGGGAGTCAGCGCAGCGCGCATGAAATAGGAGGCCGCGAAGGCGAGGAACGACACCGTCGCCGCCCATCGCGCGTCGAACCGCGCCATCAGACGTGCGGCAACCGGCGACAACAGCACCGCCACCAAGCCGGCGGGCGCTGAGACCAGGCCGGCCCAGGTTGCCGTATAGCCGAGCTGGGTCTGCAGCCAGAGCGGGAAGATCACGACATTGCCGAAGAACACCCCGTAACCGAGACAGAGGGCGAGCACGCCCAGGACATAATTCCGTTGCCGGAACAGTGACAGGTCGACGATCGGCTGGGCGTCCGTGAGCTCCCAGATAAGCCACGCGACGAAGCCGACCGCTGCGACGATCGCGAGCGCCACGATGAAGGACGACGAGAACCAGTCTGCATCCTTGCCCTTGTCCAGCATGATCTGGAGCGCGCCGACCCAAAGGACCAGGAGCGCGAAGCCGATCCGGTCGACCGCGAGCTTGCGGGTCGGCGTTTCGCGCTTTGCCAGGCTGTTCCAGCAGATCGCGACGCAGATCGCGCCGACCGGGACGTTGATGAAGAAGATCCACGGCCAGGAATAATTGTCGGAGATGTAGCCGCCGAGGATCGGCCCGAACACCGGCGCGACGAGCGTCGTGATCGACCAGATGGCAAGCGCCGTTCCGCGCTTGCTTGCGGGAAAGATCGAGAGCAGGAGCGCCTGCGATCCCGGTATCATGGGGCCTGAGACCGCGCCTTGAACCACGCGGAAGACGACGAGCGACGCCAGACTCCAGGAGACTCCGCACAAGAGCGATGCGATCGTGAAGAGGAGCACCGAGCCGACGAACGTCCTGACCGCGCCGTAACGCTGCATCACCCATCCGGTCAGCGGCAGGGAGATGCCGTTCGACACGGCGAAGGAGGTGATGACCCAGGTCCCTTGATCCGCGCTGACGCCGAGATTGCCGGCGATGGTCGGGATCGAGACGTTGGCGATCGTCGAATCGAGCACTTGCATGAAGGTGCCGAGCGCCAGAGCGATCGATGTGATTGCGAGGCCGCTACCCTTCAGCGGTGCCGGAGACGAAGCCTGAACCGCGCCGCTCATATCAGCGCACCGTGACCGGTTGCGCCCCCTCGCCCGCCAGCTGGGCCGCGCCGACATTGTCGGCCACGATCTTCCGGATCAGAGCGTCGACTGACGGATCGTCGCCATCGCTCCGCTTCGCCGGGAACGGCTCGCTCCTGACATTGGACGACACGAGCGGCCCAGATTGATCGCTCACATCGACGTTGGCCACGACCGACAGACCGATGCGGAGCGGATGCTGCTGGACCTCAATCGGATCGAGCAGGATTCGCACCGGTAGCCGCTGGACGATCTTGATCCAGTTGCCGGTCGCATTCTGGGGCGGCAGCAGGGAGAAGGCGTTGCCGCTACCCGCCGACAAGCCGGCGACCTTACCGTGATAGGTGACGCTGCGACCATACATATCGGTATGCACGTCGACCGGCTGACCGACCCGCATATGGGCAAGCTGAACTTCCTTGAAATTGGCATCGACCCACACATCCGACAGCGGCACGACAGCCATCAGCGGCGTCCCCGTCGCCAGCCGCTGGCCGACCTGAACCGTGCGCTTTGCAACGATGCCGTCGACCGGCGCGGTCACGCTGGTGCGCTTGAGCGCCAGAGCCGCCTCCCGCACGCGAGCCGCGGCCGCGAGAACCTCCGGATTGGTCGCGATCGGTGTCCCGCCGATCTGCGCCAAAGTCTCGCCGAGCTCCGCGCGGGCCGCCGCGAGTGCCGCGGTTTGGGCGCTGGTGGTATTCTGAGCGTGGGAGAAATCCTCGCGCGAGACCGCGCCCGTGCGGATCAGATTGGCGCGGCGTTGCGCATCTTCCTCCGCCCGCTTCAGATCGGCTTCGCGCGCCGCAATCTGGGCACGCAGCTGATCGGCCTGAGCATAGAGCGAGCGGACATGCCTGACCGCCTGCGCGAGGTTGGCTTCGGCCGACTCCATGCCCACCTGGGCGTCGGCCGGATCGAGATCGACCAGCTTTTGTCCGGCCTTCACTGCCTGCGTATCGTCGACATGCAGGCCGATGACCGTGCCGGCCGCCTCGTTGGTGATCTGCACGACATCGCCGCTGACATAGGCGTCGTCGGTCGACACGATGCCGGCCGCGAAGATGAAGCGCCAAGCGGCCCAGGCGAGCGCGCCGACGAAGACAACGGCCGCAAGCCCGAGCAGCGCGCGCCGGCGCGCGCCATCCTTCGCCTGTGCGGGATCGGCCGTAATGGCTCGGCTGAAAGGGGCAGTAGTGGTTTGATCGGTCATCGAGTGAGCTCCAGGTCAGCCGAACGCGCCGGGTCGGACGATGGCGAGTTTTCGGCGACCAGCTTGGTCAGAAGACGGCTAAGCGTATCGATTTCGTCATGGGTGAAGCCGGCCAGCGCCCGATTGAGGCAGCCGACGACCAAAGGAATTAGCGATTCAACTATTCCGGCACCTTCGGGCGTCAAGATCAGCTCTACGGTGCGCCTGTCCTGCGTGCTGCGCCGACGCTGGATGAAGCCGCGCTGCTCGAGCTGATCGATGGCGCGCGTCAGTGCGCCGCTATCATGGAAGATATCGCGGCAAATACCGGCAGCAGTCGTCGCCAGCCCGTCGCGCAGATACATCATGATCACCCATTGGGTGAAGGTGACCTCATGCTCTGCGAAGGCGCCCTCGACCCTGGGCATCAGCAAATTATGTGCCCGCCGGATCAGGTATCCGATGCTGCTACGAGCCCGGTAAGCCTTGGCGGAGTAATAGGGGGAACTCATAATCCTGCCCGGACGGTAACTGCCCAGGCAGCGATGTAGGTCGCGGCTCGACCCGTTTCAAGGCACCACGATAATTTCAGGAAACCAGGCCGAAGCGCTTATCCACAGCGGCAGCGATCGTCGCCGCAACCTCGTCGACGGGACCGCCGGTCGGAACGATAACGCAGCGATTTGGCTCGTCGGCGGCAATCTTGCGGAAGCCCTCCCGGATGCGAGCGTGAAAGGCCGCGCCCATCCGCTCGTAGCGATCCTCGCCGCCGGCTCGGGAGGCGGTCCGCTCCCTGCCCGTCTCGAGATCCACATCGAGAATCAGCGTCAAATCCGGCTCGAAATCGCCCATGACAGCCCTTCGCACCCCCGTGATCGTATCGATCGGGATACCGAGCCCATAGCCCTGATAGGCCAGCGTGGAATCGATGAAGCGATCGCAAACGACCCACCGTCCGGCATCGAGCGTCGGCACGATCGTTCGCACCATATGATCGCGGCGCGCCGCATAATGCAGCATCAGCTCCGACAGCGGATCCCAGCGCCCCGGCTCTCCGGTCACCAAGAGTGCTCGGATTTCCTCGGCGCCCGGCGACCCGCCGGGCTCACGAGTCAGCTCGACCGCGACGCCGCGCTGCCGGAGCCATTCGGCCAGCCTTCGGGCCTGCGTCGACTTCCCGGCCCCCTCTCCGCCCTCGAGCGTAATCAGCCGTCCGCGCGGCGTGGAGGCCATGGTCTCAGTTCTTCTCCGGCTCGGGCCGGCCGGCCAGTAGATATTTGGCCGCCATCGCGATGCGCGGGAAGAAATCCAGCCGCGCGACCGACGCGCCGGCTTTGAGCCCGAATTCCTGCGCCGGCTGCCCCGGTGCCGAGACGACGAGCTTGCCGATCGGCTGGCCTGCCGCGATAGGCGCTTTGACCGTCTCCGGCATGTCGACCGTAACTTTCAGCTCCTTGCGTTCCGGCACGCTCAGCGTCACCGAGACGGGTTGGTCGACGACGAGCGGCACAGCCGGGTCGACCCCTTCCCAGGTCTGGGCCTGCTCGACCTTGTCGCCGGGCTTGTAGAGCGTATAGGCCTTGAATTGGTTGAACCCATAGTCGAGAAGCGCTGCCGGATCGTCCGCCCGCGCCTGCATGTTGGGCAACCCGTTCACCACCACAACCAATCGCCTGCCGTCGCGGATCGCCGACGCGCAGAGCCCATAACCGCCTGCGTCGGTGTGTCCGGTCTTCAGGCCATCGACGCCGAGGCCGGCATGGTAGAGCAACGGATTGCGATTGCCCTGCTTGATACCGTTGAAGGTGAAATCGAGCTCTCCGAAATAGTGATAGTATTCGGGAAAGTCGGTCACCAAATGCTCGGCCAAAGTCGCCAGATCGCGCGCCGTCGAATAATGATTCGGGTCGGGCATACCGTTGGAGTTCATGAAATGACTATTCGTCATTCCGAGCTCTTTGGCCTTCGCGTTCATCTCGTCGACAAAGGCCTGTTCGTTGCCGCTGAGGCCCTCGGCTAGGACGACGGTGGCGTCGTTGCCGGATTGGATGATGACGCCGCGGATCAAATCCTCGACCTTCACGCGCGAGTTGATCGGCAGGAACATCGAAGATTCGTCCTGCTTGTAGGTCGTCTTCCAAGCCTTCTCGCTGACCGTGAACATATCGTCGAGCTTGATCTTCCCCTTCTTGAGCGCATCGAAGACCATATAGATGGTCATCATCTTGCTCATCGATGAGGTCGGCATGTGCTCATCGGCATTCTTCTCGTAAAGCACGCGATGCCCGGTCATATCGACGAGGATCGCCTCCTTCGCGGTGCTCTCGAACGCATGCGCGGGGGCCGCAATCACGGCCGCGGCCACGATCGCCAGAATTCCCGATAGTCTCAGCATCTCCGTACCCTCTGCTTCAGTCGACGATGATCCTTGCGTCGCTCGCGCCCACGCCGACGACGCGGCTCAAGAGTTGATCCGCCTCGTCGACCGAGCCGATAGGGCCGACACGGACGCGATAGAAAGGCTTGCCCTTGATGGTCAGCGGCGAAATATCGGTTCGCGCGACCCGGTCCAGCGAATTGCGCAGCCGCTCGGCATTGGCCATCACGCTGAATGTGCCGGCCTGGATATAGATGTTGGACGGCTTGACCTTCTGCTGCGTGAATTGCGGCGCCGGCAGGAACCGTCCGTCGACGGTGCTCCCCTTGACCTTCGTCGCAGGCGCGTCTTGCTCGATCGCGGCGCCTTCGTTCGCCATCGCCACCAGTGCGGCTCTTTGATCCTCCGGATAGACGGGAGCCGGGGGTGCGGCGGCTCGCTGTGTCGGCACCGCGACGGTCTGCGCGATCGGCGGCGGCTCAGGCGGAAGCGCATCGGCATCGAGACCAGCCAGATCCCCGAGACCCAATCGACCTTGCCGGGCTGCCTCTGCAAGCGCCTGGCTTTCGGCGGCCAAAATCTGGACCCGCACCTTCGCGGTTCCGATTCTTTCGAATCCGAGAAGCTGAGCAGCGCGACGCGAAAGGTCGAGGATGCGTCCGCGCGAGAAAGGTCCCCGGTCATTCACACGCACGACGATCGCGCGGCCGTTATCCAGATTCGTGACCCTGACCAGACAAGGCATCGGCAGCGTCTTGTGCGCCCCGGTCACCTGGTTCATGTCGTAGAGCTCGCCATTGGCGGTGCGCTTGCCGTGGAAGTCGGGCCCGTACCACGATGCGATGCCGGTCTCATCGTAGTTCCAATCTTCGGCCGGCGTGTAGAGAACGCCATCCACCATGTAGGGTTCGCCGATTTTATAATAGCCGCGCTCGACCGAGCTGAAGTGCGATCGCGTCGGCTGCGAGCCCGAAGCGCAGCCGGCAAGAACCGCCACGGCAAGCCAGGCCATGCCCAAGCGGAGCGATCGGCTTCCGCTCACCCGTTGCACCCTCACCGCACGCCGATCGCGTCGCCCAGGAGGCAGACCGCCAGCGCAAAGTAGGTGGAATGGTTCCACTTCATGATCGTGCGAAAATTGTCATAGACCAGAAAGGCACGGCCGGCGGCGCCGTCGGGCGCCACGATCGAGCCCTCGATGGGGCTTGCTGGCAGCCTGCCGCCGCCTTCCCGGCGAACACCGAGCCGCGCCCAGTCCGCGACGCTCTTGCGGGTCGAGAGGCCGATCAGGCTCTGATCGAAGCCGGCCGGCAGCCGTACCTCCCTGCCCCAGCCCTGATCTGCGTTCCAGCCGAGCTGCGCGAGGTAATTGGCCGCCGAAGCCAGAACGTCGCCGGTATCATGCCAGATATCCGGCGCGCCCGAATGATGGAGGTCGACCGCATATTTGAGGTAGGTCGACGGCATGAACTGGGTCTGGCCCATGGCCCCCGCCCAGGACCCTTTGAGATCGGCCGGCTGGAAATGACCGCGGCTCAAGATCTTGAGTGCGCTGATGAGCTCGGCGCGGAATAGATCGGGCCGCCGGCCGTCGTAAGCGAGCGTGGCCAACGCGTCCACCACGCGAAAGTCGCCCATGGCATGCCCATAGCTGGACTCGATCGCCCACAGCGCCAGGATGATCCTCGGCGGGATGGCATATTCCGCCTTGACGCGGCGGAGGATTCCCGCGTTGTGCCGGGCCAGGATCCGTCCCTCGGCGATACGCTTGGGAACTATCACGCGCGACAGATATTCGCCGAGGGTGAGCGTAGTTTCCGGCTGGCGCTGATCGAGCTCGATGACTCGCGGCAACGGCGCGACGTCATGGAGGGCCGCCTCGACGGTGGCTTGAGGCACGCCGGCCGCTTCGGCATCGTGCTTCACGCCCTCGAGCCAACGGTCGAAATCCTCGGCCGCCGCCGGCCGCGCCGCGGCAAGGGTCAGCAGGATGACGAATGATGAAACGTATTTCCACATGAGTGGCTGGAACCGCTTAGCGCTAGCGAGGCCGTACCGTTTCCCGTCGGACTCGCGACTCGCGAGAATGATACCTACCTAAGAGAGAGATGGAAAAGCGGCGTCTGTCGTCTGCCAGCCATAGCGCGGCTATCATCGCGGCGGCGAGCTTGGCCGGTTGCGGAACCCTGACCCGTTCCGCTCTTGAACCGGACCAGCAACAGGATCTGGCGGCTTATGTCGAAGCCTACCATTTCTGCGTCGCCCGCACCGCATCGCGGCTCGATGACGGAAAATCGGCAATCGTCGACATCTCCGCCCAGGCGCTGGGCTATTGCGAACCCGAGGCGCGCGGCGTCGCCAATTACCTCAACTCCACCAAGCTTTCCGATTCGGCCAAGGCAAAATACGTCACCGATCTGATCCGCACCGCCACGACGCGGTCGGAGATCATGCTCCGCCGGCTGCGCGACCGGCAAAGCGGCATCACCGGCATTTGAAAGCAGCCCTCCCCGGGCGCTCTTCGGCATGCTATGCCGGAGGCGATCCAAGACCCGGGGAAGAGCCAATGCTGTTGCAGGACAAGGTCGTGATCGTAACGGGCGTCGGCCCCGGGATGGGCCGCAAGCTCGCGCTCATTGCCGCGGCCGAGGGCGCCAAGGTCGCGGTGTCAGCCCGAACGAAGAGCTTCGTCGACGGTGTGGTTGAGGAAATTCAGCAAGCCGGCGGCGCGGCGATCGCGGTGTCGACCGATGTCGCCGACATGGCCCAATGCGAGAATTTGGCCAGAGCAACCCTGGACGCGTTCGGCCGGATCGACGGGCTGGTCAACAGCGCCCGAGCGCATGGACCCTTCATTACCTTCGAGGACGGCGATCTCGACGAATGGGCCGCCAACATGCAAGTGACCTGCTTCGGCGCGCTCCGCATGGTGAAGGCGGTGCTGCCGGCAATGAAACGGCAGGGCGGCGGCGCGATCGTCAATGTCTCGACCATGGCCGCGCTGAAGCCCATGACTGGCGAGGCCGACTATGCCACCGCCAAGGGCGCTCTCACCACCGCAACCCGTCAGCTCGCCAATGAGCTCGGTCAGTACAATATCCGCGTGAATTGCACCCGCATGGGATGGATGTGGGGCGCGCCTGTCCAGGGCTATGTGCGCGGCCAGGCCAAGGCGCTCGGCGTGCCGGAAGCTGAGGTCATCGCGCCAATCGCCAAGAGGATCGCGCTCGGCGTGATCCCGCCCGACGAGGAATGCGCGAAATCCGTGCTGTTCTTCGTATCAGATTATTCGAAGGTGGTCACCGGGGCGTCGCTCGACGTCAACGGCGGCGAATATATGGCCCCCTGACAAAGAGGACGATTATGCCCGACGCGAAGACGCCCAGCGGCGGTCTGGAAGGATATGCCGTGATCGTTACCGGCGGCGGCACCGGTATCGGGCGAGCTTGTGCGGCCAGGCTTGCCGCCGACGGCGCTGCTGTCACCATCTGCGGCCGGACAGAGGATCGGCTCGTCGATGCGGTCGAAAGGGTCAAATCGGTCGCGGGCCATGGCGGCAGCGTCCGTTATGTCGTGGCCGATGTGACGAAGGAGGCCGACGTCGAGCGGTTGGTGGCAGAAGGCGTCAAGTCGACCGGCAAGCTCAACGGTTTCGTCGCCAATGCGGGCGGCGGCGGCATGCCGGGTCCCTATCATCTGCAGAACACGGACGAGTTCCTGCGGGTGCTGCATGTCAACGTGCTCTCGACCTTCCTATCGCTGAAGCATTCGGTGCCGCAGATGGTGGCGGCCGGCGGCGGTTCCTTTGTCGGCATGTCGTCGATCGCCGGCCACATGGCGTTCCGCTATTTCGGCGCCTACACGGTCGCCAAGGGCGGCATCGAGCAGCTGATGCGCAGCGCGGCCGACGAGTATGGGCCCGTGAAAGTGCGCTGCAACTGCATCCGGCCCGGATTCATCTCGACCGAGATCATGGAGAACATCCCGCGTGACAGCGACCTCTATCGCGGCTGGATCGCGAACACGCCGATGGGCGATATTGGCCACCCCGAGGACGTGGCCGCGCTGGCCCGCTTCCTGATCGGCCCCGATTCACGATGGATCACCGGCACGGCGATCAATGTCGACGGCGGCAATGCGCTTCGATCGGGTCCGGACTTTGCGCCATTCGTCGAGCCCATGGTCGGACGCGACGCGATGCTTGGGAAGGCGCCGCCCCTCAACCGCAACTGAGCGGCTCAGGGCGCGGGTTGCGGATTTGTCGAATCGATCTTGATGCCCTCATCATCCTTCTGTTCGGATTGATCCTCCGACGCGCTCTCCGCACGGGATCTCGGCGGCTGAGCCTTATTCTGCAGCCATCTTGCCCGCTGAGAGCCAATGTTCCAGATCCGCGCGCGCTCGGATCGCATAGGCGCGCTTGCGCTCTCGGCCCTTATGTCGGCCGTCGATCGGCGGAAAGAGCCCGAAATTGACATTCATCGGCTGGAACGTCTCAGCCGAGGCGCCGCCCGTGATATGCGCCAGGAGCGCGCCCAAGGCCGTTGTCTCGGGCGGGATCGACGGCTCGAGACCGGCGCGCTCGGCCAGCGCGAAACGGCCGGCGAGCAGTCCTATCGCCGCGCTCTCGATGTATCCCTCGCAGCCCGTGATCTGGCCGGCGAACCGGATTTGCGGCCGGCTCTTCAGTCGAAGCGTCCGGTCGAGCAACTTCGGGCTGTTGAGGAATGTGTTGCGGTGCAGGCCGCCGAGGCGCGCGAACTCCGCCTTCTCCAAGCCTGGAATCATGCGGAAGATGCGGACCTGCTCGCCATGCTTCAGTTTCGTCTGAAACCCGACCAAGTTGTAAAGCGTGCCGAGCGCATTGTCCTGACGGAGCTGGACCACCGCGTAAGGCCAGCGGCCGGTCCTTGGATCATCCAGGCCCACGGGCTTCATCGGCCCGTAGCGCAGCGTATCGACACCGCGCCCTGCCATCACTTCGATGGGCAGGCATCCTTCGAAATAGGGCGTCTCCTTCTCCCAATCCTTGAATTCGGTCTTATGGCCGTCGATGAGCGCCTGGACGAAAGCCCGATACTGGTCCCGGTCCAAGGGGCAATTGATGTAATCCGCGCCCGTGCCGGCAGGCCCTTCCTTGCCGTAGCGCGACTGCATCCACGCGACGGAAAAATCGATGGTCTCGCGATGGACAATCGGCGCGATCGCGTCGAAGAAGGCAAGTGCCTCCTCGCCCGTCTCGGCTAGAATCGATTGAGCCAAAGCTGGGGCCGTCAAGGGGCCCGTCGCGATAATCGTCATTCCCCATTCGGACGGAGGAAGGCCCAGGATCTCCTCGCGCCGCAACTCGACGAGCGGATGTTCCGCGAGCGTTCGGGTCACGTCGGCCGAGAATAGGTCGCGATCGACTGCGAGCGCGCCGCCTGCCGGCACCTTATGCCGGTCGGCGGCGGCGAGGATCAGGGATCCGGCCCGGCGCATCTCCTCGTGCAGCAGCCCCACCGCGTTATAGTCGGCATCATCCGAGCGGAAGGAGTTGGAGCAAACGAGCTCGGCCAACTGCTCGGTCTCATGCGCGTCGGTGGAGCGGAGCGGGCGCATCTCGTGGAGCACGACCGGTAGGCCGGTCGAGGCAATCTGCCAGGCCGCTTCACTGCCCGCGAGCCCCCCGCCGACGATATGTATCGGGTCCGTCATGCTCCCGATATACGAGCTGAACGATCGACTTGCGACTGCGCTCATGGCACAGGGCGTCGCAAATAAACATTGCACGTGAAATCTTTTTATAATAGGGTCGTTCCAGTTTCGCGCGTCACCTTGGGGAAGCCGCCAAAATCATGTCCCTCGCCTACAATCCTGGCCGCATGAAGTTCGGGGCGTTTTTTGCGCCTCTGCACTCCAACAAGGTGAATGTCACCCAGGCGATCGAGCAGGATCTCGAGCTCGTGTCCTGGATGGATAAGCTCGGTTACGACGAAGCTTGGATCGGCGAGCATCACTCCGCTGGCTATGAATGCATCGCGTCTCCGGAGGTCTTCATAGCGACCGCGGCCGAGCGGACGAAGCATATCAGACTGGCAACAGGGGTGAGCTCGCTGGCCTATCACCACCCGCTTGTTCTGGCCGACCGGATCGCCCAACTCGATCACCAGACCCGCGGCCGAATCATCTTCGGCGTAGGCCCGGGCCAGCTCATCGCCGACGCCTACATGATGGGCATCGACCCGAGCGATCTTCGCCGCCGGATGGATGAATCGTTGGGCTGCCTCATCAGGCTCCTGAACGGTGAGACCGTTAGTTACGAGAGCGACTGGTTCAAGCTGCGCGAAGCCCGCTGCCAGGTTTTACCCTACCAGTACCCGACCGTCGAAATGGCGGTTGCCTCGGCGATCTCGCCGACCGGAGCCAGGGCCGCCGGCAAGTATGGTGTCGGAATGATCTCGGTCGCCGCGTCGCACCCCGAAGGCTTCAAGCAGCTCGGCAATCACTGGGATATCTGCGAAGCCAAGGCCGCCGAACATAACCGGACGGTCAGTCGCGCCAACTGGCGGGTCGTGACGCCCTTCCACTGCGCCGAGACGCGCGAACAGGCCTATGCCGATCTGCGGCACGGCCTCATGGACATGATGCGCTATTTCCGCAAGTTCGGCGGCTCGGCCTTCCCGGTCGCCAAGGACTTCGACGAGGCGCTGGAAATCTGGACCGGCGGCGGCCTGGGTGCGTTCGGAGTCGGCGTGGTCGGCACGCCGGACGATATTATCGCGCATATCCGCAAGCTTCAGGCCCAGTCGGGCGGTTTCCAAACCTTCCTCTCGCTGGCGCATAACGCCGCGGACTTTGCCGCGACCAAGAAGTCCTACGATTTGGTCGCGCGCTACGTGATGCCGGAGTTCCAGCACAGCAACAAGAACCGGACACAGTCGCTCGAATGGGCGGCCGAGAATGCGGACCGGTTCATGAAGCACTATATGGGCGGTATCCAGACTGCCATTCAGCAGCATGAGGAGGAGACCCTCGGCCGGACCGCGAAAACCGCGACCGCCGAGTGAGTGGAGGAGAATATGACCAGCGTCGATGTGGTCGAGCGCCAGACTTTCAAGCCAATCCCATTCGTAAGCGGTGCCAAACCGCCCGACGGCCATTACACGGAATTCTGCACCACGCCCTTGGAATTCCTCCATCGCGCCTTCGCCGAGTGTGGCGAGGTTTCCGAATTCGACCTCGCCGGCATGCGCACGGTCCTTCTGGTCGGCCCCGAAGCGCATGAGGCGTTCTTCCGCGCGCCTGAGGAGCAGCTCAACGCGGCCGCCGCCTATCAGATGATGGTGCCGGTTTTCGGCGAAGGCGTGCAGTTCGGCGCCGAGCCCGACATCGAGCGTCAGCAACTCCGCATCCAGTATCAAGGGCTGCGCTACGAGAAGATGGCCGGCTATTCCGGCACTGTCCTCAAAGAAGTGCAGGATTTCATCAAGGACTGGGGCGAGTCGGGCGAGATCGATTTCTACGAAGCCTTCACCGAGCTTACGCTCAGGACCTCGACCCACTGCCTGCTGGGCTCCCACCTCCGCTACCGGCTGACCAAGGAGTTCGGCGAACTCTACGCCGCCCTCGACCACGGCCTCGATGCATCGGCGATCCGCGATCCCTATGCGCAGAAGGAAGCCTTTCAGAAGCGCGACATCGCCCGCACTCGGTTGCAGGAGCTCATTACCGAAGGCGTCAGGGATCGCCGCGCCCGCGGCATCACGTCGAACGACATGCTCCAAATCTATATGGACGCGCAGTACGAGGACGGCTCCAAGCTCAGCGAGCACATCATCACCGGCATGGTGATCTGGTTCATGTTCGCGGGCCACCATACCAGCTCGAACACCTCCTCCTGGACGCTGCTCGAGATCTGCAGGCACCCGCAATATCTCGACCAGCTTCATGCCGAGATCGACAAGGTCTGGGCGAATGACCGCGTGCTGGCGACGAATGTGCAGAAGGACATCCCGCTGCTCGAAGGGTTCCTGCGCGAATCGCTCCGCTTTCATCCGCCGCTCAACGCGCTGACCCGCCGGGTGCTCTACGATTGGAGCTACAAGGACTACAAAATCCAGGTCGGGAAGAATGTGATGGTCTGCCCGCATGTGGCGCATCGCTTGCCTGAGTTCTTCCCGAACCCCGAACAGTTCGACCCGACCCGACCGCCGCCGGAGAATGTCTTCGCGGCAATTCCCTTCGGCGGCGGCCGCCACAAATGCATCGGCAATGCCTTTGCGCTGCTGCAGGTCCGCACGATCTTCATGTGCCTGCTGCACGAATATGATTTCGAGCTGAGCCTGCCAGCCGATCAGTACAAGGAGATCATGCCGACGCTGATCCTGCGGCCGACCTCCCCCTGCCTCGTACGCTACAAGCGACGCGTTCACGCCTGAGGAAAGAGCATCGATGCAAAAGTATCGCATCGTCGTCGACCAAGACATCTGTCAGGGGCATAGCGTCTGCCGCGCGGAGGCACCCGAACTTTTCGATCTCGAGGACACCGGCGGCCCTTATCCGAAGGTGAAGCTGAAGTTCGAGGAGCCGCCGGCCGAGTTTATCGCCAAGGCGGAATCAGCCGCCGAGCTCTGCCCCAATTCGGTGATCAGGATCATCTATCTGGACGAGTAGACCGCGCCTGTCAGAAGCCCCAGCAACGGAGGTTCCGCCCGTGATCCGCCATCTCTGCCTCGTGACCTACAAGGACCCCGCCGCGGTAAACGCGGACGAGCAGCGCAAGATCGACGAAGCCTACAAGAAGCTCCCCTCGATCATCCCGGGCATCTTGTCGATGAATGTCGGCCGCGATCTCGGACTCCTCGAAGGCAACGCTCATTATTGCATCGAGGCTACCTTCGAGAACGAGGAAGCGTTCAAGAACTATTCCGTTCACCCGGCCCACGGCACGGTGATCTTCCCGGTCTTGGGCCGCCACATGGCGGCCTATTGGACAGCGCAATTCAAGGACTGACGCCCACCGCGTGCCGCATATAATATCCCGATGTCCGCAGCCGTATGAGAGACGCGATGTGCCGGAATATCAGGACTTTGTACAATTTTGCTCCGCCCGCGACTGAGGAGGAGATCCGCGCTTCGGCGCTTCAATTCGTCCGGAAGCTCTCCGGCTTCAATAGCCCATCGAAGGCCAATGCAGCGGCATTCAACCAGGCAGTCGACGAAGTGAGCGACGCCGCGCGACGCTTGCTCGCCTCGTTGGAGACAACTGCCCCGCCGCGCGATCGCGAGGTCGAGGCGATGAAGGCAAAAGAAAGGGCGAAGGCGCGGTTTGCTTAGGGCCGCTACGCACGCCGCTTCGCCCGCCTCGGCAATTGGATCGCTTCGCGCGGGCCTTTCAAATGCCGGGCGAGGTACTGGCCGGTATAGCTGCCAGGCGTCCGCGCGATCTCCTCAGGCGTGCCGGCAGCAACAATCCGGCCGCCGCCATCGCCGCCTTCGGGGCCGAGATCGATGATCCAGTCCGCGGTCTTGATGACCTCCAAATTGTGCTCGATCACCAGCACCGTGTTGCCCTGCTCGACTAGCGCGTGGAGCACTTCGAGTAGCTTGCGGATATCCTCGAAATGCAAACCGGTCGTGGGCTCATCCAGAATGTAAAGCGTGCGCCCCGTGGCGCGGCGCGATAGCTCCTTGGCAAGCTTCACCCGCTGCGCCTCGCCGCCCGAAAGCGTGGTCGCCGCCTGGCCGATCTCGACATAGTCGAGGCCGACCAGGGCCAGGGTCTCGAGCTTGTCGCGAATTGCCGGGACGGCCTGGAAGAACTGGCGGCCCTCCTCGACCGTCATGCTCAGAACGTCGGCTATCGATTTGTCCTTGAACTTGATTTCAAGGGTCTCGCGATTGTAGCGCGCGCCCTTGCAAGTATCGCAGGTGACGTAAACGTCAGGCAGGAAGTGCATCTCGATCTTGAGCACCCCGTCGCCTTCGCAGACCTCGCAGCGTCCGCCCTTCACATTGAAGGAGAAGCGCCCCGGCCCATAGCCCCGCGCCTTCGCCTCGGGCAGGCCTGCAAACCATTCGCGCATGGGCGTGAAGGCGCCGGTATAGGTCGCCGGGTTGGAGCGGGGCGTACGTCCGATCGGCGATTGGTCGATGTCGATCACCTTGTCGAGGAACTCGATGCCCTTGATCGCTTGATGGGGCGCCGGATGCTCATGCGCCTTCATAAGACGGCGCGCCAGGGCCTTGTAAAGCGTGTCGATTATGAGCGTCGATTTGCCGCCGCCCGAAACTCCGGTGATGCAGGTGAAGGTCCCCAGCGGGATCTTGGCGTTGATATTCTTCAAGTTATTGCCAGTGGCGCCGAGCACCTCCAGGAACTGACCCTTATGGCCCGATCGGCGCTGATGCGGCACCGGTATCCGCTTGGCGCCGGTCAGGTACTGCGCCGTCAGGCTCTTCTTGGATTGCATGACGGCCAGCGGCTCGCCGGCCGCGACGATCTCGCCACCATGAACGCCGGCTCCCGGCCCCATATCGATCAGATGATCGGCGGCGCGGATCGCGTCCTCGTCATGCTCGACCACGATTACGGTGTTGCCGAGGTCGCGGAGCCGCCGGAGCGTCCCAAGCAGTCGTTCGTTGTCGCGCTGATGCAGACCAATCGACGGCTCGTCCAGCACGTAGAGCACGCCCGTCAGCCCGGAACCGATCTGAGAGGCCAGTCGGATGCGCTGGCTCTCACCGCCGGATAGCGTGCCCGAAGTTCGGCCGAGGCTCAGATAATCGAGCCCGACCGCGTTCAGGAATCCGAGGCGCTCGTTGATCTCCTTGAGGATCCGGCTCGCGATCTCGCGGCGCTGCGGCGTCAGATGGGAGTCGAGCTGGGCAAACCACCGCCCCGCTTCGGCGATCGAAAAGTCGGTGACCTGCCCGATATGCAGATCGGCGATCTTGACCGCCAGGGCTTCCGGTTTCAGACGATAGCCAGCGCAGGCCTCGCAGGGCAGGCTGGATTGGTAGCGCGACAGCTCCTCGCGAATCCAGGAGCTCTCGGTCTCACGAAAGCGTCGCTCGAGATTGGGCAGCACGCCCTCGAACGGCTTCTCGGTCTCGTAGGTTCGGAGGCCGTCGTCATAACGCATCTTGATCGGCGTGTTGCCCGAGCCGTTCAGGATCGTGTCCCGCACCGTCTCCGGCAGCTCGTTCCAAGGCGTGTACATGCTGGCCTTGAAGTGCCGGCAGATCGAATCGAGCGTCTGGTTGTAATATTGCGAGCTCGACTGAGCCCAGGGCGCTATCGCCCCTTCGCGTAAGCTCTTTTCGTCATCCGGTACGACCAGCTCGGCGTCGAAGATGATCTTGGCGCCGAGCCCGTCGCAAACCGGACAGGCGCCCGCGGGCGCGTTGAAGGAGAAGAGTCTGGGCTCGATCTCGGGAATGGTGAATCCGGAGACCGGGCAAGCGAATTTGGACGAGAAAATGATTCGTTCGCCGCTATCGACCAACTCGGCATTGGCGATGCCGTCGGCAAGATCGAGGGCGGTTTCCAGCGAATCCGCGAGCCGGTTTCCTAGTCCTTCCCGCACAACGATACGGTCGACGACGACCTCCAGATTGTGCTTCAGCTTCTTATTGAGCGCCGGCGCCTCATCGATCTCGTAAAGCGTGCCGTCGATCTTGACCCGTTGGAAGCCGCGCTTACGCAGATCCTGCAACTCTTTGCGGTATTCGCCCTTGCGGTCGCGGACGATCGGAGCCAGCAGCAGGAGTCGGGTGCCGTCCTTCAACGCCATGATCCGGTCGACCATCTGGCTGACCGTCTGGCTCTCGATCGGCAGCCCCGTCGCCGGCGAATAGGGTATGCCCACCCGTGCGAAGAGCAGGCGCATATAGTCGTAGATCTCAGTGACGGTGCCGACCGTGGAACGCGGATTGCGAGAGGTCGTCTTTTGCTCGATCGAGATCGCCGGCGAGAGCCCGTCGATCGCGTCGACGTCCGGCTTTTGCATCAGCTCGAGAAATTGGCGCGCATAAGCCGAGAGGCTCTCGACATAGCGCCGCTGGCCCTCGGCATAGATCGTGTCGAAGGCGAGCGAGGATTTGCCCGAGCCCGAAAGGCCGGTGATCACTGTCAGCGCGTCGCGCGGAAGCTCGACATCGATGTTCTTGAGGTTGTGCTCGCGCGCGCCGCGCACGCTGATCGACTTGGCCATGGGTCCTGGAAGAGCTCGGATATCTGATTGAGCTCCTCAATATGGCGTTTCGCAGGGAGAAAGGCGACCCTAAAGACCGCGTTGCAACGGCGCGCGCGTTCCCCTACTGTTCCGACTCACTTTTTCTCGAAACGACAGGTGTGCCCGTGGCCGGTAGCGTCAATAAGGTCATTCTCATCGGCAATCTCGGCCGCGATCCGGAAGTCCGCACGATGCAAAGCGGCGGCAAGGTCTGCAACCTATCGGTGGCGACGTCCGAAAGCTGGCGCGACAAGGGCTCGGGCGAACGCCGCGAGAAGACGGAATGGCACCGAGTGGTGATCTTCAATGAGAATCTGATCCAGGTCGCCGAGCGCTTTCTGAAGAAAGGCTCGAAAGTCTATCTCGAAGGGCAGCTCGAGACCCGCAAATGGAGCGACCAGTCGGGCCAGGAGAAATACTCGACCGAGGTCGTGCTCCGCCCCTTCCGCGGCGAGCTCACGATGCTGGACGGCCGTGAAGGCGGCGGTGGTGGCGGCGGCGGCGGTTCCTTTGGCGGCGGCGGCGGGTTCGATGAAGGCTCGTCGCGCGAGCCGAGCCGGTCGTCGTCCGGCGGCGGAGGCGGCGGGTTCGGACCGGGCCCCGACCTGGATGACGAGATACCTTTCTGACCCTTGGCCGAATCACGTCGAAAGTGTAGAGTTTCCCCAACCAACCAAACGCTTGGGGAGTCGCGACCGATGCCGTCTTCGACCGCCGATCTCGTGAAGGTCGCTCTGGCGCATTCGGCGGCCGAAGGCGCTGGAGACATGGCCGGCACCATGGGCACGCTCGAGGCGAATCCCGTCTATGATTTCTACCCCATGGGTCGGCGAATGACGGGACTAGACCAGGTCCGGCGCTACTACGAGCATTTCTTCGCCGAGGTCCAGCCGCGCATAGTGGGATATGAGATGATCGCCGAGTGGATCGGCGACGCGGGCGTCAATCAGGAATATACGGTTCGCTACCGTTTCGATGACGGTAGCGTGAAGAGTTTCCGCATCCTCGGCATTCTGACCTTCGGGAACGCGAAGCTTTCAGGCGAGCGGCTCTATGCCAACGAGGAGTTCTTCAGGATCCTCATCGGCCCAGTCTGGTCGGAAACGGAGCAGATCTGACGTTTAAAAAATCGTCCGCCACCGGAACTATATCTCACGATGGATGTTGCCAGCTTCTAGGGACCTTACAGAACCAGCATCAAGTCATTGAGAGAAAACGCCTTGTCCGCTACCGTCCTGGTTGCCGAAGACGACCCCTTCATCCGACTTGTGATTGTGGAATATTTGCGCGAAGGCGGCTTCGACGTGATCGAAGCGGCCAACGCGGACGAGGCCGCATTGATTTTCCGATCCGGAACGCCGGTCGACCTCCTGTTCACCGATGTCCGGATGCCGGGCTCCATGGACGGCTGCGATCTTGCGCGGTTGGTGCGCGCGGAATGGCCGGACACGCGCGTCATCATAACTTCGGGCTATTCGAGCGCGCTCGCCACCGCCCGGACGGCGGCGGACGACATCGTTGTGCCCAAACCCTACCGACCGCATCTCGTCCTCGAGACGATCGCCCAGATGGTCCGCGGCCCGTCCGATCCCCAGCCCTGCTGATCTCCCTCCTGTCCCCCTTCAGTCATTCCCGCGAAAGCGTGAATCCATGCTTCTGCCGGCGCTAACGGCGCCATGGATTCCCGCTTTCGCGGGAATGACGTATTGAGAAGCGCGAAATCACTCAAAGGACAGCATCATGGGTATTTTGGATGGCAAGGCGGCGCTGATCACCGGCGCGGGCCAGGGCGTAGGGCAAGGGATCGCGTTCGCGCTGGCGCGCGAGGGCGCGCGGATCGCTGCGATCGGGCGAACTGAATCCAAGCTCCACGAGACCTGCGGCCAAATCGAAGGATTCGGCGGGCGCGCCGTGCCGATCGTGGCCGACGTCAACGACGCGGATCAAATCCAGCGTTCGATCGACCAGACGCTCGGGGCGTTCGGCCGAATCGACGTCCTGGTCAACAACGCCTACGGCATCGCCATCGGGCCGCTGTTGTCTCTGACCGATGAGGATTTCGAGCGCTGCATGACCGGCAGCCCGCTCTCGACCTTCCGCTACATGAAGGCCTGCCATCCTCATTTGAAGGCCGCCGGCGGCGGCTCGATCATCAACCTCTCCACCTCCGCGACCCGGCGCTGGGATGCAGCCAATTACGGCTTCTACGCCGCCTCCAAGCGCGCCGTCGAAGCGCTGAGCCGGGCTGCGGCGTCCGAATGGGGACCCGACGGAATCCGGGTCAATACGGTGGCGCCGCACGCGCTGTCGCCGGGGCTCAAGGGCTGGATCGAGGCAAACCCGGCAGAAGCCAAGGAGTTCTTCAAAACCATCCCGTTGGGCCGCGTCGGCGATTGCGAGCACGACATCGGCGCGGCGGTCCTTTTCCTGGTGAGCCCCGCTGCCCGCTATGTCACGGGCACGGTCATCCCGCTCGACGGCGGCCAGGCTTTCTTCGGATAGGGCTCTTCGTCGGCTAGCCGCGTACCGGGTTTTTGCCGCACCGCAGCCTTTGTTGTTCGGCGGTGCGGCAACTGATAGAATTCAGGCTTACCTTTCCGATTCCCCGGACTTGAATTGAGCGACCCTATCTCCGGGCCGGTTCCGCCCGACAGCGACATCTCGCCCGTATCGATCGAGGAGGAGATGAAGCGTTCCTACCTCGATTACGCGATGAGCGTGATCGTGTCGCGAGCGCTGCCCGATGTGCGCGACGGTCTGAAGCCGGTCCATCGCCGCATCCTCTACGCGATGAACGAGGCCGGCTACGCGTCCAACAAGGCTTATAAGAAATCCGCCGGCGTCGTCGGCGAGGTGATGGGCAAGTACCACCCGCACGGCGACCAGTCGATCTACGATGCGATGGTCCGCATGGTGCAGGATTTCTCCATGCGCCTGCCGCTGATCGACGGACAGGGTAATTTCGGCTCGATGGACGGCGATCCGCCGGCCGCCATGCGGTACACGGAAGCGCGCCTCGCCAAGGCGGGCGAGGCGATGCTGGAAGACATCGACAAGGAGACGATCGACTTCCAGCCCAACTACGATGAATCGCTGCAAGAGCCGCTCGTCCTCCCTGCCCGCTTCCCGAACCTGCTGGTCAATGGCGCGGGTGGCATCGCGGTCGGCATGGCGACCAATATCCCGCCGCATAACCTGGGCGAGGTCATCGACGCCTGCCTGGCCTATCTCGAGGATCCCACGGTCTCGGTCGACCGTCTGATCGAGATCGTCCCCGGACCCGATTTCCCGACCGCCGGCATCATCCTGGGCCGCTCGGGCATCCGCAGCGCCTACCATACCGGCCACGGTTCGATCGTGATCCGCGCCAAGACCCATATCGAGGAACGCGGCAAGGACCGTCAGTCGATCATCGTCAGCGAGATACCCTACCAGATCAACAAATCACGCCTCGTCGAGCGGATCGCCGAGGTCGTCAACGAGAAGATCGTCGAAGGCATCTCCGATCTCCGCGACGAATCCGACCGTGACGGTGTGCGGGTGGTAATCGAGCTCAAGCGCGACGCCATGGCCGAAGTCGTGCTGGCGCAGCTCTTCCGCTTCACGCCGCTTCAGAGCTCGTTCGGCGCCAATATGCTGGCGCTGAATGGCGGCAGGCCGCAGATGCTGAACCTCAAGGAGATGATCTCCGCCTTCGTGGATTTCCGCGAGGAGGTCATCCGCCGGCGCACGGTGTTCGAGCTGCGGCAGGCCCGCGAGCGCGCTCATGTCTTGGCAGGCCTCGCCATCGCCGTCGCCAACCTCGATCCGGTGATCGAAGCGATCCGCGCGGCGCCCGACCCAGCAGCTGCCCGCCAGGCGCTGGTCGGTCGCGGCTGGCCCGCGGGCGATATGGCTCCCTTCATCGCCCTGATCGACGAGCCCGGTCGCGGCGTTCAGCCCGATGGCACCTATTGGCTCTCCGACGAGCAGGCCAAGGCCATCCTCGAACTTCGCCTGCAGCGCCTGACCGGCCTGGAGCGCGAGAAGATCGCCGAGGAGCTGAAGGAAGTTACCGACCGCATCGCCGAGTTGCTGTCGATCCTTGCCGACCGCATGAAGCTGCTCGGCATCCTGCGGGGCGAGCTCGTCGAGATTCGGGAGCGCTTCGCCACGCCACGGCGCACCCAGATCGAAGAGAGCGAGTTCGAATCCGACATCGAGGATCTGATCCAGCGCGAGGACATGGTCGTCACCGTGTCGATGACCGGCTATGTGAAGCGCGTGCCCCTCTCGACCTATCGGGCGCAGCGTCGCGGCGGCAAGGGCCGCACCGGCATGACGACCAAGGACGAGGATGTCGTCTCCGACCTTTTCGTCGCCAACACCCATCAGCCGGTGCTGTTCTTCACGACGCGAGGCATGGTCCACCGCCTGAAGGTTTACCGCATCCCAGTCGGCACGCCGCAATCGCGCGGCAAGGCGTTCATCAACCTGCTGCCCCTGGTCGACGGCGAGACGATCTCGGCCGTTCTGCCCCTGCCCGAGGACGAGACGAGTTGGGACCAGTTCTTCGTCATGTTCGCAACCTCTATGGGAACGGTCAGGCGAAACCGTCTATCCGATTTCGCCAACATCCGAGCGAACGGGCTGATCGCGATGAAGCTGGACGAAGGCGAGCGCCTGATCGCCGTTCACACGTGCGCCGACGACCAGGATGTTCTACTCGCCGCGCGCGACGGCAAATGCATCCGTTTCGCGGTGCCGGAAGTCCGCGTGTTCGCCGGCCGCACGTCGACCGGCGTGCGCGGCATCAAGCTGGCCGATGGCGCCGAAGTGATCTCGATGTCGATCATCAACCACATCGATGCCACAGCCGATGAGCGTTCGGCCTATCTGAAGCTCGCCCGCCAGCGTCGCGGCGGCGAGGAAGTCGGCGCCCAAGCCGAAGAGCCGGATGAGGAAGCGAGCGGCTCCGGCGCCGTGCTCACGCCCGAGCGCATCCAGGAGATGGAGGCTGCCGAACAGTTCATTCTGACGATCAGCGAGCGCGGTTTCGGCAAGCGCACCTCCGCCTACGAGTACCGGCTTACCGGCCGCGGCGGACAGGGCATCCAGAACATGGAGGTGAACGAGCGCAACGGGCGCATCGTGGCCACCTTCCCGGTCGCCGAAACCGACGGCATCATGCTGGTCAGCGACGGCGGCCAAGTGATCCGTACGGGGGTCAGTGAGATCAGGATCGCCGGCCGCCGCACGCAGGGCGTAACCGTGTTCCGCGTGGCGGCCGACGAGCATGTGGTCTCGGTCGCCCGGGTACCGGACGATTCGAATGGCGACGACGCCGACGGGGAGATGGAGGAAACGACTGGGGACGAAGCGCCGGAAACGCCGTCATGACGGCTGGATCAGCGAGGATGAGATGAAGAAACGGATCGGCCTTTATCCCGGGACGTTCGACCCCATCACCAACGGCCACATGGATATCATCCAGCGAGCGATGAGAACGGTCGACAAGCTGATCGTTGCCGTCGCGCGCAACGCCGGCAAGGGCCCGCTTTTCTCGACCGACGAGCGCGTCGAGATGGTGGAAGACGAGATGCGCTCGTTGGTCGACAAAGGGCTCGACATCGAAGTCCGCTCCTTCGATACGCTGCTGATGCATTTCGCCATCACGGTCGGCGCCGGCGTGATCATTCGGGGGCTCAGAGCGGTGTCCGACTTCGAATACGAATTTCAGATGGCGGGCATGAATGCGCGGCTCAACCCGGAAGTGGAGACGGTGTTCCTGATGGCGTCGGAAGGCGTGCAGTTCATCTCCTCGCGGTTCGTCAAGGAGATCGGCAGCCTGGGTGGCGATATTTCGAGCTTCGTCTCCCCACAGGTCGGCCGGCGTCTCGCCAATCGCTTCGCGCAAGGCGCTCCCGAACTTGGCGGCTCGGGCAGCAAGCATAGCTGACGCCGATACCGCCCGAGGTTGACCCTGAGGGGCGCCGAACCTATCTTCCCGCGGCGTTCGGCCCGGCGATCCCGTAGCTCAGTTGGTAGAGCACCCGACTTTTAATCGAGTGGTCGTGGGTTCAAGTCCCACCGGGATCACCAAATCTTTTCAAAGAGTTATATCGAGAAGTGGCTCCACTAAAACGGCCCCATTTCCCTCTTGGGTAACACAAGGGGTAACATTTGCGGATAGCAGCCATGCAGGGGTAATGCGATGTCAGCCGCGTGTGATCCCGCCGTCTAGAGCTTCCTGGATCGCCTCGCCCAGCTGAAGGATGAGGTCGGAACGTACGCCGATGTTGTCGACCGGGCCTCGACCCTGGCTCTCCAATTCAAGGCCAATTATCAAGGCCAAGCAGGAACGCGATTCCCACGATCAGGAAGCCGAGAACGCTCATGAACGCGCCCATTCAGCGGGAGCCCATCACCGCGACGACAAAGTCCGCCTTCGCGACCATGAGATTGGGAACGCAGCCGAAGATGTTATCGCAGCCAGCCCGGAAATCGATCAGATAGGTCCCATTTCCCTGCGCCATCTTCGTAATCGTATATGCCGGCCGCGGGTCGTCCGGTAGCGGCCCCATGGTCGAGATCATGGCATCGCTCTGGGACTGCACCTTATAAGCCGAATTGTTCAGCACCCATTGGAGCGCGCGGCCCCATTTGACCTCGCAGTCGCCCCCGGTTGAGCAGACGACCGGGCGAGCTGCCTGCGCTTGGACGGCCGCCTGTTGCTCAGGCTGCCGCGCGACAATCAAGGTGAGAGAGCAGCGACAATCTGGATGAGAATCGTCGGGGGTGGGGCGGCGAAGCGCGGAGGGCGTAGCCCGCAGCGCGTAGCCGGCCCACCCTTGACGACGGCGCGTTCCTGATGGGGCGTTGCTGCTGATGATCGCGGCCGGCGCTGCCGCCTGATTTCGTCCCCCACGCCGATCGCGACAAGGGCACGGTCAACTGAGGACGACGAACGAAACGGCCGTGTATGCGGGGCTTCTGCCTCATCGACGCTTAGACCGACTCCAGCGCGTCGATCACGGCCTGGGGGTTCTTGTCGATCACGGTCAGCAGGACGCGGGCCGCGCCGGTCGGCTCGCGCTGGTGCTGCTCCCACTTCCGCAGCGTGTCGAGGGGGAAGCCGAACCGCGCCGCAAATTTGGCCTGGCTAAGCCCGAGGCGCAGCCGGATCGCCATGACGTTGGGCTCCGGCCCCCGACTATGTACGACATAGGTCGATGGGTCCGCCTCGCCGTTGATGATGGCGACCGCCTCCTTCATGCTCTGGATCAGTCGCTTGTCGGCCTTGCTCATTTTAGCGCCACCTCTCGCCGGATCCGTTCAATGGGCACCCAACCAGGGCCAGCCATCGGCACCTGTCCAGGAGCAGCCGCGGTGCAATCGCGTGCGGGACATGGGCGACGGCCCGTCATTGATCTGCGCTCCTTTTAGGCCTCAGCCCGGGTCGCTGCCAGCACTGGGCAGGGCCGCTCATTCGATTGCAGTGGCTGGGAATCGGCAAAGATAAAGTTCGATCAGCAAGCGGAGCGTCTGCATCCAAAATCCCTCGCGCATTTTCTCAATCGCCTGGCGGAGCTGATCAGGCGCCCTGGGATCCGTCATGCCAACTGACACTGAGATCCCAGGTACCAATGCTAACCGCTGTCGAAATTCATTGATGACCCATTCCGCCATCCCCGCGGGCGCACCAGCAGGCTTCGCGATCGCGTCGAACGCCGACACCAATTCGTTGTCGCTGATCTCGGACACGTCGACGCCGTCGATTTTTCCGCAACGCTCCATGCATTGGAGAACCCAAGCATTTAGGGACAAATCAGCCCGAGCTGCAGCATCTTGGGCGGTGCGCTTAAGCGCTTCGGGAATCCGAACAACCATCGTTCCCATCTTCGCGCCGGCTTCCGGTATGTCACCGAACATAGCCTCGATCCTGTCTGCCGAGAATTTGTTCTCCGCCCAGCGGATCGCCTCTTGGCGGGTAAAAGGTTGGAAAACTGGCTCGGGATTGTGCGTGAAAATTGGATCGAGATTTTCGCGCACGAGAAAATAGGCGCCGTAGCCCGTTTGATAGAGCAATTCGCGCCCGATCTTCACCTTCTCGAATTTCGGCTGGCCCGTTGACCACGAGGTGCGTTGTCGTCAGCTACGAGCTGACGCGGCACGAAGGGGTTGGGCACGGCGCCGGCGAAGGTAGCAGCCTCGGCGTAGCGCAAGGTATCGGGGCCGCGGTGCGAGGCTGCGGCCTTTTTCTTCACATGGAATATCCCGTCCGGCGCGCCGCCGAGATCGGTGTAGGTAACGGTATTCGCGCCGCCGCTGCCATTGAAGGAGCCGCTCGCGAGCGTGAAGGTGACACTGATTTGCTTCTTTGAGAACGTCACGCCGGATCGTCCTGATAGCGCGCTTGAAGCTCGGCGAGATCGGCCGCCAGGCGATCGTATGCCGCTCGTACGATATCGAGCTCGCATCTCGCGTCCTCAGCAGCCAGGCGGAGCTCGCGCTGGGACGACCGCTGTCCAACCTCGAACGGCGTGCCGGTCCTGGCGGCGTCAAGAATGCAGTCGAGATGATGTTCGTCGGCAGATTGAACGATCGCCGCGAAAGCTTCGTATCGCGCCCGGGCAGCCACAACTATGCCAGTGGCTCGATCGATGGCCGCGCGGGCCTGCGCGATCCAAAGCGCGCGGGGATCGTCTATTTGTTCGGTCATTCACGGCTCATTCAGTGAGAGAGGAGTGGCGGGCCGCTGGGGGGAAAGGTCGTCCAGCGACCCGCCGGGTGCTCACCGCCAGCGTCGGAAAATAACTGCCGCGCGAGCTGTCGGGGTTATTGATGACCCGGCACTCGCCGACCGATCCGGGCCCGCTCTCTGCGAAGCGGAGATCGAGATGCGGGCCGCTCAACACCGCATCCCGATTTTTCCAATGTTCAGCAAGCGAAGGCGCCGACGGCCGGCAATTCGGCGTCGGGATTGCTCGTCAAGGCTGCGATGGCCGCGGTCCACGCCGCGCCGGCCGCATCTACCTTTTCGTGATCGAGCCGTGGTGCGAAATTGTCCTCTCGGGTCAGCCCACCGGCTTTTCGGATCGCGCCTAGGCAGGCAGAGAGCTCGGCGACGCGCTGGCTCGCTTCGCGATATTCGGCGCGCAGGCGCTCAACTGCCGGGTCGCCCTTCAAAGCCGCTGCCACCGCGTCGTCGAGCTTGTAGCGAACAAAGGCGATCTGCTTCTGGATTTCATCGGCCGGCCCCTTCAGCGATTCGCGGCGGCGGCGAGCGGCTTCCAGCTTCTCCTGATCGTCCGCCAGCTCTCGGGTCGCAGCGGCAACGGGCGACGGACCGACCGCGTCGCCGAGTGCTTCGGCAAGCACGCGCTGTCCCTCATTCTGCTTGGCCTCTGTCAGGGCCGCCTCGGCGGTGCGGATTTCTCCGTAGGCCGCGAGCACGTCTTCTTCGACCTTCGCACGCGCCTGCGCCAAGCGCTCCTGATCGCCAATCAGCTGCGTCAAGCGCTCCACGAGGCCCGAGAGCGCCTCGCGCTCAGGCGACCGGGCCCCCGCCACCCGTAACGCTGCGGCGCTCATCGCACGACTCCGATTCGCGCGGCATGTGGAAAACGGCGGACGAAATCCTGGGCCAAAGCGGCGTCGCCCGCGTAGCCAGCGTCGATCAGGTCGCGGGCGGCTGCTCGAGTGTTTCGCAATTCATCAATCGAACGCCGGACACCGGCCAGGATAGGATCGTTCCCAGCGCCACCGGCTTCGTCGACCATCTCGCGGATGTGCTCCAGATCATCATCACGGAGATTGCTCTGCAGGTTCGCCAGTAACATCTGGAAAAAGCGGGCGGCGGGGGCGTCCGAGGGCGTGTAGGTGGCGCTCATTGGCGAGGTCCCGGCCGGACGGCGGCGGCGTGCGGAAAGCGCCGCGCCAAGCTCGCTTCGGCGGCCGAGGAGAGCGGTGCGGGGCGGCCGCGCCGGCGGGTGCGCATTGCGGCGTCCTGGGCGCCGATCGACGATGACGGCGTCGTTTGAACCCAGGCGCAGAAACGGTCAAAGGCCGCAGGGCTAAGCGCATCGATGAGCTTAGATATCTCCGCGTATTCGTCCGGATCCAGGTTGTCTCGCAAGTATTCGACCACCTTCCGGTGTCGAGCCATTGTAGTGTCGGCCATTTTTCCTTTCTCTCCTCAGTAAGGTCGTTGTGAACCAGGATGTCTGAAATCTTGGAGGCCAAAGGGCCTGCTCATGCGCATGCGGGCGACCGCGGCGTTGCTGATATGGCCGATACCTTTCCCGCCGCTCGCCGCCTTCAGCAAGGCGCCTGCAGCGGCCACCGCAAGGTCATCGTGGCCGCCGACCGGATGTGAGATGAGGTCCCGTCCACCGCGCGATGTGCGCCGCTCGAGGCTGCAGAGCTGCGCAGAGAGGCGAGGCAGCTCTAGCAATTCGGTCCGGCCCGAATTCAGGAGGGGGAGAAGATCGCGATAGAGATCGCTGGCCGGCTTGTCTGAGAGATCATAGCGGATGCCTGCTAGGCGGAAGCGCTCTCTCGGCCATTGGCCCGCATAACGATCTCCGTCGACGCTCTGAAGGCCGTAGCTCTTCAGCAGCTCGGCATATTCCTGGACGACGGCTTCGGGTGAGAAGGGCGGCCTGCGCTCGCGTACAGCGTCCAGGACCGCGCGATTGGTCGCCTTGTCCATGTGCGCAATTCCGATTGTGAAGGAGTCGGCCGCGCCTCCGCTCGGGTCCGTGAAGGCGACATACCGCGTCCCAGGCACTGGGGGCAGCTCGTGACGCCCGGGGATCACCGCGGCGTCGACAACCTCACGGCTGACAAAGCTCTCGATGTCATTGCGGAATTCGGCGCCATACTCCGCCGCAGCGCTCGCCGGGTCCGCCTCATACTGCTCATCGATCCAAGCCTGGGGCACGGTCGGGTTCATGATCCGCGTCGCGGCCTTCCACACCAACACGCGGCCCGGCTTTGCAAAGTGTTTTGTATAGGCCGAATAGAGCGGGCCCTTGCGCGCGTACGGCGACGACGCACAAAGTAAGAGACCGCCGGGTATCGTCGCCATCCCGGGACGCAGCGCCGCGATGATCTCACTTGCGGGATTGGCGCCGGCCTCGTCAGCCCAGAACGCGGCCTCGTCACAGAGCGCCACCACTATCGTGCGCCCGCGCGAGGTCTTGTAGCTGCAAGTGACGATTTCGATCGTGACGCCGTTTGCGAGGTCGATCGTCTCGCTGATGTCGCGACCGGTCAGCACCTGAAGCGCCGGGACGTTGGCGATGAGCGCCCGAATGTAACCGAGGATGACGCGGGCCTGTTTGCGATCGGCGGCGATCACCGGGATCGTGGCGCGCTCACCAGGTGCCAGATAGGGCGACCAGTCGATGAAGCAGGCAAGAAACACGGCGATGGTTGCGAGGATGCGCGACTTGCCACCGCGGCGTCCGATGATGAGCCAGGCTTCTCGGGCCTGCTCTGTCGGTAGTTCAGTGCGCTCGGTACAGCGCTGGTAAATCTCCGCCTCGGCCGCATCCATCGGCAATGCGAACAGCGCCTTGAGAAAAGCGAACCATGCCCCCCAATGTTTACGGTTCTTGAACCAAGGCCCGAACAAGTCGGCGCTCTCCATCGCCTCAACGATCGAGATCGCCGGTCGGCCCGAGCGCAGGCCATCCACGAGGCCGATGGGCGCGGGCGCGGTCGTCACGCGGCGGCGCCTCGGATAGCCGCGGTGATGTCGGCAAGGCTGGGCGGCTTCTGCGCCGCTGCCTTGAAGCCCAGCTCCCGGAGCGTCAGGCGCACGCGGTTGCTGATCCCACCATGCGTCCGGACATCGTGGTCCGTCGCATGGCCGTTCATCAGCTTCGCGTCCAGCAGCTCGAGCGTGAGCATGTCCCGCGCCGTCCGGTCGATCAGGAGCGCCTGGGTCGCCGAGGGCGAGCCGCCGACGTGTGCCGTGAGCATCAAGCGGATCTCGCGCAACCGGCGGGCCTCTCGGGTGCGACCATCGAGTTTCGCCAGGGCAGTCGGCCTGGAATAGGGGCCAATCTGGCCCGCAAACTCTCGCGATTTTTGCTCTGGACTCACGTTAGATCGTTACCCTTATGTTACCCAACAATGCAGAGTCGCTCCACGAATCAGATAATAATGACGTTAATATATGGGTATCGTCAAGCATAGAGCACGCGATCATAAATCGTGTCGTCATTGCTGGAAGGACAGGATCTCAGGATGGATGGGTTTGCAAGCCCGAGGCCATAACCCGCCAGGCGCGCCCTCCCCGTCCCTTCCTGACGCTTCATGACACTTGTTCCGGTTATCGGCGTACACGCGCGCGCAAACGGTGATATCCGGGGAAAGCGTCAGGAAGCGTCAGGACCATCTTGGGTCGTCGCTGTAGTCGGGCCTGCGAAGCCTGATATCGGCGAACCCTCGGGCTGATTCCGTCCGCTTGGGCTCGAAGCCTCGGGACTGGAAATTCTGAGCGAAGCGCCGTTCGGTTCCTGGATGTTCGCCGGCCGCTTCAGCGTGTTTTCTCCAGCTCGCGAAAAGGTCGCCCGTGCGCTCGAAATCGCCAGGTCGAGGTTCGATCATCTCCTCAATCCATGCCCCGAGCGCGTCCTCCGCTTCGAGATAGTCGGCGGTCGCGTCGCGCACGATGGGCGGCGGGTTCAGCCCTTCTTCTTGCCATTCAAGGGCGCCATCTATTGCCCACCGCAATATGGCCGGGAGTTCCTCGGCGAGGCGCTCGGCAAGGTTCGGGTCGCGCTCGGCTGGAGGGATGGTGACAACGAAGGGGATGAGGTGCAATCGACGGCGGATGGCCTCGTCCACGTTGCGGAGAAGTGGCTTGTGGTTACCAGCGAGGAACACCTTGAAGGTGGGCAGGAAGGTGAAAAAATCTTGGCGCATAAACCGGGCGGTGATTGGGTCGCCACCGGTCATCGATTTGATTTTGGACTCCGCCCACCGTTGCCCTTCTTCGACCTCTTGCGCACACACAAAGCGAGAGCCGTGCAGCATGGCGCGGTCGGTTGGATGCCGTTCGGAATTGGAGGCCATGAATGTCTCAGTCGAGGCGACGGAGGCATATCCGCCCAACATCTCGGTGATGGTGTTGAGTAGGGTCCCTTTTCCATTCGCGCCGGTCCCGTAGCCGTAGAACAGGGCATGCTCTGAAACGCTGCCCGTGAGCGAATACCCAACCACGCGCTTCAGGAAGCGGACGAGGTCCTCGTCATCGCTACAGATGCGCTTCAGGAACGCGGCGAAGAGAGGAGCTTGGGCGCCGGAAGCGGCTGGGGCGACTGCAGTGATCTTTGTGCAATAGGCGGCCGGGTCGGATGGCTTTAGCTCTCCTGTCCGAAGGTCGACGATCCCACCTGGTGTATTGAGCGCCCAAGGATCAGAGTCCCACTGCGAAATAACCGCCGCGATGCGCCGGTCGGCTTTTGCTAGCTTCTCTACCGCGGCTACGGTCTGAGCACGAGTAAGGGCATTGATGTCGCGTTGGCTGTTTGCCCCGCCTGCAGCTCGCCGGCAGACCTCGCGGGCGCGATCAAAGGCATAGAGGTCATCATCCTCGCGCCAGCGACAGCCATCCCACCTGAACCAGCGACCCCGCGCCGCGACATAGCGGAGGTCAAGAGCGTGCTGTTCGGCGAACTGAAGCGCGAGCCCTTCTTCAGAGAACGGCGGGACCGTCTCGAGCAGTCCATCCGTCATGCTGCCTCCAGACCGCGCTGGTCGCGCGCGACGGTGATCCGATAGGCAGGTCGGAATAGCTCCTCACGCCGCCGCTTCAGACGCTCCGCAAGAGCCGGCGCGGCGCAACGGACGATCTCAACCTGATGGAACAATGCGTCCGGGTCGAAGTGCGCCCAGTCAATGACGCAAATTCCGTTGTCGTCATCGGCGATCGCCCACGCCAGCGGGTTGTCGTAAACCGTGACGGAGCCATCGTCCCCAGGAACGACGCCCGTGCCACCTATCTCAAGAAGCGCCCTGCCTAAGATCGGGCAATCGCCCGAGCGCCACCACCACCGCGACGGATTCGAAGTGGAAATCGCGACAATTTCCTCGACCGCCGACCACCCAACGTCGGCAAACAAGGCGATCCCATCCGCGATGAGCAAAGCGGGCATTCCATCGTCGGTAGGTTGGTAGCTTCCGTCCGAGTCGAAGGTCTGGATGCGCTCTGCTCCGAAGCGCGGCCGATCCGCGAAAAGCGTGCTCTCGCGCATGCCAAGTTCGCGCATGCGCCGGATATGAGTCGCGTCGATCTTCGAAGCAGCGGCGCTAAATTCCTCGTACAGGTCCACGGCGCTCATGCAACACCCATACCGGCAAGCTCGGAGATCGCGGCCGCGGTTGCCAGCTGCAGGTGATAGATCCGAGCAATGCGATGAGCGACTTGCCCGTAAGAGCGCTGAATACTATGTTCGGGTTCGCTGTACTTAGTTGATGCGAGGGCGGTCCTGCCAGGGGCCGCCTTTCGCTTTTTGGGGTTAGGCGGCCTTTGCATCGGCGCCTCCCCGCTCGTCGGCTTTCTCCTGTTGCCATTGATCGATTTCAGTCTCGATCCAGGCGACTGAATTTTCTCCGATTGGAACGCGCCTAGGAAATTTGCCCGCCTTTTCGAGCCGGTCGATATGCATCCGGCTGTAGCCGATGCCCTTCTCACTTTCGAGCTGCGAGAACCGCAGAAATCGCATTTTCTCCTCCAGTCGAGCCGCAGGATGTGCGGCGCGAACGGAGGTTAGTCAGCGTGAAGGTGGACAAAATAGACGGACATAAGTGACAAAAAGGTTTTGTCACTTATGTCGCTTAGGGTGCCACGTATTGATGTGCCGCTGAACCGTTCTGCAGGTCACTTTGGTGCCTTTTCCATGTAGCAGGCGCTCGATTTCCTTCGGGCCGCTCGGCATGGTGCCCTTGAGGTTGAGTTCATCGAGAAGCTCGTGGACTTTTTCTTTCAAGCTGGGCCGGCCGGCTGGATTGGGCGGCATCGAGCTGTCGCGGTGGAGCTTGCTGGTGCCCAGGTAGGCTTGAAGCGACAGTGGCAGCTTGTCCCGATCCATCGGCCGTTTCAGCAGCCACAAGGCGGCGTCGCGCGGATCAAGATGGTACTGCTCCAGATCGGTAACGCCCTCGATGCTCGGCAGCGCAGCGCTGCGCTTGAGCCACGATTCGCAGGACATGGCGGCCTGTCGGATTGTTGCAGCGATTAGCATCCCTAGTCGGGGAGTTTTCCCCTCAATCTCGAGGGCTAGACGCGGCGGGGTGGTCAGATGAGTCTCGAGCAGATCGACGAATTTGGTCGCTGGCATGGTTTCTGAAAGCGCCGCTTCCCAATATTCGGCGGTGCTCCGGTAGCCATGGTCCGCGAGGATCTCTTCATCCGTGTGCAACCGCGCCACGGTGTTATTCGTGCGGATCGCGGTCGTCGCGAGAATGAAACGGACTCGCGCATCACCGATTGTTGGTTCCGACTCGTTCATTTGCCGGCCCGCAGCGAATGAACATTTGAGGGCGCCGGCTGCGCAGTGAGCAGATCGTCGATGTAGCCGCCCCAGGCCTCCAGCGCGAGCCGCTTCGGCTTCGCGAACGTGGCTCGATTGTAGGTGCGGGCAACGCCTTTGATTGTGGACGAGACGTGGTTGAGGATTGCATCAACCACATGCGGAGCAATCCCAAGGTCCTCGGCCATGCGGGTCGTTCCGGTGCGGCGAAGGTCGTGGAAGGTCCATCGCTCGAAGGGCTTGACTTGCTCGGGGTCCTTGCCGGCCGCATCGGCTTCCTCCCGCAAAATGTCCATGATCTTTTCGTCGATTCGGGCCTTGGCTTTGGCGAACCCGGAAACCGCCGTCTTGGTGTTGGTGGTAAACAAGTAGGGGCAATCTTTCGTTGGGCCGCGTTGCCCTTTCTCCCTTGGCATCTTCCACCGCGGAAGCTTCTCAAGGATCGCCAGCGCTTTGGAGCTCATCGCAACATCGTTGGGCTCACCATTCTTGGTCCGCTCACTGGGAATCCGCCAGATGGCCTCCGCCGGGATATTGAGGCCGGCGAATTCCGTCCACACCGCCTCGGCGACCTCGCTCCGGCGTTGCAGGGTGAGAATCAGCATCTGAATCATCGGCCCGAACGGATACCCGAGCCGATCGGCGGCTAGCCACACTACCCGGAGCTCTTCGGCCGATAGCACGCGCTCGCGGTCCATCTCCGCGGATGGCGCTGCCATTTTGACCACCGGGCTGGACTCGATATAGCTACGATCGAGGGCCCAGTTGAGCAGCTTACGCACGGCCGCCAGCGTGCGGTTCGCCTGGATCGGACGGCCGTCGTCGACGATCTCATCGAGCAGGTCGCGAACGTCGGCGCGCGTAATCGATCGGATCGGCCGCTTGCCCCATTTCGGCAGGACGTCTTGATCGAAAATGCGCTTAGTCTCTGCGATATAGCTCTCCGCCCTTCCCTTGGCTCGCATGTACCGTTCAAGGAAAATCTCGACAACCTTCTCGACGGTGCGTTCGTCATCCTCGGTTGGTTTCAGTGCGGCCTTCGGGTCCTCACCCCTCTCCGCCTGGCGCAGGATTTCCCGCGCATAATCGCGGGCGTCCTCGATCTTATCCCACTTGGCGATGGAGCCGATCGTGATACGCTCCAGCTTCTTGTGCCCCTTCCGCCGGTAGACGACGGTCCAGGTCTTGACCGGCTTCTTCTCGGTGCCCGAAACGCGAATCCCGAACCCGGGTAGTTGCTTATCGCGGTAATCGACGCGCCCGGCTCCTGATGGCTTCAAGCGTTCGGCGGCGAGCTGGGTGAGTTTGATCGTCGGCATCGGGTGCTCCCTGTTTGATGTTACCCAAGCCCTTTCAGGTCCTTAGCGGGCAAAACGCGATTCGCACCTGGCGAGTTTTTCGCGATTGTCGTGTACTCGGAGAGGGCTTCGTCTGGGTAACACAGAAATGCCGTTATTCAATGTTACCCCAGGTTCATAACCTGACATAACATTTTGGCTTTTTGCAAGGTATATTACTCAGTTAATAGGAAAAGATGATACGATAGGTTATAGCCTGTTATATATAGGAATAAGACTTTTAATCGAGTGGTCGTGGGTTCAAGTCCCACCGGGATCACCAAAAATCAAAGACTTAGATAGGATTTAGCGTTACCTCGGATTTTCGTGTCCGTATTATGTCCGCAGTCGTTCAGAGCCCTATGACGCCTCGCCATCGGACGCGACATCACCGATCGCGGCTGCGAAAGACGATTTGGCGACGTAGATTTCGCGACCGCAAGGGAAAAGACTGGCCATCTGCCGGTCGGATGTCTCTGAAGAGATTGAGTTTTTTGGACTCCGGCCGGACACCCTCTGCTGGCGCTCGGTCGAAATCTCAATGATATCAATGCTCCGAGCGCTATCCGCAGTATGTAAAGTCCGGTAGAGGGTAAGGGAGACTCAGGGCGAAGGAGTTGGCTAAACCCCGAATCCCGTGATAGGTTACATGTAACCCATGCGGAGAATTGTCATGGCCCCGGCGTCAAAGCCCAAGCCTTCCCGCACGAAGGTGCGGCAATATCGCGAGCGGCTGCGTGCGCAGGGTCTGCGCCCGATCCAGATTTGGGTACCGGACGTGCGCGCGCCGTCCTTCCGGTCAGAGGCGCATCGCCAGTCATTGGCCGTGGCCACGAGCGCGCATGCTCATGAGGATCAGGCGTTCATCGACGCGGTATCGGATTGGGGCGATTAATGAAGCGCGGCGACATCTGGACCGTCGCCGGCGGCAAGGACTACGCCGGGAAGCCGCGCCCCGCCGTCATTGTTCAGGACGACAGCTTCGACGCAACCGACTCGATCACGATCTGCGCCTTCACCACTGACGAAACCGAAGCACCCCTGTTCCGCTTGCGAGTCGAGCCGAACGAGCGCAACGGCTTGCGCACGGCGTGCCGCCTGATGGCGGATAAGATCACCACCGTCCCCAAGACCAAGGTTGGCGCACGCGTCGGCAGGTTGGACGACGAGGATATCCTGAGACTCAATCAGGCCGTGCTCGTGTTTCTCGGACTGGCCGTCTCACCGAAGACAAAGCAGGTGGCCTGACGAGCAATGGTGTCCAGCGTACTTCGCGCGATCCTGGCGCAATGTCGCGACCACGCGCCAGCTTGGGCGTTCTGCCCGACGATCTTTGTATCGAGCCGGAGCCGCGCGAGAGTGAAGGCAGGAGATGCATGCAGCACCGCGTATTTGCTACCGCTGAAATCATCGGACGTCACGGTGATCCCTGGCATCTTTGCCCCGTCGAGCACGTAATTGGCCGCGCCAGGTTTCCCATCCGGTTCGGTCCAGACCTCCCTTGGCTCATGGCTGCTGCCCTCCGACCTTCCTGTAGCGCGTCTTGTTCTCAAGCATCTGATGCCGAGACAGGATGGTCACGCTCATCGAGTCAGGAGCGGTCCCCATGTCGAGGTATCTGACCTCAACCTGGTCGCCACGCACCGTCAAGACATTCACTGGGCGCCATTGGCCGTCGGCGCCTAGCGCTATGTCCCAGCGTTCGCCAGCCGCGACGCTCATCGAGCTATCTCCTTCGTCAACCTAAGGCCCGTCCGGCCGGTGAACTCGACGCCGGCTTCCTCGAGAGCCCGGCGCAAGGGCATCCAAGTTTGAGGCGATCGGGCCTGCTTGTGCAATGGTCGAGCGCGGGAAGATGGGCACGATCGAGCGCTCTTTCGTCGCCGCGCTTGGCGATTTCATGCTCAAGGAGAGTATGGTCTTCGCGGGCGGCTTCGATGCTGTGCCGTGGCGCACGCTTGGCAAGCGAACGAAGTGGGATCGGCCGGGTCTCGACGTATAATGCTCATGCGCCGGCGGCCGGGTAGCCGGCCGTCACGTCGATCGCCGGGAGGCCAGCGAACTCAACATCATCGGTCGGAGGCCGCTGCCCTTAACCTCAACGATCATCGTGCGTAGTTCCTTGGTGGCTTTCAACGTCGCCTTCGTAACCTTGTGCGCACGCCGCACGGCTCCGCGGGAAAAGAAGATTGTCGGTCCCGGGCAGGTAGGCATGCCGTCCTCGGTCCCGCGCCGCGCTCCTCAACCCACGGCACAGCCGGGTTGCCCCGCCGTTGGTCTATCTGTTCCTTTCGGCGCTGTCGGTAACGGCATGGCCCGCGGCGGATGCGTCTTCTCCCGCACCCGCGGTCGTCTTGCACGCGGTCAGCATGGAAACCGCGCCCATCAGCATCAGAATTCCCAAAATCGCCGCCATTTGAGTCTAGTGCATCGCTTGCTCGCTACATCATTCCGTTGGAATCGGTCCGCAAATCCGGCCCATCTTCAGGGCTGGGTTTGGCGGGATGTCGTGGTTGTCGTCGATGAGGTTACGGGCGCAGGGGCGACGGCTGTTGTGCTTTCCGTCGTGGTCGTCCTGCTGACCTTATCCGAGCCGCAGCCGGCGGCCAGAAGGGTAAAGGCCAACAATGCGGCAGTGATTATGGGTCGATTGCGGAATGTTGTTTGCGTCATAGTCTAACTCCTATGTTCAAAAGCGATAGCGAAGCGACCAAGTGAAAGCCTGTACGCTAGCCGATCATTCTGAGGACGTGCTCGATTTATTGGTGGTCGTCGTCGTGACGGCGTCCGGAGCAACCGTGCGCTCATCGTGATAGGTGCTCGATTTGGAACCGTCCGCAGCGTTGGTCCGAGTGCTGGACGTTGCGCTGGTGCCGTTGACATCGCTTTTGTAAGTCTTGCTCTTGTCGGTAACGGTTCCGTCTCCGCCCACAGTCGTCTTGGATTCGCTCGCGTCGTAGCTGCCTGCGGCGGGGGCCTGGGTTGTGGTCGTCGAGCTGCTTGTATCGGAGGATGAACTCTGCGCGAGAGCGCCACCTGCTAACAATGCAAACACCGCCGCACCGGCCAATAAGTGGTTGGTCATTCTGGTCTCCTGGGTAATTGTTGGCGAGCGCCGATTGCTCGTCTGCAAGTACAAGCGCCGAGTTGTAAATATGTTCCGAGTTATATTTATACATTAAGAACAGTATGAATTACACATTCTGTAAGAACATGTAATGGTTGATAGTTATTTTTTAACTTGTTCCTATTTTTATTTCTGGAATGATGCCCCACTGTGACGCAAGCACACCGTACAACCGGTCGCAGGCGGGGTCGACCGCTAGGATTTCGTTCCGCCGTGGGTAGCCAGCAGGTCCTGCATGTCGCTGGCGTGCTCCTCTTCCACCGCCAGGATCGATTCGATCATTACGCGCGAGGTTGGATCGTCCTCGCCGAAAAAGCGGACCAATTCTCGATAGTGATCGACGGCGATCCGTTCGGCGATGAGGTTCAGGCGGATCATGGCGGCCAGATCGTTGCCGGTGGCGTATTCCGACGCCGATCGGCTCGATAGTCCCTTGGGATCGAAATTGGGCTCGCCGCCAAGCTGGTTGATGCGCTCGGCCACGGCCACTGCATGTGCGTGTTCTTCCTTGGCGTGCTGAGCGAATTCCGCCTTGACGCCTTCGCTGGCAATGCCGGTCGCGGCGATCGAATGCTGAGTGTAACGCAGGACGCAGACCAGTTCGCTTGCGAGCACACCCTGCAGGATCTCGATCGTCTGGGCGACATCGCCGACATAGGTCTTGCTCACAGCGCCTTGTTCGATGTGCTGCTGCGCACGCTCACGCAGGGTTTTGACGTCGCTCAGGAAGGGGATGAGGGTCTGGCTCTTGGTGGTGGCGGCATGTTTCACGGGTGACTCCAATGCGGATCGATGGATGGGAGATCGACGTGGACGTCAGCTCGCCAAGGCCTTCTTGGGACTGACGGGAAGCACGGCGGCAGGGTGGCGCCACGGCTTGCCGCGGCCCACGGCCCCTCTGTATTGCGCGGCAGCGAACTCCCAGCTGGGCAGGGTGTCGAACCAAGCTTCCAGGAAGCCTTTTCGATCGTTCTGATGATCGAGATAGTAGGCGTGTTCCCAAAGATCGCAGACGATCAGCGGCGTCATGTCGGTATGGCTCACGGTGCCGTCGGCATCGTGCGTCGAGCGGACGCGCAACCCGCTGGCCTTGTCCGCCGTCAACCACACCCAGCCTGAGCCGAAGTGGCCGACGCCTTCGCCGACGAAGGTTTTTCTCAGACCGGCGAGATCGCCGAAGGCGCCGTCGATGGCGGAGGCCAGTTCGCCGGTCGGCTTTTCGCGTCGCGCCGACATCGCCGACCAAAAAAAGGTGTGGTTCCACGCCTGCGCCGCATTGTTGAATAGTACCCGGTCGCCGGAATTCGAGGCATCGACGATCACCGATTCGAGCGTCTCGGGCGAAATCCTTTCCGCCTCCAACAACTCGTTCAATTTTTTGACGTAGGCCGCGTGGTGCTTGTCGTGGTGGAAACGCATCGTCCGGTCGGAAATGACCGGCTCCAGGGCGTCGTAGGCGTAGGGCAGGTCCGGCAAGGCGAACATCGGCAGGCTTCCTCGTTACGAGACGAACGCGAGCGCAGGATAGCGACCATCCACGCAGCCATCACAGGATCGGAATCTACCTAAGCTTCCGACACACTCCGCCATTTATGATACCTTTGACACGCCAGGACCGTGCCAGCCCGACAGCGCCCGCGCGCCGCCCCGCGTTCACGGATATTTGCCGCCACAACCCGTCGGCGGCGTTCGCGAAACTGCCGGCCGCCGGCATCTTCTAGTGGAGCGAATCTAACACTTGGTGTCCGCGTTTGACGGCGGCGATGATCGTGTCGGCATCTTTGGTCCATGTAAATGGCTTTGGGGCCTGGTTGTGCTCGGCGAGGTATCGATTGATCGCGGTCTGAAGGTCGACGATGCTTTTGAAGACGCCGCGCTT
>DATGMP010000004.1:0-21550 GCA_035293565.1 Alphaproteobacteria bacterium | reverse complement strand
TGTGTTTGGCGACCAAACCCTACCGAAGATCGACGATGACCACCGCTGTGGATAAGTAGCCCGCCCCCGCCTGACTCGCGGCGGTCGCTGCGGCGGGCTACTTACCCACAGCTCCTACACCACTCGATGGGACGCGACCCGCGCCTGCGCTTGCTCCTGAAGCTCTCCCGCTATCGCCACGGCGGACGCTTCAAGAGCCGTCGTCAGCGTCCCTCTGCACAAGTGGTCGTGGGGAAGGTTGTAGCGGCTCTTTCTGAGTGACAGGACGGACAGTCACAAACCTCGTGGCTATAGCCTCCTCGTCCATATAGAGCGCCCCGGATGAGTCTCTGATTGCGTAGACGAAGAAGCCAAGCTTGATAAAGTGTTGCGCGCGCTCAAGCGCCCCGGCCTCGGTTTGCGCGATTGCCCTGGACCAGCCTCCCGTACTCTTGTGTATGTCCCACCAGATGGTCCACTCTTCGTCGGTCTTTTCGGGGATCGTTACGGGAGGGGAAGTCGTTGCCCGACGCATGGCGCGCGCCCTTTCCATGGATAGGCGAGAGTGCGCGTCTCTCTCAGTCACCAGCAGGCCACATCAGGAACTGGTGATCGGCTGCAAATGGTGTCACTTCCCTCCGGTATCAAGCGAATGTCGGCAAACTCGCCGCCTTCACTCGGTAGGGATGCTCTTCTCCCCGATCGCGTGACCAACCCCTTGCTCAATGCCTGCCGCGATCAGTTCAAACGCTTCCGCACGTCTCAGCAGCGCAGCCGGCCTCGTAGAAAGTGATGCCATCTCGCGGCATCGAGCGGCCATGCGGCGATAGTCTTGGGCGTTACTGACTTCGAGAGCGTCCATGGGCGTCTCCTTTCCGCAGATCAACGCTCGTGCGCCAATACCAGCCGCTTTGTCGCGTGAAGCGTTAGCCTGTCCGCACCGCCCTCCAATCATTTGAAAAAGCCGATTTTTGAATAATGGCGTGCCACGATCGACGAAAACGAGCAATATTGTTTCGCCATAGCGCTATGACGCAATAGCCCACGGCCCCCCATGATCATCAGATGCCCGACGGCCTGCGATCCAGTGCGCTCGCCCTCTGCCCCTCTGGTTGCCTGGCGGTTTATCGGCGTCCAGGGATCACCTGAGGACCTGAGGTAACACTGCTCTGATACGTCGCTGTCGCGGATCGGGTTAGCAGACCTCAAACCTGCCGCTGTTCCCGGAACCCCCGCAGGCGCCCCTGCGGCCTGGAGTTGCGGCTGTGTGCCAGAAGCGGCAACTCTCCCCCGGGGGCGGAGCATTAACTTGATAGTAGCCTAGTAGCCTGAAGTTCTCGTGGAGCAAGCCGCGCTGCCTTGGCGCATTTCCACGGAACGAGGGCCTGCATGCATCTTCAGTCCATCCCGGCACTACTCCTAACCTGCATCCTCACGGCGGGCCTTCGGCTCACGCCGGCGGCGGCCGAAGTCGCGCAGAGAAGTGAACCGATGCGCGCCGACACGACGACCAACGGCGACGGCGAACTGCTGGTGCCAGAGGTGGCGAAGGTCGTTCAACAACTGAAGCCAAAGACCGGCTCGACGGTGGTGGCATGGAGCCCGGATGGGAAGCTGCTGGCTGCCTTGGGTGGTCTTCAGCAGCGCGTCACGCTCTGGGATGCTCGGACCTGGAAAACGGTGTGGGAAACCGTCGGCGATCTCGGTGGCGGCGACGCTCTGGCGTTCTCGAACGATGGACGTCTCCTCTTGGTGCCCACGATGAACGCGACGGCAGAGGACGCGCACGCGGCGCTCTCTCTCCTAGACGTCGCCCATGGCACGATCGTCGGGCGGGTCGCGGCGCCGTTTCCGAACGAAGAGATCGTCGAGAACTTCGCCCGGACAATCGCCGTCGACCGTCAAGGTGGACTCATGGCCGTCATTACCATCCACAGCCCAGGCCGGCCGGTCGCTCTCTATGACACGCAGGACTGGGCGCTAAGGGGCACCGTTGCCCTGGAAGGAGACATTCCCCATTCCCTGGCCTTCAGCCGCGACGGTACGCTGGCTGTCGGTACGGTGGGCGGCCAGATCGCCCTCTACGACGGCCATTCGCGCACCCTCAAGCGCGTAATTGGCGAGCAGTCGACGGCTCAGAATGCAGGTCCGCTCGCCTTCAGCCCCGACGGGAAATACCTTGCTGCGGGAACCGGCGGGGCGGATCGAATCCGCATCTGGAACGTCGGCGATGGGACGCTGACGCGCTCTTACCCTTCTCGGAAGTTCCCCGAGGGATTGGCATGGAGCCCGGACGGCCGCTACCTCGCATCGGCGCACTTCGACGGTACGATGCGGCTATGGCCGTTGTCGGGTGATAGCGAAGGTCAGGTCGTGGCGCGTATCGAGGAAGGTTTCTTCTCCGTCGCATTTAGTCCCGACGGCAAATTCCTGGCTGGCGGCGGCGTGAACGGCGTTGTCGTCGTGGCCATCGAGTAATGGCGAGTAAGAACATCAAAGTACGGGAGGGCGCTCGATGTCTGATTTGAGCCCAGGCCCGTTACTCGGAATATTCGAATATTCAGCTCTGGGTCATGAAGCGTCGACGCCTCCTGCTTGCGGCGATGCCGCTTAACCCGGAACTCCGGACAGCGCATGCTGGCACGTGGGCGGCACGGTGCTTCGGGCAGCGGGCGAGCTACATCGGCTATGTCTTTCGCCTCACGTCGAGGGTATGGGTTCGGCATCGAGCGCAGGTGGTCACCTAGTGAAGCGGGCAGTTGTACGTTGTGACGATATACAGCCCGCGAGCCAAGCGCTTCGTACCGGCGATTTCACAAGTTGATCCGACGTGATGAAGCCATTGTGATGCGGTGTTCGGTTCGCCGAGATTGTCGGCCGGATTGGAAGCCAAGTAGGAATCGTTGTCCATGCCTGCCATTCCCCAGCTTTCCCAGTCCAGAATGATCGCGTCTCTGTTGGCGAAAGCTCTCAGCACATCACTGTGACGTTGAGACCAAAGAATGAACCTGACCTCGTCTTTGATTCTTGGCACGATATAGAATGCCAATGGTATCAAGATGAGGATTGCCGCCAGTGTTCTACGAGCGGAGCGTCCGCGGACGGATTTCCAATCGATTGCTGCCCATACGCCGAGGCAAATACACAGAACAAGGACTGCGGGCAGATAGAGCATAAAAGTGAGTAGGAACGTGTCGAATCCCTTGTCCCAGGCGAGCGGAGCTGCGGTCGCGAGCGCGGCAACCGAACCAAAGAGCGGCAGCCAGCGGAGGGTGGCTATCTTAGGGAGGTGCAACGTGGATCTCGTCGACGGGTGCCTCGGGATCGTATTCGCGTTTGGAGCGCCTCGGCAGAAGTATAGCGCATAACCATTTAGTGGTGCAGCTTGGGCGCGGCAGGCTCGGACTACGGTCAGCAGACCGCTGCTCTATTCGCTGATGGCTGGTGGAGTTTGAGCAAGTCGGAAAGGCACGCATCTGTTCAATTTGTGCTGCTTTGGGTCATCTTTACCATTCGCAGGCGGGTCGCAACACTGCTGCTTTGCCTCGACCTGCCGAAGGTCCGGCGGCTATTGGTGGGTAGCGAGGTGTCACGAACCGCAGTCGGCTCCTGGTCCGCCATAGGGCGAGGTTAGACGGCACTGCAGTTCAGCCTCAGACAACAGAATCTGGGGGCGTCGACATGGCCGCTTGCCGCCGCGACGAAATGACCTCTGGCGTAACCGACGGGAGTGGCACGCGCGCCGCGCCGCTCTCGTGCGTCGGCCCGGCGATGGCGTTGCGCCCGTTGAAATCCCTAGCGTTTCCGCAGAAGGCGCCAGCACGTGGACGAGACGGGATGGCAAAATTGGTCAATCTAAACAACCATATGCGCCCGTCGGACGGCGGCGCTTTTGTCTTGCCGTCCGTTGGTCAATTGGCCTCCGCCCCCCTGTCGCACCGTCAAACCTACGAAAACATCCGCCATCCCGCGAAATTGCCGCGCCGGTGATCTGGCGACAACAGAGACCAACGGCTTGCAGTGTTGCAGGCCGTGGATGTGCGTTTCGCGCTCCAGACCGCCGCAACTCTTCTGCACACGCGTCGCGCGCGGAAGCATAGTCGATGGGCAAAGATCACGCCGTTCGCTCGTCGTCGCGGCGTTCGTCGGCAGACACTTGGCGCAACAGAGAGACTGCTGACCTCTTGCGCGGTTGACATTCGTGCGAACTCGGTCGACGAGGCGTCGGGCTGCTGACACTTTGCTGAAAAGAGCATCTCCGACAAACATTCCTTGGTGAGACTGAAAAGACTATTCCTCGGAGCCGACCTGCGTTCAGGATTGCGGAGGAGCGCAGGGCGGGTCAAAGGCGCGAAGCGGGACCGGAGCCACGCGCAGCGCAGCGAGCATGGCGAGGACCCACCCTTTGACTCGACCGAGCACCTCGCGACAATTGCCCGCGGGGTGGGGCCGAATCTGACCCGGCTACAGCTTTCCCGCCGAGCCGGGCTCATCAAGAGTTGGCGGCACGCGTCGCCGTCAAAGAGCGTGGTCGTACTCATCGTCGTAGCGTACCGCTGCGCGCAATTCGGTCATTCTTTCGGCAACAGGCTGACGCGATACTGCGATCATGGCTCGACAATCCAAACTGCGTCGCGTGTTCATTGCGGCTGCTCTGCCCGATGATCTCTACGACTATGTGCGTCCGCCGACGCGTCGCGTCGGTCGGCCGCCGCAGGATGTTTCGACGACGTGGACCGTGAAGGATGATTGGCCGGAGCGGGTGCCGGTGACCGAGGCCGAGATCGAAGTCTTTGAGGCTTGGTTCGGCGATCTGTTCGACGTATTGTTCGCCGCTCGCCCCTCGTCGCGGAGATCGTCATGACTGCGCCGGTTCGTGCTGCCATCTATTTGCGCGTGTCGACCGGACGGCAGGCCGACAACGACCTCTCCATCCCGGACCAACGCCGCCAAGCAACGAGCTATTGCGCGTCGCGCGGCTGGGAAATGGTCGCCGAGTATGTCGAGCCGGGCTCGACGGCGACCGACGATCGGCGGCCCGAATTCCAGCGCATGATCGATGCCGCCAGCGTCAAGCCGCCGGCATTCAACCTGATCGTGGTGCATAGCTTCAGCCGTTTCTTCCGTGATCAGTTCCAGTTGGAATTCTACGTTCGCAGGCTCGCCAAGAACGGCGTGCGGCTGGTCTCGGTCACGCAGGAGCTCGGCGACGACCCGATGGGCAACATGATCCGACAGATCATGGCGCTGTTCGATGAATACCAGTCCAAGGAGAACGCCAAGCACACGTTGCGGGCCATGAAGGAGAACGCCCGTCAAGGCTTCTGGAACGGTTCTTTGCCGCCAATCGGCTACCGCATCGTGGCCGGCGAACAGCGCGGGCAGAAGACCAAGAAGACCTTGGAGATTGATCCCTTCCACGCGGAGACGGTGCGGTTGATCTTCCGTCTGGCGCGCGAGGGCGACGGGGCGAGCGGGACGATGGGCATCAAGGCGATAGTCACGCATCTCAACGCCCGCGGTATCCGGACCCGCGACGGCGGACGGTGGGGCATTGGCGCCGTCCACAAGGTGCTGACGCGGACGACGTACATCGGCCGCCACCGCTTCAACGCCAAGACCTGGAAGACTCGCGAACGTAAGCCGGAGGCCGAAGTCGTCGAGATGGCAGTGCCCACCATTGTTGAGGCGGCCGAGTTCGAGGCCGTCCAAGCGCTGCTCAAATCTCGTAGTCCGGCGGTGATCGCGCCGCGCATCGTGAGCGGTCCTACCCTCCTCACGGGGATCTGCTTTTGCGCCGCCTGCGGCGGAGCCATGACGCTGCGGACGGGGAAGAGTGGACGCTATCGCTACTACACCTGCTCCACTAAGGCGCGGCAGGGCGAGACCGGCTGCCAGGGCCGGACGCTGCGGATGGAAAAGCTCGATGCCCTGGTCGTCAACCATCTCGAGGAGCGGCTTCTGCAGCCCGAGCGCCTCGGAGAGATCCTGTCCCTCGTCCTGGACCGCCGCGAGGAGCGCGCCCGCCGCCAAACGACGCATATCGCCGACCTGCGCAAGCGCGCGAGCGACGTCGATGCGAAACTCAAGCGGCTCTATGCGGCGATTGAAAGCGGCGTCGCCGACCTCGCCGACCCGGCGCTGAAGGACCGGATCGCCGAGCTGAAGGCTATCCGCGACCAGGCCCAAGCTGACGCAGAGCGCGCCGCGGGCGCCCTTGACCGGACCGGGCCGGCCATCACGCCCCAAGCCCTCAAGACCTTCGCCAGGGAGGCCCGCAAGCGTCTGCGAGCCGAGAATGGCGGCTACCGGCGCGACTATCTGCGTGCGCTGGCGCAGCGCGTCGAAGTCGACGCCCAGGAGCTACGCATCATGGGGGCAAAAAGCGAGCTGCTGCGGACCCTGGTCGCCGCTTCAGGCGCGAAAACGGCGGGTTTTGGCGTGCCCAGTTCTGTACCGAAGTGGCGTCCCCAACGGGATTCGAACCCGTGTTACCGCCGTGAAAGGGCGATGTCCTAGGCCTCTAGACGATGGGGACAGTCGATCTCTTGCCGCGAGAGGGTCTACCGGCAGCCGGCTGATAAATCAAGCCGCAGGCTGGCGCGTTCCACCGCTACACATAGCCGCCGCGCTTCAGATAGGCGATGACCCGCTCGGCCGCGCCTTCGGCGGGCAGCGACGAGGTATCGAGCCGGATTTCCGGCGCTTCGGGCGGCTCATAGGGCGAGCCGATGCCAGTGAAGTTCGGGATCTCGCCGGCGCGCGCGCGGCGGTAGAGACCCTTGGGGTCGCGCCGTTCGCATTCCGCCAAGGGGGTGGCGACATGAATCTCGACGAACTCTCCAGGTTCCAGAAGCGCCCGCGCCATCTGGCGCTCGGCGCGGAAGGGCGAGATCAGCGACACCAGGACGATGAGACCGGCATCGACGAACAGCCTGCTGACCTCGGCCACCCGGCGGATATTCTCGACCCGCGCCTCGACGGTGAAGCCAAGATCGCGGTTGAGCCCGTGGCGGATATTGTCGCCATCGAGCAGATAAGTATGCCGGCCGAGCGCGCAGAGCTCCTTGTCGACGAGATTGGCGACCGTCGATTTTCCCGCGCCGCTCAACCCCGTGAACCACAGGACGCAAGGCCGCTGATGCTTGAGGCGAGAGCGCAGGGCCTTGTCGATATCGAGCTCCTGCCACGCGATGTTCGTCGCGCGGCGCAGGGCGAAGTCGATGGTGCCGGCGGCGACGGTGCGGTGGCTGAAGGCGTCGATCAGGACAAAGCCGCCCATCTCGCGCCCGTCGCGATAGGCATCGCAGACGAGCGGCCGGTCAAGCGCCAGATTGACCGAGCCGATCTCGTTCAGCTTCAGCGTCGCCGCGGCCTGATGCTCCAGCGTATCGACGCTCATGCGGTATTTGAGCGTCGAGATCACGGCGCTCAGCGTCTGGCCGCCGGATTTCATGACATAGCGCCGGCCCGGCAGCATCGGCGCCTCGTCGAACCATAGAAGATGTGCCGCGAACTGGTCCGCGATCAGCGGCGGCGCATCCGCCGCCGCCAGCACATTGCCGCGGCTGATATCGATCTCGTCGGCAAGCGTCAGCGTGACCGACTGGCCCCGCGCGGCCTCGCGAACGTCGCGGTCGCCATCCAGGATGCGCGTGACCTTGCTGCGGCGCCCCGAGGGATGGACCGCCACCTCCTCGCCGACCGACACGCTGCCGCCGGCGATGCGCCCGCTATAGCCGCGGAAATCGGCGTTGGGCCGATTGACCCATTGCACGGGCAAGCGGAACGGCCGGCGGGCCAGATCACGAGCGACATCGACCGATTCGAGATAGTCGATGATGGTCGGACCGTCATACCAAGGCATGCGGCTGCTGCCGATGAAGATATTGTCGCCGTCGCGGGCGACGACAGGCACGCATTGGACATGCGGGATCTCAAGGCGCCGGGCGAGCTCGCCATAGTCCTTGGCGATGGCGGCAAAACGATCGGCATCGAAGCCGACAAGGTCCATCTTGTTGACCGCGAGCACGACATGGCGAATGCCGAAGAGCGCCAGGATATAGCTGTGGCGCCGGGTCTGCGTGACGATGCCTTTGCGCGCATCGACGAGAATGACGGCAAGCTCCGCATTCGACGCGCCCGTCGCCATGTTCCGCGTATATTGCTCGTGACCCGGCGTATCCGCGACGATGAAGCGCCGCTTTTGCGTCGCGAAGAAGCGGTAGGCGACATCGATGGTGATGCCCTGCTCGCGCTCGGCCTGCAATCCATCGACAAGCAGGGCGAAGTCGAGATCGCCGCCGGTGGTGCCATAAGCCTTGCTTTCGGCTTCGAGCGCCGTGAGCTGGTCATCGAAGAGCAGCTTCGAATCATAGAGCAGGCGCCCGACCAGCGTGCTCTTCCCATCATCAACGCTGCCGCAGGTGATGAAACGCAGGGTCGGTTTGTCCGCCTGCGCGTGAAGCAATGAATCGAGATCGGCGTCGGTGTCGCCGAAGGCGGGCGCCATCAGAAATACCCCTCTTCCTTCTTTTTCTCCATCGAGGCGGCCTGATCGCGATCGATCATCCTCCCCTGGCGCTCGGAGCTGCGCGCGGCCAGCATCTCCCGGATGATGTCCGGAAGCGTCGCGGCATTCGAGAGGACGGCGCCGGTCAAGGGATAGCAGCCGAGCGTCCGGAAGCGGACCGTGCGCCATTGCGGGCGCTCGTTCGGCCGCAGCGGAAGACGCTCGTCATCGACCATGATGAGCGCTCCCTCGCGCTCCACCACCGGCCGCGAGGCGGCGAAATAGAGCGGCACGACGGGAATCTTCTCGAGATGGATGTAGTGCCAAATGTCAAGCTCGGTCCAGTTCGACAATGGGAAGACGCGCATGCTTTCGCCCGGTCCCAGCAGCGTGTTGTAGACGCTCCACAGCTCCGGCCGCTGGTTCTTGGCGTCCCAGCGGTGAGCGGCGCTGCGGTGGGAAAAGATGCGCTCCTTCGCGCGCGACTTCTCCTCGTCGCGGCGCGCTCCGCCGATGGCGGCGTCGAAGCCATGCGTGTCGAGCGCCTGCTTCAGCGCCTGCGTCTTCATCACATCCGTGTGAAGCGCCGAGCCATGCGTGATCGGATTGATGCCGCGCGCGATCCCCTCGGCATTGACATGGACGAGGAGATCAAGACCGAGCTCCCGTGCACGGCGGTCGCGAAACGCAATCATCTCGCGGAACTTCCACGTCGTATCGATATGGAGCAGGGGAAATGGCGGCTTGCCCGGATGAAATGCCTTCATCGCGAGATGCAGCAGCACCGAGGAATCCTTGCCGATCGAATAGAGCATGACCGGCTTGCGGAACTCGGCCGCCACCTCGCGAAGGATGTGGATGCTTTCGGATTCGAGTTGCTGAAGGTGACTGATGGAGGGCATTTTTTGGGAAGATACGGGCAAATCGGAGAGTATCAAAGTCCTCGGCTCCACAAGAATTCAGCGGTTGCGCGCGGCGCAGATAATGTAGGGCGAAAGAAGCCGCGTTGCCGGTAAGGGAAGGATGTGGCGGTCGACGACCCAGGACGCGACCGATGCGCCCATCATCGCCGTCCGGAAGAGCTGTTTCAAATGAAAAAATCTGTTCGATCGGCGATTCAACGTTAATACGCCGAAATTCGAGCAAACAATATATCGGCAATCGACAACTTCGAATCCAGCGCGTCGATGCGCGTCGGTCAATTGCCGGTCGTCGAGCACGACATGGATATCATAGATGCGGCGGTCGAGGTGTCGCTGCAACCACCCGACCGTGCCCGCCAAATTGGGAATCATCGTGATCAGCAGACCTTGCGGCCCAAGGAACCGCCGAAACGCCGACAGGCATTCGGCCGTATCGTGAAAATGCTCGACGACGCCGAAGGACACGCCGACATCGAAGCTGCCGTGCGCCGATAGCAGGGGCTCCATGAAATCGGCTCGGAAGACTTCGCCGGGAATGCCGTCGCGTTCCAGAACGGCGCGCGCCTTTCGGCAGCCCTCTTCCGAGTAGTCGATCCCCGTCACATCAAAGCCGAACTCGCGGGCAAAATAGGGGAGCCAAAGCGATCGCGCGCAACCGAACTCGATAAGCCGCGCCCGGCCGATCCCTGCCAGCGTGGCTTGAAAGAATTTGTGGAATTCGTGGTGGGAATGGTTCCTGAGCGTATCACGTTCCGGCAGGACGCGCGCCGGCAGCGTGCTGCCTTGCCAAAGGTTCTGCCAATACTCTTTGCCCGCCTTGTCAGCCATCCTGGTGCCTTCTCAAGGTCCACAGGCAGGAAGTCAGCAAAAACACCATGGCGACGGCATAGATCACGCTCGTCGACAATCCAAGCCCTGCCAATCCCATCATCGAGCTTAGGAAGTAATTCAGGAGGATTTTGAGCGCCACGCTGAGCAGCGCCGACCACATTAGGATATCGTTGCGCCCGAGCGCCGAAAGCACCTGGACCACCACCGTCGCGCCGAGATAGAAGGGGATTTGGAGGCTGAGATACCGTACCACCTGCGCCACAGCGGCGACATCATCGGCGGAGAAATTGCCGCGGTGGAACACGACGCGGACGATGAGCGGCGAGAACGCGCAAAAAATCGCGGTAAGCGGCACTGTAGCGGCAAGAACATAACGCACATAGACAGAAATCGTGTGCCGCAATTCGCGCCACCGATGGCACGCGGCCATTTCCGAAACATGCGGCAGGGCAGCGACGCTGAGAGCCGGCGCCGCCAGCAATATCGGGAATAGGACAAGTAGATTGGCGTAGTATATCACCGAGATGCCAGCAGGCGACATCATTGCCGCCGTCGTCTGGTCGATGACGGCTATGGTGGCGAGGGTTGCGCTCCCCGCGATCGTCGGCAGAAACTGCCGCACGACGTGCCGCAGCTCCGCCGTATAGGCGGGCCAGCTCCATCGCATCGCCACTCCCGCCTTTCGCAAAAGCATCGCCGTAAGCACGGTCTCGAGCACGATCCCGACGAGTGTTCCCAAGGCGATGGCCTTGACCCCTTCCCCACGGAAGGTCAGTGCCGCACTCGCGGCGACAAGCGGTGTCAGAGCAGGAAGGAGAGCAGGCGCGAAAAATGCACCGGCGACATTCACCATTGCCGCCCAAAGCGCCGTGACGCCACGCAACAAAGCAAACGGCGCAAGAATAAGTAGAAGCTCGATCGTGAGCCGTCGCTCATCCGCGCCCAGTGTCGTCGCGGCCTTCTCAAGGTAGAGAGGAAATAGCGCGAGCACCGCAAGCACAGCCACACCTAACGCGCCGATGGCCATTATCGTCGCCGCGCCCGCCAGTCGTTGCGCGGCCTCCCTCCCATTGCGGTCTCGGACGTGGATGAATGTCGGAACCAACGCAAGCGGCGCCGCGCTGCTGAAGATTTGCGCCACATAGGTCGGCAGAAGAGCGGCGAGGAGATAGGCACCCAGCGACGGATTGGTGCCGAACATCGCCGCGATCACGAGCTCGCGCATAGCGAGAGCTCCGCGCACCGCCAAGGTCGCGCCTCCCGTGTGAATTCCGGCCAGCAGTATCCGGCGATTGACCGAATGGCTCGACCAGTTCGAGATTTTTTCGATGCGGAAGATGTCGCTACCCCCGGGAACGCATCAACTGCAAGTCGTAGACCTCGCCGTAGCGACGGGCAATCTGCGGCAAGGAAAATTCAGCTTCGACGCGCCGCCGGGCCAGCGCGCCGATTTGCCGTCGCCCGACGCGCCCGATATCGATGAGCTGCCAGATTGCGTTGGCCAAGCTTCTCGGATCGCGGGCGGGAATGATGATGCCCCCCTCGCCCATGATCTCCCTGCTGTCGCCGATATCGGTCGCGACGCACGGGACGCCGCAAGCCATGGCTTCGCCGATGGCGTTGGAAAACCCCTCGCCCCAAGCCGAGGACGAGCATGCTATATCCAGGGCAGCGGTAAGGGCCGGCATATCCGTGCGCTCGCCCAGGAACATCGCGCGGTCGCCAAGGCCGTGGCGGGCTGCGCGCTCGACGAGGTCCGCCGCCTTGTCGTCCATACCCTTGCCGATCAGCAAGAAATGCGCCGATGGAGCGCGCTCGGCAACCAGCGCCGCGGCATCGATGAAGGTCCCGTGGTCCTTCATCGGGTGGCGCCGTGCGACCAGCCCGACAAGAACGGCATCGTCCGCAATCCCGAATTCAGCCCTGATGCGCTGTCGCTTCTCCTCCGAGGGATGAAAGAGCGTGCAGTCGAAGCCGTTGGGAATGACGATGCGGCGCTTGGCGCTATAACCCAGCGCCTCGTGCTGCACGGCGCTGGTTTTGCTGTTGTAGACGACCGCCTTGGGAAGGCGCGACAGCATCGCGCCGGCACGAATGACGACCGCCGTCAGCAGGCGCTCCTTCCCGAGATCGTAGAGGGATTGGCGAATATTCCACAGTACGGGCACTTGCGCCGAGGATAAGATCGAGCCGAGGCTTGCCATGAGATTGCCGTGATACATCCAGCCCTGGACGGCATCCGGCGAAAACCGGCGAACCAGGCGGGCGAGCTTCCAGACGGCCAACGGATTGGGCGAACGGCTCATATCGAGATCGATCACGGGAATGCCGAGCGCGGTGATCCTTGGACCGATCGTACCGGCGCCGGTCAGCGAAACCACGATATCGCCCCGTCTCTCGTCGAGCGCCGAGAGTAATTTCCACAGCATGATCTCCGCACCGCCGGTGCTAAGGCCGGTGATCACATGCATGACCCGCGTCATCGCACCTTGTGCCGCAGGGATCGGGCTGCCACTCTCCGTCGGCGGGCCGCGCCAGAACCATCTCGCGCGGGCATGGAAGGATGCGAGCAGGAGCCGATGATCTCAGAGGATATCGAGTGGATCAACGCGCTGCGTCGGGCCGAGATCGAGGAAGTGCTCGACCGGCTGCCGGGCCTCGCCGGGGATCTCCTCGAGATCGGCGGCGGCAGCGGCCAGCAAGCCTTCCTCTTGAGCGAGCGTGGATTTCGCGTCACGTCGATCGATCTAGCCTCTTCCGAATACCGCGCCGGCCGCGTCTTTCCGGTCCGGGATTATGACGGCAGGTATATCCCCTTCCCCGATGCGAGCTTCGACGTGATCTTCTCCTCCAATACCCTCGAACATATTGCCGATCTCGACGATTTCGAAGGAGAGATGCTTCGCGTGTTGCGAAGTTCGGGCTGCGCCGTTCATATCTTGCCGACCGAGCATTGGCGGCTTTGGACATGGGTGACACATTACCCGGGCCTCGTCAAATGGCTCTGGCGCCTGCGCCGGCGGGGAGAACGGGGGATGATGGGCGCTGATCGGCCGGGGGCGAGCCGCGGCTCGCCGTTGCGAAAGGGCCTGATCCCGCCGCGTCACGGCGAGCGGGGCAATACGCTCACGGAATATCTCTACTTTCGTCGGCGGTGGTGGAGCACGCATTTTGAGCGCTGCGGCTGGCGGATCGCGAAGAGCTTCGATCTCGGCCTGTTCTATACGGGCTATATGCTCGGCCATCACCGGCTGCCGCTCGCGGCGCGGCGAAGGCTGGCGCGGCTTTTGGGCGCAGCATGCCGGTGCTTCGTGCTCGTCAAGGAAAGGGCCTAGCGCGTGTGCGGGATCTGCGGCATCGCGGCGGCGACCTCGGGCCGGATGGAGCTGGAGGGTATCGTTCGCCGGATGGCCGGCACGCTCGCCCATCGCGGCCCCGATGGCGAGGGCGTGTGGCTCGACGAAGGCGCGGGCATAGCCCTGGGCCATCGCCGCCTTGCCATCATCGATCTTTCGCCGGCGGCACAGCAGCCGATGACCGCGAGCGATGGCCGTTATGTCCTAAGCTTCAACGGCGAGATCTACAATTTCCGCGAGTTGCGCCGCGAATTGGAAGCGGCCGGCATCCGCTTCCGGAGCCAATCGGATACCGAGGTGCTGCTCGAAAGCTGTGCCCGCTGGGGCGTGGCTGCCGCGACGAAGCGGTTCAACGGGATCTTCGCCTTCGCCCTCTGGGACCGCGAGGCGCGCAGCCTCAGCCTCGTGCGCGACCATCTTGGCGTAAAGCCGCTCTATTGGTGCATCCTCTCAGGCGCCCTGCTCTTCGGCTCGGAGCTCCGCGCGCTGGTGGCCCATCCGCTGTGGCGGCCCGAGATCAACCGCGATGCGCTCGTCGCCTATTTCCGCCACGGCTATATCCCGACGCCGCACACGATCTACAAGGGCGTCCACAAGCTCGCGCCCGGGACGCTCCTCACCTACCGCGCCGGCGAAGCGCCAAAGCTCAGCGCCTATTGGGACGCGCGCGCCGTCGCGCAGGAAGGGCTCTCACAGCGACTCTCGATGAGCGAGCACGAGGCGGCCGGCCGCCTCGAAGACCTGTTGCGCGACGCCATCGGCCGCCAGTTGATCTCCGACGTCCCGCTCGGCGCCTACCTCTCCGGCGGCATCGATTCGTCGCTGGTGGTGGCGCTCGCGCAACAGCAGAGCGCCAAGCCCCTGCGGACCTTCACCATTGGTTTCCGCGAGAGCGGCTATGACGAGGCGCAGCATGCCGCGGCCGTGGCAAGGCACCTGCGCACCGACCATACCGAGCTCTACGCCGAACCCGGCCACGCCCGCGATCTCGTGCCGGCGATTGCCGGATGGTTCGACGAACCCTTCGCCGACGCGTCACAGCTTCCCACATATCTCGTATCCGAGATGACGCGCCGCCACGTCACGGTCGCGCTCTCCGGCGACGGCGGCGACGAGGTCTTCGCCGGGTATCGACGCTATGTGCTCGGCGAAACCTGGCGCCGGCGCGTTCTCGCGATGCCGGCCGGGCTGCGCCGTGCCGTGGCCGCCACGCTGCTCGCGGTACCGCCCGAGAGCTGGGACCGGCTCTTCGCGGCCCTCCCCGGACGATGGCGGCCGGCGCGGGCCGGCGACCAGCTTCACAAGATCGCCCCCGTCCTCACCCTTGCCGACGAAAACGCGATATATCGGCGGCTGATCTCGCAATGCGAGGATCCCGCCGAATTCGTTCTGCAAGGACAAGAGCCGAAAGGTGCGCTTTGGGACAAGTCGGTCGCACGCGACTTCGCCGATTTCATCGAGCGGATGCAATTCCTCGACACCGTCACCTATCTGCCCGACGACATTCTCACCAAGGTGGACCGGACGAGCATGGCCGTCTCGCTCGAAGCACGCGTGCCTTTGCTCGATCCACGCGTCGTCGCCTTCGGCTGGCGCTTGCCCGGCTCGATGCGCGTGCGCGGCGGCAAGGGCAAATGGATCTTGCGCCAGGTGCTCTATCGCCACGTGCCGCGCGCTCTGGTCGAGCGGCCCAAGATGGGCTTCGGCGTGCCGATCGACGCTTGGCTTCGCGGACCCTTGCGCGATTGGGCCGAGGATCTGCTGGAGGAGCGGCGGCTGCGGTCCGAGGGTTTCCTGAACGCGGCGGCCTTGCGCCGGAAATGGCAGGAGCATCTTTCCGGACGGCGCAACTGGCAGTACCTGATCTGGTGCGCCCTCATGTTCCAGGAATGGCAGCGACGCTGGATGGACGGCGTCCCCTCGCCTCAACGCGCATCCGCCGTCGCCTGAGAGCGGAAGACATATTCGTCGCAACCGACGCCCAGCAGGCCCATTCTGGTGTTGCACGGAAGGAAACGTTCCTCCCGGAACCCGCTGGCTGCAACGATGCCGCGGATCTCTTCGGGTGAAGCGGATTCGTAAGGGTAGCCGCCGAGCCAATCGCGAATATTGGTCATGAACGTCATGCCGCGCGCCCGGGGATACTGGCGCACATAAGCGACCGGATTTCGCCCTGTCATCGCCAGAGCCGCAAGCGTGAGCGCCGCGAGGCAAAAATCGGCGATGGGACGATACCATCGCGGCCCCAAGGCGTAGAATTTCTTCTCGAGACGCCACGCCGGACATAGCGGCGTCTTGCGATAGATGGCGATCACCAGCAATCCGCCCGGCTCCACCAGCGACGCAGCATGGCGAATCGCATCGCGCATGCGACCGGTGTGATGCAACACGCCCCATGCGTAGACCACATCGTATCGGCCGGACGCGGCCGACAATTCGAAAACGCTCCGTTCCTCGACATGCCACGGCTCTCCGGCTGCAAAGCGGGTGAGCAGATGGCGCGCCGTTGAGACGGAGTTCGGATCGAGATCCACGGCGCGAACAGATGCCGCTCCGAGTTGCAATGCTGCGACAGCGTGCAATCCGGAACCGCAACCAATATCAAGAAACGACTTTCCCTCAAGATTGTCGCCGATAAGTCGCGAAAGCCCCTTCACCGCTTCCGCCGCATTGCGCTCGGCGACATCTTCGGCAAAGCGAGCCCAATTCTTCCCAAAGTCATAATGCGTCTTGGAATCCACCTGCGACATGGACGGCAACTCCCTTGCGCCGCCCAAGCTAGAGCACGCCGCTTCGAAACGGAAACGAGAAGACTGAGCGGCGCGGCAGGCTTGATCCGCGGTCCGGAAGGGCCTCTGATCTACGCGCGTTTCGCCTTGTTGATGGAGATCACGTTCGGCGAGCGACCTGGCCTGGTTACCAGCGCCAGGATCGGGACCAGTTCCTGCTGCCGATAAGGCTTGGAGAGCCGGGGTATCCGCGAGTCCTCGTCGCTCGGCAGATCGGCATAGCCGGTGGCGAGAATGACCGGTAAATTGGTGCGCAACTGACGGATATGCTCGGCGACTTCGACGCCCGTCATTCCCGGCATGGCGTGGTCGGTGATGACCAGATCCAAGGTCGCGCCCGATCGGACGATATCGAGCGCCGCCGCACCCGAGGGCGCGGTGAGAACCGTGTGGCCGAGATCCTCGAGCATAGCGGCGGTGCTGGCGAGTACGTCGGCATCGTCATCGACGACCAGAACGCTAAGCCGCCGATCGGGTTCGAGCGCCAAAGTACCCGCCGGTCCCTGCTCTTCGCTCGGCACGCGTTCGGCCACCGGAAGCCAGAGCTCGACCGTCGTTCCGACCCGTGGCTGACTGAAGATCCGCGCGCCGCCGCCGGATTGAGCGGCGAGCCCATAGACCATGGAGAGACCGAGCCCCGTTCCCTTGCCGACCTCTTTGGTCGTGAAGAACGGCTCGGCCGCGCGCTTCAGCGTGGCGTCGTCCATCCCGACGCCCGTATCGGTGACGGCGAGACAGACATAGTCGCCCGGCCGCAGATTCTGCGACGAACGGGTGACCGCCTCGCGCCGTGCCGTGATCGTCAGGCGACCGCCTTGCGGCATCGCGTCCCGCGCGTTGAGCGCGAGATTGATCAACGCAAGCTCGAGCTGATTCGGATCGACGCTGATCGGGGCAACGCCGGGATGGAAATCCATGCCGATCTGAATCATCGGGCCGAGCGTCCGTTGCAGCATTTCCTGCAACCCCTTGAGCAGACGGCAGACATCGACCGTCTCCGGCTTCAGCTCCTGACGGCGCGCGAAGGCCAGCATCCGGGCGGTGAGCGTGGCGCCGCGCTCGGCACTTTGAATGGCGCTGTCGACGAGGCGCTTTGCGGCCGAGTCCTCCGCCAATTTCTTCGCCACCAGGTCCAAATTGCCCAGAATGGCCATGAGCAGATTGTTGAAGTCGTGCGCGAGACCGCCCGTGAGCTGTCCGAGGCTTTCGAGCTTTTGCATCTCATGTACTTGCGCCAACGCCAATTCGCGCTCTCGCGTGCGCTCTTCGACACGTCGCTCCAGATCGGCATTGGCCCGCGCCAGCTCGGCCGTTCTGTCGGCAACCCGGCGCTCCAATTCGGCGTTGAGGAGCGTGAGCTGCCGGGTCTTGCGATAGAGGTCGACGAACACGCGCACCTTGGCGCGCAAGATCTCGGGAATGACCGGCACCGGCACATAATCGACGGCGCCATATTCATAGCCTTTGACGCGATCGAGATCCGTCAACGCGACGGCCGATACGAAGATGATCGCGGTCGTCTGGAACCGGGGATGGCTGCGGATCATGGTCGCCAGCTCAAAGCCGTCGAGATCCGGCATCACCACGTCGATGAGGATGACCGCGATATCCTTCTTGAGAAGCTGCTCCAGCGCATCCCGCGCCGATCCCGCCTTTATGAGATTCTCATCGAGGTCGCGAAGAATCACCTCATAGCTCAGCAGCTTCGCCGGCTGGTCATCGACCAGCAGGATATTGACCTTGTCGCTCGCGCTCATATCGGCGGCCCGTTAGCGATGCAGCCACATGCGGAGCGCCGACAGCAATTGCTCCGTGTTGACCGGCTTCGCCAGGTAATCGGACGCGCCCGCTTCCAGGCATTTCTCCCGGTCTCCCTTCATGGCCTTGGCGGTGAGCGCGACCATCGGCAGGCGCCTGAACGCGGGGTTCTGCCGAATGACTTGCATCGTCTGATAGCCGTCCATCTCGGGCATCATGATGTCCATGAGGACGATCGCGATATTGGGCGTCGTGTTCAGCAGATCGATGGCTTCGCGGCCCGTCGTCGCCGTCAGCACGTTCATGCCACGCCGCTCCAAGGCGCTGCTGAGCGCAAAGATGTTGCGGGCGTCGTCATCGACGAGCAGCACCGTCTTGCCGACGAGATCTTCATCCGAGCTGTGCAGCCTTTCGAGCATGCGCTGCTTTTCCACCGGCAACTCGGATACGACCCGGTGCAGGAAGAGCGCCGTCTCGTCCAGGAGACGCTCCGGCGACTCGACGCCCTTCACGACGACGCTGCGCGCCATCGTGTGCAATTGCGCGTCTTCTTCGGGCGACAGCTCGCGGCCGGTGAACACGACCACGGGAAGATCGGCAAGCTCGGCGTTGCTGCCGATCTGCTTCAGCACTTCGAAGCCCGACATATCGGGGAGCCGCAGATCGAGCACGACGCAATCGATCGGCTGCTCGTTGAGCATCGATAGCGCCTCGGCCCCGGTTTCGACCGATATCACGTCGATGTCGTCATGGGCGAGAAGCTCGGTGATGCTGAGCCTCTCCGCCGCATTGTCCTCGACGATGAGCAAGCGCTTGCGCCGCGGCTTCGCATATTCCTTGATGCGCGACAAGGCGAATTCGAGCCCTTCCGTCGTGGTCGGCTTGGTGATGAACGAGAACGCGCCGCGCGCCAGGCCGTGCTGACGGTCTTCGTCGAGGGTGACGATCTGCACCGGTATGTGTCGCGTCAAAGGATTCTGCTTGAGCTGGCTCAAGACGGTCCAACCCAGCATGTCCGGCAGGAACACGTCGAGCGAGACCGCGCTCGGCTGGAATTCCTTGGCCAGCGCCAAAGCCTCGGTGCCGCGCGTCGCCACCAGGACCTTCAGCCCCGCCTCATGCGCCAGGTCCACCATGATCCGCGCATAGTGCGGGTCGTCTTCGACGATGAGCAGGATCGGGTCGCCCACCTGCACCTGATTGCGGTCGTCGGGGATCTGCTCCACCGACTGCTCGGTGAGGCGCACCGCGGCCAATGCCGGCACCGGCGCCACCTGGGCGGCCGAGCGCTGCGTCATGGCGGGGCCCGCATATTTGAGCGGCAGATAGAGCGTGAAGGTGCTGCCAACGCCGGGCGTGCTGCGGAGCTGGATCTCGCCGCCGAGGAGATTGGCAAGCTCGCGGCTGATCGCCAGCCCCAAGCCCGTGCCGCCATATCTGCGGCTCGTGCTGGCATCCGCCTGCTGGAAGGCTTCGAAGATGATCTTCTGCTTCTCCGGCGGAATGCCGACGCCCGTGTCCGTCACCTCGAAGGCGACGACGGTGGGCGCATTCTTCAAGGTCGGGTGCTCCGGGCTCCAGCCGCTCACCGCCTGCGATATGCTGAGACGCACGCCGCCATGCTCGGTGAATTTGAACGCGTTCGACAACAGGTTCTTCAGCACCTGCTGCAGACGCTTCGAATCCGTGATCATGCTGCGGTCGAGATTGGGATCGATCTGCACGTCGAAGGAGAGCCGGCGGTTCTCGGCTTCGTGGCGGAACGGGCGAACCACGACGTCGTGGAGATTGCTGAACGCGACCTCCTCGGCATCGACCGAGACGGTGCCCGATTCGATCTTCGACAAATCCAGGATGTCGCTGATCAGATTGAGCAGGTCCGTTCCCGCGCCGTGGATGGTTCGCGCGAACTCCACCTGCCTCGGCGACAGATTGCCGTCGGGATTGTCGGCAAGCTGCTGGCCCAAGATCAGGATGCTGTTCAACGGCGTGCGCAGCTCATGCGACATGTTCGCGAGGAATTCGGATTTGTATTTCGAGGTCAACGCCAGCTCGGTGGCCTTTTCTTCGAGAGCGCGGCGCGCCTGCTCGATTTCCTGGTTCTTGCGCTCCACTTCGACATTTCGTTCGGCGAGCTGCTGCGCCTTCTGCTCGAGCTGTTCGTTGGTCTGCTGAAGCTCGACCTGTTGGGTCTGCAACTCCGCGGCCAATTGCTGCGATTGCGTCAGCAGACCTTCCGTCTGCATCGTCGCTTCGATGCTGTTCAGCACGATCCCGATGCCCGAGGTGAGCTGCTCCAGGAACGAGATCTGAAGATCCGTGAACGTTCCGACGGACGCCAATTCGATGACCGCCTTCACCTGCCCTTCGAACAAGATCGGCAGCACGATGTCGTTCTTGGGCGGCGCCCGGAAGAGGCCGGAGCTGATGGGCACGACATTTTCCGGAAGGTTGGTGACCAGCAGTCGCCGCGCATCGGCGGCGCATTGCCCGATCAGCCCCTGCCCAAACTGCAAGCGGTCGCGATGGCCGCCCTGCCCGTCTTCGGCATAGGCGGAGAGCAGCTTCAGGCTCGGCGTCTGCTCGGCCTCGACCAGATAGATGACGCCGTTCTGCGCATTGACCAGAGGCGCCAGCTCCGACAGCAGCAATCGACCCACCGTCGCGAGATCGCGCTGTCCCTGAAGCATGTTGGTGAAGCGCGCGAGGTTCGTCTTGAGCCAATCCTGCTCGGTATTGCGGTCGGTCGTCAGGCGGAGGTTGTCGATCATCGTATTGATGTTGTCTTTGAGCTCCGCCACCTCGCCGCGCGCGTCGACTTGGATCGAGCGCGTCAAATCGCCCTTGGTGACGGCGGTCGCGACCTCGGCGATGGCGCGCACCTGCGTCGTCAGATTGGCGGCAAGCAGGTTGACGTTGCCGGTCAGATCGCGCCACGTGCCGGCCGCGCCGGGCACATTCGCCTGTCCACCCAAGCGGCCTTCGACGCCGACCTCGCGCGCCACCGTCGTGACCTGATCGGCAAAGGTGGCAAGCGTATTGGTCATGTTGTTGATGGTCTCGGCCAGCGCCGCCACCTCGCCCTTGGATTTCACGGTCAAGTTCTGCTTGAGGTCCCCGTTTGCGACGGCGGTGACCACCTTGACGATGCCGCGCACCTGCTCGGTGAGGTTGGCCGCCATCACGTTGACGGTGTCGGTCAGGTCTTTCCACGTGCCGGCGACGCCCGGCACGACCGCCTGCCCGCCGAGCCTTCCCTCGGTGCCGACCTCGCGCGCGACGCGCGTCACTTCCGAAGCGAAGGCGTTGAGCTGATCGACCATCGTGTTGATGGTGTTCTTGAGCTCCAGGATCTCGCCCTTCACATCGACGGTGATCTTGCGCGAGAGGTCGCCGCGCGCC
>DATGMP010000003.1:0-13900 GCA_035293565.1 Alphaproteobacteria bacterium | reverse complement strand
ATGCCGATCTGCGCGAGGTCGCGATGATCAAGAATGCCGGCCATGTCGTGCAGATGGAGAAGCCGGAGGAGGTCAACGCGCTGATGCTGAAATTCCTCGCCGCCATCCGCGCGGAGCTGCCGTCGTGAAGATCCCGGAGCTGCTGCATGACAGCGCGATCACCTCCTGGGACGAATCCGCCGACGTGTTGGTCGTGGGCTTCGGCGGCGCGGGCGCCTCGGCGGCGATCGAGGCGCGGCGCACCGGCGCGGACGTGATGGTGCTGGAGCGTGCGAGCGGCGGTGGCGGAGCCACGGCGATCGCCGGCGGGCATATCTATCTGGGCGGCGGCACGCCGGTGCAGATCGCCTGCGGGTTCGAGGACACGCCCGAGGAGATGTACAAATATCTGGACGCGTTGACCCCCGATCCCGATCCCAAAAAGCTTCGCCTCTATTGCGAGGAGAGCGTCGCGCATTTTCATTGGCTCGAGGAGAACGGCGTGCCGTTCGAGCGCAGCTACTATCCCGGCAAGGCCGCGATTCAGCCGGGCACCGAATGCCTGATCTGGAGCGGCAACGAAAAGGCCTGGCCGTTCCGCGAGAAGGCGAAGCCGGCGCCGCGCGGCCATAAGGTGGCGCTCGCTTCCGGTGAAGCGGGCTCGCTGCTGATGAAGATGCTGATCGCCAAGGCGTCCGCGCTCGGTGTTCGCGCGTTGTACGACGCGGGCGTCGTCGGCCTCATCGCCGCGTCGGACGGCAGCATCGAAGGCGTGCGCGTGCGCCGCTTCGATGATGTGCTGAACATCCGCGCCCGCTCGGGCGTCGTGCTCGCAGCGGGCGGCTACATCATGAATGAGGAGATGTTCGCGAACGAGCTCGCCTGGATGCCGCGCGATCTCATCAAGCACGGCACCACGTATGACGACGGCGCGGGCATCATGCTGGGCCTGTCGGCCGGCGCGCAGGCGATGCGGCTCGACCGCGCTTTCCTGACCTCACCCTTCTATCCGCCCGAAAGCTTGATCAAGGGCATTGTCGTCAATGCCGAGGGCAAGCGCTTCGTGGCGGAGGACTCCTATCATGGCCGCACGGCGGGCTTCATCGTCGAGCAGCCACGCGGCATCGCCTATCTGATCCTCGACTCCGAGATCTTCGGCTACCCGCCTTATGACTTCTTCGAGCAGAAGCTGATCGACGGATTCGAGACGGTCGAAGAAATGGAGGCGCGCCTCGAGCTGCCGAAGGGCGCGCTCGTGCAGACGATCGAAACTCACAATCGCCACGCGCGTTTAGGCGAGGATCCGGAGTTCCACAAGCACGCCGACTGGCTGAAGCCGCTCGACAAGCCGCCCTACGCGGCATTCGACTTGTCGGTCGGCCGCGCGAAGTTCGCCGGCTTCACGCTGGGCGGTCTCCGCACCTCGGCGGATGCGGAAGTGCTGACCGAAACCGGCGAGCCTATCCCCGGCCTTTACGCCGCCGGGGCGTCAGCCTGGAACATCGCGCAAGATGCGCGCGGCTATTCGAGCGGCACCTGCATCGGCGAGGCAACCTTCTTCGGCCGTCGCGCTGGCCGCTTCGCAGCCTCGCGATAGAGCGGTGGAAATCGGTCTCAATCTTCCCGTCTCGCCGGCCGCGACGCCGGCCGCGCTGAAGGACATCGCGCGACGCGCCGAAGCGCTCGGCTTCGCCGAGCTTTATCTCGGCGAGCACGTCGTCCTCTTCGACCGGCCGGTCGACGACTACCCATCATCCGACGACGGCAAGGCCTTCTTTCCAGCCGACACATCGCTGCCCGATCCGCTGGTGGCGCACGCCTTCATCGCTGCGGCGACCGAGCACATTCGGCTCGCCACCGGCGTCATGCTGCTGCCGCAGCGCAACCCGGTCTACACGGCCAAGCATGTTGCGACTCTGGACTGGCTGTCCGGCGGCCGCTTCGACCTTACCATCGGCATCGGCTGGAGCCGCGAGGAGTTCGAGGCCTGCAGCGTGCCCTGGGAGGAACGCGGCGCCCGCGCCGAGGAATATGTCGAAGTCATGCGCAGGCTCTGGCGGGATCCGGTCTCTGAATTCTCCGGCCGTTTCTATACGCTGCCGGCCTGCCGCCAATATCCGAAACCTGTCCAGAGGCCGCATCCGCCACTCTGGTTCGGCGGCTGGAGCGAGGCGGCGCTCGACCGGACGGCACGGTTGGGCGATGGCTGGTACGGCTTCGACATGCCGGCCGATGCGGTTGCGGGCCATGTTGCCCGATTGCGCGAGATGCTGGACGCGCGGAGCCGTCCGGCGCGTGCGGTCAAGATTTCGTGCGGCGGCTATTCGGTAATGCCCCGCACGCTCGATGCGCTCGCCGAATATAAACGCGCGGGCGTCGAGCAGTTCGTGTTCTCTCTGACCGAGACGAACCGCGAAGGCATGCTGGCCGAGCTCGATTTGCTGGCCCATCGCTTCATCGGGAAGCTATAGCTCGGGATGCAAACCTCGCGGCTCTCACGGGGTCATTCCCGCCTTCTCGGGATGACGAAGATAGATCACCGGAACACCGCCGCTGCGGCGGTCGCCGTCGCGGCAACGACGCCATCGGCGCGCGCCGCTTCGCCCTCCGCGCGCACGATGTCGCCCTTGAGCGACGCCTTGGGCTCGATGCTCGCGATTCGCCAGCGCATCGTCACGGTATCGCCGTCGCGCACCGGCGCCTTGAAGCGGATGGCAAAATCGAGTCCGACATTCTCGGGCTTGTCGGCGAACCAGCCTGCCAGCATGCCCAGGAGAAGCGCCGAAACATGACTCCCTGAGGCGATGATCCCACCGAAACGGGATTTTGCCGCCAGCGCCGGATTGTGATGCAACGGGTTCATGTCTCCCGTCGAGCGCGCGAAGGCGGAGATCCCAGCCGCGTCGAAATGGACCTCTTTCGAAAATGTGTCGCCGACTTTCATCGCGTTCCGTTATCGCCCTTGTGCCGCCATGGTTCAGACCCATAGATAGCATATGCGCCTAATACAGCTCCTTTGCGCCGCTGCCCTGCTCGTTCTCCCTCTTCCGGCCCTGGCCCAAACCCCGGCTGCAGGGAAGCAGGCTGACCTCGACCGAATCGAATCCTATCTCAACGGGCTTACGACGGCCGAGGCGGACTTCACGATGGTGGCGCCCGACGGCGCGATCTCCAAGGGCCGCTTCGACCTGTCGCGACCGGGCAAGCTGCGGTTCGATTACAGCGACCCCAAGGGCGACTTTCTGGTCGCCGACGGCGATTACATCATCTTCTGGGACGCCAAGCAGCAGGAGGCGTCGAACGAGCCGATCAGCGAGACCCCGGCTTCCTTCCTCTTGAAGCCGCGCATCTCGCTGACGGACGGCGTCAAGGTCACGCGCTACGAGCATGCCGCCGGCGTGATCCGGATCACGTTGGTCGAAGACAAGGATCCCGGGGCCGGGTCGGTCACGATCGCGTTTTCGGATCAGCCGCTCGAGCTGCGCGGCTGGCGCGTCACCGATGCTCAAGGCCAGGTGACCGACGTCACCTTTTCGGGTTGGCGCCTGGGCCTCTCACTGGATCCGGGGCTCTTCCGCTTCAAGGATCCGAAGGCCGGCGTACGCCACCGCTAGCAGCGACTCGAAACTCGCGTCGTCGCTCGCCCGCGGGCCGGCGACTTTGATTCGCTCGACCGGCAGACGGACGCGCATCCTGCTTCCTTTGCCAAGCGCGCTCTCGACGATCAGCTCCCCGCCATGCAGCTCGGTGAGCTGCTTGCAGAGAGGCAGGCCCAGCCCGGTCCCCTGGTGCGAGCGGTTGCTGCTGTTGTCGATCTGAACGAAAGCCTGAAGGGCCAGCGGAATTTGCTCGGGCGACATGCCGATGCCGTTATCCGCGACCGCGATCTCGAGCCCGCCGTCGACGAGCAGGCGCGCCTCTACCGCAACTTTGCCGCCGGGGTTGGTGAACTTCACCGCGTTGGACAGCAGGTTGACGATGATCTGTCGAAGCTTCACGGGGTCGCACCACAGCTCCACATGCTTGTCGGGCAGCTCGAGGCTGAGCTCGAGCCCCGCCTCCTGAGCCCGCTGGCGGACGGTCCGCAGGCAATTGATCGCCAGCTCTTCGAGAAGGACACAATTCTCGTGGAGCTCGAGCTTGCCCGCCTCGGCCTTGGACATCTCGAGGATGTCGTTGACCAGCGCTAACAGATGCACCCCGGAGTTCCGGATATCCTCGATATATTCCGCCTGGCGCGCATTGAGCGGTCCGAAGCGCTGGCTGCCCAGCACTTCGCCAAAGCCGATGATCGCGTTCAACGGGGTGCGGAACTCGTGCGACATGTTCGCGAGGAACAGCGTCTTGCTGCGATTCGCCTCCTCGGCGACCTTTTGCAGGCGCGAGAGTTCGGCCGCGCGGAGCTGGGCCTCCTCGACCGAAGCCCTCATCATGTCGAGCGCGGTCCCGACGCCGGCATAGCGGCCATCGCGGGTGATGATGAAGCCGGCGGTCAGCGCTTGCGGCTTCTCATGCGAGATCCGCTCAGTCAGGACACTGATCGGCGTGTCGGCGTCGATGACCAGGGGCTCGGGGTCGAGCACCAGCGAGACTGGCCGGCCGAAATAATAGTCGCGCATCAAATGGCGCGAGAATCGGTTGAGCAGAGAGACGCGGTCGACTGCGCCGACGATCCAGTCATGGTCGATGATCGGAATGCAGGGAATTTCGGGCCGCGCCACCAGAAGATCGTAAACTTCGCCCGACGTCGCGTCCGGCCCCAGCGTCGGCGCGTTGATCAAAAGCCGGAAGGCCGGAATGCGCGGCGCATCGCCATCCCCAGTGCCGTCATTCACCACGCCGCTGGAGGCGAGGGGAGGGCTGGCGGACGCGTTCATCGAAGGCTCCGAACGGGCAAATGGCCGGCGCTTCTGCGCTGCAGCAAACACGCCGTAGATTCGACCCGAATAGCTAAGATTTCGTTAAACTATAGAGTTGATCTGTAAATAGCGGGCGCAACTTCGGCAGCCGCCTCGTCGCGTTCTCAATCACTCAGCCGCTTGATCCAATTGCTCTTCGGGTCGCCAGCGAAGCACCGGCTTTCGGGCCGCGCCGGTCTCATCCAGCCGGCGCCGCGGCGTGAGTCTCGGGGCTGCGACAAAATGCTCCGAAGCGCCGGCTTTGGCGCGTTCGGCCAAATAGCGAAGGGTGGCGATGAAGAGGTCCAGCGATTCCTTCGATTCGCTCTCCGTCGGCTCAATGAGCATCGCCCCGTGGACGGCCAACGGGAAGTAGACGGTCATCGGATGATATCCCTCGTCGAGCATCGCCTTGGCGAAGTCGAGGGTCGAGACGCCGGTTTCCTTGAGGAAGCGATCATCGAACAGCGCTTCATGCATGCAGGGACCGGGGAAGGCCGGGCTCATGACGTCCTGAAGCGAAGCCAGGACGTAGTTCGCGTTGAGAACCGCATCGCTCGATGCCTGCAGCAGCCCGTCCGCGCCATGGCTCAGAATGTAGGCCAGCGCTCGCACGAACATGCCCATCTGACCGTGGAAGGCTTTCAGCCGGCCGAAGCTCGATCCTTCCGGATGCTCCGCCAGGCTGAAGCCGTTCGGGCCGCGCACGACCGCGCTGGCAGGCGCAAAGGAGGCGAGCGCATGCGACAGCACGACCGGTCCCGCGCCCGGTCCGCCGCCGCCATGCGGTGTCGAGAAGGTCTTGTGCAAATTGATGTGCATCGCATCGATGCCGAGATCGGCGGGGCGCACGCGCCCGACGATGGCATTGAAGTTGGCGCCGTCGCAATAGAACAGCGCGCCGGCGTCGTGAACGAGCCGCGCGATCTCGATGATGTCATGCTCGAACAGACCGCAGGTGTTCGGATTCGTCAGCATGATCGCCGCCACGTCGGGCCCCAGCTTGGCCGCGAGCGCCGCCGTGTCGACGCGCCCGTCCGCGGCGCCCGGAATCGCATCGACCGCATAGCCCAAAGCGGCCGCGGTGGCTGGATTTGTGCCATGCGCCGATTCCGGAACCAGAACGCGCGAGCGCTTGTCGCCGCGCGCCTCGAGCGCGGCGCGGATCGCGATCATGCCGCACTGCTCGCCATGCGCGCCCGCGCCCGGCGACATGGCGACGGCCGCCATGCCGGTCAGGTCGAGCAGCCAGCGCGCCAGCGAATCGATCAGCTCCAGCGCGCCTTGCACGGTCGCGACCGGCTGCAGCGGATGGATATCGGCGAATCCCGGCAGCCGCGCCATCGCCTCGTTGAGGCGGGGATTGTGCTTCATCGTGCAGGAGCCCAGCGGATAGAGCCCGGCGTCGATCGCATAATTCTTCTGGCTGAGCCGCGTGAAATGACGAATCACCTGCGGCTCGGAAAGCCCGGGCAGGCCGATGCCCGATCGTGGCTTCACGTCGCCAAGGCGAAGCTCGGCGATCGGCGGCTCCGGCAGATCGACACCGGCGCGTGCGGGCTCGCCCTGCTCGAAGATCAGCGGCTCCTCCATGGCCAGGCCGCGATTGCCGCTGAAAGTGTCCGCCGGCATTCCGCCTTCGCCGGTTTCCGGTCGTGTCGTGCCGCGCCCCGTGCTGTTCATCGCCATGTCAGACCACCTCTGCGAGCGCGGCGGCGAAGGCGTCCATGTCCGCCTCGGTATTCGTCTCCGTCGCGGCGACGAGCAGAAGATTGGCGAGCTCCGGCTTGCCCGGAATCAGCCGCGATACCGGCACGCCAGCGAGGATTCGCTGTTCCGCCAGGCGATCGACGATCGCGGCCGCATCACCTCGCAATCGGATCGTGAATTCATTGAAGAACCCGCGATTGATCACGGAAACTCCCGGCACCTTCGCCAACCGATCGGCAAGACCGATCGCGGCCGCATGATTGAGTCGGGCGAGTTTTTGAAACCCTGCTTCGCCAAGCAGCGATAGATGGATCGTGAAAGCGAGCGCGCAGAGGCCGCTATTGGTGCAGATGTTGCTGGTCGCCTTCTCGCGGCGGATATGCTGCTCGCGAGTCGACAGCGTCAGCACCCAACCGCGTTTGCCGTCGGCATCGATGGTTTCGCCGCAAAGCCTGCCGGGCATCTGGCGCACGAACTTGTCACGCGTCGCGAAGAGCCCGACATAGGGCCCGCCGAAATTGAGCGCATTGCCGAGCGACTGGCCTTCGGCGACGACGATGTCGGCGCCCATCTCGCCCGGCGGCGTCAACAGCCCCAGCGACACGATTTCGGTTACGACGACGACCAGCAGCGCGCCTTTGGCGTGGCACGCCTCCGCGAGCGCGGACAGATCGCGTATATGGCCGAAGACGCTCGGATTCTGCACGACAATGCAAGAGGTCGTGTCGTCGACCAGCGATGCGAGATCTTCGGTGCCGGTGATATCGGGCGGCGCGTCCACCGCGTCGAAGCCGGTCCATCGTGCTTGTGTCCGCGTCACCTCGGCGTAATGCGGATGCAGACCACCGGACAACACAGCGCGCGACCGCTTGGTGACGCGGTTCGCCATCATCACGGCTTCGGCGCAAGCAGTCGAACCGTCATACATCGAGGCGTTCGCCACATCCATGCCGGTCAGCAGAGCGACCTGAGTCTGGAACTCGAACAGATATTGCAGCGTGCCCTGGCTCACTTCGGGCTGGTAAGGCGTGTAGCTGGTCAAGAACTCGCCGCGCTGGATCAGATGATCGACGGCGGCCGGAATGTGATGGCGATAGGCGCCGGCGCCCATGAAAGACGGCACCGATCCGGCCGGCAGGTTGCGCGCCGCCAACGTCTTCAGACGCCGCTCGACCTCGAGCTCGCCCAAATGGGACGGCAAGCCCTCGATGACGCTCGATCGCCGCGCGGACTCCGGCACATCGCGGAACAGATCGTCGACCGAGCCGGCGCCGATTCGCGCCAGCATCGCGGCCCTGTCATCCTGAGTCAGGGGCAGATAGCGCATTAGGCGAGGCCCGCGGTGAAGGCCGTGTAGGCGGCTTCATCCATGAGAGAGTCGAGCTGCGCGGGTTTCGCCAGCTTCAACCGGAAGAACCAGCCTTTGCCCTGCGCGTCGGTGTTCACCGTCGCGGGCTCGTCGGCGAGCGCATCATTCACCGCGAGCACCGTTCCGTCCACCGGCGCATAGACTTCGCTCGCCGCCTTCACCGATTCGACCACGGCCGCGTCTCTGCCCTGCTCGACATTCTTGCCGATTTCGGGGAGCTCGACGAAAACGACATCGCCCAGCTGCTGCTGCGCATAGTCGGTAATGCCGACCACCGCCTCGTCGCCCTCGACGCGAATCCATTCATGGTCCTTGGTGAATTTGAGCATGGCCATCGGCTCTCCTAATTCTTGAAGTAACGGTGCGGGACAAAAGGCATCGGTGCGACGCGCGCGGGCAGGGCCTTGCCGCGGACGATGAGCTGCAGCTGGGTACCGGGCGCGGCGCAGGCGATCTCGACATAGCCCATCGCGATCGGACCATCGGCCGAAGGGCCGAACCCGCCGCTGGTGATCCGCCCTATCGTGCGGCCCGCCGCGTCTTGAATCTCGGTGCCTTCGCGCGCCGGCGCCTTGCCGTCGGGCAAGATGCCGACGCGCCGGCGAGCAGGACCGCTTGCAATCTGAGTCTTGATAATTGCAGCGCCCGGGAAGCCGCCTTCGGTCCGCCTCCGCTTCGAGATCGTCCAGACGAGATCCGCCTCGACCGGCGTAGTGGCTTCGTCGATGTCGTGACCATAGAGGCAGAGCCCGGCTTCGAGGCGGAGCGTATCGCGCGCGCCGAGTCCGATCGGCAGCACCTCGGGCTCATCCAGCAACAGGCGCGCGACCTCATCGGCGCGGTCGGCCGGTATCGACAGCTCGAACCCATCCTCGCCGGTGTAGCCGGAGCGTGTGAGCGTGACCTTCGCGCCGGCGACCTCGGCCACGCTCTCGGCCATGAAGGGCAGGCGATCGATGTCGGGGACGAAGCGCTCCAGCACCTCCGCCGCCTTCGGCCCCTGGAGCGCAAGAAGCGCGCGGTCGGGTTCGAGCGCCAACGCCACGCCCTGCGGCAGCCTTTCGGCGATATGCGCGATATCGCTTTCCTTGGTCGCGGCGTTGACGACGAGGGACAGGTCGCCCGCGCGCTTGGCGATCATCAGATCGTCGAGGATGCCGCCCGTATCATTGGTCAGCATCGTGTAGCGGACGCGACCGACCGGAAGTGCTGCAATGTCGCCGGGCACCAGCCGCTCGATCGCGGCGATGCGCTGGTCACCCAGGACGCGGAGCTGACCCATATGCGAAACGTCGAACAGGCCCGCCGCCGAGCGCACATGCAGATGTTCGCGGAGAATGCCGGTCGCGTAATGGAGCGGCATGGCGTAGCCCGCGAAAGGCACCATCTTGGCGCCCAGCCCGCGATGCAGCGCGTCGAGCGGCGTCGTCTTGAGGTTTTCGGCGTCAGTCAAAGCGCGCGTCCCCGACGGAGATCCCAGCCGCGCCATCCGGCGCGGCACCGGGCCCCCTCTGTCGAAGACCTGAGAGATTCACGAGGGCGTATTCATACCCTCGCTTACTCCGTCGGTGAGATCGAATCCGGAGATTCGACCTGCTTTCCAGAGCGTCCACCCCACGGCGGTCCTCGCTGCCTGAGAGTTTCCGGGGCGGTTGCTCCTTCGGCGCCGCCAGATCTCTTTCGAGAACCGGCGGACTCTCCCGCACGCAGGGTATCGGACGTCCCCAAGAGCTAGGCGCGGGCCCGCGCAAAGTCAAAGGGAAAGGATGGATTCGCCGCGGTCATGTCGTTAGTTTTGTCGTCATTCCCGCCTGCGCGGGGATGACGAAGAGGACTATCGAACACGGATCCCGCGGCCGATCTTTCGAGTTTCCTCAACGATCGGCGCTTCGGCGTCATCCTCGCCGATCCGCCTTGGCGTTTTGTCAACCGTACCGGCAAGATGGCGCCGGAGCATCGCCGGCTGTCGCGCTACGGCACGATGACGACGGAAGCGATTGCCGCGCTCCCGGTCGAAAAGGCGGCGGCGGCGACCGCGCACCTCTATCTCTGGGTCCCCAATGCGCTTTTGCCCGATGGGCTCGCAGTCATGCGGGCCTGGGGCTTCGCGTACAAGACCAACATCGTCTGGCACAAGGTGCGCAGGGACGGCGGTTCCGACGGGAGGGGCGTCGGCTTCTATTTCCGCAACGTCACCGAGCTGCTGCTGTTCGGCGTTCGAGGCCGGAACGCACGGACGCTCGTGGCGGGTCGCACCCAGGTGAATTACCTGGCGACTCGCAAGCGCGAGCATTCGCGCAAGCCAGACGAGCAATATGATCTGATCGAGCGCTGCAGCCCCGGCCCGTATTTCGAGCTGTTCGCCCGCGGCAATCGCCTGGGATGGACGAGCTGGGGCAACCAGGCCGACGAGGATTATCGGCCAAGCTGGAAGACCTACGCGCATAATTCGGCGACCGCCCGCCGGTCCGCGGTCGATTAGGTCGCCGCCGTTGGTCTCGGCTTACGGCGCTCCGTTGCGCGTGTCGGCGCGGTTTCCAATGGGAAAGGGCGGCGTCGCGCGCGAATCCTTGTCCATCCGGGGAATGCCGACACGCCGCCAGCGCGTCGGCCCGGCACTCATCGAGGAGAAAGAGGATCAAATTGGGGCGTGAGGTCGATTTCGCCGCCGCCTCGTCACGAGCGCTGCAACCTTTTGTCCGGTTGACTCGCTCGGGGGGATGGGAGTTGAAAGCGCAGGGTCCAGACCGATTTAGTCGACCATGAAACTTCCGCCGCTCACCATCGTGCTCGCGGGCCCGCGCGGCTTCTGCGCCGGGGTCGATCGCGCTATCCAGATTGTCGAGCGCGCGCTCGAGATCTCAGGCGCGCCGGTCTATGTGCGGCATGAGATCGTGCATAATCGCTTCGTCGTCGAGCAGCTCGAGGCGAAGGGGGCGATTTTCGTGGACGAAGTCGACGAGGTGCCGGAGGGCGCGACGGTCGTCTTCTCGGCCCATGGTGTCCCGAAATCGGTGCCTTTAGAGGCCAGACAACGCGGCCTGAACGCGCTCGACGCCACCTGTCCGCTGGTCAGCAAGGTGCACCGCGAGGCCGAGCGGCATTTCGCCGAGGGGCGCCAAATCATCCTGATCGGCCATGCCGGACATCCCGAGGTGGACGGCACAATGGGCCAGCTCCCGCCGGGCGCGGTGCTGCTGGTCGAGGATGCGGAGGGAGTGGCCTCGCTGTCGGTCGCGGACGAGAATAATCTCGCCTATTGCACGCAGACGACCCTGTCCGTCGATGAAACCGAGATCGTGATCGCCGCCTTGAGGCGCCGCTTTCCCACAATCGCCGGGCCGCGCAAGGAGGATATCTGCTACGCGACGACCAATCGCCAGGCGGCGGTCAAGGCGATTGCCGGCCAGGTCGACGCGCTGATCGTGATCGGCTCTCCCAACTCCTCAAACTCCAGCCGCCTGGTCGAGGTAGCCCGCGCCTATGGCTGCGCGCGCTCGATCCTGGTGCCGCGTGCTTCCGAGATCGACTGGAGCTGGCTCTCCGGCGTGCGGCGGCTCGGCCTGACCGCCGGCGCCTCGGCGCCCGAGCTACTGGTCGAAGAAGTGGTCGCCGAGGCCCGCCGCCGCTTCGAGGTGACGATCGAGGAGCGCGCCGCCGCCCGCGAGAGCGTCACCTTCAAGCTTCCTGCCGCCCTCTCCCGCGCCCGCGTCCCGGCCTAGCTTCTCCCCATTGCCGTCCCGTTCCGATCCGCTAGGTTGGCCGGATGGCGGTCTACACGGAAATCTCCGACGAGGAGCTCAGAGCCTTCATCGCGGCCTATGATCTGGGCGCGGTGCATTCCTGCAAGGGAATCGCCGAGGGCGTCGAGAACTCGAACTTCCTTGTCGTCACCGAACGTGGGCCTTTTATTCTGACGCTCTATGAGAAGCGGGTCCGCGAGGCCGACCTGCCTTTCTTTCTTGGTCTGATGGAGCATCTTGCCGGCAAGGGAATCGCCTGTCCGCTGCCGGTTCGGGCGCGCGATGGAGAAGCGCTGCGACGTTTGGCCGGCCGACCGGCGGCGATGGTAACTTTCCTGAACGGCATGTGGCCGCGGCGGATCACGACGCCGCATTGCCAAGCCCTTGGCGAGGCGCTCGCGGAGTTCCATGCGGCGGGCGCGGATTTTGCGATGCGCCGCCCCAACGATCTGTCCTGCGCCGGATGGCGACCCCTGTTCGAGCGCATCGACGCCGATGCGGCGGAGACGATTCAGCCGGGCCTTGCCGCAGACATCGCCGCCGAGCTCGATTTCTTGGAGCGCGCTTGGCCGACCGATCTACCCTGCGGCACGATCCATGCCGATCTCTTCCCCGACAATGTCTTCTTCGAGGACGGCAGGCTAACGGGCTTTATCGATTTCTATTTCGCCTGCACCGATTTCCTCGCCTACGATCTCGCAGTCTGCCTGAACGCCTGGTGTTTCGAGCCCGACGGATCCTTCGTGCCGGTGCGCAGTCGCGCGCTGCTCGATTCTTATGCGCGGGTAAGACCGCTGGCGTCGGCCGAGCGCGCGGCTTTGCCGTTGCTTGCGCGCGGCGCCGCGCTGCGTTTCCTGCTGACCCGGCTCTATGACTGGCTGAACCATCCGGAGGGCGCCCTGGTGCGCAAGAAGGACCCGCTCGAATATCGCCGCAAGCTCGCCTTCCACCAGCAGGTCAAGAGCGCCGCGGAATACGGGATCGGCGCTTAGCATGCTGCTCGTGAAAACGCGCGCGCAGGCGAGCGCGATCGAAGGCGTCGGCTTGTTTGCCGCCGAAGCGATCGCGAAGGGTACGATCGTCTGGCGCTTCGAGCCGGGGATCGATCTCATCGTGCCGGAGGAGCGCGTCGCCCAGCTGCCCGAGGCAGCCCGCGCCTTCTTCAAGCGCTACGCCTTTCCTTGTCCCTTCTTTCCCGGCGGGCTGCTGCTGGGCTTCGACAACACGCGCTTCGTCAATCACAGCGAGCAACCCAATCTCGATAATTCCGGGCCGCAGACAATCGCGCTCTGCGACATCGCGGAGGGCGAGGAGTTGACAACCGACTATGAAGAGCTCGAGCCCGGCTTCGAGCTCGAACCATGAGCGACGGCAAGAAGCCCAAAGTCGACATCTTCACCGATGGCGCCTGCAGCGGGAATCCCGGTCCCGGCGGCTGGGCTGCGCTGCTGCGCCACGGCACCACCGAGCGCGAGCTGTCGGGTGGCGACCGCCACACCACCAACAATCGCATGGAGCTGATGGCGGCGATCGCGGGGCTCGAGGCGCTGAAGCGGCCGGCGCGGGTCGCGCTCCACACCGACAGCATCTATGTGAAGGACGGCATCACCCGGTGGCTGCCGCGCTGGAAGGCGGCGGGCTGGCGGACAGCCGACAAAAAGCCCGTCAAGAATCTCGACCTCTGGCAGCGCCTGGAAGCGGCGGCAGCGCCGCACGAGATCGAATGGCTCTGGGTGAAGGGCCATTCGGGCCACCCCGAGAACGAGCGGGTCGACCGTTTGGCCCGCGATGAGATCGGTCGGCTCAGGAGCGACCCGATTACGAGCTAAGACGAGAGCAGCCCGGCCAATCCCAGGAAGGCGGGGAACGGGTTGGTCATCACATAGGTCGGGATCGGCTCCAGATAGGTCTGCATCCGCCCCTTGGCGACGAACCGGGCGCGAAACTCCGATTTGTCGAAGATATCGCCGAGCTTCGGCACGATCCCGCCGGCGATGTAGACCCCGCCGCGCGCGCCGATGGTCAGCGCGAGATTCCCGGCAACGGTGCCGAGCAGCGCACAGAAGATATGGACGGCTTCGACGGCATGCGGATCCTCGACCGCCTTTGCCCGCGCCGTGATGTCCGCTGCGCTCGACGGCGGGCACACGGCACCGTCCAACGCCGTAACGGCCGAGTAAAGCGTTTCCAGCCCCGCGCCG
>DATGMP010000002.1:0-14660 GCA_035293565.1 Alphaproteobacteria bacterium | reverse complement strand
CGGCGCCCTCGTCGAGCAGGGATGCGGTCAGCGCGGCCAATCCCTCCTTGCCCGCCGGATCGAGCGCGGCCCCGCCGCGGAACGTTACGTCGAGCGCCATCAGCGGCACGCGGTGATCCTCCATCAGCCAGGCTTCTATGCCGCCCGGGCTGATCACGCGCTGGATCTTGAGCGCCGCCTCGGCTGTGCGGTAGGGCGCGACTAGAGCAAGGAGCAGAAGCAGGAACGGAAATGCGATCTTCATCGTATCGGACCCGAAGCCACCGGCACGGTATTGGCGGCCGCAGCCGCGTCGACCGGAGCCTTCGTGCCGGTCGCCGGCAAAAGCCACCCTGTCGCGGAAACGTTCTTATCCCCGAAGAGGGTCCGGACGGCGTCGTTCACATCGGCCAAGGTGACCGAAGCGATGTTCTCGGGCCAATTCTCGATGTCGTCGATGCCCTGTCCGGTCGTGAGCGCCTCGCCGATCGAATGGGCTGGCCCATCCAGGCTGTCGCGCGCGAGGATCGCGTCGGCCTCGAGCCGGGTCTTCGCATCCTTGAGCTCGGCCTCGGTCACGCCATCCTTCAGCACCTTTTGGATCTCGCCGTCGACCGCCTTCTCGACATCGGCGATGTCCTTGCCCGGCGCGGGGTTGCCATAGATCCCGAAAGTCACCGGATCGATCGCGGCGTCGTCATAGGAGGAGCCGATGGCCGTCGCCACCCGCTGTTTCACCGCCAGCGAAACATAGAGCCGGCTGGTCGTCCCGCCGCCGAAGATCTCGTCGAACACCTCCAGCGCCAGCGCCTGCTTGCGCGTCTTGGCCGAATAATTGGGCGCCAAGTAGAGCCGCATCAGCGCCGGCTCGTGTATGTCGGCGTCGCGCAGCGTCACGCGCCGCTCAGCGCCTAGCATCGGCATCGGCTGCGGGCGGATGCGTTCGGGCACGGGCCGCGCCGGAATCGATCCGTAATATTTCTCGGCGAGCGCCTTGACCTCCTCGGGCTTCACGTCGCCGACGACGATCAGCACGGCGTTGTTGGGGGCGTACCATTTCTTGTACCAGGCGACCGCGTCGGCCGTGGTGAGCTTCTCCATCTCCGGCTCCCAGCCGATCGCCGGGCGGCCGTAAGGCGAGTTGGCAAGCAGCGTGTAGCGCACGGCCTCGCCCAAACGCGCCTCGGGGGAGTTGTCGATGCGTTGCCGCCGCTCTTCCACGATCACCTCGCGCTCGGGATAGACCTGATCGTCGGTGAGCGAGAGATTCTGCATGCGGTCGGCTTCGAGCTTCATGATCAGCTCGAGCCGGTCGGCGCGGATGGTCTGGAAATAGGCGGTATAGTCGTAATAGGTGAAGGCGTTGTCCTCGCCGCCGTTGCGGGCGACGATCTTGGAGAACTCGCCGGGCCCCACGGTCGGCGTCCCCTTGAACATCAGATGCTCGAGAAAGTGCGCGATGCCCGACTTGCCGGGCTCCTCATCGGCGGCGCCCACTTTGTACCAGACCATCTGCGTCACAGCAGGGGCCAGATGGTCCTCGACCACCACGATCTCAAGCCCGTTCGCCAGCTTGTAGGTTGTCGGATTGAAAACCTTGGCATTCGCTTCGGAACTCGCCGCCCAGCAGATCAACAGGGCAAAGGCGACGAAAAGCCGGTGGATGGATTTCATTTGCCGCTCGGGACCGGAGTCCCATTGATGGATTGCGTGGGCGTCTGCTGGGATTCGGGCGGTTTCTGCTCTGTGCTCGGCGGTTGCGAAGGCTGAGCCGCCTGCGCTTCCGAATCATCGCTGAAAGGATTAATCGCGTCGAACATCCGACCGAAGAAACCCTTCTCCTCCTTTTTGGGCGCGCCCGCCGCCGCACTGTTCTCGAGCGCTTGCTCGCCGGCTGTCCCCGGCGCCTGTCCCATGCTCGTGCCTGCCTCATGGGTGGCGGAGACCGGCGTGGCGGTTCCCGGCGGCCGCAGATTGTAGTCGGGCGGTAGCGTGAGGGCCGGATGGGAAACCACCTGGGTCTCATCGGGAACGTGCCGATCCATGCCGAGCGCCGAGCGAACGCTGTCGCAGCCGGCCAAAGGGAGGAGCGCCACAGCCAAAACCACGGTTCGGGCCAGAATCTCTTGCTTCACGATCGTTCCCTTCGTCCCATCCCTGTCGTTTTGCCGTCGCCGAACAGCCCATCCAAGGCCAGCACAGCCACTCCCACCACGATCAGACTATCCCCGACATTGAACGCTGGCCAGTGATGGTCCCCGATATGCGCGTCGAAGAAATCCGCCACCGCGCCGAACCTCAAGCGGTCGACTACGTTGCCGAGCGCTCCTCCGATCACGGCTCCGATCGCGATCGCGAGGACCGCCTTCTCGATTCTGGAGAGCCATAGCACCAACAACGCGATGATGACCAGCGAAGCCAAGGAAAAGACGTAAGGCCCGTAGGCCGAGCCGATATGCAGCAGGTTGAAGCTGGTATCGCGGTTCCACCACATTACCAGATTGAACACCGGCAAGATTTCGGCCGGCTCGTCGTTGCGCGCCGCCATATAGCGAATAACGGCCCATTTGGACGCCTGGTCGGCGACGAGGCCCAGAATGGCCGCGAGGGCGGCAAGCCGGTGAAGGCGGGATCGCAAAGTCACTTGCGCAAATGCTCCACCGCGTCCGCGCAGCGATGGCAGAGCTCGGGATGCGCGCCTATGGTGCCGACCTCGTCCGAGACTTTCCAGCAGCGGGCGCATTTCTCGCCGCTTGCGAGACCGACCGTGACGGCTATGCCGAGCACGTCCGGCAGCGTGAAGGCGCCGGTCGGCGCGCTGCCGTCGGCGAGCGTCAGCGCCGAGGTGATCGCGATCTCGGCCATGTCGACACCGGCCAGCAAGGCCCGATCCTCGGCAGTCGCGACCTGCAGGACCGGATGCGCCTGTAGCGAGGCGCCGATCCTCTTGTCGGCGCGCGCCAGCTCAAGCGCGCCGGTGACCACACGCCGGATCTCGCGGATGCGATCCCAACGCGAAGCCAGCGTGGGGTCCAGCCAGCCCGCGGGAACTTCGGGGAAGCACGTCAGATGTACGCTCCCCTCGCCTGCCTCGCCGTTGCGGGCGAGCCAAGCCTCCTCGGCGGTGAAGCAGAGAATCGGCGCGAGCCATGCCGTCAGGCAATCGAACAGCTTGTCCATCACCGTTCTGACGGCACGCCGTTTGAGCGACTCCGGCCGGTCGCAATAGAGGCTGTCCTTGCGGATATCGAAGTAGAAGGCCGAGAGGTCGACGGCGCAGAAATTGTGGAGCGTCGCGAGCAGACCCCGGAACTCCTGCCGCCCATAAGCGTGGCGTACGACCCGGTCTAGCTCGGACAAGCGATGCAGCACCCAGCGCTCGAGCTCCGGCATCTCCGCCGCCGGCACGCGCTCGGATTCAGTGAAGCCGTCGAGCGCGCCCAGAAGATAGCGCCATGTGTTGCGGAGCCTGCGATAGGAATCGACCTGGAATTTCAGGATCTCCGGGCCGATGCGCTGATCGTCCTCAGCGTCGCTCGCCATGACCCAGAGACGAAGGATGTCGGCGCCCTGACGCTCACAAACGTCTTGAGGCGCCACGACATTGCCCAAGGATTTGGACATCTTGCGACCCTGCTCATCGAGCGTGAAGCCGTGGGTCATGATCGCCTTGAACGGCGCTCGCCCGCGCGTGCCGCAAGATTCGAGCAACGAGGACTGGAACCAGCCGCGATGCTGGTCCGACCCCTCGCTGTAGAGATCGGCGGGCCAAGCGAGCTCGGGGCGTGCCTCGAGCACGAAAGCATGAGTCGAGCCGCTTTCGAACCATACGTCGACGATGTCGCGCACTTGCTCGAACTCATTCGGATCGTAGGCATTTCCTAGGAAATCGACCAGCGGGCGCGAAAACCAGGCGTCAGAGCCTTCGGCCTCGAAGAGCGCCGCCGTGCGTTCGAGCACTGCGGGATCGGCGAGCGGCGTCCCGTCCGACCGTCGCACGAAGAAGCCCAGCGGCACGCCCCAGGCGCGTTGACGGCTGATGCACCAGTCGGGGCGCGTAGCCACCATCGATTCGATGCGATTGCGCCCTTGCGGCGGCACGAAGCGGGTCTCGGCGATCGCGGCGAGAGCGCGCTCGCGAAGACCGGTCGCCTCCATCGAGATGAACCATTGCGGCGTGGTGCGAAAGATGAGCGGCGATTTGGAGCGCCAAGAATGCGGATAGGAATGCTCGAGCTTGCCGTTGGCGAGCAGACGGCCGGCCGAGCGAAGCGCTTCGATCACAGCACGGTTCGCGTCGCCGGTCTTGCCCTTCTCGGTATAGACCCGCTTGCCGGCAAAGAGCGCGACCGACGGATAGAAGCGCCCCTCGTCATCGATCGTTCGCGGCACCTCGATGCCGTGGCGGGTGCCAAGCACGAAATCGTCCTCGCCATGGCCGGGCGCCGTATGGACGAAGCCGGTGCCGGCATCCTCGGTCACGTGCTCGCCGGGCAGCAGCGGGACGGGGAACTCATAGTGTCCCATCGCCTCGGCGACATCCCGGAAAGGATGCGCCGCGATCGTAGCGGCGAGATCGGAGCCCTCGAGCGTCGCGACGATGCGCCATTCGGCGATCTTGGATTGCTCCTTCACCGCCGGTGCGAGCGCGGTTGCGATCACGAGGCGCGCGCCTTTCCCAATCGGTGCCTCGCCCGACTCCTCGACCTGGTAGACCGCGTATTCGATGTCCTCGCCATAGGCGATGGCGCGGTTGCCAGGGATCGTCCAGGGGGTGGTCGTCCAGATCAATATGTCGGCGCCGGAGAGCTCCGGAATCGGTGATGCGGTGACCGGGAAGCGAACCCAGATCGTGTCCGAGACATGGTCGTGATACTCGACCTCGGCATCGGCGAGCGCAGTCTTCTCCACGACCGACCACAGCACCGGCCTGACGCCCTGATAAAGCGCGCCCGACAATAGGAATTTGTGAATCTCGCGGACGATCCGGGCCTCGGCCGCCTTGGTCATGGTCAGATAGGGATTGGCCCAATCGCCCATGACACCGAGGCGCTGGAACTCGCCCGACTGCACATCGACCCAATGCTGCGCGAAGGCGCGGCATTCGGCACGAAAATCCAAAATCGGAACCTGGTCCTTGTCCTTGCCCTTGGCGCGGTACTGCTCCTCGATCTTCCATTCGATCGGCAGGCCGTGACAGTCCCACCCCGGAACATAGGGAGCATCGCGGCCCAACATCTGCTGGCTGCGAACGACAACGTCCTTCAGAATCTTATCGAGCGCATGACCGATATGGATGTTGCCGTTGGCATAAGGGGGGCCGTCATGGAGGACGAACTTGTCCCGTCCGGCCGCGGCTTCCCGCGTGCGCTCCTGCAGGCGGATCGCCTTCCAGCGCGCGAGCAGCTCCGGCTCCTTGGTCGGCAGGCCGCCGCGCATCGGAAAATCCGTGCGCGGCAGGAAGACGGTATCCTTGTAGTCGGTCATCGTGGGCATTCGTCTCTGGGCCGGCCCTTATCGGCCGCCCATCCAGGGGGGTCAAGGATTGGCGAGCAACGCCTCGCGCGCGGCCACTTTGTCGAGATCGACCTGGCGGATGAGCGCCTCGATAGTCTCGAAATTCTCCTCGCGCCGCAGGCGCTCGATGAGGCGCACGCGCAGGATCCGCCCATAGATGTCCCCGGAGAAATCGAGCAGATGGACCTCGAGCAGCGGCTGCTCGACACGCCACATCGGGCGGATGCCGAGATTGGCGACGCCGTCGAGCCAAGGCGCGCCGGGCTCATCGAGGCGCGCACGGACCGCGTAGATTCCGAAAGCCGGGTGCATATAGTCGCCCAGCAGCAGGTTGGCTGTCGGAAAGCCGAGCTCCCTGCCTCGCCGATCGCCCTGGATGATCCTGCCGTCGATCTCCCACGGCCTACCCAGCAGCGCCTGGGCTCGCCGCAGCTCGCCATCCGACAGGAAATTGCGGATCGCCGTCGCAGAATAGACCGTCCCGTCGGCCGATTTGGCGGGAGAAACCGCAGTGACGCCAAAGCCATAGGTCCGTCCGGCTTCGGCCAGGCTGGTCATGGTGCCGGCATGCCGGTGCCCGTAACGGAAGCTCTCGCCGGCGACAGCGTGCAAGATTCGCATCTCATCCTTCAGGACATGCCGGGCAAAATCGTCGGGCGTCAGGCGGGATACGGCCCCGGTGAAGGCCAGCACGATCACCTGCTCGACCCCAAGCGCCTCCAGCGCATGAAGCTTGGCCCGAAAGGGGGTCAGGCGAAAAGGCGGCTCCTCCGGCCTGAAGAAGGCGCGGGTATGCGGCTCGAAGGTGAGGACCGACAGCTTCCGCCCCTCGGCCCGCGCGATCTCGGCGGCCCGGGCGATCACCGCCTGGTGTCCCAGATGCACGCCGTCGAAATTTCCGAGGGTTACAACGGCGCCCCGGGCGTCGTCGGGCAGACCGGTATAGTGACGGAAGACTCGCATGCAGGAAGCAACTCTCGAGAACCCAAGATCCGGGATACTTATGCGAGAATCGCCGACGCCGAAAGAAGGGCGGTGTCGCGGGGCCCTAATTGGCTCGCGAAGCGAGTCGGCTTTGGCCGTGAACCGGTATAACCTCGACATTCGCCTCGGGATGGCCCGCTGTCATCCGATAGACGTCGCCCAGATCGGGAACCACGGACTCGCCGCCCGAATGGCGCACGCGGAACACCATGGCCGGCATCCGGCCGACGACGCGAACGCTCTGGGCCCGCCCCGCCGTCACGCGCGCGAAGCGGAACAAGTCGATTTCGGACGCGTAAGCCTTTCGGCCGTAGACCAGCAGGGTGCGCAGCATCGTCGACCTCCCCCAGCAGCGTCGGGGATGGTAAACGACCAACCGTTACAGGACCGCTAACGGGAGCGAAGGTGAGATCATGGGTTATCGAGTAGCGGTTGTCGGCGCGACCGGAAATGTCGGACGCGAAATGCTGCAAATCCTTGCGGAGCGGGAGTTTCCAGCCGACGAGGTCGTCGCGCTTGCTTCCTCTCGCTCGATCGGCGCGGAAGTATCGTACGGCGAGGATGATATCCTGAAGGTCCGGGACCTTGCTCATTTCGACTTCAAAGGAATCGACCTGGTGCTGTCCTCTCCCGGGGCGAAGGTATCCGCCGAGTTTGCGCCGCGGGCCGCGCGCGCCGGGGCCATCATCATCGATAATACGTCGCAGTTCCGTATGGACCCTGACGTGCCGCTGGTCGTCCCCGAGGTCAATCCCGAGGCGCTCCAGGGCTTTAGGGCGCGGAACATCATCGCCAACCCCAATTGCTCGACCATCCAGATGGTGCTGGCGCTGAAGCCGCTGCACGATCTGGCGCAGATCCGCCGGATCGTGGTGGCGACCTATCAATCCGTTTCGGGCGCCGGAAAGGAGGCCATGGACGAGCTCTTCAGCCAAACCCGAGCCGTCTATGTCAACGACCCTCTGGTACGCGAGCAGTTCACCAAGCAGATCGCCTTCAACGTCATTCCCCATATCGACACCTTCATGGAGGACGGCCAGACGAAGGAGGAATGGAAGATGATGGTCGAGACCAAGAAGATTCTCGACCCGACGATCAAGGTGACCGCGACCTGCGTCCGGGTTCCCGTGTTCATCGGCCATGCAGAGGCGGTGAATGTGGAGTTCGAAAATCCGATCTCGGCCGCCGAAGCGCGGGCCGCGATACGCCAGGCCCCAGGCATGGCCGTGGTCGACCATCGAGCCGACGAAGGCTATGTAACGCCCGCCGAATGCGCGGGCGACGACCTCGTCTATGTGAGTCGGATTCGCGAGGACCAAACGGTCGAAAACGGCCTCAGCCTCTGGATCGTCGCAGACAATATCCGCAAGGGCGCGGCCCTGAACGCGGTCCAAATCGCCGAAATGGTGGCCGAAGAGTATCTGTGAGGTTTTGCCCCTCGTTTTCCGGAAGGCCGCCTGGTGAGGCGAGCCTTCCGGGTTCGAGAGAGTCGTTCATCTCTGACACGCCGGCTTAGATGTGCCCGACAACGAGCCAGCCGACGGTCGTAAGGGTTACCAGCGCGATGACGGCGACATCGGCCACACCCTCCAGAACTTCCCAAAATCGGTCCATGGCAATCCTCCTTCTGCAAGCGGTGGATCCCAGAACGCGAAGCCCTGTTCGACGACATATGTATGTTAGTTCACACTTTGAAACAAGCTCTAGATGGGTTTAACTTCAAAGCCTTACCGCATCGCAGCTATGTTTAGTTTGCAATGCAGCACGAGATGTGCCGAGCCGGGACTGCCGCCTGCCCGTGCAAATTTGCTAGATAGGAGGAGCGGCATTGGAGCCGCCCGAACGCCAAGGTGAGGCATGGTTAACGCGAGTCTGCCCAACAATCTCGAAGCCTTCTGGATGCCGTTCACGGCCAACCGGCAGTTCAAGAAGGCGCCGCGCCTTCTGGTCGCCGCCAAGGGCATGTATTTCACCACCCATGACGGCCGCCAGATATTGGATGGGACGGCCGGCCTCTGGTGCGTGAATGCTGGCCACTGCCATCCCAAGATCGTCGAGGCGGTACAGCGCCAGGCGGCAGAGCTCGACTATGCCCCACCCTTCCAGCTCGGCCATCCCGCGGCCTTCGATCTCGCCGCCAGGCTGGCGGCAATGCTCCCGGGCGATCTCGACCATGTCTTCTTCTGCAATTCAGGGTCCGAGGCGGTCGACAGCGCGCTCAAGATCGCGCTCGCCTATCATCGTGTCCGCGGCGAGGGCGGCCGGGTCCGCCTGATCGGGCGCGAGCGCGCCTATCACGGAGTCGGATTCGGCGGCATCGCCGTAGGCGGGATGGTGGCCAACCGGCGCCAGTTCGGCGCTCTTTTCGCCGGCGTCGACCATCTGCCGCACACTTACGACCCCAAGCGCCAAGCGTTCAGCCGCGGCCAGCCCGCCGAAGGCGCCGATCTGGCGGACGCGCTCGAGAGGCTGGTGGCTCTCCATGACGCGTCGACCATCGCGGCCGTGATCGTGGAACCCGTCGCGGGCTCAACCGGAGTCCTCGTTCCGCCCAAGGGCTATCTCGAGCGGCTTCGCGCAATCTGCGACAAGCATGGGATCCTTTTGATCTTCGACGAGGTCATTACCGGCTTCGGACGACTGGGAGCCCCCTGCGCCGCCGACTATTTCGGGGTACAGCCCGACCTGATGACGGTCGCAAAGGGAATCACCAACGCCGCCATCCCCATGGGCGCCGTGTTCGCGCGCAAGCATATCTATGATGCGATTGTTACCGGTCCCGAGAGTGGGATCGAGCTTGCCCATGGCTATACCTATTCAGCGCACCCGATGGCCGTGGCAGCGGCGCACGCGACGCTCGACGTCTATCGCGACGAGGGCCTGTTCGAGCGTGCGCGGGACCTGTCGTCCTATTGGGAAGATGCCCTGCATGGGCTCAAGGGAGCTCGCCATGTCATCGATATTCGCAATCTGGGTCTCACCGGCGGGATCGAGCTCCAGCCCCGGGACGGAAAGCCCGGGACGCGCGCCTACGACGTCTTCACCGGCTGCTATGCGGCCGGGGTCATGGTTCGACAGGCTGGAGATGTGATTGCCCTCTCGCCCCCGCTCATCATAGAAAAATCCGAGATCGACCGGGTCATGGACACGATAAAAACCGTCCTGAGCCAGACCAATTGAATCGCACCCGATCCTAATGACTCGAAATCGTGGGGGAACTCTAAAGCGATTCTCCATTCATCCTGATTGTTCGTTAACGATTGCGGTAATCCTTAACCCGATCTTAGAGTTTGCACAGAAGATTCGACCGCCAACGATGTCGAAAGGCGCCGCGTGTCCCTCCCCTCCTTCCTGGCCCATAACTCCGGCGAATTGCGGTTGATCGCCGCCTTCATCGCAGGAGCAGCATCGACTTTGGCGGCAGGCATGGCGTCCCGCGTTTTTCGGACTCGGCGCATCGAGCTCGCCGAGTCGGCAGCCGAGCAGGCGCTCCGAAGGGAACTCACGGTCGTCAATCTGAAGCTGGCCGAAACGACGACCGATCTCGAAAAGACTCGGCACGAGAGCGCCGCCGCACGCGCGGAGGCCGAACGCGCCAGCGCGGCGAAATCCATGTTTGTGGCCAATATCAGCCACGAGCTCCGCACGCCGCTCAACGCGATTCTCGGCTTCGCGGAGATGATCGAGCGCGAGATGTTCGGACCGTTGGGCCATCCGAGATATCTCGACTATGTCCGGGACATCGAGGGTGCGGCCGAACATCTGAAAAGCCTGATGGACGACCTTCTCGACATCTCGCGCGTGCAGGCCAACAGATACGAGCTCCATGCCGAATGGCTCGATCCGGCCGAGGCATTGGCCGAGCCATTGCGCATGGTGAGCGATCGGGCGGCGCGCGCCGAACTTCGCATCGATACCGATTTCGATCCGATTTGCCCGAAGCTGTTCGCCGACCGGCGCGCGCTCGTCCAGATGGCGCTGAACCTGCTCACCAACGCAATTAAATTCACCGAAGGCGGCCGGGTGAGCTTGCGGACCCGATTGGCGGCGACCGGTGATTTCCTCGTCGAGGTCGAGGACACGGGCTGCGGCATCGCGCCGGAGGATCTGGAGCGGGTGCTGCAACCCTTCGAACAGGTCGACAACGATCAGACCCGGCGCCACCATGGGGCCGGTCTGGGGCTTCCGCTCGTCAATGCCCTGATCCGGCTCCACGAGGGCACGCTCGCGATTGAAAGCCAGCTAGGGACCGGCACGAAGATCGCGCTTCGCTTCCCCGCATCGCGCGTTGCGCTGGAGCTGCCCGATTCCGAAGCCTCGGCGACGGGGCTCCGCGCTTAGGCGGATCCGTCCAGGCTGAGGATCGGCCGATAAAGCTCTGGCCTTCGGTCGCGAAAAATGCCCCAGCCGGTGCGTCTCTGCGCCAAACGATCCAGATCGAAGCTTGCCGTGAGAATCGTTTCCTCGTCCCGCCTCGCCTCCGCGACGAGCTCGCCCTGTGGTCCGGCGATGAACGACGAGCCATAGAAGGTGATGCTGCAGCTCCGCCCGGTTTCCGTGCCGACGCGGTTGGAGGCAACAAGCGGCATGAGATTGGCTGCGGCATGGCCTTGCATGACTCGGCGCCAATGCGCGCAGCTGTCATAGGTCGGTTCTTGAGGCTCGCTGCCGATCGCGGTCGGATAGAGCAGCACCTCGGCGCCACGCAGCGCCAGCACACGCGCGGTCTCGGGGAACCATTGATCCCAGCAGATCGCCGCGCCGACATGGCCCGCGCGCGTCGGAACCGGCGTGAATCCCGTATCCCCTGGGCTAAAATAGTACTTCTCCTGATAGCCCGGCCCATCGGGAATGTGCGACTTGCGATAATGACCGCAGATCGCGCCGTCGGCGTCGATGAGTGCGAGCGCATTGAAATAGGCCTGTCCGGCGCGCTCGAAGAAACTGATCGGGAGAACGACGCCGAGCTCCTTCGCGATAGCCGCGAAGCGCGCAATCACGGGATTGCCGTCGAGCGGCCGCGCCAGCGCGAAATGCTCGGGCAGCTGATCCTTGCAGAAATAGGGAGTCTCGAACAGCTCGGGCAAAAGGATCAGACCCGCGCCTTTGGCCGCTGCCCGACGCACCAAATCCTCGGCCTTCGCCAGATTGGCGGCCGAGTCATGGCCGCAAGCCATCTGGATGGCGGCAACAGTGAGCTGGCGTGAGGCGGTCACGCCCGTTTATCCGCTGGCGGCGACCCCGGAATCAAGTGCCGGCGGAAGACGCGCCCCTTCGACCACCGCGCCGTCGAGCCGCACGCCCACCATGGTGGCGTCGGTCAGATCGGCGCCGGTCATATCGGCGCCGGTGAAGTCGACGTTGGTGAGGTTGGCCTTCTGAAGGTCCGCCCCGTAAAGCAGCGCACCGCCGAGTCTGGCACCAGTCAGATTGGAAGGCCAGAAGCGGCCGGTCGCCCGTCCGACGGAATCGCGGATCGGTGCGGCGCCGAGACGGGTCTGGGAAAGATCGGCCCCCGCCATCATGCTGCCGCGAAGATTCGCGCCCTCGAGCTTGGCTGCCGCAAGATCGGCTCCTTCCAGGATGGCGCGCGACAGATCGCACATTCGGAGCTCTGCCCCCGACAGCCGGGCGCCCCGCAGGATCACGCCGGTCAGAGTGGCGCCGCTCAGATTCACACCGGAAAGGTCGATATAGGACAGGTCCTCGTTCTCGAGCACGCAGCGCTCGCCTTTGCGGCCGCCGGTCTTCATCCATTCGACGTGCTGAGCGATGGCGCGCTGAATGCCCTTGGAGAATTCCTCCGTCGAGCGGCTCATTGTCATGCCTTTGGTGTCGGCCCCCTCGAGGCTGGTCCCGGTGAGCTGGGCTCCTTCGAGATTGGCGTTCTGCAAGCGCGCCCCCTCCAGGACGGCGCCCGACAGGTTCGCGCCGGACAGGTTCGCTTCGCTGAGGTCCGCACCGATCAGGTTCGCACCGCTGAGATTAACCTTGCCCAGCTGGGCGTTGCGCAGATTGGCGCGAAGCAAGTTGGTGCCCGCCATCTGAGCGCCGCGACAGTCGCAGTTGACGAGTGTGGCGCGCGACAGGTCGGCGCCCGAAAGGTTCGCGCGGGCGAGGACCGCGGATTCGAGGTTCGCGTCCTCGAGGGTCGATTCGCGGAAAGCGATCGGCTCGTGAGTCTTGGCGTCGAGCAGCGATCCGCCGCGAAAATCGGTCTCGCGCATGATCGTGTTCTTGAGCTTGGCCTCGCGCAGCACGGCACCTCTCATATCCGCGCGCGACAGGTCAGCGTCCGACAGGTCAGCACGCAGCAGGCAGGCCGCGAACATATCGGCCTCGACCAGGTTGGCGCCGACGAAGTTGCAGCTCATGAGGTTCGTGCCGGGCAGCTTACCTTGCCGAAGATTAGCCCTGGCGAAGACGAAACCCTGCAGATCCTTCATGCTGAAATCGGCCCGGATGCCGCCGGGGCGATTTGCTAACCACCGTCCGTGCTTTTCGAGGGTCTGGACGATTTCGTGCGGATTCATCCCGGGACTCCGATCGCGCCTTGCGGGCACCGAACAGCCCCAATTTTGCGCTGGGGACGTGATCGCCGGAATTTAGACGTGTAAAGGTTAAGACAGTGCTACTCCGCTTAGACTTTCCCCGCATTCCGGTAAGGTGAACTCCTGTCGCTTTTCCTGATTTTTCTGAAGCTTGGGCTGACCAGTTTCGGCGGTCCGGTGGCCCATATCGGTTATTTCCGAAACGAGTTCGTGAGCCGCCGGCGCTGGCTTGGCGAGGAGGCTTTCGCGGACGTCGTCGCCCTTTGCCAATTCCTGCCCGGGCCGGCCTCGAGCCAGGTCGGCATCGCTATTGGGCTGATTCGGGGCGGCGCCTGGGGCGCCGTAGCCGCTTGGCTTGGTTTCACGATGCCGTCCGCCTTCCTGATGATCGGCTTCGCCTACGCCGAGCGGTTGCTCGACCCCGCCGCGGCGGCGGTCTGGTTTCACGGCCTCCTGATCGTGGCGGTTGCCGTCGTGGCCCAGGCGGTCTGGGGCATGGCGCAAAGCCTCGCTCCGGATCGTGAACGGGCGAGCCTGGCGGTGCTCGCGGCGATCGCGATGCTGGCATTCCCAGCTGGATGGACGCCGCTGGCTATCCTGGCGGTGGCCGCGATCGTCGGACGCTGGCTGCTTCCCGCCCGGACTCGCGACGCCACCGCCATTGTCCGAGCCTCCTTCTGGCCGCGCGGCGTCGCGCAAGGAGCCGCGGCGGTCTTCGCGCTGCTATTGTTCTTGCTGCCGCCAGCCGCGCGCCTGAGCGGCCTCTATCCGCTCGAGCTTGTCGACAGCTTCTACCGGGTCGGCGCTCTGGTCTTCGGCGGAGGCCACGTCGTGCTGCCGATGCTGCAGGCCGAAGTCGTGCCGCGCGGCTGGGTATCGTCCGAGGATTTCCTCGCCGGCTACGGCGCCGCGCAGGCCGTTCCAGGGCCGCTGTTCAGCTTCGCCGCCTATCTGGGCGCGGTGTCGAAGCTTGTCCCGAATGGCTGGATCGGAGGGCTGATCGCGCTCGTCGCGATCTATCTACCATCGTTCCTGATGGTGGCCGCAGCCCTCCCCTATTGGGCCGAGCTCCGGCGCGACGCCAAGGCCTCGGCGGCCCTCGCCGGCATCAACGCGGCCGTTGTCGGCATATTGCTGGCCGCCCTCTACACGCCCGTCTGGACCAGCGCGATCCAAGCGCCGAAGGATTTTCTCGTGGCGCTCCTGGCCTTCGGCGCGCTGCAATTCTGGCGAGCCCCGGCCTGGTCGGTCGTCGTCGCGACGACCCTTCTGGCGCGGGCGATCGCCTAACGATCATCCGCGCCGTCGGCCGGTGTCGTAGAACCGGATCGAAATCAGGTGGTCGCCGAAGCTCGTGGGCATTGGGGGCCGCGCGGCTTCCTCGATGGCCGCCCGGAACGCTTGATCGAGATCCTCGCCGCAGGTCGTGACGGGTTGGACATCTGTCACATGGCCGTTCATGTAAGAGACATCGTAGATCGGCTTGCAGCTATCGTCCGCCCCCGGCGGCGGCCGGTACACGTTCGACACATTCACGGCCCATTGATGTAGGAACTCGCTGTAGACGCCCGAGCCGATCCCTTCTTCGGGCTCCTTGCCTAGGCGTGCGGCTACCCGCTCGTCCTCTTT
>DATGMP010000001.1:0-56960 GCA_035293565.1 Alphaproteobacteria bacterium | reverse complement strand
CGTCGACCTTCAGACCGCGATCAATCGATACCTCGCCGAGCACAACCAGGCCCCAAAGCCATTTACATGGACCAAAGATGCCGACACGATCATCGCCGCCGTCAAACGCGGACACCAAGTGTTAGATTCGCTCCACTAGGCGAATTGCTCCGTACTGCCGATGTTCTGCACCAGAATATCCGCCATGCCGGTCAATTTGAGACCAACCAAGAGATTGCCGGACAATGCATAATTGAAGGCGTGCTGCATCTGAGGCGCCAAAGGGAGGTCGTCGAACTCCTTCGCGCACGCAACTTGGACACGCAATTGGCCGAGGCCTTTTTGATGCAGTATCAGGACCTGCTGGCTAGCCAGATCCGGCTCCTTAAAGAACTGATCGCAATAAGCAAGCGTCCGTAGGACCTTGTCGCCCGCGAGGCTCCGATCCTGCGCGAGGCGCCCTTTCGCTCATCGTCGGCCGAAAAAGGTAGCACGCTTCTGTCGAAATTATGCTCTGATTGCCGATCGGGCGGGGGGCGGCAGCATGGACGAGACACAGCGCAATAAGGATGCGGCGCGACGGTTCGTGGAGGGCATGGGCCAGGACTTCGCCCGTGCTATCGACGAGGCGATGGCTGAGGATTGCCGGATCGTCACGCAGGGCACGACCGCGATCTCAGGCGCGCGGGGCAAGGGAGAGGCCCTGGCGGCAGCGGGATTAGTCACGCAGATTTTTCCCGGCGGTCTGCCCACGGTGATCCATTCGATGATCGCCGAGGGCGACCGCGTCGCGGTCGAGGCGGAATCCTTCGCCACCCACGTATCGGGCAAGCCCTACAATAATAAATACCTTTTCCTGATGCGCTTCCGTGACGGCAAGCTCATCGAGATGATCGAGTATCTCGATACCGAACTGGCGGGGAAATTCTTCGGTTCGTAGGAAAGCATGGTGGTCAACGATCCGATCGGCGGGAATGCGCCGTGAGCAGGCAAGTGCCAGCGTGACCGTCGCAGAAGACGCGCGTGAAGGTCCGGTTCCGAGCAATCTAGCAGCCGGTCCGGCGCTGGTGACGAAACATCCGCGCGTGATCATGGGCGCGGTGATGATGGCGACCATGATGCAGATGGTGGATACCACCATCGCCAATGTCGCCCTGCCGCACATGCGGGCAAGCTTCTCGGCGGCGTTGGATCAGATCAGTTGGGTTCTCACCTCATACATTCTCGCGACGGCGATCGCGACCCCGCTCATCGGATGGCTGTCTTCGCGCTTTGGCCGCAAGCACGTTTTTCTCGTCAGCATAGCCGGCTTCACCGCTGCCTCCATGTTGTGCGGGTGGGCGCAAAATCTGGAACAGATGGTTCTGTTCCGGCTGCTGCAGGGCGCGCTCGGCGCGATGCTGGGACCCTTGTCGCAATCGGTGATGTTCGATCTGTCGCCGCCCGGGCAGCAGATGCAATCGATGGCGGTGTGGAGCATCGGCACCATTTTGGGGCCGCTGGTGGCGCCCGCGCTCGGCGGTTGGCTGACCGACGAATACAGCTGGCGCTGGTGTTTTTTCGTCAACGCGCCGGTCGGCATCCTGTCCTTCGCCGGTCTGGCCACCTTTCTGCCCGAGGATCGTCACCAGCGCGGCATTGCGTTCGACTTCTTCGGCTTCGGCATGCTGGCGGTCGCTGTCGGCTCGTTGCAATTGCTGCTGGACCGCGGACAGCAGCTGGACTGGCTGAACTCGAGCGAGATTCTGATCGAGGCCGGTTTGACGTTCTTGGGCTTCTGGATGTTTGCCGTGCACTCGGCAACGACGACAAAGCCGTTCTTCACCGCGCGCCTATTCAGTGACCGCACGTTTCTCAGCAGCCTGCTCATCGCCTTCATCACCTTCGCGCTGATGTTCTCCTCGACCGCCCTCATGCCGCAGCTGTTGCAGAACCTGCTCGGCTATCCGGTGTTTACCGCCGGAATGCTCTCCATGCCGCGCGGCTTCGGTTCGATTTTGGGGTCGCTGACGGTGCCCCGGCTTTCTCGGCATATCGACCGCCGCATCATCATGCTGACCGGGATGGGATTCGTCAGCCTGTCGATGTGGCAGATGCTGGGTTTTTCGCTCTACATGGACGATCAGCTCGTCATCTTGAGCGGTCTCATCCAGGGTTTCGGCGTGATGCTGACCTTCATTCCCCTCAACGTTCATCTGTTTTCGTCGTTGCCCGTTTCCCTGCGGACCGAGGCAATGGGCTTGTTCTCGCTTGTGCGCAGCCTTGCCGGCAGCATCGGAATTTCGATCGGGACGACAATGCTCGCGCGCAATATCCAGGTGGCGCACAGCGATCTTGCGGTCCACGCGACCGTGTTCAACCGCATGCTCAACCATTCCGGGCTTGGCGGTTTCTGGGATTTGCACACGAAGGTCGGCCTGGCCGCGCTCGACGCCGAGATCAATCGCCAAGCAGCGATGGTCGCCTATATCGACGATTTCAAGCTGTTCCTGATTGCCATGGTCACCGCCGCGCCGCTGCTGCTGCTACTGAAACCCGGAGGCCAGCTCCAGCGATCGCCGGAATCCAGTCTCGCTCCTCCTGTTGAATGAGCGGCGGAGAGGGGTTCTCTTTACCGGTTTCTAAGGATATTCCTTCTATCGTCACGCCCCATGGGCGGACAACTTAAGCGCGATTCTCTGCCGGCTCTCGGTTCGCCTGCGGCCGGCGTCCTTCGGAGATGGTGGGCGCCGCTCGGGCTGATCGCGTTGTCGGCGGTCATGCTTCTCCTCGATTACGACGCCCGGCCCATGCAGATATGGGACGAATCTCGAAACGCCAATAATGCGATCGAGTTGTTGTCTCAGCACAATTGGTTGGTCCCGCACTATGGAGGCTTGCCGGATCACTGGAATACGAAGCCGCCATTGCTGGTCTGGCTGATCGCGCTGCTTCTCCGCGCCGGCGCGCCGCCGCTTCTGGCGCTTCGACTTCCGTCGATGGTTGCGGCGATGGCGACGGTCGCGGCTGTCTATGGCTATTATCGCGTGCGTCTGCGCGACGAAATCGGCGGACTTTTCTCGGGGCTCGTTCTGCTGGGTTGTTTGCGTTTCGTCGGGCCCCATGCCGGGCGGTCGGGAGATTTCGACGCGCTGCTGGTCCTTTTCATTACGTCCTATGTGCTGGCGTTTCATGCCTATCTCGAGTCGACCGGAAAAGCGCGTCGACTCGCCGTTATTGCGCTATTCGCCGGGATGACTCTGGCCCTCATGACCAAGGGGATCGCGGGCGGGCTGGCGTTTCCCGGGCTCGTCCTGTACGCGGTCTGGCGTCGCCGGTTTCTTTCGACTCTTTCCGACAAATCCATTTGGATCGGGTTCGCGGGTTTCCTGACCGTAGTCGCTGCCTATTACCTCGTTCGGGAGGCAGCCGATCCCGGCTATCTGAAAGCTGTGCTCTGGGAAGAGGTCTTCGGTCGGTACTTTCATGTGATCGTTGCCGACTCACCGGGTGACCCGATCGGCGTCTTCTATTTCTTCCTGGTGGCGTACAGCCCTTGGACCTTTCTGCTCGTCCTGGCCCTTCTGCCCACCGCCCGCCCGTCCAACCTGGAAGAGCGGTCGCTGATCTGGCTCTGCCTGATCGTTGCGTTGTCGATTCTGCTGGTCATCGCGCGTTCGAAAACGGTGCTCCAATGGTATCTGGAGCCTATCTTTCCATTCGTCGCGCTGCCCGTCGGCTCAGCACTCAGCGCGATCTTCTCTCGAGGAGCCGCCCAGTCCCGCCGCCAATGGGCGCTCAATTCGGGCATTTTACTCTTGCTCCTCGGAATGCCGTTGCAAGTCTTCTTTGATGAGCACATACGCCCAGTACAAATCATGCATGGCGACGAAAATAGTAAACTGCGATATGGTTCGCTCATTGCGGAAGTGATGGAGGAAAAGCGCCGTTCGCCGCTCCTTCTCGTCGATAGCGGCTACAACCATCCGTTTGAAGCGGTGACCTACAATGCCGTCGCCGATTTTTACGCAAAGGTGGCCGAGCAGCACGGAATCGAAGTGAAAGTCGTCCCGCCGGGAGTCGAACTCGCCGCGGGCACTTTTGTCGGGACCTGTGACCCGCAAAGCCGGAATTGGCTCGAGCAAACACGGGCGATGCAGGTCACCTTCACAAATCAGTGGTGCGCGCTCGGCCGTATCGGCAAGGGCTGATTCGGCTGGTCAACTGCGTCCGGAGCGTACCAGGCGGCCGGGCCGGGCGCCGGTGTCCTGGCCGTTGGCAGTGGTGGTCTCGCCGGCAACCATCGTCGCGACATAGCCGCGGCTCTTCTGCATGAGCCGAGGCCCGCCGGCCGGCAAGTCGCGGATCATGCGCGGCGCGTCGAATCCCAGGCCTTGAAAATCGATCAGATTGATGTCGGCGCGAAGCCCACGCTTCAGGGCGCCCCGATCGTGAAAACCGTAGAGCCGCGCCGTGTCGAGCGTCTGCTTCTTCACGATGTATTCGAGCGGGAAGCGCTCGCCGGCGGTTCGATCGCGCACCCAGTGCGTCAGCATGAAGGTAGGGATGCCGGCATCACAGATCGTTGCGACATGCGCTCCGCCGTCCGACGCGCCGGGAATGGTGTTGGGATTTGCCAGCATGGCGCGCACCGGCTCGAGGCTGCCGTTGAAATAGCCCATGAAGGGATACTGGATGAAACTCTCGCCTCCATCCTCGAGCATGATGTCGAGCACGACCTCGCGCGGGTCGCGAGACTGCCGCGCGGCGATCGCGGCGATGCTCTGGTCGGGTGTGGGCTCGTAATTGGGCGGATTGCCCAGCGCGTAGACCTTTTCCCAATCGAGATTCATCTGCCCGGCGAAAGGGTCCGACGGATCGTCGGAACCGAACACGTTCGCGACGCCCTCGAGCGCCATGCGCCGCTTCAATTCCCGATCGGCCTTGAGCCGCCGCACCATCTCCTCGAAGGGTAGGGGCTGCAGCGACTTGAACGTTGCGCCGCGCACGAACGGGTGGAAACGGCTCCTGAGGCCCAGCATCACCGAGATCGCGCGGCAGAAGATCTGCGGCACGACGTTGGCGCCCTTGGCCGCGCGCTCGCGGTCGCAGAAATCGAGCTGCACACGCCACCAATCAGGGCGCCGATTGTGCTGCAGGCAGAGGAAGGTGATCGGGCAGCCGGTCTCGGCCGACACCTCGTTCATCCAGGCGAGCTCGCGAAGCGGCGCCTCCTCGTCGTCTTCGTCGGGCGTCGTCGGCGCCACTTCCAGGACGCCATGCCCGCTGTCGGCAATCGCCTTGGCGATGGCGCGGACCTCGTCCTGGCGTGCATAGGTGCCGGGAACCGGCACGCCGTCGCTCGACCGGTGAAAGACCGTGCGCGACGTCGAGAAGCCGAACGAGCCGGCGGCCTGCGCCCCGGCGGTCAGCCGCACCATCTCCGCGATATCGTCGGCGGTCGCCGCCTCCTTGCGGCTGCCGCGCTCGCCCATGACATAGGCGCGCAGTGCGCCGTGCGGCAGCTGCGCCGCCACATCCATCGACCAGCGCCGCTGGTCGAGCGCAGCGAGATATTCGGGGAAGCTCTCCCATTCCCATTGGATGCCTTCGGACAGCGCGGTGCCGGGGATGTCCTCCACGCCTTCCATCAGCCTGATCAGCTGATCGCGAGCATCGGCGCGGGCCGGAGCGAAGCCGACCCCGCAATTGCCCATCAGCACCGTGGTCACGCCATGCCAGAAGGAGGGGGCGAGCTGCGAATCCCAGGTCACTTGGCCGTCATAATGCGAATGGATGTCGACCCAGCCCGGCACGACCAGCAGCCCGTCCGCATCGATCGTCTCGCGCGCCGGCGCGGCGATCTTGCCGATCTCGGCGATTTTGCCGTCCGCGATCGCTATATCGGCGGTGAAGGGCGCGGCCCCGGTGCCATCAACAACAGTCCCGCCCTTGATGATCCGGTCGTGCATTGCGAGCCTCCCCCTGGCGCAGTCTACTAATGGAACCGCCAAGACGCCAAGGACGCCAAGTTCAAAACCCCTGGACTGCCCAACGGGGCTCCGCCACACTCCGGCCGCCAATGAGCAAGAAGCCAATGGGGAGGTTTGCCGACATGTCGGACCGGACGATTTCGCGGCGCGATCTGATTAAGAGCGCGCAATTGCTGCCCTTGGCAGGATTGCTGCCGGCCGCGGCGGAGGCTGCCGAACAAACGGGAGGTTCTTCGATGAGCGTGACGCCCTTCAAGGTCGACGTGCCGCAGGCCCGGCTCGACTATATCAATACGCGGATCAAGGACGCGCAGTGGCCCGACGTGCCGGAAGGCCAGCCCTGGCAGTACGGGACCAGCTTCGAGGCGCTCAAGGATCTCGTGAGCTATTGGCAGACCAAATACGACTGGCGCGCCCGCGAAGCGGCGATGAACAGGTTTCCGCACTTCAAGGCGAAGGTCGAGGATTACGAGATCCATTTCATGCACGTGAAGGGCTCGGGCAAGAACCCGCAGCCGATCATCATCACGCATGGCTGGCCGGGCTCTTTCGTCGAGTTTTTGAAGGTGATCGACCCGTTGGCGCATCCGGAGAAATATGGCGGCCAGGCCGATGACGGCTTCTCGGTTGTCGTGCCGTCGATCCCTGGCTTCGGCTTCTCCTCGAAGCCCAAAAAGCCGATCAATTCGCGCTTCGTCGCCCATCTCTGGGACAAGCTGATGACCGAGAATCTCGGCTACGGCTCGTACATCGCCCAGGGCGGCGATTATGGCGGCCCGATCTCGACCTGGCTCGGCTTCGAGGGCAAGGGCTGCAAGGCGGTGCATCTGAACTTCCTGCTCGGCGTCGGCTCGCCGCCGGCGAACGACGAGGAGAAGGCGGCGATGCAGCGCTGGATGCAGGTCTATGAGACCGAGGGCGGCTACATTCACATCCAGTCGACCAAGCCGCTGACGCTGTCTTACGCGATGACCGATAGTCCGCTGGGCGCGGCCGCCTGGATCTTCGAGAAGATGAAGACCTGGTCCGATCTCAAGAACGGCGATCCGTGGTCGATCTATACCCGCGACGAGGTGCTGGACAACATCATGGTCTATCTCACGACCAACACCTTCGGCACGGCATCCTGGATGTATGCGGGGGCCGGGCTGGAGCCCGCGGTGCCGCCGGGCAAGGTCGAGAAGCCGACCGCGATCGCCCATTTCCCGGGCGAGCTGGTCTTCTGGCCGAAGAGCTATGGCGAACGCCAGTTCAAGCTGGTGCGCTGGACCGACATGCCGCATGGCGGCCATTTCGCTGCCATGGAGCAGCCGAAGCTGTTTGCAGATGACGTCCTTGCGTTCGGCCGGATGCTGAAATCGGGTTAGCGGAACCAGCCGGCCGCGTATTCGGAGAAGGAGCGGTGCCGCCGATGCGGCGGTCGCGTGCCCGGCACCCAGATCTCGACGGTGCCCGGCTGAATTGAAGCGTCACGGGGGTCGGGCCTGCCAGGCTCCTCGACGCCGAAACGCGGGCTCAGATAGGCTGCGATCGCGGCCGCGGCGTCCCGGTCGGCGTCGAAGAAATATTGCAGCCGCCCGTGTCCGATCCATCGCTCGGCAGGCTTCGGCTCGTCGACATAGAGCCCGGTTTGGCGCAGCTCCTCCGCAACCGTGGCGGCGCGTTGTCTGGCCGTAGCATCCCCGCGATGATAGCGGACGACGACCCGCTTGGCCTGTTGCGAGGGCGTTGCGGGCACTTGGACAACAACGTTCCGCGCCGCTTCAGCCTGCGTGTTGGTCGAAGCGGCCGGTGCGGCGGGATCAGACTTCTCCGCCGGCGACGGCTGGGGCGTTGCAGGCTGGTCCGCGAGCGACGCTGACTTGGTGAGAGGCGCCATCGAGGCGGTCTCGACCGCCGGCCCGCCGGAAGGCGTCGAGAGCGCTTCCAACGCGCCATCGATCCTGTCGCGTTCCAGGAAAGCGGTGACTCCGATCACGGCGAAGATCGTCGCCGCGGCCGCCAGGTAAAAGGGGCGTGCGGCGATCGACGACAGGCGCCTGCGCGGTGGAATGTGGATCGGCGCGGTAATCCCCGCCCTGGGGGCGGGAAGGACCGGGTGATCGGGCGGCGGAGCACGAAGATTCGTTTCGAAAACCGGTTCGCGCAGGCTGGAAAAGGCAGCCAAAGGCGGCGCCTCCAAAATCGGCGCGGGCTTTTCCTTTACAGCTTCCGGAGTGGGTTCTGGAGCGGGGCGGGCTTCCGGAACGGTCGCCACTTCCGGAATCGGCACGGGGACCTCCGAAATGGGCACGGCTTGCGGAACCGGCCGCTGCTCGGCTTGAGCTTCGGAAATCGTGGACGGTGCGGTTTCTGGCGTTGGGACGATACGCGGAGCGGGCTGCTTCGCAGCGGCGGTTTTGACCTCGGTCGATGCCGCAGCCGGTAGGGGAGCAGGAGGAACGCCGTCTCGGATCGTGACCGCCTCGACGACATGGTCTGCGTTGATGCGCGTCTCCGGCGAGGCGCCGGCGATCATCCACGCGCTGCTGGCCAGGATCGCCGTGACGCGAGGAATCCCATGCGAATAAAAGGCTAGGGCCGTAATTCCATCGTCGGTGAAGAGATCGCCGGGCAACCCGGCGCGGCGAAGTCGGTCGCCGAGGAACCCGCTCACCTCGTCCGGCGCCATCGGCGCGAGCTCGATCATGGCTGCGTCCCGGACCGCGGCGCCGAATTGGACCGGCAGGCCGGGGGTGCCCGCGACCACGCAAGGGAAAGAGACGGAGCGTGCGACGATGCGCTCACGCGCATCATCATCCAGCCGGTCCGCCTCGTCGACAAGCAGGGGCGCGCGATCACGCTCGGGCGGCGGGATCTCTCCGCGTCTGATATGGAGGGCGGGGCGGTTCCGCTGTTTGAGCGCGTCGGCGAGCGCCATGAGGAGCAGGCTTTTACCGGTGCCGGGCTCGCCGGTCACGAAGATCAGCCGGGGAGGGCCGAGGATGGCCGCGAGGGCCTCGTCCCGCGCGCGGCGCCAATCGCCGTCAAGGAAGGCTGCATCGGGACCAATGGATAGTCTGAACGGATTCCGCTCGAGCGGCGGGGCAAGAACCGGCTGCTGCATGCCGGAACAAACGAATTAGAGCGGCGGAAGGCTCCTTTCCACGGAACCGGCGAGGAGTTTGTACGATTCGAAACGGTCCGGCGGCATCCGGACGGACGCCGGATGCCGCCGGACCGATCGATCAATGCGCGACGGTACGGTGCGCCAGCCGGTGATGATGATGGTGCGCGTGATGCTTATGACCGTGGTGGGTGGCGGCCGACGCCGCCGATACCATCAAGGGCGAGAAAGCAAGCACAGCCGCGACCAGGGCAGTGACAATACGCATGACAGGTCTCCATGAGGTCCGATTCGGGCTCTTCGCGCCCGTGCCCACTATCCGCGATTTGATTAACGTTTTCCTGTACTGACTGAATTAAATTTCTGTAATCTTATCCATAGCTTGAACAGAAATCTTCTGTTGCTTTCGAGGCATTTTACGGATGTCGTCGTGTTCAGATCATCGGCAAGGTTTTTGATCGGCCCAGCGGAAATGCCGCGCCGATGCGCTCGATTTCGTCTTCACTCAGGCTGAGTTCGCCGGCGCCCGCATTTTCCTCGGCATGGCCGATGCTGGAAGCCTTCGGAATCACAAAGACCGAACGGTGCCGCACGAGAAAGGCGAGGGCCACCTGCCGAGGCGTCGCGTCGTGCGCGGCGGCGATTTGGGCCAGGAGACGGCCTTCGACCGTGCGTGGCGACGGAAAGCGATCATGGCCGAACGGGCTATAGGCCACCACGGCGATCCGATGCGCTTCGCACCAGGGCAGGACCGCGTGCTCGATCGCGCGTTCCCTGAGATTATAGAGCACCTGATTGCAGCCGCACTTTGTATCCGCGTCGATTGCGCTCAGATCTTCGAGATCGGAGACGTCGAAATTGCTGACGCCCCAGGATCGAATCTTTCCGGCCCGCTGGAGATCCTCGAAGCCGGCTATTGTGTCTTCGAGCGGGTACCGTCCGCGCCAGTGCAGCAGATAGCAATCGAGATGGTCGGTCTTGAGCCGGGCCAGCGATCGCTCGCAGGCGGTCTGCGTTCCGGCGCGCGTCGCATTTTGCGGTAGCACTTTGGAAACGAGAAAGACCTCGTCCCGGCGGCCGGCGATCGCTTCGCCGATGATCCTCTCCGCTTCGCCCGAGCCGTACATCTCGGCCGTATCGATGTGGGTTATGCCGAGGTCCAGGCCCCGTCGCAATGTCGCGACCGCTTCGCCGCGGTCGGCCCTCTCGATGTACCAGGTCCCCTGGCCAATCACGGATACCGGATATCGGGCGGAGCCCCAGGGACGTTGCTGCGTGCTCACACTCCTACCGATCGGATCTGAAGACTTCGACCCGCACCGGCGAAACCCCTCTGAGGCCGATTGCGGAGGCTGCGGCGGCTGACAAATCGATGATCCTTCCCTTGGCGTAGGGGCCGCGATCGTTGATCCGCACTTTAATCGATCGGCCGGTCCCGAGACTCGTGACGCGGGCGACCGTGCTGAAGGGGAGCGATCGGTGGGCCGCGGTCATGGCGTGCATATCATATCGCGTGCCGCTCGCCGTCGGCGCGCCCTGATGTTCGGGTCCGTACCAGGAAGCCAGGCCGACCTGGCTGAATGTCGGCCTGGCGTATGGGACGGGTGCGGTCGTGCAGCCGGCAAGGCCGATCAGAAGCAGCAAGGCGGCAAAAGGCGTTTTCAACCCATATCTCTCCCATCTCACGCTTCGCAAACGTGAATCGTTGGTTCGCCGCGTTGCAGCGTCGGGCAGGAATGGACATGGGAAGGGCTCCGCCGGGACGCCTCTTCTTCTCACCTGGGATCAGGCGCGGACCGGAGCCAAGAACGGCAGACGGCTAGCGACCAGGGACGAGCTGAACACGCTCGTTTCGCCCGGATGCAAGAATCCCGCAACTCGCCGAACGGCGCATTCGCCGTTTGGGGCATCGACTTCCGGGACGGCAGGGCGAGCTCTCCCGACAACGAGAGCGCAATCGGCGCGGTCCGTTTGGTGCGGAGCGACTAAGCTTTAGTCGGCGATGATACGAGCGCGGGCCGCGAATTCGGTCTGGCCGTCGACCTCATAGAGAATCTGTTCGGCGATGTTGGTCAGACGATCGCCCACGCGCTCGAACGACTTGGCGATCGACAGGAGCTGCGCTCCGCACCGGACCAGGCCCGGATCATTCTCCATCATCGACAAGATGTCGGCGGTCGCGCTGCAATAGGCCGCATCGATCTCGTCGTCATGGGCACGGACATCGTCGGCATTGACCGCGCTTCGGGTCTCGTATGCCTCGACGAGACGATCGAACCGTTCCTGCACGAGCTTGGCGAGAGACCCGATCCTGCGGACCGCGAGCTGCGGCTTGTCGCCCATATGAATGACCCGGCGCGCGATGCTTTCGGCGGTGTCACCGATCCGTTCGAGATCGGAAGCAACGCGCATGGAGGCCAAGATTTGACGAAGATCTCGTGCCATCGGCTGATAGCGCATGATCAGATCATGGGCAGTTTTATGGACCATATGCTCAAGATGATCGATAATATCGTCATTATGAGCAATGAACTCTGCCTTTTCTATGTCCCGTTCGCTCAATGCTTCGCATGCGCCGGCCATTGCTTCACGCGTACGCTGCAGCAACTCGTTCATGAGGTCGTTAAGCGACTTTAGATCGTTGTCGTACTTCGCAACACGAAAACCAGAGTTCTGCATGGCCCACACTCGAATCACTCCCCGAAAGAGTCGGGAAATGTAGCTTATTTCTTCAGATGATACAATATATTCTTGAGGCCGTGTCGAGGGCGTGCGGCACCGTCTTTACCATCGGGCTGCGATCGCCTCTCCGCGCCGCATCCGGCGTGCGGAGAGGCGCGGCCGAGCGTTACTTCTGCACCTTGTCCCACACCTCGACATAGTGGTGCTTGCCGCCCTGGGCATCGAAGGAATGGCCGCGGATCGTGACGTGCTCCTTGGTGATGGTCGCGACCTCGTGACCCTTGGTGCCGTCGCTCATCACATAATCGTTGGAGAAGGCATTGGGCTTGATGCGCTTCAGAGCGATCGTGATCCAGTCGCCGTGATGCGGCTTGCCGTCATAAGGACCGTCATAGTTCCAGTCGATGACCTTGCCGTCCTTGAGATGCACATCCTGAGACACCGAGATCGTCTTCCCATCGTCATGCTTGATCGACATGGTTTGCTCGGACGCATACGCGCCCTGCGGATAATTGGACGTCTTGGGATTCCACACATATTCGCCTTCGGCGGAGATGAAGGCGGTGTCGGCGAGCGCCAGGGGCGCCGTCAGCAGGACGGCAACCGCTGCCGCCGTGGCGATCGTTTTCATGGACGTTTCCTCCCTCGTCAGTGGCTTACCGGCTAGGCCGGATTCGATAAAAGTTGGCACGGGGGGGACACTAAGGATAAAATTTCAAATAATGAAGCTTTTTTAGCGCAGGCATTGGTTTGCATGCTATAAGAAGACGATTGCGTATGATTTCTGGGAGGATTTGATGGGCGATCTGTTGGTGCGGGGCGGCACCGTCGTCGACGGAACGGGCAAGCCGGGCTTCAAGGCCGATGTCAGGGTCAGGGACGGGCTGATCGCGGAAGTGGGGCCCGGCCTCAAATCCCAAGGGGAGCCGGAGATCGACGCGTCGGGCGCGTTGGTGACGCCGGGCTTCATCGACTCCCATACCCATCTCGACGGCGAGATGTGGTGGCACCCGGATTTCGACCCGCTGCCCTCCTATGGGACGACCACTGCGATCATGGGCAATTGCGGGGTCACGATCGCCCCGGTCACGCCGGAATATCGGCACGAGGTGGTCGACCTGCTTTGCTATCTCGAAGATCTGCCCAAGAACGCATTCGAGGCGAGCGTCCCGTTTCGATGGAACATGTCCTGGGCCGATTATCGCAAGGCGGTGCAAGGCCGGCCGACCGCGATCCATCTGGAGGGTTATGTCGGGCACGCCTCGATCCGCGTGGCGGCGATGGGAAAGGCCGCTTGGGAACGGATCGCGACGCCGGAAGAGAATGCCCGCATGGCGGCCCTGCTCGACGAGGCGCTCGCCAATGGCGCGCTCGGGCTGTCGACCAACCTCATGGACAATGACCGGCAGCATCGGCCGGTGCCGTCAAAGATCGCCGACGATGCCGAGTTCGAGGCGCTGCTCGACGTCATGGCGCGCCACAAAGGCAAGATTTTCCAGGTCGAGGGTCGCTTCGCGGAGCCTCAGCATCACATCGCCGATGTCGAGCGCATGGCGCGATTGGCGGGGCCGCGCGGCATCCGCGCCGTTTGGCTCGTCATGCCGATGCTGGCCCGCGACACCGAGATGCGGGCGAACGCCATGGCCATGCATGAGCGGCTGCACGCAGCCGGCATCGATTTCCGGCCGACCTTCATGCACAAGCCCTTCAGCGTGTTCCTCAATTTCGAGCATTCGCTGATGTTCGAATGGATGCCGGCCTGGCACGACATGATCTACGCGCCGAAGGACACGCGCGAGGGGCTTCTCAGCGACCCCGCCTGGCGCGAAAAGGCCCGTCACAGCATGGACCACCATTCCGGCCCGCCGGGCTATCCCTTCGAGCGGCCGGACGTGGTGATGCTCTCCTATTCGGAGACCAAGGCCGGACCGGTTGGGATCTCCTTGGGCGAATATGCACGCGGCCGCAGGCAGCACACTTCCGACGCCATGGCCGACTGGCTGCTCGCCAACGGGCTGGGCTCGATCATGAGCCTCAAATCCGACGCTCTGGATGAAGAATCGGTGGTGAAGCTGCTGCGTGATCCGCGCACCGTCGGCTGCCCCAACGATACCGGCGCGCATTTGCAACTCTTCGAGGCGGGCGGCCAGAATCTGTATCTCTTCACGCGCTATGTCCGCGATACCAAGCAGATCTCAGTCGAGGAGGCGGTGCATGTGCTGACCGGCAAGCATGCCGAATTCTTCGGCCTCACCGATCGTGGCTTGATCGCACCCGGCAAGCTCGCTGATCTGAACGTCTTCTCGCTCGACGAGATCGACATGCCGCCCGAGGAGAAAGCCTATGACGTGCCCGGCGGCTCCTGGCGGTTCGTCCGCCAGCCTCCCGGCATTCGGGCCACCATCGTGCGCGGCGTTCCCACCTGCCTCGCGGGCAAACCGACCGGCGCGCATCCGGGGACAGCGTTCATGCACGGGGGCTAACGTCCCTTCCGTCATTCCCGCGAAGGAGGTTAAGGTCGGCGCCATCGACCATCAAGGAAAGTCCGCGTCATGCCCGATCCTCTCATCCTTCTCGAACGCCAAGGGCCGATCGCCCGGCTGAAGCTCAATCAGCCGAAGAGCCTCAACGCGATCTCGCTGGCTGCCGTGGAGGCGCTGGACGATCTGCTGAAGAAGCTGGCCGAGGATTCGGGCGTTCGCGTGCTCGTGATCTCAGGCGAGGGGCGGGCCTTCATGGCGGGCGGCGACCTCGGCTACCTCAAGGAGGCGGGACCGGCAGGGGCGCCTCGCCAGGCCTCGAACCTGATCACCAAACTGCACGCGACAATGGAGCGGCTGACCGACCTTCCTTTCCCGGTGCTGGCCTCCGTCCACGGCGCGGTCGCCGGGGCCGGCATCAGCTTGATGTTGGCTTGCGATTTCGCGATCGCGGCCGCGGATTGCCGGTTCGTCTTCGCCTACAGCTCGATCGCGGCCTGCCCCGACGGAGGCATGAGCTGGTCGCTGCCACGGATGCTGGGGCTCCGGCGAGCGCTCGATTTCGCCTTTCTCGATACGACCATGAACGCGGCCGAGGCGGAGCGGCACGGGCTCGTCAATCGCATCGTCGCGCCTGCCGAGCTCGGCGCTCACACGGACCAGATCGCTGCCAAACTCGCCGCAGCCCCGACAACCGCCTTCCGCGAGACGAGGCGGCTGATGCGCGGGTCTTTCGAGCGGAGCTGGAAGGAGCAGCTTAAGGCCGAGCATGACGGCTTCATCGCCTGCACGAAGACCGAGGATTTCCACGAGGGCATCGCCGCTTTCTTCGAGCGGCGGCCTTCCGCCTTCAAGGGACGCTGACCGCTTTTTCAGTTCCGCTCCTCCTGGCTGCGGACTATCATCGGCGGGGGTACGAAAGGCCCATATCGGGGGAGGACCAACCATGATCGTCTCGCGCTCGCGCTTCATCCGTGGCCTGGCCGGCGGCGCGCTGCTGCCGGCCGCGGCGTTCGCCGCCGAGAGCGGCTTCAAGCCTGACATGGCGGGGGAGGCCAGTGGGCCGATGCCCTGGACTGCGGCGCCCGCTGCCGGCGGCGGTCCGCTGCGGTTCGCGGTGATCGGGGACAATACCGGCATCGCGCGACCTGGGGTGTTCGATCAGGCGATGCGGCAGATCGGCTGGCTGCGCCCAGATTTCATCCTTTCGGTCGGCGACCTGATCGAGGGTTATCTCGACGACAAGGCGAAGCTCGCCGCGCAATGGGAGGCGATCGAGCGCTCGGTGGCCAAGGCCGGCGTGCCGTTCATCTACACGCCGGGCAATCACGACCTCGACAATGAGGTTACCAACCAGCTCTGGCGCGAGAAGCGCGGCGCCAAATATTACGCTTTCACGTATAAGGGCGCGCTGTTCCTGATCCTCAACACCGAGGATCCGCCCACGCCGTTGCCGGAAAAATTCGTCGGCCAGTTCTATTCGATGGTCGATCTGATGGCGAAGGACCCGGACAAGGCCGACAAAACCATCTCGCAGTACCTGGCCGACATGTTCAAGAAGGGCGCGAACGCGACCCAGAGCCAGGGCTACGCCGAAGCCGACCGCGCCAACATCTCAGACCAGCAGCTGGCGTTCGTGCGCGATACGCTTGCCCGCCACCAGAATGTGCGCTGGACCTTCGTCGTGTTGCACAAGCCCGCCTGGAAGATGGCGACGCCGGCGATGGCGAAGATCCAGCTGATGCTCGGCCAACGCCCCTACACCGTCTTCGCCGGGCACACCCATTACTTCACGCATGACGTGCTGGACGGGCGCGACTTCATCAACATGGCGACGACCGGCGGCATCCGCCAAAAGGACGGCCCTGGCACGCTCGACCACACGATACTGGTGACGCTCGGACCCGATGGACCGAGCTACGCGAATCTGAGACTTTCCGGCCTGATGGATGTAGCGGGCGAGACGGGGCAGGTCAGGACGTACTGAGAGCGCCTGGCCGATCCGCGACGCTGTGCTGCTAATATCGAGACGGCCGGGCCCATGATTCGAGCGGGAGCGGAACGTTTCTCGGGATGTACGAATTGCACTCGCGTGACTGGACTTGTCTCGGTTTGATCTTTTGCTCCGCGATCAAGCAGATGCCGTCGCCGAAACGCTCTATCCTCTTGGGGACTCGGGCTGGCAGAGGAATATTGCGGTTGACGCAGTAGAGGATCAGCGCGGCCGCAATGGCCACGCTCGGAAGCGTTACGATGACCGCGGGCGCCGCTGAATTCTTACGGATGGTCAGCGTGACCGTAACGTCAGCCATGGCGCCGAACTCGATGCCGACAATCTTCCCAGGCGCGAGCGGCGCGATGTTCGCATGGCTCAGCTCGAGGATGGCCCATACGACCTCGTCCCGAGAGAATGAAATCTTCCTAACGTCCAGCGGCATGCTGCCCATCCTGGCGGTACGACCCAAAGAGGGTGGAGGCGGCTTGCTCAAAAATCCCGGCCGTCTTGGATTCCCAAATGGCAGGGTTTGCACGGTGGCTCTGTAGCCGCCTCCTGCAACCACTCAAGCAAATGTTGTGCCAGTTTTGCCAAGTATCTATTCGGAAATGATTTAACCATATTCTTGTCGACGCCAAAGAACAGAGTGTAAAGAAGGGTGACGGTTAAATTACTACCTCCGGGAAGGGGGCGGGGAGGAAAGGATGTTCAGGCTGGACGGCAAGGTGGTCCTGGTGACCGGGGCGGGCCAGAATATCGGCGCCGGCATCGCGCGCGTGATGGCGGCTCAGGGCGCCGTGGTGATCGTCAACGACTATCATCGCGATCGCGCGGACCACACCGTCGCCGAGATCGAGAAGGCCGGCGGTCGCGGCCGCGCCTTGGCGTTCGACGTTTCGGATCTTGACGCCGTCACCGCGGCCGTCGCCGACGTCGCCGCTCGCGAGGGGCCAGTCGATATATTGGTCAACAATGCGGGGACCGGCGGTCCCGTGGCGCCGATGCGGATGTCCCCCTTCGCCAAGACGCCACCCGAAGATTGGTCGACAATTATCGACGTGAATCTCTACGGCATGCTCAACTGTTGCAAGGCCACGCTCGATAGTATGATCGAGCGCCGATGGGGACGGATCATCACGATTTCCTCCGGCGCCGGCCAATGCGGGCTGGACATCGGCGTGTCCACCTACGCTGCAGCCAAGGCTGGGCAAAACGGCTTCATGCGACATATCGCAATGGAGAACGGCCCGTTCGGGATCACCTGCAACACGATTTCGATGGGGCTCGTCATCAAGGACACCAGCCAGATACAGCATCTCGTCGACGCGATTCCGACACGGCGCATGGGCAAGCCGGAAGATGCCGGCTATCTCGCCGTCTATCTCGCATCGAAGGAAGCGAGCTGGATCACAGGACAGACGATCGGCCTGAACGGCGGTAGCCTGATGATCTGATATCCCGCGCTGTTGCGCGCTGTCTGCCGAAAGGGGGGCGCGATTTAGCGCCGGAGCTCGAGCTCGGTTGCGACGCGATGCGGCCCACTCGCCGTCGGCCGGATACGATATTGATAACTTCCCGTCCGGTCCTGGGGCATGATGCCGACCACGACGAAACGCTCGCCCGATTGCTGTCCGCGGGGAGCAGCATTCTGGGGCGAGAAATAAACTTGATCGTCGACGCGGAATCGCGGTCCGTTCTGCCGATTCGAACTCATGACAATCTTCCTTGAAACGGGCCGGTCGACGAAGAACGAGAGTCGCAGCGCGGTCAAAATTCCCAGATGAAAACGGCGCCCCTTGAGGCGCCGTTGTCGTCTCTAAACGGTCTTCAGATCGACCGCCGAACTCTTGCCGTTATTGCCGGCCTCGACCGCGAAGGTCACCTTCTGACCATCGATGAGGGACCGCATTCCAGCTCGTTCCACCGCAGATATATGGACGAAGACGTCCTTGGAGCCGTCGTCGGGCTGGATAAAACCGAAGCCCTTCGTCGGATTGAACCACTTTACTGTACCTGAAGCCATGTTGCTTCTCCCAACAGGTGCAGCCGATCGGATGACCGGCTGATTAAATTTCGAAACGGGAGAACCAGGTCGGCCGCTCGGCCAGCGAACGGAAGTGACGGGCGAACCCTTCGGAACTCAATTCGTTAGAATCTAGACTGTTCTACCGTCAATTTCAAGCCTTCTCGGAAAATCACGCTGGATTAAGCTCTGTTCCCTCTTAATGAGACAGCAACCGTGGGAAAAGTCCGATAATATTTTTTGCCATTTTTTACGAACGAGCAGAAGTCCGTTACATGGTTCTATTGTTTAATATCCTATAAGTCGGATTTCTGTGTTCATATAAACCTGATATTCTTCCACAACTGTGGCCGGCCCACGCGCCAGACGGGTTCGGGCACCCGCTATACCGCCCGCTGCCTCCATAAGAACGGCGAAGATCGCAAGAAGCACGAGGAGATGGGCTTCTTCGACGGCTGGGGGACCATGATCCAGCAGATGGAAGAGGTTGCGCGATCGTTGTGAGCGGCGATGGGGTGAGTCACCGCGCCTCGGGAAAGGCCCGCACCAGCATCTTGCCCCGATGCGGCGAACCCGGCGTGAAGAGCTGCTTGAAGCCTGTCAGCGCGTTCTTGAGCCCCTCGATGATATCGGTGTGCTGCTTGAGCCTACCGCTAGCGTGCTATTCTGCGAGCTTGGCGGAGATGGCGGGCAGGCGGTCGAGGAATTCGAACAGGGTGTAGCCGCGGACCGTCTGAGTTAGAAGCCTACGCGCGCGGCCTCGGTGGCGCCATATTTTGCGGATATTTATCACACCGTTGAGCTGCCCTGCGGCGCTTCATCACTTGGAAAGGCGGGGCGACTCATGATTGGCTATCGCAAAGGGTAGGATCACACCGCCCTGCATGGACCTAACGGATGCCGGGGCATGAGATGAGCGAAGCGGATATGGCGGCGGTTGAGGCCGCGCTTTCAACCAATCCAGTAGCGATCGCCGAGGCGGAGGGGCATTTGAAGAAAGGCCTCATGATCCTCTCGGAGCAGATCGGCCTGGACGCGACGCGGAACATCGTGACCGCGGTTCTCGACCGACTCGAAAGCGAGATGCCGCACCGCCGGGCGCACTGAGCGGCGAGAAGTCCGCGTCAGCCGAGGTTCTTAAAGAGAAGACCACCAGAGCTCCTCGCGGACGACACCGGTGTCGTCCGCGACCGGAGAGGATCACGTCACCCCGGACCGGCCACCGCGCATGAAAAGGGAGAGGCGCCGATAGGAGAGGTCGGTCTCGTCGGGTCGCCCGGGCGGGCTCGAAGCGGCGAACTGCGCATAAGCTCCGGGGTCCACAGGCCGCACGGTGCTCCAGTCGAGGACGATGCCGCGATAGGAGAATTTCCAGACGCCGTTCCGGCGCTCGAACCGGTCATGGCTGCGGCTGCCGGTGATGGTCTCGATCGAGTTGGGCGGCAGCGAGCGATGATAGTTGATCTTGTAGGTCTCGCCCTCGGCCCGGTCGCCATCGACCTCGAACAACGCGTTCACGACGTAATGCGCGGTCGCCTCGTTCTTGGCCAGCACGCCCGGCAGCCAGTCGATATAGGCGGCGATCGGGCCGCTGAACATGCCGCCATGATCCTCATGCGCGTCTTCATGATAGAGCGTGCGCAGAAGCGCAAAATCGCGCCGGTCGATCGCGCGAGAATAGCTTTCGACGAGCGCACGGAGCTCGATCTTGTCAGCGGCGGCGAGAAGACGCCGGTACTCGGCTTCGGTGGGCATGACATCCTCCCCCAATTTCAATTCGTCATTCCCGCGAAAGCGGGAATCCATCCATACGCCGCCGCGATGTCGACGTGAACGCCCGCTTTCGCGGGAATGACGATATAAATAGGCGGCGCCTACCTAAACGGTCAGAACCGTCGACCCGGTCGTCTTGCGCGCCTCCAAATCACGATGAGCTTGGGCAACGTCTTTAAGCGGATAGGTCTGGTTGATGGTGATTTTGATCTTGCCCGAACCCACCATTTCGAACAGATCGCCCGCGGACTCGCGCAACCGGTCCTCCGTGGCGATGAAGGTGGCGAGACCGGTGCGGGTCACCTGCAGCGACCCCTTCTGCGCCAGGATGGCGAGGTCGAGTGGTGGTACGGCGCCGGAGGATTGGCCGTAAGTCACCATGAGACCGCGCGGCCGGAGGCAATCCAGCGACTTCATGAAGGTATCCTTGCCGACGGAATCGAAAACGACCGGCAACTTCTTGCCGCCCGTGATCTCGAGCAGCTTCGTTACGAAATCATCGCGCGTATAGATGATCGGATAGTGGCAGCCATGGGTGCGCGCCAGCGCGGCCTTCTCCTCGCTCGACACGGTGCCGATCACGGTGGCGCCGAGCGATGCCGCCCATTGGCAGAGGATGAGGCCGACGCCCCCCGCGGCGGCATGAACGAGGATCGTCTCGCCGCCCTTGATCGGGAAGACGTCGCGCACGAGGTAGCGCGCGGTCATACCTTGCAACATCATCGCCGCCGCGGTGCGCTCGTCGATCGGATCCGGAAGCTTCACCAGCCGGTCGGCAGCGACCAGACGCTCTTCTGCGTAGCCGCCAATCACCATCGCATAGGCGACGCGGTCTCCGGCCTGGAGATCGGTCACCCCTTCACCGACCGCCTCGACGACACCGGCGGCCTCCATGCCGGGCGTGAACGGTGTCTTCATCGGGTAATAGCCGGTGCGGTGATAGACATCGATATAGTTGAGTCCGACGGCCGTGTGCCGGAGCTTCACCTGCCCCTGGCCGGGCGCATCGATCGGGACCTGCTCCCACTTCAAGACCTCGGGCCCGCCCGGCTGATGGACGACGATGGCGTGGCTCATGGCAGCTCCTTTCGGCTTTAGCGTCCCCGATAGACCGGCTTGCGCTTTTCGTTGAAGGCGCGGACCCCCTCGCGACGATCCTCGGTCGGCACCAGCCGATTATAGGCCTCGATCTCGAAGCGCAGGCCAGTCGCGATATCGCTCTGCAGGCCATAATGGATCGATCTTTTGGCTTGGCGAACCGAAAGTGGCGCATTGGTCGCGATTGCGCGGGCCGTCTCCATCGCTTCTTTCATCAATTCCCCGCCTTCGCAGACCCGATTGAGCACGCCCCAGGCGGCAGCTTCTTCGGCAGTGAACGGCTTGGCCGACAGGATGAGCTCCTTGGCTCGGCGCTCGCCGACCGCGCGGGGCAGGTTCTGCGTACCGCCGCCACCCGGCATGATGCCCAGCGATACTTCCGTCAGCGCGAACTTGGCGCCTCGTGCGCCGTACGCGAAATCGGCCGCCAGGACGAATTCGAGGCCGCCGCCGAAGGCGTGACCATTGACCGCGGCGATGATCGGGATCGGACACTCCATCTCCGACCAGAACGCGCGCTCGAAGATTTCGTGCTGGCGCTGCCAATCGAGGTCGGTCATGCCGTCGCGCTCCTTGAGGTCGCCGCCGGCGCAGAAGGCGCTGCCGGCGCCGGTCAGGACGACGACGCGAATCTCGCCTGCATCGGCGATGAGCCGGGTCCAGAGATCGCCGAGGTCGCGTCCCATCTGGGTATTGAGCGCGTTGCGGGCCTCAGGCCGGTTCAGCGTGACGGTCAGCACGGAATCCGCGACCGCGGTCGCGAGCGTGGAGTAGGCGGGGAGCATCAGGTCACCTTGCCGTCGGTGCGTCGGAGGGTCTGGACGAAGGCGTAGCGGTCGGCGGGATGGAGGCTCAACGACACCTCGAACGGGAGGCCGCCGCCTTCCGCGAAATAGCGCCGGCGGGTGAGCAGCGCGGGCGCCCCGGGCTCGCTGGTCAGCAGGGCGGCGATATCGGCGGGCATCGGGGTGGCGCTGACGCGCTGCTCCACCTCGGCAATCTCTAGATTGAAGCGACGTCGGATGCGCTCATAGACGGGCGCACCGTTTTCGATGCCGTCGTTGCGCACGGCGATATAGGGCTCGGCGACATAGATCTCCGTCCAACAAACGGGGACGCGCTCTTCGCCCTGCCAGCGCATGCCGGCGAGGCGAAGCCAACGGCCGCCGGCCGGCGCGCCCAAGAGCTCCGCCAGCGTCTCGCGCGCGTGGAGGATGCCCTCATAACGCTTTTCGAAGCGCGTGTCGGTCGCGTAATCGGATAGCTCCTCGAGCGAGCCGACGATGCGTGTGTAATGCGGTTCGCTGGCGCGCGCGAGCACGGTCGTACCGGCGCCTGCTTGACGGGAGAGGAGGCCCTTACCCTCCAGCGCCCGCAGCGCCTCGCGCACGGTGTGGCGACTGACGCCAAAGCGATCGCACAGCTCGAACTCTGTCGGAAAGCGACCCCCCACGGGATGAATTCCGGCGGCGATCTCTTCGGCAAGCGTCTCGCGCAACTCTTTGTACCGGGCCAAGGCGGTTCCCGACTCGATTGCGATCGGGAGAGAGTAATTGACCGGACAAAGCCCTGCAAGTCGCTTGACCCCGGTTCGCGAGCGGTCCAGAAATGTACGGACATCCGGGAGGACCTGAATGAGCGCGGCATTCATCGAGCGTGTCTGCGATCTTATCGAACGACCGCGGCCGCTCGAACCGGCGGAGCGGCGGGAGGCGCTGATCGCCTTCGAGGATACGATGGCGGTCGCCTATGCAGGCTGGCATGAGCCGGTCGTCGAGGCCGTGGCCCCGCTCTATCGTGGAACCGCGGCGAAGCTGATCGACGGAAGCGGCGCCGCATCGATCGAGCATGCGGTCTTCATCCACGCCACTGCAGGCCACGCGCTCGATTATGACGATGTCGAGCTGACAGGCGTCACCCATCCGAGTGTTTGTCTGGTTCCGGGGTTGCTTGCCTTGTCCGAGGCGCGCCCCGTGCTCGCCGAGCGCACCTTGTCCGCCTATGCCGTAGGGCTGGCGGTCAACATCGCTCTCAGCCGCATCTTCGGCTTCTCCCATTACGACAAGGGATGGCATGCGACCTGCACGATCGGACCGCCGGCGGGCGGCGCCGCGCTCGCGCATCTGTTGGGGTTGGACAGGGCACGGACCCGCCATGCGCTAGCTCTGGCAGCGGCGCAAGCCGGCGGGCTGCAGCGCAATTTCGGCGCCATGGCGAAGCCGGTGCAGGCCGGATTTGCCGCCGCGGCCGCGGTTCGCTCGGCGCTGCTGGCGGAGGCCGGGATCACGGGTGACGCCGACATATTCGGCCCGCGCGGTTATTTCGATCTCTATGCCGGATCCGAGCGCGGCGAGGACCCGGCCGATATCGCGGTCGAGATCCGCATGATGTCGCTCGCGCGAAAGCTCTATCCCTGCTGCTATCTCACGCACCGGCTGATCGCTGCGGCGCTGGAGGCGCGCGACCGTCTGGGAGCCGCGGGCTTGCCCGACGATGCGCGCCTCCGTGTGACGACGCCTTTCGGGGGCATGCGGCCCCTAATCGTTTTCGATCCCAAGACCGGGTTGGAGGGCAAATTCTGCGGCGCCTACACGATCGCGGCGGCTCTGGCGCAAGGCTCTGTAGGCCTCGCGGATTTCGAGGACGAGGCTGTCGTGCGCCCGGCCGTCCGCGCGCTGATGCGACGGATCGATCTTTCCGAGGAGCCGCTCGCGGGCGAAATGCCCATCGGTCTCGATCACGGAACCGTGCGGCTAGCGGTCGAAGCGGGCGGACGGGATATCCTGTCGACCGAAATATCCGCCCATCCGGGATCGCCGGGACGGCCCGCCACCAATGCCGAGATGACTGCCAAAATTGCCGATTGTCTCGCGCTCTACCGCGATCGGGACGAGCGTGGCCCGTCGCTCGACGCGTTCCGGAACCATCTACGCCGGGCCCTCGGCATGGAGACGATCGATGCCTGAAGCTGCTTTGCCGCTCGCGGGCATCAAAGTGGTCGAGCTCGGCCACAGCGTCGCGGCGCCCTATGCAGGGCTCGTCCTGGCCGAACTCGGGGCTGAGGTGATCAAGGTGGAGAAGCCGGGCAAGGGTGACGACGCCCGCGGCTGGGGGCCTCCGTTCCATGACGGCGCGGCGACCATCTTCCGCTCGCTCAATCGCAACAAGCGCTCGATCGCGGTCGAGCTGCAGGACGAGCGCCAGCGGACAGCGCTGAAGCGCCTGATCATCGAGGAAGCCGATATACTGATCCAGAATCTACGGCCCGGTCAGGCCGAGAAGCTGGGATTGGGCGCGGAGGCGTTGCTCGCCGAGAATCCGCGCCTGATCTACGCCACGATCGGCGCTTTCGGCCGTACAGGGCCGCTTGCCGGACGGCCGGGCTACGATCCGCTGATGCAGGCCTTCGGCGGCCTGATGAGCGTGACCGGCGAGATCGGTCGGCCGCCGATCCGCGTCGGCAGCTCGATGATCGACATGGGCGCCGGCATGTGGATCGTGATCGGCGTCATGGGGGCATTGCTCCGACGAGCTCAGACCGGCAGGGGCGGCGAAGTCGAGACCTCGCTTTTCGAGACGGCGCTCGGCTGGATGCTCTACCACATCACGTCCTACTCGCTGACCGGCGAGCAGCCGGTACCGCAGGGGTCGGGGTCGGCTTTCCTGGCGCCTTACGGCGCCTACAGGACCAAGGACGGCGACATCGTGATCGCAGCCGGCAATGACAATCTTTTCCGCAAGGCGATGACGGCGCTCGGGCGTCCGGAGCTGGCGGACGATCCGCGCTTCATCACCAATGCCGACCGCGTGCGCAACAAGGCCGAGCTCGATGCGCTGGTGACCGGGGTCGTGTCGGACGGACCCAGCGAACATTGGGTCTCGGCGCTGGAAGCCGCGGGCGTGCCCTGCGCTCCGGTCCAGAGCGTGGGTCAGGTTGCGTCTCATCCGCAGACGCTGGCGCTCGACATCATGAGACGAAGCGCGGACGAGCGACTGCAATTCATCGGTTTGCCGCTCGCCTTCGACCGCGCGCGGCCGAACCGAAACGAGGAGGTTCCAGCGATGGGCCAGGACACTGCAGCCATCTTGGGCGAGGGTCGTTCATGAGCATTGATGAGAGCGGAATCGTCGTCCCGATCGGTGAGGACTATCCCGAAATCCGCGAAGCGGTTCGGCGGATCTGCGCCGATTTCCCCGGCCGCTATTGGCGCGATCTGGAAGCCGCGGAAGCCTATCCGAGCGATTTCGTGAAAGCGCTGACGGAGGCCGGCTATCTCTCGGTCCTAATCCCGGCGGAGTATGGCGGATCGGGCCTGCCGCTCCGCGCCGCATCGGTAATTCTCGAGGAAATCCACGCCTCGGGCTGCAATGCCGGAGCATGCCATGCGCAGATGTACATCATGGGTACGCTGCTGAGGCATGGCAGCGCCGAGCAAAAGCGGACTTATCTTCCCGAGATCGCGGCCGGCCGACTTCGCCTGCAGGCCTTCGGCGTGACCGAGCCCACGACCGGGTCGGACACCACCAGGCTGAAGACGCGGGCTGTCGGCAAGGGCGATCACTATGTGGTCGACGGGCAGAAGATCTGGACTTCGCGCGCGTTTCATTCCGATCTGATGCTGCTGCTCGCGCGCACGACGCCGCAAGACCAGGTTCAGAAGAAAACGGACGGGCTTTCGGTCTTCCTGGTCGATATGCGCCAGGCCCGCGGCCACGGGCTCGAAATCCGGCCGCTCAAGGCGATGATCAACCACAACACGACCGAGATCTTCTTCGACGGGCTCGAGGTCCCTGCCGCCAACCTGATCGGCGAGGAGGGGAAGGGGTTTCGCTACATTCTGGATGGAATGAATGCCGAGCGGATACTGATTGCGTCGGAGACGCTCGGCGACGGCCGCTGGTTCACCGCCAAATCGGCGGCTTACGCGCGCGACCGCGTCGTGTTCGGCCGGCCGATCGGTCAGAATCAGGGGGTCCAGTTCCCGATCGCCCGAGCCTATGCAGAACTCGAAGCGGCCGAAATGGTGCTGAGGCGCGCCTGCGCGCTGTTCGATGGCGGCCGCCCTTGCGGCGAAGACGCCAATATCGCCAAGCTCTTATCGTCGGAGGCCGCCTGGCACGCCGCCGAGGCCTGTCTGCAGACCCATGGCGGCTTCGGCTTCGCCCGCGAATATGACGTCGAGCGCAAATGGCGCGAGACCCGCCTCATGCAGATCGCGCCCATTTCGACCAATCTGATCCTGGCCTATGTGGCCGAACATGTCCTGGGGATGCCGAGATCCTATTAGTGATCGACTTCCACATAAAAAGGGCGGCCTCGGCGGCCGACATCGCTCGATATGTGTGTGGCAATGGTCTGCTCGTGGGGCAAATCCGGACTTGCTCAACGGACTGAGAAAACGGCGCGATCGTGCCCGTTCACCTCGATTTCGGTCCGTAGGGACTGGGGAATGGTCACTGGCTCACATGCACCGCGAGCTTCATCTTGGGGTGAATGCGGCAGAGGACATTGAAATCGCCGGCCTTGGTAAATTTGATATCCACGCTGTTGCCCGGCGGCTCTTCCTCCGAATCGAAATTGAAGTCCGGCGACGTGACATAGATGTGGTGCAGGAACTCGTCGTCGTTCCGAATCCGCACCATGTCGCCGACCTTGATCGACACCGAATCCGGTAGGAATTTGCGGCCCTTCTGAGAGACTTCGACCGTACCGGCCCAGGCATGGGGCACGGCCGCCAACAGGGTCGCAATGAGGGCGAGCCGGGTAATTATCGTTCCGCGATTCATCTGCTCGAAGGTTAACCGGGTCTCAAGGGAATCTTGCTAAATCGGAGGTTATCTTACTCACGGTAGTAAGACCAACGATCTAGCCGGACCCCGCGACAGCCGCTCGTGCTCAAATCCATACGAAGCCAGATTTTCGCTGCCTTTCTCCTGTTGAGCATGGTCATCGGGGGACTTGGAGCCTATGGCGTCGTTCAGATGTCGACTGCCGGCGGCATCGTCGCCAATCTCTATGACAAGCCGTTAATGGCGATCAATTTTGCGCGGCTCGCGAGCTTCACCTTCTCCGAGATGAACAACGAGCTGCTGCGCGAGCGCCTGGCCGGCAGGCCGGCCGATGGCAACGATTCCAAGCTGGACGATCTCTCAAGGGACCTGTTCGACAATCTGCGCCTGGCGCGCGAGCGAAGCGGGTCGGGACGTCCGGCTGCGCTCATCGACGAAATCAGCGGATTGGCGCGGCGGTGGGACTCTCTCAGGCATGAAACCAAACCGTCGGATCCGGCCGCCGCCTCCACCATGGACAAGCTCTCGACGGAGATTATCGAGAAGTTCGACACCATGACCGAGCTCAGCGCCGACGAAGGCTTCGTCCAGCGCGAGAATGCGGTGCGCGAGATCGGCGCGTCGAGTGCCGTCGGGATCGGCGTCACGCTCGCTGCACTGCTGTTTTCCGTGGTCGTTACATTCCTCCTCGCTCGACGCATTCTGAGGCCGCTCTCGGCGGCGGCCGTCGTGGCGAACCGGGTTGCCGGCGGAGATTTTCAGACAGCGATCCCCAAGGGCGGCGCCGACGAGACCGGCATGCTGCTCGCGTCCCTGGCCGCGATGCAGGCCAACATCCAGGAAATGATGGAGCGCGAGGCGACCCAGCGGCGCTCGGCTCAGGCCAGGCTGGTGGACGCCATCGAAGGCTCGCGCGAGGGCGTCATGCTGATCGACGCCGACAGCAAAATCGCGATCGCCAACAGCCAAGTAGCCGAATTCTTCCCCTCTATCGCGAGCTTGCTGGTGCCCGGCGTATCGCTGATGACGGCGCTGGTCGGCGCGGCCGAGCGGCCGGAAAGCGTCGCTCGGCGGCAGGATTGGATGACGCTGCTCTTCTCCGATGGTGAGATCGAGCTCGGGAATGGGCGTTGGCTCAGGATCAGCCAGTCCGGAACCGAGGAGGGCGGTCGCTTCCTCTTCCTCAGCGACATCACCGCGCTCAAGGAGCGCGAGGAAAGTCTCAAGGCCGCCCGGCAGGCGGCAGAGGCCGCCAATGTCGCCAAGACCAATTTCCTGGCGAATATGGGGCACGAGCTCCGCACGCCGCTGAACGCCGTGATCGGCTTCTCCGAGATCATTGCCGGCGAGCAGTTCGGGCCCGTGGGCAATCAGCAATATCGCGAATATGCCAACGACATCCTGGCCAGCGGGCGGCATCTGCTGGCGATCATCAACGATGTGCTCGATCTCGCGAAGAGCACCGACGGCAAGCTCCGCATGGAGGTCGATGAGGTCGATCTGAATATGATCCTCTCGGATTGCGCCCGCATCTATGGTGAGCGCTGCGAGGCCGCCGAGCTGAAGCTTGTCGTGCAGCGGGACGCGACGCCGGTGATGCTCCGCGGTGACGAGGCGAAGCTCCGCCAGATCGGGCTGAATTTACTTTCGAACGCGATCAAATTCACGCCCGCGGGCGGCGAGATCACCCTAGTTGCACGGGCCGCGGTCGAGGGGACGGTCGAGCTGTGCGTCATCGACACCGGGATCGGCATGCGTTCGGAAGATGTAGCGCTGGCCCTCGAGCCTTTTGGACAGATCGATAGCGCGCTTGCGCGCCGGTATGAGGGCGTCGGGCTGGGCTTGCCCTTGACCAAGGCGCTGGTGGATCTCCATTCCGGCAGTCTGGAGATCGAAAGCACGCCCGATATCGGGACCATTGTCCGTGCGCGCTTTCCGGCGCTGGTCCGCGACGTCGCTTGGGGAGCGCCCCAGGCCGCGGCTTGAGGCTATAAAAAAGGCGGCGCCCGAAGGCGCCGCCCCGACTCGGAGAGGTCTTTCGCTTGGTCTTACTTCCGGCGACGCCGGGCCACGCCCAGGCCGGCCAAAGCCGCGCCGAAGAGGCTCAGCGTAGCGGGCTCGGGGCTCGGTGCGGGAGAGAACAACGTGCCATTGATGCTGATGGATGAATCGGGCCCACCCACTTGCGTCAGACTGAACGATTCGCCACCGGTGAGGGTGTTGCCCGCGTTGGAGAAATCCGAACCGACGGTGTAAGTGCCGCATACCGTGAAGCTATAGGTCGACGTGCTCGGATTATAGTTTTGGCCGGTCACGCAGGTCCCAGTGAATTGTCCGAGGGCACCGCCATTGGTGTTGAAGGAACTTGGGTTGCCGAGATCGAGCCTGGACCCCCCCGCAAATGAGCCGGGGCCCCCGAGCTTAGAGAAGCTGCCAAGGCCGGTCGTCAGGTTGAGCGGGGATGTCGGGTCGAGCTGGATGATTGTCGGCATGCTCGACAGGTCGGTCGTCGAATCCCAGCTCGCGAGCGTCGAAAGGTCGTTCAGGGTCAATGAGCCGGACGTATAGGTCGTCGCCTGGGCTGCGCTACTGGCGATGAGCGCGAGACCGCCAACCGCAGCGAGAGCAATATGCTTGAACATGTGCCTTCTCCGAATGCTTAAACGCATCAAACTCAAGCCCCGAGGGGCTCGCCACAATCCATGCAAGCGGCGTGCCAGGAATCAAAATTGTGCTATTTCAAACTGTTGCTCATGGTTAATGAGGCACGACATTAAAAAGTGTAAAGTTTTCCGACAGCGTGTCGGCCGAATCTCGGCGACAAGACTGTAGAATTTCAGAGGACGGGATTGTTTTAGCGAATCAATCGGAAAGGCAGCTTGCTTAAGACCTGTACGCCGCCCGTGGTGCGCATGGGAATCCCCGGAAGTCGAGGCTTCTTGGCGGCCTCGAGCTCCGAACGGTCCGCCTGCCGGGCGAGGTAAAGCTGCTTGGTCGCGTTCTTCTCGGTTTCGAGCTTTTCAACAGCGACGAGCTGATAGCAGATATACACGATCGCGGCGGTCACGCCGTAGATGATCAGGGTCCATACATAGGCGCCCGGATTCATGACGTCCTCACCGGCTTCAGTTTTCTCGTCTGCATCATAGCGGATTGGTCCTCTGCGGCCAAATTCAGCAACGATCGTCCGGCCAAAGAGTTCTCGTAACCGCGCAGGGCTTTACAGCGAATAAACTCGGGAAGGCTTGCCGCAAATGTCGCCGAGCCTAGCTCTTTCCGAGATGCGCCCCGTCCGGTCGCGCGAGGAGATCGCCCCCTGACCGCCCAGCCTCACGCCGTTGCCGATCTGTCGCTGCTCGCGCGCTACCGGTCCGTGCGGGCCGAAACCGAGCGTCGGGCGGCCTGCCTGTCGGGCGAGGATCAGCAGATCCAATCGATGCCCGATTGCAGCCCGGTCAAATGGCACCGAGCCCATACCACCTGGTTCTTCGAGACGTTCGTGCTCGCGGCAGAGCCGGACTATGCGCCCTTCGATCCGGCCTTTGGATATCTGTTCAACTCTTATTATGAGGCGGTGGGCGCGCGTCATCCGCGCCCGTTGCGGGGACTGCTGTCTCGTCCGTCGGCCGAAGAGATCGGGCATTACCGCGGTGAGGTCGACCGGCGCATGGAGCGGCTGCTCCAAGGATCTCTGACGGCGGAGAGGGCCGCTCTCATCGAGCTGGGCCTCAACCATGAGCAGCAGCATCAGGAGCTGATTCTCACCGACATCAAGCACGCCTTCTGGTCCAACCCGCTTCGCCCTGCCTATGCGCCGCTTCGGACAGGGAAGGGGGCCAGCGATGCGCCGCCGCCGCGCTGGATCGACATACCCTCCGGGATTTACGAGGTCGGCCACGCTGGAAGCGGGTTCGCATTCGACAATGAGGGGCCTCGCCACCGGGTCTATCTGACCGCATGCCGCGTGGCCGGTCGTTCCGTGACCTGCGGGGACTATACGGCTTTCATCGCCGATGGCGGCTATCGCCGCCCGGAATTCTGGCTGTCCGACGGCTGGGCCCGCGTCCAAGAGGAAGGCTGGCGCGCCCCGTTTTATTGGATCGAGGACCCGGCGGGATGGACCCATTTCACCCTCGAGGGGGTGCGCCCGATCGAGCCGGCCGAGCCTGCGCAGCATGTGAGCTACTACGAAGCGTCCGCCTTCGCTGCCTGGGCCGGAAAGCGGCTGCCGACCGAGTTCGAATGGGAGGTCGCCATGGGCCGGCTGGGTCCGCCGTCCGCGCCATCGGGTCGGCCGCACCCCGACCCGAGCGGAGAGCCGATCGCCCAGGGGCAGGTCTGGGATTGGACCGCGAGCGCCTACGCGCCCTATCCCGGGTTCAGGCCGCCTATCGGCGCCATAGGGGAATACAACGGAAAATTCATGTCCGGACAAATGGTGCTCAAGGGTTCCTCCTGGGCAACCCCGGCGGGTCATTCGCGGTTGACATATCGGAACTTCTTCCCGCCTGCCGCGCGTTGGCAGGCGAGCGGCTTCAGGCTGGCGGAGGATACATGAGAGGTGAGACGGGCAGTTTGGCGCGGCTTCAGGATCTGGCGCCGAGCGCAGCGGAGTTCCGCGACGCGGTTCTATGGGGCCTCAACCAGCCGCAAAAAACGATTCCCTGCAAGTTCTTCTACGATCTGGAAGGATCACGCCTGTTCGACGCGATCTGCGATACGCCCGAATATTACCCGACCCGCACCGAGCTTTCGATTCTCGCCGAAGTCGCGCCGGCGATTGCGCGACTGGTGGGGGCGGGCTGTGCAATCGTCGAGTTCGGGAGCGGGGCGGGGATCAAGATCCGCACGCTTCTCGATGCGCTCGAGACGGCGATCGCCTATGTCCCGGTCGATATCAGCCGGTCGCACCTGATCGCGGCGGCTGAGGCTTTGTCGGCAGACTATCCCGGCCTGCACATTGCGCCGGTCTGCGCCGACTACACGAAGCCTTTCGTTCTGCCGGCCGTTGGCAATGCCCGTCCGCGGTGGCTCGGATTTTTTCCGGGATCGACGATCGGCAACTTCAGTCCGCCGCAGGCCGCGGGCTTCCTATCGCAAGCGCGCCGGCTTTTGGGCGAAGGCGGCATGATGCTGGTCGGCGTCGATCTCAAGAAGGACCGGGCGGTTCTGGAAGCCGCTTATAATGATGCGGCCGGCGTGACCGCCGCCTTCAATCTCAATCTTCTGGCGCGGATCGACCGTGAGCTCGGCGGCGATTTCGGCCATGCGGAATTCCGTCACCGCGCATTCTACGACCCGGCGCAAGGACGGATCGAGATGCATCTCGTGAGTGCCAGAGATCAGGCGGTTCACGTCGCCGGACAGGATTTCCGTTTCAAGGCCGGCGAGACGGTCCATACCGAAAATTCTTATAAATACGGCCTGGATCAGTTCCGGCGTCTGGCGCAAAGCGCCGGATGGCGACCGGCGGAGGTCTGGACTGATCCGGATCGCCTGTTCAGCCTGCACCTTCTGACGACGTGCGGAGCGTCAGCGTGACCTTGAGCGTCTGAGGCCCGTTGGCCCAAATCACCGGATTGAGATCCAGCGCGTAGCTCGGCGCGAACCTCATGGAGTCGATGCGATCCAGCAGCGATTCCAACGCGATGCACGCCTCCATACGCGCCAGATTGGCGGCCGGACAAATATGCGGTCCCGCGCCGAAAGCGAGATGCGCTCGCGCCCGCTCCCGGCCCGGCCGGAAGGTCTCCGCGTCCTGCCAGATCTTTTCGTCGCGATTGGCGGAGGCGATGCTGAGCAAGACTCGTTCGCCCGGCCGGACGGACACGCCGTCCAGCGTGGTCTCGACCTTGGAATTGCGGGCGAGCAGCTGAACCGGCGAATCCAGGCGAAGCACTTCTTCCACCAGCAGCGGGATCGTGCCGCGGTCGGACTGCGTTCGGCGAAACAACGCCTCGTCGGAGGCCAGCCGCATCAGCAGGTTTCCGATCAGGTCCCGCGTCGTGCCGTTACCGGCGACGATGAAGAACATCATCTGGGTTTGGATCGCCCGCACCGAAAGGCGGGATCCCTCGACCTCCGCGCGTACGAAGCGCGCGATGATGTCGTCGCGCGCTTCTGGATGGGCTCGTCTGTTTTCGATGTGCTCGGCGAAATAGGCAGCGAATTCGTCGTGCAGATCGACCAGCGCCGTGCTTGCATTCGTGCTGGTCCCCTGGCGTTCGAGCAATTCGTCGGTCCAGCGCGCGAAGCGGTCGATATCCGAAGCCGGCAGCCCGAGCAGATGGGCGATTACCGCGCTCGGCAGGCGCCGCGCCAGCCCGTGCATCAACTCGGCTTCACCGCACCGCGCCGCCGCCGCAACGGTCTCGTCAACGAACCTTTCGGCGAGCGACCGGATGAAAGGCTCGTACTGAGAAATCTCGGTCAGCGCGGACAGAAAGATCCGGCGGACGGCGCTGTGCCGCGGCTCGGGAATGCCGGCCAGGATCACATCGTCGGATGCCAAGGCGCCGTTATCGGAAAAGGTGCCGGCGAAATCCTCGACCTGGCGCACACCGTCGCCGGCCGCCTGATGGCTCACCGCCATGAGCTCGCCCGTCGGGAGGCGCAGGACCGGACATTGGCCCCGCATCCGGGAGAATGCCTCGTAGCGGCGCGCCGCGTCGCGGCCGAAGATTTCGTCGGGAGAGGCCGATGATGTGTCTGGTTTCATGTGCGTCCTCGCCAGATGTCGATGATTTGTTCGCTCGTCGTCACGGTGGACATGAGCGAAAGGGAATTGCGGACGATCGAATCCGCGTACTCGTCGGGGCAGCCGGCCGCGCAGTCGCGCACGAGGACGGCATTGTAGCCGAGATTCACCGCCTCCAGGATCAGCCCGAAGATCGCGATATTGATCGAGACCCCGGTGGCGAGGATGGTTCGTACGCCCATGTTGCGGAGCGTGATGTCGAGCGCGGTTGCGGCGAAAGGCGATAGGCCCGTGAACCGCGGAAAGACCAGGTCGCCGGGCTTCGGTGCGAGCTGCGGAATGACTTCCGCCGCGGGGCTGCCGGTGAGCAGATGGTCGGGATCCTTGGTCAGTGTGGCGATCAAGCCGCAATTCCGCGCGGTGCCCTTGCGGTCGGCGCGAAATTCCGCATTGCAATAAACCACGGGGACGCCGGCCTCTCTCGCCGCTGTCATCAGGGTTGCCAGCTTCGCGACTAGGCCGTGTTTCTCGACCGCCTCGGCCAACGGGCGAATGCGGCTGAGGTCGCCGACGACCGACCGCTGCATTTCGACGGTGAGGAGCGCCGTCGCGGTAGGTTGGATGAGATCTTCGAGGCTGGTCGGCATTGCGATCTCAGACGATGTTTCCGGCGCTTGTGTGAATCGCCTGGCCCGTGACCTGTCGGCTGCCCGGCAGGCAGAGGAACAGTATGGCCGCGGCCACGTCCTCCGGCTCAGACACGCGGTGGAAGAGATTCTCCATCCGCCGCTCGACACCGCATTCTGCAAAAATTCCTGCCCGACGGATTCGGTTAGGCCGGACACGGTCACACCAGGCACGACGATGTTCACATTGATGTCGTAAGGACCGAGCTCGGCGGCGGCGCTCCGCGTCAGTTGGCCCAGCGCGGCCTTGGCGCTCGCATAGGCAGGCGGCGCATGGCGCGCCCGGTAGGCCGCGCTGGAGCCGACATTCACGATCCGGCCGCCGCCGCCTCGCGCGATCATGTGGCGAGCGACATGTTGCATCAAGAACATGGGCGCCTTGAGGTCGATCGTGTGGATCTGATCCCAGGTCGCCGCGTCCATTTCCAGGAGTCCCACCGGCGAATAGATGCCCGCGCAATTGACCAAAATGTCGATCCGTCCGAATTCGGCGACGACGCGGTCCACCGTGGCTGCCAGCGCTGAGAGGTCCATGAGATCGAGAACGAGGGCGAGACCTCGTCCGCCGGTCTTTCCGATGTCCTCGGTCACGGCGGCCACACCCGTCGCGCTGCGGTCTAGAACCGCGACCGATGCGCCGGCCTCGGCCAGCGCGAATACCGTGGCCCGTCCCATGCCGGATGCGCCGCCGGTCACGAGCGCAACTTTCCCCGCCAATGGAGCCGTCATTGGTCGCCTCCTCGTTTTCGACGATCCTAGGAGCCTGGAGCTGCGGGCTGGAAGCGGAATTTCGATGCGACCGTCCAATCTTGGACATTTGGTCGGCGCCTTGTAGGTTCCGGCCATGACGTCACCGACTCTGTCCCCAGCCTGCGAGCGGCTTCGCGACCGCTTCGCTGACCGTAGCGCGATCGTGGCGGTGATCGGGCTTGGTTATGTCGGCCTGCCGCTCGTGATCGCGCTTCATGGCGCCGGTTTCAGGACCATCGGACTGGATATCGATGAAACCAAAGTCGCCATGCTCGAGGCCGGTAAGTCCTATCTGAACACCGTCCCCGCGACCTCGATCGTCGAGATCAGCGGGACCGGGCGCTTCACGCCCTCGGCCGACTTCGCGCGGCTTGCCGAGGCGGACGCCGTGCTGATTGCCGTGCCGACGCCCTTGGACCGGCACCGCGAGCCCGATTTGGGTTACGTCGTGGGCACGGCCGAGCGGGTCGCCGCCAGGTTGAGGGCGGGGCAGCTGATCGTGCTGGAATCGACGACATATCCCGGCACGACGCGAGACGTGGTGAAGCCGATTCTCGAAGCCGGCGGGCTTTCATCCGGGCGCGATTTCTGGCTCGCCTATTCGCCAGAGCGCGAGGATCCGGGCAATGTCGATTTCACCACCAGCCGGATTCCGAAGGTGGTGGGGGGCGACGGCCAGGAAGCCACGCTCCTCGCCGAGGCGCTCTACGCGCAGTTCGTCGAGCACACCGTTGTGGTCTCATCCGCCGAAACGGCCGAGGCGGTGAAGCTCACCGAGAACATTTTCCGCGCCGTGAATATCGCGCTGGTCAACGAGCTGAAGCTCGTCTACGGCGCCATGGGTATCGATGTCTGGGAGGTGATCCAGGCGGCCAAGTCGAAGCCGTTCGGCTACATGCCTTTCTATCCGGGCCCCGGGCTGGGCGGTCACTGCATCCCGATCGATCCCTTCTACCTGACCTGGAAGGCGCGCGAGTTCGATATCGCCACCCGCTTCATCGAGCTCGCCGGCGAGATCAACCGCGCCATGCCGCGCCATGTCGTCGATGCCGTTGCAGCGGCGCTGGACGCCAGGACCGGCCGAGGCCTGAGAGGCGCGAAGATCATCATCCTCGGCGTCGCCTACAAAAAGAATGTCGACGACACGCGCGAGAGCCCGGCTTTCGCGCTTTGGGAGCTGTTGCGCGCGCGCGGCGCCGAGATCTCTTATCACGACCCACTTGTCCCGGTGGTGCCCAAGACTCGCGAACATGGCGATCTGGCCGGCATCGAATCGACCGCGCTGACGGAAGCGGTCCTTGCTTCCTGCGACGCCGTGCTGATCGCGGCGGATCATGACGCCGTCGATTATGCCCTGGTGCGGGACGTCGCTCCGCTCGTCATCGACACGCGCAACGCCATGGCCGCCCACGGCTGCGCCGGGCCGAATGTCGTGAAGGCATGAGCTTCTTTCGGTCGTTATCCCCGCGAAGGGGCCAATCCAGCGAGAGCCGCCGCGACGATACGAGTCGCGGGGATGACGAGTGAGCAGTGCCCCAACCACTCCAATTTCTCTCCGCGGTTTCCCCACAGTTCGATGCGGCGGTGCTCGACCAATGGGGCGTGCTGCATGACGGGTCGAAGGCGCCGCCGGGCGCGATCGAGGCGGTGAAGGCGCTGAGGGGGGCGGGGAAGAGACTGGTGGTGTTGTCGAATTCGGCGCGCCTCGGAAACGACGCCTCCGATCGGCTCGCTGCCCTGGGATACGATACGGCCGACTTTACGGGTTTCGTGACCTCGGGCGAAACGGTCCGCGACATGCTGCGCGATCGGACCGACCGGGATTTCGCGGCGCTCGGCCGCTCCGTCTTTCTGATCGCCCGCGAGCCGACCCTCATCGAAGGACTGGATTATCGCGCAACCGACCTGGAGCGCGCGGATTTTGTCCTGCTCGGCAGCTCGACCGCGCCGGAGAAGTCGCTCGAAAGGGACCATGCGCCGTCGCTGGTGAAGGCGGCGGAGCGAGGACTTCTCGCGATTTGCGCCAATCCCGACCGGATTGGGGTGACGGCAAAGGGCTTCATCGAAGCGCCCGGGCTGCTGGCTGCCCATTATGAGAAGGTCGGTGGTCGGGTCCGCTATATCGGCAAGCCGCATCCGGAAGTTTATGCCCGCTGCCGAGCGCTGCTGCCGGGAATCCCGCCCGAGCGGATCGTTGCGATCGGCGATTCGCTCGAGCACGACGTCGCCGGCGGCGGCCGCGCCGGCTTTCGGACAGCCTTCATTACAGGCGGCATTCATGCGGGTGAGATGGCGGAAACCGAAGGATTAGCCAAGCTGTCGGCGAAATTCGGAGTTACGCCGGATTGGGTGCTGCCGAGGCTCGCCTGGTAGTCTTTTGGCCGGTTTTGAGCGCCGTGGTAGGTTCGTTCCGCATGTCAGAAAGGTCAAAAACCGGGCAGCAACGCCATTCCTTGGCGCTCCTGAACCGCCTCGTGCGGAGCTATCTGCTGCCGCACTGGCCGCAGCTGCTGCTGGCGCTCGTCTTTATGGGGATCACCTCGGCCGCGACCTCGGGCAAGGCCGTGCTGATCCGGCATGTGTTCGACGACATCTTCGCCAGCAGGCGGCCTGACCTGATCGTTCTGATCGCTCTGCTGGTCTTTGCCGTGTTCCTGATCGGCGGGCTCGCCTCCTACGGCTCGAGCGTCATCCTGAACCGGATCGGACAAGGGGTGGTGACAGACATCCAGCGCGACAGCCTGGCCCATCTGATCGACGCCGATCTCGCCTTCTTCCACGAGCATCCGGCCGGCGAACTGATCTCGCGATTGACCACCGATGTCGATGAGATGCGGTACGCAGTCGTCGAATCGCTGACCAATTTCGGAAAGACCACGCTGACGCTGATTGGCCTCGTGGGCGTCATGTTCGCGGAGGATTGGCGGCTGGCCTCCTTCGCCTTCATCGTCTTTCCGCTGGCCGGAATCTGGGTCGGCCGACGCGGCAAGCGGCTCCGCCGGGTCTCGACCTCGACCCAGGAGGAGCGCGGGCATTTCGCCCATTTGCTCAATCAGACCTTCCAGAATGTACGCCACATCAAGGCCTACGGCATGGAGGGCTATGAGAAGAAGCGGGTCGGCGCCGCGATCCAGCGGTTGTTCGACTTGGCGCACAAGGCCTTCCGCATCGCCGCTCTCTCGGACCCGGTGAACGAGCTCTTGGGCGCGCTGCCGATTTGCGCGCTGATCGTTTATGGCGGCTATCAGGTGATTGCGGGCGCGACGACAACGGGCAAGCTCTTCGCCTTCATCACCGCCTTCATGCTGGCCTTCGAGCCGATCAAACGGCTCGCCAAATCGAGCGCCGTGCTCCAGCGGGGCCTCTCCGCGGCCGACCGGTTGTTCCGCGTGCTGGATGACCCGCCGGCCATTCACGATAGGGCGGGCGCCGCGCCGCTCGTGATGGAAGACGCGTCAATCCGGCTGGAGGATGTTCGTTTCTCCTACCGCACCGGCCGGCCCGCGCTCGACGGAGTCACGATCGAGATCCCGGCCGGGAAGACGGTGGCCTTGGTTGGGCCGTCCGGCGCCGGCAAGTCGACGGTACTTAGCCTTATTCCGCGCTTCTATGACGTCGATGGCGGCCGGGTGCTGGTTGGCGGCCGGGATGTCCGCGATGTCACGTTGAGGAGCCTGCGTTCGCATATGGCCCTCGTGAGCCAGGAGGTGGCGCTGTTCGACGATACGATCGGCGCCAATATCGCCTACGGCCGTCCCGGCGCCAGCGAGGCCGAGATCACAGCCGCAGCCGAGGGTGCGGCGGCCGCCGATTTCATCCGCGTGATGCCGGAAGGGTATGCCACCCGGATCGGCGAGAACGGGGTCAAGCTTTCGGGCGGGCAGCGGCAGCGGATCGCGATCGCCCGCGCGCTGCTCCGCGGCGCGCCGATCCTGCTGCTCGACGAGGCGACCTCTGCACTCGATGCCGAATCCGAGCGTGTGGTCCAGGACGCGCTCAATGTGCTTGGACAGGGGCGGACGGTGCTGGTCATCGCGCACCGGCTCTCGACCGTGGTCAGCGCCGATCTGATCCATGTGCTGGACCACGGCCGGGTGGTCGAAAGCGGCAACCATGCGGAGCTGATGCGCAGGAACGGCGTCTATAAACGGCTCTATGGCCTGCAAGCCGTGGAATTCGGCCAAGAAGATGACGACGCGCTCAGGGTAGCGTCGGGGGAGTAGGGCGGCTCACACCGCCGGCATGGTCGAGCGCTCCGCCATCGCCTCGGCGAAGCGAGCGAAGAACTTGTCGGCATAGCGGGAGGCGGTGCCGCGGACGAATTTGGCGCCGATGGTCGCCAGCCGGCCGCCGAACTCGGTTTCGGCCCTGTAGTGGAGGATTGAGCCTCCGGGTACGTCTTCCAGACGCACGCGCGCGCTGCCGGCCGCTCGGCCCGCGATCGTTCCCTGAGCCTCCACGCTGATCCTATATCTCGCCGGCGGATCGAGCTCGGAGAGCGTGATCTTGCCGTCGAACCCGGCATTCAAGGGGCCGAGCTTCACGCTAACATGGCCGGCATATTCAGTGGGTGAGATCCGGGCCATGCTCTCGCAACCCGGAATCGTGCGCTTCAACACCTCGGGATCGTTGAGCGCCAGCCAGACTTCGAGCGCCGTCGCCGCGAATCGGTAATCTCCCAAGAATTCCATGGTCTAGCGGACTCGAACCTCCTCCCGGAGTTGAAACTCTACACCGCATTCCGGTCGGGTCCATGATCGGTTATGTCTCTTCGCCCTCGACACGTTCCGGGACTTCCGATCTTGCGCATATTGGCATTCTTCGTTCTGGCGCTTTTCCTGGCGATACCGTCGCCGGCGGCCGATCTCGACCATGCCGACCTTACGGTCACGACGGCAGCCGGACAGACCTACCATTTCGATGTGGAGGTCGCTCGAACGGCGCAACAGCAGGAAAGGGGGCTGATGTTCCGCAAGAGCATGCCGGCCGATGCGGGGATGGCCTTTCCTTATGATCGGGATACGACGGCAACTTTTTGGATGAAAAACTGCTATATCCCGCTCGACATGCTCTTCGTGGCAAACGGCGGCCGAATTTCGCACATAGTGGCCGACGCGAAGGCGGTCGGGGACAAACCTGTCGGCCCGGAAGATTACTATCCCTCCGGAGGACCGATTCGGCTGGTCGTCGAGCTGAATGCCGGCACAGCCGCCAAGCTCGGAATCCATGTCGGTGACAAGGTGACGATGACCGAAGCCAAATAGGCGCTCGCCTTGTCCGATTCCAGGGCTTCGTGTATGTGCAGCCCTGCAGTTCGCCACCCGAGCACGGGGCGTAGCGCAGTCTGGTAGCGCGCCAGTTTTGGGTACTGGAGGCCCCCGGTTCGAATCCGGGCGCCCCGACCAGACTCGGGCGGATTGGTTTGCGAGGAGAGCGTGTCGATGGAGCCCGTCGTGGCCGGAAAGATACAGTGCCGGATCTATCAGCCGCCTAAGAGCAGCATGCAATCGGGGCGCGCCTCGACCGGCCGCTGGGTGCTCGAATACGAGACCGAGACTCCGCGCCGTCCGGAACCGTTGATGGGCTGGACCTCGTCAGGGGACACGCTGAACCAGGTAAAGCTGCGCTTCGCGACGCGCGAGGACGCCATCGCCTTCGCCGAGCGCGAGGGGTTCGGCTATTCGGTCGAGACGCCCAAGCCGCACCGGGTGCGTCCTCGCAGCTATGCCGACAATTTCCGGTATTCGCCGCCACCGAAGGCGGCCGGCTAGACGCGATCGGTCACGCGCGGGAAACGGACTTCCACCGGGCGGGCGGCCGCGAGCGTCACGTACCATTTCTTCTCGTCACTTGGTTCCGCGCGGTCGGCTTCGGCCAGTTCGCGCAAGTTCCGGCCGAGTTCGGCGAACATTTGCTCCATACGGAGCACCGAGCGGCGGGAGAGCCGCAGAGTCTCGGTTCCCCAAATCGCGTCAGGGCTTTCGAAATCCATTTCCTGGAAATACCGCCAGACATGGGTGTGGAAGAGGCCGCGTACCGGGCTGTCCTGAGCCCATCTGAGGTCGCGCCGGGTCAAAAGCCGCACGAAATTGCCCGGCATCAGCTCGATCAACTTCAGCCGTTCCAAACGAACGAGATAGGAGACTAGGGTCGCCTCATCGAGTTCGCATTCCCGTTTGATCTCGATGGCGGACCAGCCGATCAGCAGCAGGGAGAAGACCATGCTGAGTAGCGAGTCGCGCGCTAGGCCCTCTTCCTGCTCGCGGGTGATTTGCGGCAGCCGGGTATCATAGTCCGCAACCGCAAGCTCCGTCAGTTCTGCCAAGCCGATCCCGGCAACCTCGGCGAGGAGTTCGAGCTGCTCAACCGTCAGGCCGCGGCCGCTCATCCAGCGCTTGACAGTGATCTCGCTGACTCCGATGGAGCGCGCCACGTCGCGGTATTTGAGACCCTTCGCCTGGAACAGACGCTTCAATACGGCGGTGAGCAAAGCGCCATGTCGTCCGCCTCGGTTCGCCGTTCCATTGGGTTCCACTTGGCTTCGCATCAGTTGCGGTCCTGCAGATCGTGATCTGTTATGGTATCATAATTCGATACTCTTTAGGTGTCTGCCGCAACGAAACGGTTTGGCGTTATTGTCAGGCTGCGAGCCTTCGGACAGCGATCGGTCGAATTCGGAAACCGAAGCTGCGCGATCGGGAGGAAGGCATGGGAAATTCTTCGGCCTGCGGCGGCATGCCCACCAAGGCGTGGCGGTCCGCGGCCCTGTGCGCCGCGGTGACGGTCGGCTTTGCGGCGCATGCGGCCAAGGCTGAAACCAGAGGTTTCGTGGTCAGTTGGTTCAATGTCGCCGAATATGCCGACCCGCAGGGGCGCGACTGCCCCCATGGCATGAATGACGGGCCGGAGATCTATTACCGGAGGGAATTGAAGCAGGCGGGTTATTCTCAGGCCGAAATCGATAAATACATCAACGAGTTTCTGGATCTTTCTAAGTTCAAGACGACGATTCCCGTGGCGCAGATGCGGGGCCGCGTCAACGGCAAGCCGGCGGACGTCTATGCCAATCCTGAATCCATGCCGGACCCGAACATAAAACTTGTAGAAGGTCCAATGGGTTATGGCTTCAATCTCGATGGAAGAGTGAAGCCGAAGGACTTCACCGACCCCGAGACCGGCGAGCGCGGCGTCGACAATCAATTGTACCGCGTGATCGGCTGCATCAACGAGCTCAAGACGCACACGCTGACCGACCAGCCGCCGCTGCAGCTCAATTACTGGAACGTGCTCTATGAGCAGATGCCGGCGTGGCTGATCGAGATTTCGAACATCCAGGATCCACAGAACAGCCCCGACGTCACGGTCACCATCACCCGGGCTTTCGAAGCGCCGACAAAGGACAGCGGCGGCAATGTCGAGACGAACCTGACCTTCACCTCCGATCCCAACCCGCGCTGGCACAATGTCGTGCACGGCCAGATCAAGGATGGGGTGCTGATCACCGATAAGTTCGACATGAACATGCTGGGCGACCCGTTCTGGATCCAGGAGTTCCATTTCAAGGAGGCGCGGATCAGGGCGAAGATCAATCCGGACGGCAGCCTGCGCGGCTTCCTCGGCGGCTACCATGCCTGGTTCCCCTTCTATTGGCAGTACGGTTCCGAGGGCTGGGGTGTCGACGCGACCAACAATGTCGACCTGCCGGGTTTCTACTACGCGCTGAAAAAGGCGGCCGACGCCTATCCCGATCCCAAGACCGGACAAAACACGGCAATCTCCTCCGCCTGGCTGATCGAGGCCGTGCCGGCTTTCGTCACCCACCCGGGCGAGGCGGGTAAGCAGGCTTCCGTCGAGGCTCAGCCTACGAAGGTGGGTGCGAATTGAGCAGCGCTCTCGGTAAGGTCCTGCTCTTCGGCGGAACGGCGCTTGCCGCTACTGCGGCTGCGTTCCTGACCGTTGGTCTGCTGCATCTCGGCCAGGGCGCCAAACCGGCCGACGCGCTGGAAGCTCAGGCCGGCGGCCCGCCGGTGCTGCGGCGCCTGACCCAGTCGCAATATGTGCACGCGATCGGTGATATCTTCGGCCCGGATATCAAAATCGGCGGCCGGTTCGATCCCGACATTCGCGATTCCGGCCTGATCGAGGTCGGCGCCGGGAAGGTCAGCGTCCCGGCTTCGGGTCTCGAGCATTATGGCAACATGGCGCACACGATCGCGGCTCAGCTGTTCGACAAGCAGCACCGGGCCGAGATGATCGATTGCAAGCCCTTCTCGGAGGCGGCGCCCGACGATGCCTGCGCCGGTCGCTTCCTCTCGCAGCTCGGCCGGCTGCTCTATCGCCGGCCGTTGACGAAGGATGAACTGGATCAGTTGGTCACAGCTTCGAACGAGGCGACCAAGACGGTCGGCAATTTCTATAGCGGACTCGAGCTCACCGTCGCCGGCATGCTTCAGGCGCCGCAATTCCTGTTCGATTGGGAGCGTACGGAGCCTGATCCCGATCATCGGGGACAAAAGCGGCTCGATGCCTATTCTCGCGCCGCGCGGCTGAGCTTTTTCCTGTGGGATACGACTCCGGACGATGAGTTGCTGACCGCGGCTGAGAAGGGCGATCTCGACAAGCCTCAGGGGCTCGCCCATCAGGTCGATCGGCTGCTTGCCTCGCCAAGACTCGAAGCCGGGATGCGGGCCTTCTTCACCGACATGCTGAGCTTCGACGCCTTCAACAACCTGGCTAAAGACCCGGCGATTTATCCCAAATACAGCTATGGGCTCGCGGTCGATGCGCAGGAGCAGACGCTCCGCACGATCATGTACGAGCTGCTCGCCAAGAACGGAGATTACCGCGACCTGTTCACGACGCGCGAGACATTCCTGTCGCGGCAGCTGGGGGCGGTTTACGGTCTTCCGATCGCGAAGGACGCGCCGGATGCGACACCCGACGGCTGGCAATTCCATCGCTATCCCGACGGCGACGAGCATACGGGAATCCTGAGCCAGATCAGCTTCGTGGCCCTGCATTCGCATCCAGGCCGCAGCTCATCGACGCTGCGCGGCAAGGCGGTGCGGGAAATCGTGCTCTGCCAAAAGGTGCCAGACCCGCCGGGCAACGTGAATTTCAAGGTGGTCCAGGACACTAAAAATCCGCTCTACAAGACCGCGCGCGAGCGGCTGACCGCCCATCGCACCGAGCCCACCTGCGCCGGCTGTCACAAGCTGATCGATCCGATCGGCCTCTCGCTCGAGAATTTCGATTCGCTGGGCGGTTTCAGAAGCACGGAAAACGGCCAGGCGATCGATGCGAGTGGCGAGCTGGACGGCACCAAATTCACCAACGCCATCGGCCTCGGCCAAGCGATCCACGACCATCCGGCGACGCCGGTCTGCCTGGTCGATCGGATATATTCCTATGCTCTTGGCCGCACGCCGACCAAGAGCGAGGCAGCCTGGATCCGGGGCGATCTGGTCAAGGATTTCGCAGCCGACGGATACAGGCTAGCGCCCCTTTTGAAGCGAATCGTCACCAGCGAACCCTTTTTCCGAGTCATCGACAGCGAAACGGCTCCGGTTAGGTCGGCGTCGATCGAGGGAGGTAGCAAATGAGGGCCATTGCCAATCTCACAAGTCGCCGCCGGTTCCTGCGCGGCATGTTGGGCGGGACCGCGATTACGGTCGCGTTGCCGTTTCTGGATTGCTTCCTCAACGATAACGGCACGGCTCTCGCCGCGACCGGGGCTCCATTGCCGGTCCGCTTCGGTACCTGGTTCTGGGGCTGCGGGCTGACGCCCGGCCGCTGGGAGCCCAAGACGCTGGGCGCGGGCTATGAGATGCCGCCCGAGCTCTACATGCTCCAGCCATATCGCGATCAGCTTAGCATCTTCACGGGCTTCAAGACCTTCCTGGACGGCAACGGGCTAGTGCCCCACACCTCCGGGCAGCGCGGCCTCATGACCGGGACGACGGGCAAGGAGCCCGATCCCAGCCTTGACGTCCTGATCGCCGATTCAATCGGTGCAACGACCCGCTTCCGGTCGCTCGAGCTGTCGGCGATGGGCAATCCCAACAACACCATCAGCCGCCGCAGCAGCAGCGTCATCAATGCGGCCGAAGGTTCGCCGGCCGCGCTCTATGCCCGCATCTTCGGGCCCGACTTCAAGGATCCGAATGCCGCCGACTTCAAGCCCGATCCGCGGATCATGGCCGAGAAGAGCGTGCTGTCCGCGATCAAGGAGCCGCGCGACTCTCTCGGCAGGTCACTCGGCGCCGCGGACAAGGCGCGGCTCGACGAGTATTTCACTTCGCTGCGCCAGATCGAGCAGCGGCTGGACATTGCGCTTCAGAAGCCGCAGCCGCTCGAGGCCTGTACGGTTGCGAAGAAGCCGGACGAGATCCCGACAGGCACGATAGTCGATGAAGCGGCGGCCAATCATAGGCTCTTTGCCGAGATCCTGGCGCATGCGCTCGCTTGCGATCAGACCCGGGTCTTCAACATCTCCTTCACCGATGGCGCCTCCTCGCTACGAAAGGCGGGCGAGCCGACCACCCAGCACATCCACACGCACGAGGATCCGATCGACGAAAAGCTCGGCTATCAGCCGGGCGCGGCCTGGTTCGAAGACCAGATTCTGCATGCCTATGGCGACCTGCTGGAAGTGCTGAGCAAGGTAAGGGAAGGGGACAGCACATTGTTGGACCGCACCTTGGTGTTCGGCCTCAGCGAATGCGGCTACGCCAAGCAGCACACGCTCGAGAACATCCCCATGTTGCTGGCGGGCGGCAAGGGATCGGGCAAGCTCAAGACCGGCCAGCACGTCGCGGCCGACGGCGAGCCGGGGACGCGGGTCGGCCTCACGATCCAGCAGGCGCTTGGCCTGCCCGTGAACAGCTGGGGCGTCGGTTCGATGCGCACGGCGCGCCCGCTGACGGAGCTGTTCGTCTGATGCGGCAATGGATCTGCGGAGCAGTCGTCGGGTTGACGGCCGGGCTTTCGAGTCTTTCGGTCGGCGGCGCGTTGGAGCCGACCGGATCCAAGGACTTTTCGGTTCCGGCGACGCCGCTCGGCATCACGCTCGAGCCCTCGATCCGCGTGCAGCCGCCTCAGGGGAGCATGCCGCTGAGCGTGACTCCCGGCCATTTCGCCGACGCGGACGGGATGACGCTCTATACTTACGATGCGGATACGCCCGGCAAATCGACTTGCACGGCCGATTGCGCGAAAGCCTCGCCACCTTTCCTCGCCGATGCGAGCGCTGCTCCGGCCGGTGACTGGTCGCTGGTGACGCGCGAGGATGGCGCCAAGCAATGGGCCTATAAGGGCCAGCCGCTTTACCGTTCGACCAAGGACCAGAAGCCGGACGACGCCAACGGCGTCGATGCCAACTGGCATGTCGCCTTGATCGATCAGGCACCGGACGAGGTTGCATCGCCGGCCGGCATCACGTTGAAACCGTTAGCCAGCGCCGCCGGCGATATCTTCATTGATCGCGCTGGCATGACGCTCTACGTCTTCGACGGCGATTTCCCGGGCGGCTCGGCCTGTGTCGGTGACTGCCTCAAAATTTGGACGCCGCTGCAGGCTGGAGAGCTTGCGAAACCCGTGGGCGACTGGTCGACCATTCGGCGGCACGATGGCGGCCGGCAATGGGCCTATAAGGGCTGCGCCGTCTATACTTTCACCGGTGACCGGAAGCCGGGCGATGCCGACGGCATGTATGTCGATCCGCGCTGGCACGTCGCCGCTCTGAAACGCTATTTCCTGCCGGCGGAGGTACGGACGCGGATCAATGGCGGCGTGCCCGTGCTGGTTACCGCCGATGGCCGCACGCTTTACGCGCGCGACAAGTTCCGCTTCAGCTTCGGCGGCTACAGTGTCAATGACGGCCCGCCCCCCACGCCGACCGTCGGACGCTCGATCGGCGCGGCAGGTTGCACGGGCGATTGTACGAATATCTGGATTCCGCTGCGCGCCGAGGCCGACGCGCGCGCCTCGGGCTATTGGTCGCTCGTAACGCGCGACGACGGTTCCAAGCAATGGGCCTATCAGGGCTATGCGCTTTACACCAATGTCCAGGACAAGAAGGCCGGCGACATGTTGGGGCGGGACATTTTCGACCTGACCGACGGTTCCCACGCGTTGATTTGGCGAGTTGCGACGCCCTGACGCTCCGGGCGGCTAAATCGCAAATGGTTGGGCCGGGCAGACCACTGTGGGTGACGAGGCCGTCGGCGATCGTGTGCGTCACGGCTATCGGGGCGCTTGGGAAATCTCAGAATTCGGCTACGGCCGGGATGATCTCGCGACCGAATATCTCCAGCGGCGTGATGTCCTGGACATTCGGCATGTTGAAGATCGCGTGGCTGACGCCGATCGCGGCGAGCCCTTTGCAAAGCGCGATCACATCGGCGGGCGTCATCTTACCCGGCGCCAAGTGGGCCGTTCCGAGCGTGGTCTTCTCGATCGTCGCGTAATCGCGGCCGACAGCCTCGCAATGCCGCTTCAATATCTCGAGTTTCGGGCCGACCGTCGCAGCGTCGCCGAACAGGTTGCAGGCATCGGCGTATTGCGCAACGAGCCTGAGCGTCTTCCTTTCGCCGCCGCCGGCGACCAGGATGGGTGGATGAGGGCGCGACAAGGGCTGCGGACTGCACAAGGTTTCATCGAGCCGGAAGTGCTTTCCGTGATAGGAGCCAGGTTTTCCCGACCACATCAGCTGCGCAATTTGCAGGGCTTCCTCGAGCAGGTGGAAGCGGACGGCGACCGGCGGGAAGGGGACGCCCAACCCACGGGCCTCACGTTCGAACCAGGCAGCGCCGATACCAAGATAGGCGCGGCCGCCCGACAGAACGTCGAGCGTCGTCACCGTCTTCACGAGAATGCCCGGATAGCGATAGACGACGCCGGTCGCCATGGTTCCAAGTTTCACGCGTTTGGTGACCGCAGCGCAGAAGCTGAGGGCGCTGTAGCCCTCGAGCATCTCATTCTCGGCCGGGCCGACCGGCGGGATCTGAAAGAAGTGATCCATGACCCATAGGCTATTGAAGCCCGCCTCGTCCGCGGTCCGCGCGATGTTGGCAAGTGTTCCGGCGAGGCCCGTTGGGCCGCTCGACCAGGTGAAATTGGGTATCTGGAGACCGATCTTCATGGCGCGAGCCCTTTCGAAGAAAGTTCAGCCGCCCGGAAACACCAGGGTAGCACGGCGAGGCCCGCGATCACATGATTTGCCAGGATGGACTTTGCTCGCGCCGCGCGGTTCGCTATTAGCGAGCCTGCGCATGACCCCGTAGCTCAACCGGATAGAGCATCAGCCTTCTAAGCTGAGGGTTGCAGGTTCAAGTCCTGCCGGGGTCACCAGAATTCAATGACTTAGGTCACACTTCAAAAATTAGGTTGCCTTTCTGTCGCAATCTGTCGCAATTCAGGGCAGCAGCGACAGGGGGCAGCGTGGCATCAATTCGCGAAATCGGGCCTAACCAGATTCGTGTGGAAATTCGTCGCAAGGGGGTAAAGGTCCCGGCTCGGACGTTCGAGACGTGGACCGAAGCGCGAGATTGGGCGACCAAGACCGAAGGGCGAATCCTTGGCAACGAGTACGTGGCGCCCGCCACGGCCCAAGGGACCACGCTCAAGCAGGCGATCGAGTGGTACGAGAAGGCCGTCCTTCCTCGGACTCCCGCGAGCGCGATCAACAAGCGGACCTATGCCGCCTATTGGAAGGCCAGCGACTTCGCCTCGTGGCGGATGAACGCGGTCATGCCGTGGGACCTCCGAGACTGGCGAATCGCGGTCCTCGACGAGGACAACGCAGAGGACGACACGCTCGTTGGCCCTGCCGCGCGATGGAGCAAACAAACCTGTTGGCATTACCTCCAATTCATCTCACACTTGTTCACCACCTGGTGTGACGAGAACAAGGTCCGGCTGCCCAATCCGGTCAGCAACAATGTGCGTCCGATCCTCGATAACGCTCGCGACCGCCGGTTAGATGACCAGACTGACACCGCCGGGCGAACAGAGGAAGATAGGCTTTTCGCGGTCGTAGACGCGTCCACGTCGCCCTGGCTAGGCGCGGCAACCCGGATTGCGCTTGAGACCTGCATGCGACAGACGGAGCTTGCGACACTCGAATGGAGCCGCACGCGGCTTGACGGCGATGCGCCTTACGCAGACCTTCCGAAGACCAAAAACGATCGAGCGCGGCGTGTCCCGCTCAGCACGCGGGCTGTTGCAGCTTTTCGAACTCTTGAAAAACTGTTTGGAGAAAAGAAACGGCCCACGGTCCTCGGTATCGAAACCGGCTCGGGGATCGGGCAGGCGTTCCGCGCAGTCGTTACCGACGAGGCGTTCCCGGACCTGCGGTGGCATGACTTGCGGCACGAAGCGATAAGCCGTCTGTTCGAGCGCACGGACTTGCGAGACCACGAGATTATGGCGATCACCGGCCACCTCTCCCATGCGGCCTTGAAGCGGTACACCCACCTACGCGCCGCCCGGCTCGCCTCCCGTCTCGGCTAGTTGGCGCCTCCGAATTTGTTCGGCCTTGGTGGGGCCGCCCGCGCTTCGGGCGCCCGTTCGCTTCGAGGCCCATAGGATCAAATTGCGCTTGCCAAGCACGGACGATGCGTGGCGCCCAACGCGCCCCGTTGACGCCCGGTGGAAAGCTCCGCGGCGGTAGCGTGTGCGGGGCTGCTACCAGACGATTGGAAATCGTCTTCGGCGTGACCTTTAGAATCTTCGCCATGTCGGCGACAGTGAGCCAGGGCTCGATTTCTTCGTTCGACGACTGAGAACGAACAATGTGCACGGAACTTACCTCGCTTAGTGATCCTCGCCTGGGTTAGCGCCCAATCGACAACATCTGTGCTGCTGCCCATCGACATCGTCACCGGACAGCCGCCAAGCGGTGCCAATTACGGACCAGCACCATTCGGGGCTTCCGCGCTAGGCAGTCTTGCTCGATCCACTGCCTCTTTTGCACGGGCGGCGAGATGATTCTTAAGAGCAGATCGTGTTGAGGTAATCACACCTCCTTCACGCCAGATCGGCCAGCCGGAACCGCTCTCTATTGTGTAATACACACGCCGACGTGGCCAGCCGAGCTCGCTGGCGATTGCATCGGCGCCTTCGAGGAGATCGTCAGAAATTTTGTCGCTCATTGCCTTTCATTCCTGGGAGGGCGACTTGGTGTGCGGCGCTGGATACTATCGGTTGGACTGCGCAGCGTCCCGATCCTGCACTCGAATTGAATGTCAATTGAACGGGGATCAAATCATGCGACACACGAAAGTCTAAGTTTGACTGCAACAAAAGCATGATCATCCATTCTTGTCAACTACAGGTTGTATTCGTTGCTGCCAAGGCATAGTTAACTGAAGTATAATTTTCCGAAGATCCCTCCAGTATCGAATGCGGCGGTATCTATTCTGATGCCGGCGCTGCCTGCGACATTTTATTCGCCGACATCGAATAATGTACGACACGACTGGAATAAACGCACATGGCGGTACCGCCGATACCACAAGTAAAGCACAAGTAAGTTTATGTCGGTGGTAGTTGGTATGCATCGCTGGACGAGGCAACCTAAAGTGGCATATATGTCCACAAATCTAAAAGTGGAGAGAGAATCCAGTTATTGCTTATATGCATACTAAATTTTGGGAGATTTTGTCTTTCAGAGATATCGTCGGTTGGCTAGTAATCAGTGAGATTTATTATCATATAACAGTTCCTGGTAAATCACAGGCTCTCTGTAAACTGTAAATTACCAACACATATAATTGTCCGCATCTATTTCCGTGTAAGACAATTTTAATTTTTTCGACCGTAATCGACAGACCAACGTCGTCCTGGACGAAGTCATCGATACGGAATTATTGGGAATGATCAGAAACGAATGTCAACAGGGTTTCGCAGCAGTGGTGCATTCCGCGACTGAAGCGTCTGCCTTCTGTCGGTTCGTGGCCGTGTATTTCCTGGCGCTCACAATGAGTGGCTTTCTCGGGAGCGCGCTGTGATGAATGCCACGTTGCCTTTCCGTGCAGACTCGTCATTGCAGACCCCGAACTTCGTCCACGAGTTCGAGCCCTACAGAGTGATGTCCGAACTGGGCTCGATGTCGCGCCGATGGCAATTGCTCATTGTGCTGCAAACCTGCGCGTTGCTGTTTTTGGCGGGCATCGGCGCAGACCGGATTATCGTCGCTACATCCGGGGCGCGGAGCAGTGCTCGGATGGTTAGTGTTCATCCCGTGAATGTCGAGGTCATCCCTGAACCCGACATCGACCAGCGAGACATTGCGCAGGTCGGTGCGCTTAAACCACCCGCCTTCCTACCCGAGGCGCCGGCCGCGGCCGATCTCCCGGAACTGGCGACCCAAGCTGAGGCAACGATCGGGGGCGGCCCCGAGCCGACGATCTGGGCCGTCGGGGTCGAAGATAAGAACATCCGCACTGTCATTGAGCGCTGGTGCCTCGCGGGCGGTTATACCCTCGAATGGACGGCCTCGGTCGATTATCCGGTCCCGGCTGCTGCCAAGGGACATAGCTACAATGGCGATCTGATGGCGGCGATCGGCGGCCTGGCGAAGAATTTCGGAAAGCTGCCAACGCCGATCAGCATCAGGTTTGATCCGAAAGCGGGCGTCCTGCGTGTCGCCACGCCCATAGTTCCAGCCAAACACTAGGCTCCCATGCGCACCATCAGTCTCGGCGTTCCGATCATCGGGGCTTCTCTCATCGCGGTCGCGATCCTGGCTTGTCCCGTCGCTTGGGCGGGCGACGAGGACCATAATTCGATCGCGATCGGCGGCGACCCGACGTCCAAACCTGCGCGCGCGGTGCGGACAAAGACCGCGGCCATTCCTCCTGTGGCACCGAAACCTGCGCCCAAGTCGCGTGGTGGGGTGATCACCATCGGCTCGCGCGCGGCAAAGCAGGCGCCAACTCCGATCGTTCGCGCACCGATGCCGTCGGCCTGGTCGGTCTCCGGCTCTCTCAAGTCGACACTCCGCGATTGGGCCGTCCGGGCAAACTGGCCCGAGCCCCAGTTTCTCACTGAATCGGATTGGCCAGTCGACGTGCCGGGGGCGATTGCGGGGACGATCGAGGCAGCGATCAAGGCTCTTCCGCAAGGCTTCTCTCGCGCCTCGAGCCGGCCGCGGATCGAGGTGACCGCCAACAACGTCATCCTGGTTACGGAGAGCAACCCGTGAGCGATCAGACGCTTCTTCGCGCGGCGCTACTCTGTGGCGTGGCACTGCCTCTCTTTGGCTGCACCCTCCAAGCCGAACCCAAGGTCGAAAAGCGGATGAGCGATGCGGCGACCAAGCTCGCATTGGAAAGGCCGGATGCCGTGCCGGCCCCAGCGGTGACGTTTACGTCAGGAGCCTATTACGGCTCTCGCGTGATCCGCGCCCATCACGGCCTTCCGCTGCCCTCCGACCTCGCGTCCAAGCGGCTGACGATCACCGATGGTCGGCCGAAGAGCCTATCCGAATTCGCGGCCCTCTTGAGCGAGACGGCCGGCGTGCCGGTTCACGTCGAGGGGAGCGAATACATTGCGGGATCGCCGATATCGGGCGCTGACCCGGCGGCTGCGAAACTCCTGGCACGGGCGAACGGCGCTCAGGGCCTGCCGACGCCGGTCAGCCTCGGCGGAGCAGGTGAGGGGGGTTCCTTCGGCGCAAGCTTTGTTCCGAATTTCCGTTCGGCGCCGCTGGACTCGATCCTGGACTCGCTCGGCCAGCGGTTTGATTGCGAGTGGTCCTACAACGGCAGCGAGATCACGATCAGCCAATACGTGACGCGCACGTTCGAGGTCCGCGCCGATCCGTCCGTGAAGCAAATCAGCGCCGCGATGTCGGGCGCGGCGCCGACGATGGCCCAGGCTTCGACCGGCGCCGTGGGTTCGGCGTCCTCGAGCAACGGTACGGGTGACGGCGGTTCGAAGCAAGAAACCTCCGTCAAGATCGATCTCGATATCTGGAAAGAGATCAACGATGCGCTGACGGCTCTCGTGCCGACGCCCGGCCGGTTCGTGGCTCAGCGCGCGAGCGGCGTTGTGACAGTGGTGGCATCTCCGACAACGATGCGGCGTGTGAGCGCGTATTTCGATGCGCTCAACCAGTCGCTGTCTCAGCGCGTCGCCGTCGAAATCACGGCGATCTACATCAACACGAGCGACAACGACGATTTCGGGATCTCGCTCAGCGCTCTTTACAAGGACGCCAAGACCGGGGCGACGTATGGCCTCGCGGATCTCGTGCCGGCGTTCGCCGGATCGTCTGGAAGCGCGTCCTTCGCGATCTCCAGTCCGACGAGCGCCTGGAACGGCACTCAAGCCCTTCTCAAGGCGCTCGCGAGCAATAACCGCCTCGTCGATGTGGAGACAGGATCGACGATTACGCAGAACGGCGTACCGGCGTCCATCAAGCTCACGACAAACACCGACATCGTCCGATCGATCCAATTCAACACGGTGGCGCAAGCGGGTGCCGCCAGCACGGCTGCCAGCGCGGTCACGGTGCCTACAGGATTCTCGCTTCAAGTCTTGCCGCGGGTCGTCGGCAGCTCGGAAATCTCTCTGCTCGCCAGTATCGAGAACTCTGCGATCTCCGCCGAAATTCAGCGCCAGATTGCTCCCGGTAGCGCGCTCGACCCGCTGACAACGACCGAACGCAATTTCGGGATCAATGTCGTGCTGGGCACGGGTGAAGAAGTCGCCACGCTGGGCTACGACCAGTACACGGCGTCGGGTCAGAAGCAGGGCCTCGGATGGGTGGACAATCTGCTCGACAGCCATCAGCAAGCCGGCCTCGTGCGAACGCGATTGCTGTTGATCATGCGTGCCGAGCTGCTGAAGCCTCCTGCGGTCGCGGCGGGAACGTCCGGCATGGCCGCGGGCGTGATCTCCTCTTCCGAGGTCGGGGAATGACGGCGCCCGAAACCGATATCGGTACCGATTCGGCTCTGGCCTCGATGATGGTTGGGCGACGCGCCTTCGTGTTCGGGCTCAAATGGGAGTCGGCCGTGAACGCGGCCACACTTGAATCCGAGGCCGTGAAATCCGCCGATCAAGCCGGCGCATCGCACATCGGATTTTTCCGCCGGCACGCCCAGTTCGGGCTGGGCAAGCTGCCCACCGACTCCACGCGACGGAATCCGTTCACCTCGGCGCGCTGGAACAGCGCGGCGGCCGCCATTGCAGGCGTCGTCGGAGGTTCGACCCTCGCAGTGTTCAAGTTGATCGACGGTCGATGCGTTCTGATCGCGATCGGTCCGCATGGCATCCTGCCGGACGGCGACCTCATCGTGGCGTCGGTTGACGACGCGTGGCAGCGGCTCGAGGAACTCAGGGCGGGGGGCTCGGTGTGGCGCCGAATCTATGCGCCTGCGGAATGGGGCATTCCGGACAGCAGGCCAGATACGCTGCAAAGCCTACTGGCCCGCGCGAAACCTTCGTCACTCGCGCCGGTCTGGTCGGTGAAGCATCGCAAACGGATTCAGATCGGAACGATCGGCGCCGCCGCGGTGGCAGCCGGCCTTGTTGCCGTCGTGATCCGCGTGATGACCATCTCCGACGCGCCGATTATTGCGACCCCTCCAGCGCCCAAAGCCCCGGTCGCGCGCTGGATTCCGGCAAGCGCGGGGCTCTCCGTGTGCGCGAAGGCGATTAGGGACGCAACCGGGTTGTCGACCGTGCCGGGATGGACAGCGGTTTTCGCATGCGACCCCGCGGTCGGTCTGCAGATCGAATTTGCGCGCGACTCCGGCGCGCCGATCTCGGCGCTGAAGCGCTTCGTTCCGGGGGCCACCGTAACCGATGATGGCACCCACGCGTCGATTGTCGTTCCCCTGACCGCCAGGCTACCGCACCTCAGTGCGGAGGGCGGTTTCGCGTCGAGAGCGGAGTACGTCGCCGCAGCCGGCGAGCTATCGCAGACCCTGGGCGCCGCTCTCACCATCGGACCGGGCCAACCTCCGCTGCTACCAGGTGAACAACCGGCAGCGCCCAATTCGCCGAGTACCTGGCAACTCCTCCCTTGGACGCTCGCGACCCGATCTCCGCCTGAGGTCTGGTCGGCGCCGATCGCCGGGCTCGGCGCGATCGAGGTCGAAAAAGTCGCCTATGCGCCGGCCTTGAGGGCCTGGCAATTGCAAGGGAAAATCTATGCGCATCCCTAGACGATTGATTCTCGCAAGCACGGCTGCGAGCTGCGCCGCGTACGCCTTCGCTCAAGTGCCGGCGACCGGAGGTTTGGGGCAGATGCTTCCGAGTCCTCCACCCGTCGACGCACGCGTAGAGCCGCATCCGCAAGCGTCTTCGCCGGCGAGTCTATTTACCCTGCCGGCGCCTTCGACGACGGCGCCTGCTACGGCTCCTAAGGGCGCTCCGATGCCACCGGCACCATCTCCTGCGGCCGCGGTGGCTTCTGTCCCGGCCGTGCACGCGAATTCGGTTGCGGCACTGCCGCAAGTGGTGGCGGAGCCGGTTTCCCCCCAGCCGGCTCCGCCGCCCGTGATTTCTGCATCGCCGTCTGTCCACCTACCGAGCGGTCCCCCGGCATTGCCGCCGCTCCCGAAGCTTCCCGACGATACGGCATCTCGCGTCGCCAACTCGCAAGTGAACATTTATCTGTATCAACAGCTCGCGGCCGAGGCTGCGGCGCTGAAGGCTCTCTGCGAGACGAATTACGGCCCATCCGACCTTTGTCAGACTCAGAGGCCGATGCCGCCGGCCGCTGCGCCAGTTGTCGAGATGCAGGGTGAAGGTCCAGGCATATCTCTCGTGCAGGTGCTTGGCGACGATCGGCATTTGTCCGCGGTACTGCAGCTCGCGGGTGGGCGCGAACTCACTGTTCATGAGGGATCGCCGGTTCCGGGCAAGGGGCGTGTCATCCGGATCACGGCGGATGAAGTTCGACTGGCCCTGGCGAACGGCGGCGAGGGGACTGTTGGCTTCAGCGGTGAATCGATTTCCGGGCCTACAGCGCCGAAAGCTGTGACTCCCGCCAGTAAGGCGGTCGGCCCATGAGCGCGTGGACCGACGAAAGGCGGCCCTCGCGCTTCGGGGCGCCGGACACGATGCACGCGGGCATGAACGTGATCCAGGAGGCCTTGCCGGCCGCGATCTCAATGGCCGCCATAGCGCAGCCGCGTGCGCCGGACGGTCGAGATGTTCTGACCGCGCCCGGCGGACCGCTCGGTGATATCTCGGAGGAGGTCCGTCGGAACGTCGTTGTCTTGTCGGATGGGACGTTCCGCGTTCACAAGGCTGCGCTTCACGACACGCGAATTCTTTCCCTGCGGGCCAAGGCCGCTCGTCTGAGCCCTCCGGTGAATCTCAAGGATCCGGAAATCGCGGACCTCGGCACGATCCGCGAATTCTACGGCCAGTCGGCAATGCGGAAGCTCGACGACGCCGACGGACTTCGCCGTCGATTGATCGCCCTCCTCGAAGAGGCCGCCGAATGCCGCGCCTCCGACATCCAGATCGCCTTCAACAACGACGTTCAAGCCGCTAAGGTGGTGTTTCAGATCGATGGCTTCCTGACCGATGTCGTCGAGGAGTTTCACGAGGACGAGATCGACGCGCTGTTCACGACAGCGTTCTATTTTGCAGATAACGGCGACACGACCCCGAACCCGAGCAAGAATCAGAAGGTCACCGTCAACAAGCGGCACAAGCTGCCAGATAATGTCTTCTCGTTCCGAATGCACTTCGCCAATCTCGCGGGTGGCCGTCATCTTATACCAGGAGCCTTAGCCTTTGACACACGCCCATGCCCTGGTGCTGCCCTGGTGCCGATTGAGACGATACGTTCGGGGTCGTTGGCGATGAAGTTCCAGGCGTCTTCGCAGGCGGTCAGGATAGCATCGTAGCTGTCCCACACGAGGCTGCTCAGCTTGTTGCCGCGCAGATAGTCCCAGACATT